>JBDTQH010000028.1:0-72613 GCA_039932335.1 Chloroflexota bacterium
AGGTGTCAGGTGTCAGGTGTCAGGTGTCAGGTGTCAGGTGTCAGGTGTCAGGTGTCAGCATTATGGCGGTCGGCGGTCTGCCGTCTGCCGTCGGGGCAGTATGATTGCTATGTGTGCTACTTGAGTGATAAAATCGCATTTCCAGGTGGTGGATGCGGGGACGCTTCCACTGTTAGGCAAAGGATGGGATGCAGATGGAAGAGCAGCATAACCATGACTCGGTAGAGCAGTCCCACAGCCATGACGAGCATGAAGGCCATTATGATACTCATGAGGAGCACGACCATAGCGGCCACGATGACAACGATCACGATCAAGGGCCGTTAGGCTGGCTGCGGGAAGCAATCCCGGTCTTTCATGGGCACAGTCATAGTGAAGTGAATGTGGACCGCGCCATGGAGACGAGCGACAGGGGTATCTGGGCGCTCAAGGTGTCGCTGGTGGGTCTGGGGGCGACCGCCATCTTCCAGGTAGTGATTGTGCTAATCAGCGGCAGTGTTGCGCTGCTCGCCGACACTATTCACAACTTCTCCGATGCGCTTACGGCTGTGCCGCTCTGGATCGCTTTTGTGCTGGGCAGGAAGGCCGCCAACCGCCGCTACACATACGGCTACGGCAGGGCAGAGGACGTGGCAGGCATCATAATAGTGCTGATGATCGCCCTAAGCGCAATCGTGGCGGGCTATGAGAGTTACCAGAAGATCGTAAACCCCACTCCGATCAGCAACGTGGGCTGGGTTATAATAGCCGCTATCGTCGGCTTCCTGGGCAACGAGGCCGTGGCCGTATTCCGCATAAAAGTTGGCAACGAGATCGGCTCGGCTGCGCTTGTGGCTGATGGACAGCACGCTCGCATTGATGGTCTAACCTCGCTGGCTGTGCTGTTCGGGGCGATTGGAAGCATCGCCGGATTTCCACTGGCCGACCCGATTATCGGCGTCCTGATAACGATTGCCATTCTGTTTATTGTGCGTGACACGGCTGTGACCATGTGGCACCGCATTATGGATGGAGTTGACCCGGCTCTGGTGGATAGCATCGAGAAGATGGCGGCGGGCGTGGAGGGCGCGCAGGAAGTGCATGAGGTGCGCGTCAGGTGGCTGGGGCACAAGCTACAGGCCGAGTTGCATATAACGGTTGACGAAGACCTATCCACACGCGATAGTCACCGCATCGCGGAGAACGTCAGGCACGCGCTATTCGAGGGCCAGCCGCGATTGTCTACCATAACCGTACATGTGGACCCATGCGGGCACAGTGGAGAAGACGCCCACGAAATCACCCGCCATCACACTAATCCCACCGCGAAAGGTCTTACAGAGGCTACGGCCAAGTAACCTCCAAAGAAAGTGCAGCAAAGCAGCCCCTTCATATGCGAGGCTGCTTTGCTTTTGGCGTGGATTAGCGGCAGCCCTTGCTCTGGAGCAATTCGCGACCCATCTGGCCGAGAAGCACCTCGTATGCCGTACCTGCGTTTTCAGGGTGCAGTTCCAGGCGCGTGCGCTCGAAATACTGGATGGTGTATTGCTTGCCATCGAGAGGGCTTGTCTCCAGAAGAGGCTCGGAGAGAGGGTAGCCGAAGTTGATAAGGCCGTTGTGCTGCTGCCAGTATTCGCCCAACCTGCCCGAAATGCTGTGGCCTGTCTCAGGGAAGAAAGTTGCGCCGGGCGTCAGTGCCGAAGGCTCGATAGCGGGGTAGCCCTGCTTAGCGGTGCGCTGTGAAACGAGGTCAGCGCCGAGCAAACTTAGCTGGATCTGCAGCCTGAGGCGGGCTACCTTATCCAGCTGGCCCCAGTTGGGGTCTTTCTTCTGGTATTCGGGGTGGAACTCAAAGCGGGCACGCTCGAAGTATTGCACCCAGTAGTTGCCCTCTAAGCGCTGCTCGGTGAGTGGATATCCGAAGATTTCGAGGCCGCCAAAGCGTGTCCAGTAGTTCTGAAAGACGCCGTTGATATAGTGGCCCGTTTCGGGGAAGTAGATAGGTGGCACGTAGTTGGGGTCGGTAGGAGCAGGGCGCTTCGGCTGCACAGTCAGGGGCAGGTTGCTGGTCACCTGGCTGGGGAGCAGAGGAGCGGTCGCGCTCGATGTGGGGCCGGGCCAGCCGTCGCGGAAGAGTTGCATGGCGGGCTTCCAGGTGCCGTCGCGGCGCAGGAGGCCAAAGAAATCCTCATGTGATTCACGCCCCGCGCCCATAGATGCGCCCGGCTGGAAGTCCCATAGCTGCCAGTTGAGCACACCCGCCAGGTCGTGCGCCTGCGCGCCTTCGAGCATCAGTTTATAGAGGAGGGTTTGCTGCTCTTCTGTGTATTCAGGCTCTGTGCACGGAGGACCGGAAGGCCAGCCTGTTTCTTGCAGGACGATGGGCTTCTGTGAGTGGGCCTCGATATAGTTGATTTGCCAGTCGATATTGCCTGCATTGTAGCTGTGGAAGCTCAGGAAGTCGCTTATGTCGGCGGCCACGCGCCCGCGTGCAGGCTCATCGGGGTAGGGTTGGCCCGTATTGTCGGCTATGAAGAGGCTGTTATAGGCAGACATGCCGACCGTAACAAGGTGGTTATGGTCAAGGCGGCGGATTTCGGCGGCGACACGGTCCATCCACGCGATAAAGTCGGCTTG
This sequence comes from Chloroflexota bacterium, assembly GCA_039932335.1. Taxonomy (GTDB): domain Bacteria; phylum Chloroflexota; class Chloroflexia; order QHBQ01; family JADMIH01; genus JADMIH01. The sequence goes on from JBDTQH010000028.1 coordinate 2,617, forward strand.
CTTATTATCGTCGCGCCAGCTTTCGTACTGATCAGGCTCGTTATGGAGATCCCATGCGAGCACGCGGTCGTCGTTGGCAAAGGTCGGGACGATGCCCTGTAGATAGAGGTTATTGCGGGCCTCAACTTCGGCAGGAGGCAGGGGATCGGTGCCCGGATCGTAGAAGTCGAAGAGGGCGATGATGACTTTCATCTGCAACTCGCCCGCCATCTGAACGAACTGCTGGAGTTCGTTGAGGTATACGGGGTCTACTGCGCCCGTGTCCTTTTTGGTCCAGCCGTTCTGCGGCTTGTAGGGAACAAGCACGCGCACCGTGTTGATGCCGATTTCGGAGGCGCGAGAAAGATCGCGGCGGGCGTCCTGGCCGTTCCACTGGGTCCACATGTCGGCCCAGGGTTGGTCTTTGGGATAGAAGTTGATGCCCTTGAGCTTGATGGGCTGGCCTTTATAGATAAGCTGTTTGCCCTGCACCGTCACGAAATCGGCGGCAGATTGGGCAGGTGCGGAGGTGGCGGCAGGCAGAACAAGTGAAGTGAGCAGAATAAGAAGGCTCAGGGTGATGCGACGGACAGACATTGTGAACGAGGGCCTTTCTAGATGCTACATAGTGTAATAATAAATAATGATACCATTATTACGGTGGTCAATGGCAGGGTGTCAGCTGAGGGCTGTGTTATACATACGCTCGGCGACCTGGCTTAGACGTTCCCAGTTGAAATGGCTCCAGACACGCTGCTCGGCCAAGGCTCCGAGACGTGCGCGGCGAGCGGGGTCGTTGACGAGAGCAGATACGGCGCGGGCCATCTCGGTGAGGTTGCCGGGCTCTACCAGTATGCCTGTGTCGCCTATGAACTCGGCTGCCTGGCCGACCCTGTGGGCCACGATAGGGAGGCCGAGGAGCATTGGCTCGATTACTTTGACCGGGCTTTTGGCGCGGTTGAGAAGTGTATCGGCCATAGGGTAGATGGCTACATCAGCCAGGGAGAGATAGGAGGGTAGTTCGGCCTCAGGCAGGCGGCCTGTGATGACAACACGGTCAGCGAGACCCATCGCGGCTGCGTCGGCACGCACTTTTTCCTCTTCCTTGAAGAAGCCATTGCCAACTACGAGGAGGCTGGCGGTAGGGTGGTCGGCCAGCACACGCCTGAGCACTTCCAGCGGCCACCTGTAAGGGAACTCAGCGAATCGGGTGTAGAGCAGGATTACAGGGCCTTCCGAGAGGCCGTGCTGCTGACGTACCAGGGAGAGCAGGCCGTGGCGCTCGGTGGAGAGTGGGAGGGCGCTCCGCGAGTATGCCGACCAGGAGAGATAGCGGTCGCGCCAGACGCCGTTGGGCATGTAGCCGACGCGCCTGCGCGGGATACCCATGTTCCATGCGCGAGCTTCGAGAGTACGGCTGGCGGCGGTGATGGCTCTTGCCATGCGCGGCAGGAGCGACTCCATGAGGGTGACTGCGGCGCGCTCAGGTAGGGAGTATGGGTTGACGTCGGAGAAGCCGCCCGGACCCTCCCAATCGTCCACGTCGAGCACCCACGGAACGCGCAGCGCGCTGAGAGCAAATCCCGCGAGGCCACTGTAGCCGATTGGCTTGAAGACGTGAACCACCTCGGCGCGAAATGTGGTGAGAGTTCGAATAGCACGCCGCTCCATATCGTCCTCAAACGGGGCAGCCGCGCGGGTGGTTGGGCTGAGAGCCTGGCGCACAAGACCGTAGGTGAGCGCGATGCTGTTGGGGAGGCGGCGCGGCAAGCGCAATGCGACAGTGTGCACGCCTGCCACATCCTCTGCGCTGCTTCCAGCCGACAAGACAGCGGCGACACTTGTTTCCTGTGCGGAGCGGGCTGAAGGATCGTCCCACGGTGGGATTACGATGCGCACCATGTGTCCGCGCCGAGCCAGAGCCTCCGCCATCGGGACCATGCGCGCAGACACGGTGGCCTTTGGTTGCAATCCGAACGGCGCGAGCAGGGCAATACGCATGAGGTATTATACCTTGAACGGAGTAGTCAGGGGTCAGTTGTCAGTTGTCAGTAGACGGCGGTGTGGAGTCGGCGGTCAACTGACAACTACGGAGTACGCAGTACGCACCCCGGTCCGTAAGTGTTCAGATTAGGGTAGTGGGGGTGCAGGGGCAAAGCCCATGACGGGGTATTAGGGGTGTCCCCTAACCCTTCTCTCTTCTTTTTCGACTCCCCTCCCACGCTTGGGAGGGGCCGGGGGAGGGCCTTGGCTTACCCGAATGTAAGGTTGCTCCACCCCAAGTGTGAACAGTTACCCCGGTCCTAAGACTTGCGCTCGGAGCGTTATGGCTGCTACACTGGGCGGAGACTTTTTGCAGCTTCATGTTCTAAAGGGAAACGCTCGCTTCTGCTCGGTATGAGATATGAGGCGGTTACACACCAAGGAGTTTAGTTGATGACACATAGCCCCAGGTCTTTGGCAACACGTTTGTTCGCGGCGTTCGGTATCTTTTCGTTTGCAGCACTGATATTGCTGGCGATCAGTGCGGTGCAGGTTTCCGGTGCAACACCGTCTGCTTCTGCGATGCTTGTAGTGCCCACTACTACCGAGAGTCTGCCGCCAGGCGCGGTAATCACCACTGTATTGCCTAATATGAACAACCCTATCGCGATGGTGTTCGACCAGAGCGGCAGGCTCTTTTATACGGAGAAGGTAACGGGCAATGTGCGCCTCTTCGCGAACGGCGTGCTGCAAGCAGTCCCGGTCATCAATTTCAGCGTAAGCTCGTCGAGCGAACGAGGGTTGCTGGGTATCACCCTTGATCCCGACTTTGCCAGTAGCCACTATATTTATGTCTACTACACGGCATCTTCATCTTCAGAGCCAACGTGCAGCGGCGGTACGGAAAACCGCGTTGTGCGCTTTGTGGAGAATAATGGTGTGGGCAGCAATCCCACCAGGATATTCTTCTCATGCCAGAGCGCCGGTAACCACAACGGCGGCAATATTCACTTTGGCCAGGACGGCAAGCTCTACATTTCCGTAGGGGATAACGCCAACGCCGCCAACTCGCAGAACGTAGCTGTGACGAACGGCAAGATACACCGCATCAACAGCGATGGCAGCATGCCTGCCGACAATCCGGTCTTTACGGGGACGGCTCCTCTCCCTTCTTTATTCGCTAAGGGCGTTCGTAACACGTTTGACTTCGCTATCGACCCACTGACGGCTCCCGCCCCATGGCCACGAATATTCGCCAGTGAAAATGGGCCAAATTGTGATGATGAGATGAACCGCATCCAGGGCGGCAATAACTACGGCTGGCGGGCCGGTTACCCGTGTGATGATGCTAACCCGGACCCACTTTACAATACAATCCCACCGCTCTGGTATCTGCCGAGCAGCCAGTGTTGCCAGGCTCCTACGGGCGTCGAGGTCTATACGGGCACTCTTGTGCCGACGTGGCAGAACGACCTGTTCATGTGTACCTATAGCAACGGCGCGCTCCGGCACTTCTATCTGAGCGCCGACCGGACTGTGGCTACCAACGTAGCGACCGTTAGCGGTGTCACCTGCAATATGGATATCGTTACAGGACCGGACGGCGCGTTTTACTACATGGAGGGCGGCGGTTATACGACAGGAATACTGAAGAAAATAACGGTGCCCGGCGGTGCCACGGCTACGGCCACGACTACGGCTACGGCTACAAATACGCTAATGCCAATGCCTTCGGCCACTAATACAACAGTGCCTCCGTCGCCGACCGACACAGCCACTACGGCACCTACACAGACGCCGGGAGGCAATACCGCTACGCCCGTACCGACCCAAACAAACACGGTGCAGCCAACCGACACGGCCGCGCCTGCTACTTCTACGGTTATACCAACCGCTACGGCGTGCACGCTGGAGTTCCAGGATGTGCTGCCCGGCAACACGTTCTACCCCTTCGTGAAGTGTCTCGCCTGCCAGGGCATCCTGAATGGCTACCCTTGCGGTGGTCCCGGTGAGCCTTGCGTCGGCGGTGGAACGGGCGAGCCTTACTTCAGGCCGGGTAATAACGTCACGCGCGGGCAGATAGCCAAGATTGTGTCCAATGCGGGCGGCTATGATTTCATGCCGATGGAAGGCACACAGACCTTTGAGGATGTTGTGCCAGGCTCAACTTTCTATCTTTATATCGAGCGTCTGGCGTTCTACAACATCATGGCGGGGTATCCTTGCGGCAGTCCGGAGCCGTGTATCGCACCTGGCGACAGGCCTTACTTCCGACCCAGCGAAAACGCCACACGCGGGCAGATTGCCAAGATTGTGTCGAATGCAGCGGGCTTCGATGACGATGTGATGACACCTGTGCAGACCTTCGAGGATGTGCCGCCGGGAAGCACATTCTATCTCTTTGTAGAGCGGCTGATACTCAACAGGCCGGGCGTTATGTCGGGCTACCCGTGCGGTGGGGCTACCGAGCCGTGTGTCGGCCCGAATAACAGGCCGTACTTCCGGCCGAACAGCAGCGCCACAAGGGGACAATTGAGCAAGATTGTCAGCAATACGTTCTTCCCTGACTGTGTCGTGCCTGTGCAGGTGAAGATAGAGGAGTTCGCCTACCACCCCGCGGATATCACTATCCATGTAGGCACAACGGTACGCTTTGTCAATCGCGACCTGGACTATCACACGGCAACGGCTGTTGATGCCAGCTTCAATACGGGGCACATCCAGCGGAATCAGTTCGTTGACGTCACATTCAACGCGGTAGGCGACCACGAATACTTCTGCGAGCCTCACCCGTATATGCGCGGGTTCGTGCATGTGATTCCGTAAGTAGTTGCCAGTTGTCAGTTGTCAGTTGTCAGTTGCTAGCGGCGCTTGCTGAGGAGTTGCCACTGTGTAAGAATATCTCAATCTTCGTAAGGAGGTTGGGATATTCTTTTCGGTGCTGAAGAGGAACGGGTGAAGTAGCAACATCCCTTGCACACTGTTACGGCGCAAGCGTCCACTTTCCTCCATGCCATTCTGAATACTTCGCTAACAAAGAAGTGTCATATACGAGCGCCCCACCGGGCAGTGTCATTCTGAGCGTAGCGAAGAATCTCGCAAAGCAAGATGATGTTCCCTTTATATCAATCCAAGAGAAAAGAATGGGACGAGATTCTTCCCTCTGTTCAGAATGACAAAGGGGAGGGGAGGCGGCGGCACTGACATTATTTTGTTAGCGATGCACTCAGAATGACACCACCGTGAGGGCGCAGGAGACGCAAGCTTGCCGGATACGCAGTGGACTGCATATGGCCGCAGAGCGCAGATCGCGGGGTCAGTTGTCCGTTGTCAGATGCCGCTGGCAGCCGTGACCGATCTGCCGTCTGCTGCCGTCAACTGACAACTGACAACCACGCAGTACGGAGTACGCACTACGCACTAATCATCGAAGTCGAGGCCAACGATCTCCATTAGCTTGAGGGCGTTGGTGGAGGTTGCGAGGCCGGGACGCAGCTTGTAATCGAAGGTCATTTGAGGGCCGGTTGCCGAGTCGTGGATGGTTTCCGTGAAGTGCACCAGGCGGGCGGCCTCGGCTATCTGGGGTATCTCGGCCAACGTGAGGTCGTGGGTAGATACCGCTCCGAGGGCACCCTGCTTGACCAGGTACATTATGACTTGCCTCGCCGCGATTTGCCGTTCAGATGTGTTAGTGCCCTGTAGGATTTCGTCCAGCAGATAGAAGAGGCGCATATCGCCTTTAGAGTGTACCGTCCGCGCCGCATCTACCACCTGCTTCAGCCGCTGCAATTCTGCCATAAAGTAGGAGACGCCGCGCGCCAGCGAGTCTTCCACCCTCATGCTCGACCAGAGGGCAAGAGGCGGCATTTGCATGGTACCGGCACAAACAGGGCCGCCCGCCTGCGCCAGCACTACATTGACGCCCATGGCCCGCAGCAGCGTGCTCTTGCCCGACATATTGGAGCCTGTAACCAGCAGGAATGTGCCGGGCGGGCCGACTTCTACGCTATTAGTGACGCGCTCATCGCCAAGCAGGGGATGGCCCAGATCTACCGCTTGCAAGCGGTCGGCTTCGTGCTCGACCGACGGGAAGGCCCAGTCGGGATTGGCATGGGATAGTCCGCCCAGGGCTGCCAGGGCTTCGGCTTCGCCCAGAGTTTCCAGCCAGCGGCGGGCATACTTGCCGTTCTCGCGCTGCCAGCGCTCGACCGCGCCCAAAAGGTGGACATCCCAGAGGGTCAGTGCCTGGATAGGAAAATATAACTGCGATCCCATAGGGATGCTGAACGTGGTAATGCGGTGCAGCCGCCTGAGCGCGCCATGGGCGGGTACGCCTTCGACCGTGAGGGCAGATTGCAACCGCGCCATCTCGTGCGATTGAAACTTTGCGTCCGAGAGCAGCTCGAACGAATTGGCATAGTGCTTGAAGCCCTGTTCACCCGCGCTAGCTTTGGATATGGTTCCGTAGATCTGGCGGCCTGTGGTCATTGCAAAGATGAAGTTGACCGCTGCTACAAGGAACCAGAAGGGATAGTTGATAAGGCCGAAGAGTTGGGCAAAGGCCAGCGCCCAGAGCAGGAAGACGCTTGCCACTGATGTCCAGGGCAGCCACTTGCGCTGCGCCAGCCAGGGCTTGGATTCGGCCCAGGAGAGGAAGGGCGCGGGGTCGGGCTTCTCGTCGCCCATAAGCCTGCCGCGCAGAGTTAGCTCATCGCGCAGGTCAATGAGGGGGGCAAGCTCCGTCACGGCGGATTGGCGGTCGCGCACTCTTTCGGGCGGGGCTGGGGTTTGGAGCCACCTCGCAAGGGTGGACTCGCCCATAAACGTGCCGACGGTCTCCAGAAGGTGCATCAGGGATGCCTTGCCGAAGATGTCGAGGTCGCCCGCGTAGGGGTCGCCGGGTTCGGCGCGCACTTTATGGCGAAGGGGCAGGTCGTCCCAGCGCCGCTCCACACGCATTAGGGCTTCATCGTTCATCTTGAAGAGTTCTTCATCGCGTCTTCGGACACGTCCAACCTGGTTGTGATACCAGACGAGTACGAAGAAGCCTATGAGGAGAGCGATGCCTGCTACCCAGAGCAGCGTAATCGCTTGCACTAAGCCCCAGATGAGCGCCACCACCGCCGCAAGGAACGTCACGAGGCGGATGTTGCCGATGCGGTTCCAGCGCTCGGTCTGAAGGTCGAAGTCGCGTTTAAAGCGGGCAGCACGCTCGCGGTAAATCTCGATAGGAGTGGTTCCCGTTGGTCGGGAAGCCTGCGCTCTCTCGCCGGTTGGTTTTTCAGCAATCATACTACCAGTATATCATCCGGGGCGGCGGATGGCAGACGGCAGACGGCGTTGTCAGTTATATTACGGATTCACCGCAGAGGCGCAGAGGGCGCTGAGTTACGCAGAGGTCTTTAAGGTTTGACGGGTGCTGTGGCAAGCGAGTATGCGACACATGCCGTCAGCTAACAACTGACAATGCGGTCGGCGGTCTCGGCCAACTGACAACTGACAACTGACAACGGTCGTACGCAGTACGGAGTACGCAATACCACCGCCCTATGCTTGCTTGACGCGGCGGATGTTGGGCGTGGTGAGGTGGATTGCCAGGCCGACTATGACCATTAGCAGGAGGGTGGCGATGCCTACCTGATAGGAGAAGTAGCCGTGGACTTTGGGATCGAGCACGAAGAGGATGGTGCCCCAGAGGGCGGGGCCAAGCACCGCCGAGAACTTGCCGGTGAGGTTATAGATGCCCATGAATTCGCCCAGCTTGGCAGGCGGGCTTAGCTCGACCATCATTGTGCGGGCGGCGGTCCAGGTGCTGCCGAGAGCCACACCTGCCAGGGTGGCGATTACCCACTGGAAGATGAACTTATCGGTGGTGAAGATGGCCGCGATGAGCACGATAATCCAGAGGCAGAGGCTGATGACAAGGCTTTGCTTGGAGGTAATGCGGTCTGTTATGAGACCGAAGAGCCATGATCCTATAACGGCGGTTACGATAGCGGGCGCGAGCACTGTAAACGCGCTGCCAAAGCCGATAACCTGCGTGGCATATACACCCATGGCGATAATTACGGTGTTGAGAGCATCGGAGTAGAAGAAGTTGGCAACGAGAAAGCGCATGAGACCGGGAACCTGCCGGGCATCCTGTATTGTGCGCCATATCTGGGTGACAGCGTTGCGCCATGATAGCTTTTCGGTGGGTGCTGCGGAGGATGGCTGGGGTTTGCCGCGCTCGCGTACGAAGAAGAAGATAGGAAGCGCGAACACCAGGAAGAGGAGAGCAGTTGGGATAAAGGCTGCCTGGCTGTCGGGATTGTCGCTGCCTATCCAGAAGGCAACGACAGCGCCGCCAAACAGCGCGCCGACGTAACCCAGGCCAACGCCGATGCCGGAGACCTTGCCCCAGTTGAGGGTAGTGCTTACGGTAGGTAGAAGAGCATCGTAGAAGACGAGGGCGGTCTGGTAGCCTATGCTGGCGAGAATATAGGCGGCTATCACAACCCAAAGTTCGCCTGTGAAGCCCATGACAACGGTCATCGCGATGCAGAGGAAGGTAAAACCGGCAAGCCAGGGCAGGCGGCGTCCCGCACGGTCGGAGAGCGCACCAAGAAGTGGCATGATGAGAGCGACCAGGAGAAGTGCAAAGGACTGGGGATAGGCGTAGACAGCGTCGTTTAGCCCTCTGTCCCGAACGATGTACTGCGGGAAATATGTGCTGATTATGTTCAGCGAGAAGATCGTGTTGGCGAAGTCGTACAAAGCCCACGACCACATGGCGACGGGTGAAACGCGCTCCTCAAGGGCGGGCGCTTCGAGGATGATTGACTGCGGGTTTGCCGGTGACGGGACGGCAGGAGATGTAGCCATTCATAGTCCTCCAGGTGGATTATGTGGGGCGGTATGGAAGGATTATAGCATAGTCGGGGTAGTGCGTACTGCGTAGGGGTTAGGGATCAGGGGGCAGGATTACGGATTCACCGCAGAGGCGCGGAGAGCGCTGAGGTTCTTAAGTATGCATTGTGCTGCGGGAAGTGAGTAAGTGGCACAAGCCGTCTACTGACAACTGACAACTGACAACGCGGTCCGCGACCATTCAGCGAAAGAAGAGCCACCTCCCAAATGAGATGGCCCTTCTTTCATGTTGCCGGGGGTCGGTGTTGTGATTACTGGCCGGGGAGCATAGGCTCTATGTTGTAGTTTATGTGGAACAGGTTGGTTGGGTCGTATTGCTGCTTTACGGTGGCCAGCCAATCATAGTTCGGACCGTAGGCGGCTCGCACGCGCTCGGGGCCTTCGTCGCCCAGAAAGTTCACGTAGACGCCACCGTGTGTGAACGGCTGCAACCTATCGTCAAAAGCGTTCATCCAGCTTCGCGAAGCGTCTGCTTGGGAGGCATCTTGCCAGATGGGGAGTATGTTGTACAGGAAGCGAGCATCACGGGCGGGGAACGCGGTTGCATCGGGCGCGACCCGCGACATAGCACCACCCAGGTGCATGATGTGGGTTGCGGAGAAAGGTCGGGGCATCTCGAAGACCGAGTCGACAATGGTGTCGATAGCCTCATCGCTCAACTCCTGCAAATAACCGGAGCGGATATCGTGCCTCAGGCCTAGCTCACCGCCTGCCTCGCCCATTCCTTGCAGAACGCCGAACGGCATGGGAGCGATCATATCCACAAGCGGAGTGCCAAACGCACGGAGCGGAGCAAGCACCTTCTGGCCTTCCTCGATGTCTCCCGCATAGCATACGCCTGTCATTACAGCGGGTTGACCATGAAGGTGCGCGGGTATCACGGGTATGGGGGGAATGGACACGAACATAAGCGTTGTGGCAAGCTCGTCGGGGGCGTTTGCCGCAAAATCGCGGTAGAAGCGGAGGAAGTCGGCGGCCTGTGTCATCGGGTGAATTATCATCCCGCCGAGTATCATGCCTGCGGGCTGCAACTTGACTTCCATGCTCGTGACGATGCCAAAGTTGCCGCCGCCGCCGCGCAGCGCCCAGAACAGGTCGGGGTGCTCGGACGCACTTGCGGTGATGATTTGTCCGTCAGCGGTGACAACTTCGGCAGACAGCAGGTGGTCGCAGGAGAGGCCGTACATGCGGGTCAGCCAGCCGATGCCGCCGCCAAGCAACACTCCCGCCACGCCTGTCGCGGGAACCTGGCCGAGCGGCAGCGCAAGCCCGTGAGGGAGAGTGGCCTTGCCAAGTTCTCTGCCGAGCACACCACCCTGCACACGCGCCACGCGAGCAGCAGGGTCGACCTCGATACCTTTGAGTGCGCTCAGATCGAGCAGCACCCCACCGTCACACGCGCCGTAGCCGGGCAGACTATGCCCGCCCCCACGAACGGCGAGGGGCAGTTCGTTTTCTCTGGCGAATGTAACGGCTGCTGCTACACCGGTAGCGTCAGCGGGACGAACAATAAGGGCGGGATGCCTGTTTATGTCGGCGTTCCAAACCAGCCGGGCGGCTTCGTATTCGGCATCACCGGGAGTGTAGACGGCACCATGCAGCTTCTCGCTGAGGGCGCGGATTTCTACAAGAGTTAGTTCAAACTTCTCTATGGTAATTTGCTCAATCATTTGTTTGCTTCCTTTTTGTGAAGGCGTACGCGCGTTGAATATTCCAGGGAAAACGCGCTTAGACGGGGCGGACACGCTACGGTCTTACAGTGGGATAACACCTTGCGGTGTTTAGTTCAGTCCCGATTATAGCGCCGGGGCAGTGCTGAGCCATGCGTCTTTTGGCCCATTTGGGTATGGGCCGGATGTCTGAATTCGCAGCACTGACGCAGGATTGGGGCAAACGGATATATGGCCGGAGAACGAGAGAACTCGGTGGGGTGGATCGTTATGTTGTCCGGAGATGCGAGTAGGGACTACTTCGATAGCTGCAGGCCGGAGAGGGGCACACACGCTGTGATAGTTGTGCCTCCACCGGGGGTACTTTCTATGCTGTATTCGCCGCCAAACTGCTCTACGCGCTGATGCATTGTGCCGAGGCCCATGTGGCCGGCAGGGACGGAAGCGCGGTCGAAGCCGATGCCGTTATCCTTGATACAAAGGGTAAGAGAATCTTCGTCGGTTGATATACGGACCACGGCTCTTGTCGCCTTAGCGTGCTTCACGACGTTGTGCAGCGCTTCCTGGGTGATCCTGTAGAGGGCTTCCTCGGCAGCAGGCTTGAGCCGAGGCATCTCGTGTCTCAGGTCAGCGACCACCTCGACGGGCAGCATCTCACGACCCTGGACAGCCGCGGCGTGCTTGCGGATGGCCTCTAAGAGACCTTCTTCCTCCAGAGCGCCGGGGCGCAGCTCAAATATTAGTGCTCGCATTTCGGCGAGCGCGCCCTGGGTAAGCTGGCGCAGGTCGGCCAATTTCTCCAGGGTTTGCGGCGAGTGCGTTCCTTCGCGCTGCAGGACCATTTCGGCGCTGCGTGCAATGAGGTTGATACTGAACAGCGCCTGGGTGACTGAGTCATGCAACTCACGGGCAAGCCGCTGTCGTTCCTCGAGGCGGGCCTTGTCGTGCTCCTGTGAGAGCAGGCGGGCGTTCTCTACGGCGACGGCTGCCTGGTCGGCAATTACGCTGTGGAACGTTAGCTCTGCATCACCGATATCGCTGCTGGAGGTATGGTAGCTGAGCAATACGCCGACCACAGTGTCCCGGTAGACCATCGGCACGCCCACAGCGGCATCCCACGGGAGGTCTTTGACTATGTTGTGGAGGGGGTTATATTCCGGTGTATCAAGCACCTTCCGGCGCAGGTCGCGCATGACTATGGTCTGCCGCCCCTCAAAGGCCTCCTGCATCAACAGATCTACCCCTGAAGCGAGTATCGCATTGAGCGCGGTGGGATATTCTTCGGGCAGACCGTATGAGCCTACCATGCGGGCCTGCTCTTCGTCGGTATCGCGGAGGACCACGGCTGAAGCGACCGCTCCCGTCACGTCAACCACTTGCCTGCAAAGGATATCGAGCGTGGGGTAGAGCGACCCACCATAGGCTACCTGTGAGGCGATCTGGGCGAGTGCGGCTGTTTTGCGCGTGGTTTCCTGGGCCTGCTCGTAAAGGCGGGCGTTCTCCACGGCTATGGCGGCCTGGTTGGCGATTGCCATGGCCAGTTCAGCGTGACGCTCGGTGTAGTAGCCGGGATCGCTGTGGCGAATCGTGAGGCCGCCAATCAGATTGTCTTTGAGCATGAGCGGCACATACATGATAGAGCGTTCTGCAAGAAGACGGCTTTCTACTGTTTCAGAGGGGTCGACGTCTTCACCTTCCAGCGCCCAGGCGACCGCTCTGCGCACGATATCAGCATATTGATCGTCGGCCAGCACGTCCGGCACGATAACCGTTTCGCCGCGCAGGAGCCTTTCGCTTATAGGGCCGAAAATCTCGAACGGCACGGAGCGCCCTGGTGGCGGCGAGTCGTTGGTCATATCGCCCCACGAGTTCAACAGCCTGGGGCTAAGACCTTCACCCTGCTCAATTGCGATCGTAGCGCGCCTGTAGCTGGCGACGAGCTTGAGCTGTTCAAGAATACTGTGTACCAGAGTATTCAGATCGAGGGTGGAGGCAACCTTGTTGGAAACATCAAGCAGCGTGGTTAGCTCGCGGGTGCGCTCCTCTACGCGCTGCTCAAGTAGCTCGAATGCCTTTACTCTCTCGGTGATGTCGCGCAGGATGGTGAGGGTATGCAACTTCCCGTTGTACATGATGGGATTTTCGGTAATTTCCACATGGAACAGGCTGCCGTCTTTTCGGATATCTACCGCCTCGCACTGGAAACGTTCGCCCGCCCTGACCTTCTCGTAGTATTGTGCGAGGAGCGGGTAGCTATCCGGGTGAACATATTCCGTGGGCGGCAGGGCCATCATCTCTTCGCGGGTGTAGCCGTGCATATTACACCAGGCGGGATTAAGCTCAACAGGGTTGGCGTCGAGATCGGAGATAGCCAAACCGTCGCTGGTCGACTCGAAGACGGCGCGGTACTGCTCTTCCTTCATGCGAATGTGCGCGGCTGCTTCTACCCTGTCGGTAATATCGCGAACAAGCCCCAGGACATGCGGCTCACCCTTGTACGTGAAGCCAATGCCGTGCACCTCGACATGGAATGAAGAGCCGTCCTTGCGAACATCCATCGCCTCGCAGTGGAACCGCTTGCCTGCGCGCACCGTTTCGAAGAACTCTGCCATGAGAAGATGGCTGTTAGGGTGGATGAACTCCGCCGGGCTAAGAGCAATCATCTCTTCGCGAGTGTAGCCGTGCATACTGCAAAAGGCAGGATTTACTTCAACTACGTTGCCGTCGAGGTCGTTTATAACAAGGCCGTCGGTGGTGGCCGCGAACACAGCGCGATATTGTTCTTCTGTGTATCTGAGCGGATTTTCGACACGCGTGCGCTCGATAGAAAAGAGGATGGAGCGCTCCAGAGAGTTAGGGTTTAGGTCGCCAATGGTCAGGAAGTCTTGCGCACCCGCCTGTAATGCCTGGATAGAGAGGTCTTCGTCTGCTACGTTTGAAAGCACAATGACGGCGACGCCAGGAGCGTGCAGTTGGAGGAGGGTAAGGTCGGTCAGATGCGGAGATGTGACGACAAGCAATATCGCATGGAAAACGCCTTTAGAGAGATATCCAACTGCTTCTGTGATGTCTTTCGCCTGCGTGAGAGTGGCTTCAATGCGAGCAGACCCGGTAAGTTGGTCTTGCAGGAAGGGGTGTTCCAGGTTCTCATCGATAAGCAAGAGGCTGACAGGTCTACGCTGCGATGAGGCATCGCCAGGCAAGACAGGTGTGGTCTCTTCATTCAGAACGCGGCGCATTTATGCTATCTCCCCGATACATGACAAAGCTCCCACAAAGACAGAGAGCAATTGTGGATAATGCTAACTTAACAAATCCAGGGGAGATTCGCAACTGTGGGAGCGTAAGTACCGAGTACCGAGTACCGAGTTGTTAGTTGACCGGCAACTTGACCAACTAAAACCATGAAACCTTGGTGTCTTCGCGTCTTGGCGTTTCAATTCCGTTCTTTACGTTTTACGTTTTACGTTTTACGCTCGCTTCACCCTGCCGTGACCACGCCGCGGATGGCGGCCAGGAGTACGTCCGCATCGTCGTGCTTGGCGACGAAGGCGTCTGCGCCTGCTGCCAGGGCCTGGGCGCGGGTGGCTGGGTTATCGTAGACGGTGAGGATTACCACTTTTATCTCGGGGGCTACCGCACGGAGGGCCACCGTGGCGGCTATGCCGTTCATGTTAGGCATCTTTATATCGGTCAGTACGATGTCGGGGTGCAATTGCTGGGCTAAAGCCAGGGCTTCGTTGCCGTCTGCCGCGTAGCCTACGATGCTGAGGTCAGGCTCCAGCGCGAAGCATTGCTCGAGGGCGGCGAGCACAGAAGGTTGGTCGTCTACTATGAGGATTGTAAGCATATTAATTGGTCTTCCTGAGAAATATAGATTCAGGTGCCCCAGCATAATTGCACCGGGTGGGAAGATATGCTAGTATGAAACGGTGAATATTGCGTATGAATGAGCAGAGTCTAACCTGTGGGCACCTTATACGCACGATGCATAACAAGTATATCTAGCGCATCTTTCGGCCTAAACATTATGTAGGCCGAAAGATGTAGTGCCGTGGAGTTATGAATGTCTATCCGTGTTCTGGTTGCCGATGATCACAGTGTGGTGCGCAAAGGACTTCGCAGTTTCCTGGGCTTGCACGCAGAGCTTGAGATAGTGGGAGAGGCCGCAGACGGGCAGGAAGCAGTGCGGATGGCGCACGAATTACTGCCAGATGTGGTGCTGATGGACCTGAAGATGCCGAAGATGGACGGCATTACTGCTATCGGCATTATTCGCAAAGAACTGCCTGATGTTGAGGTGATCGCGCTCACGAGCGTGCTGGAAGACGCTGCTGTAATTGGGGCGATCCGGGCGGGGGCAATCGGCTACATGCTGAAGGACACGGAAGCCGACGAGTTGTGCACGGCTATCGTTGCGGCGGCTGCCGGACAGGTGCAGCTTTCGCCGGCAGCCGCCGCCCGGCTGATGCGCGAGGTGCGCGCTCCTGAAAGTCCTGAAAGCCTGACAGAGCGCGAAACAGACGTACTGCGGCTGCTGGCACAGGGCTCTTCTAACAAGGAGATCGCGCAGGGATTGACGCTGAGCGAGAAGACCGTGAAGACGCATGTCAGCAATATTCTGAGCAAGCTGGGTGTGCCGAGCCGAACGCAGGCTGCGTTGTATGCTGTGCGGGCAGGGCTGGTTGCACCGGACGTGCAGAGCCGCGTGCCCTGGGGCGGCTGAGGCGCGTAGACGGGCGTTGCCGCTGGGCATTCCGTAGCGACCACTTCTGCTTGGGGAGGATACCAACGCCCCTCACCCCCAACCCCCTCTCCCCGCTTCGCGGTGAAAGGGGGCTTCTTATTGATAAGTGGTTGGGGGACACCCCCAAACCCCCGGACAGGGAGCGCCCTGTCAACCCCTTTTGGTTGTCGAGAATGCGAGCACACCCCATACCCCTGACAGAGAGTGTTCTGGAGTGCGCGCCAGCTTTAAGGTGACTATATACAGCCCACTTCGTGGGCTTGGATGGGTGGCTATCGGGGAGTTGCTCTCCAAGCTTGCCTAACAGATTCGCCTAACTCGTGGCGCGAACGCGTGTCCTGGCGATCTTTCTCTGCACTGAACCAGGGAACGAAGTAGGAGGTTTGCGTCTAGTTGTTTATAATGGCAATTGGTCTGTGCTGCGCTCGCGGCAGCGGGGTCGGCTTGATTGGTGGCAAGGTGATTGCTGAATGAAGCCAATACAGCCATAAGAGTCAAGCAGTTAGACAGGCCGGTTGATTCTCTTTTCATGCGCTGAAGCAGGCTGTGCAAAGCTGCACACAGGGGCATAAGCCCCGCAGGTAAGAATTATCGCTAAGTTGAGGAGTAAATCTATGTACGTGTTTGACACAGCTATTTCCAGTGCAGTAGTTGGTGATGGAACCGGCAGAGAAAACGGCAAATCAGCGGCTACAGAAGAGAAGCCTGTGCAGGGGCCGCTCTCTCCCGAATTGCTGGACAAGATGCAGCGCTACTGGCAGGCGGCCAACTACCTCACTATCGGGCAGATATATTTGCAGGACAACCCGCTTATGCGGTATCCCCTGCGTGCTGACCAGATTAAGCCGCGCCTGCTCGGACACTGGGGCACATCACCCGGACTAAGCTTTATCTATGTGCATCTGAACAGGCTCATAAAGGAGCGAGATGCAAACATGATTTACCTGGCGGGACCGGGACATGGCGGTCCTGCACTCATTGCGAACGTCTACCTGGAGGGCACGTACACAGAGATTTACCCTGACATCACACAGGACGTTGAAGGCATAAGGCGGTTGTTCCGGCAGTTCTCTACGCCGGGCGGCGTGCCGAGCCATGTCAGTGTGCCGACACCCGGCTCTATACATGAGGGCGGGGAGCTTGGCTATGTGCTTACTCATGCGTTTGGGGCAGCATTTGATAATCCGGATTTGATCGCGGTGGCAGTAGTGGGCGATGGTGAGGCCGAGACGGGACCGCTCAGCGGCTCATGGCAAGGGGTCAGCTTCCTCAATCCGGCTCGCGATGGGGCTGTGCTGCCAATTCTGCACCTGAACGGATATAAGATCGCCAACCCTACTGTGCTGGCGAGAGCGAGCGACGAAGATGTGCGCGCGTTGTTCCAGGGTCATGGATACGATATGCACTTCGTGGAAGGCGATGACCCGGCGGAGGTGCACCAGAAGTTCGCGGCCACTCTGGATAGCTGTTACGACAAGATCCGGGCGATCCAGGAAGATGCTCGCGCTAACGGTGTTCATGATCGACCGCGCTGGCCCATGATCGTGCTGCGTACACCCAAAGGCTGGACAGGACCGGACGTAGTAGACGGCCTGCCGGTGGAGGGCACATTCCGCTCGCACCAGGTGCCGCTCGACAATGTCCGGAAGAATAAAGAGCATCTTGCCGAGCTTGAAAAATGGCTTACCAGCTATGGACCGGACGAGCTGTTTGACCGCGAAGGCAGGCTAAAGCCGGAGTTGGCCGAGCTGGCTCCAGAGGGCGACCGGCGCATGGGAGCCAATCCACACGCCAACGGCGGGAAGCTGCTCGTTGATCTCGCCATACCGAACTTTGAGGACTATGCGTTCGCGGTGGAAAATCCGGCTACCGAGCGCGTTGAGTCGACGCGCCAACTGGGCAAGATGTTGCGCGATATTTATGTGGCGAACCGCGAGGAGGCCAATTTCCGCCTCTTCTGCCCGGACGAGACCAATTCCAACAGGCTGGGTAATGTGTTCGAGGTAGAGAATCGCTGCTTCGTGGGCAAGACGATCTCCATCGACGACCATGTATCACCTGACGGGCGCGTGATGGAGATATTGAGCGAGCATAACTGCGAAGGCTGGCTTGAAGGCTATCTGCTCACCGGACGTCACGGCATGTTCGCTACGTATGAGGCGTTCGCTATGGTGGCAGCATCGATGATAGTGCAGCACACCAAGTGGATGCAGGAGGCGAGGAGCCTGGCCTGGCGCGACTCGATTGCCTCGCTCAACATACTGCTGACGTCCACATCGTGGCGCAACGACCACAACGGGTTCAGTCACCAGGGGCCGGGCCTTATCGATGTGATGATTTCAAAGAGGGGCACGGTAACACGTATCTATCTACCGCCGGATGCCAACTGCCTGCTGTCGGTAGCCGACCACTGCCTGCGCAGCCGTAATTATGTCAATCTGATCGTGCAGGACAAGCAGCCACAGTTGCAATACCTGTCGATGGATGAAGCCATAGAGCATTGCGCAAAGGGCGCTTCGAGATGGAACTGGGCATCTAACGACCAGGGCTTCGAGCCGGATGTTGTGCTGGCGTGCGCGGGCGATATCCCCACGATGGAGACAATTGCGGCGGCATGGTGGCTGCGCAATAACATCCCTGAAATAAAAGTGCGCGTAGTCAACATCGTGGACCTCATGACGCTCTTCCCACCGTCTATACACCCTCACGGCATGAGCGAAACGGCGTTTGTGAACCTGTTTACCGCCGACAGACCGGTGGTCTTTGCGTTCCACGGCTACCAGCGCGCCATACACCAGCTTGTGCATGGACGTGCCAATCCTGAGCGGTTCCATGTCAGAGGGTTCAACGAGCAGGGCACAACCACAACGCCGTTCGACATGGTGGTGCTGAATGACATGAGCCGATATCACCTCGCGATAGACGCCATGAACTGCGCTACCCGACTGCGCGCCAGCACAGCACCCCTTATAGACGAATGCCGCACGCTGATTCAACGCGCCGTGGCATATTCCCGCGAGCACTTCGAGGATATGCCTGAAATAAGCAACTGGGTTTGGACGCGGGATAAGTAAGTAGATAATGCTTACGGCCTCATGGCCGGGATATTACGGCAAGAAGGCTATGCGTTTCACACTGCATAGCTTTCTTGCCGTTTGTTACAATGATGCATAGAAAACAGAGCTGATGAGAGTAATTGAAATAGTAAATGTTCAGATTCAGGGCGGAGCAACTTGACATGTCGCTAACGGAAGACCCACCGCCCCCCGCTTCGCTCATACCCCTCCCACATGTGGGAGGGGAGCCTAAAAAGGGAAGAATGGGGGACACCCCCATACCCAGTCATGGGCTGCGCCCCTGCACCCCTAGTCTGAGCTCTTACCTGAAGCAAAGGGATATGTTCATGGAGTCGTTGACGCACAATCCGGTTCTGGCGGCTGATGCTGCCGTTGATTTGCAATTGCACACTACTTACAGCGACGGTGTGTGGACGCCTGAGGGGCTGCTCGATTACCTCTTGGGAGAGCAATTCGGCCTGGTGGCAGTAACCGACCATGACAGCGTGGAAAGCGCGGCAGCTTTGCAAATCCTGGGTGCTCAGAAGGGATTACCGGTGCTGGCTGCTGTGGAAATGAGCACGTCCTGGAAGGGCGGGGCTACTGATGTACTCTGCTATGGGTTCAAGCCAGGACCAAGCGAACTACAGAAGCTTGCACAGGTAGTGGTGCGCCGCCAACCGGAGATCACATGGGGTGTGTATCTGGAGCTGAAGAAGAGGGGCTATGAATTTCCGGCTGATTACGACGAGTCGGGAGAAAAGCCGCTCCAGCCGCAGGAGCTTGGTCTGATGTTGCAACAGCAGGGCTATAGCACGGGGCCGGGTTCCATAGGGAAGATTATGACCGATGCGGGCTTCTACTTCGCGACCAACGATATTGCTGCCGTGGTGGATGCAGCCCACCGCAACGGGGCTGTGTGCATCATCGCGCATCCGGGCCGGGGCGGAGACTTTACCCGCTATGATGGGGATTTGCTGGACGAGCTACGCAGCGAAGTGCCCATTGACGGCATCGAGGCATACTATCCACTGCACACTCCCGAACAGGTCGCCATGTATGTAGAGTACGCCGGGCGGTACGGTCTACTGGTTAGCTCCGGGTCAGACTCGCATGGTCCCGACAAGAAACCGATCAAGTATCGTGCTGAACTCAGCCGCGAGCTACTTGAGCGGGTTGGCATACGGGTCCGGTAGGCGGCACGGTCTATTCATTCTCAGAGAGGGGTGCAGGGGTACTCCCTGCCGGGGTTTGGGGTGTCCTCAACTCTTCTTTTCTTCTCTTCCCTCTCCACAAAGTGGGATCAGAGGAGCGGGGTCGAGGGTGAGAGGTCTTTCCGCTCTATTTAATGAAAATGAATAGACCCTGCGGTAGGCGGGTTGCTGTGGTAAACTGCAAATGAAGTGAAATAATGCAGGGGGAAGCAAAATGCGGCTAATAGACAAAGCGATTGAAGTGGCGGCACGGGCACACAGAAACCAGGTTCGCAAAGGGACAGACATACCCTATATCGCGCACCCTTGTGGGGTCGCGATGATGCTGGCGCAATCGGGCTGTCGTGATGAAGTGGTGGCGGCGGGCGTACTCCATGATACGGTAGAGGATACCGACCTTACGCTTGAATACTTACTGGAGGAGTTCGGGGAGGAAGTAGCGGCTATCGTGGAAGGGTGCTCGGAGCCGTCGAAATCAATGAGTTGGGAAGAACGAAAGAAGCACACTATCGAGCACATGGCGACGGCTTCATGGGAGGTACGCGCTGTGTCGTGCGCTGATAAGCTGTATAACCTCCGAAGCATCGCGTACGGCGAGGAGACACTGGGAGAGGAAGTGTGGACGCGCTTCAAGAGGGGCCGCACAGAGCAGGAGTGGTATTACAGGAGCATGGCAGACGTGCTCAGCATAACGCACCCCGGCGAGCCTGGAGTGCCGCTCAGTAGAGAGTTCCGCGAAGAGGTCGAGAAGGTGTTCCCACGGTCCTAGCCTCAATCGCCGGGAATTGATTTCAAACCTGCCGGATAAGGAGGTAGCCATCATGACACAGCCCCTAAACAACGGCAGGAGCACGCAGGCTTCACAGATCATCAACGGGCCGCGCGAGGCGGTCTATGGGGCGTTCCTTGAGCCGAACGCGGTGGCCCGGTGGCTACCACCCGACGGCATGATAGGTCAGATCCATGCCTTCAATCCGCGAGAAGGCGGCAAGTTTCGAATGTCGCTTACGTATGTGGATGGGCAAGATAGACCACCCGGCAAAACATCTGAAGACACAGATACGTTCGAGGGGAGCTTTGTCGAAATGCGCCCATACGAGAAGATTGTCTGGGCCGTTGATTTCGAATCGGATCAACAGGACATTGCGGGCCGGATGACAATCACCTGGAGCTTCGCGGACAGCGACGGAGAGACTGAGGTCACTGCACTCTGCGAGAACATTCCACCGGGCATAAGCCTGGAAGACAACGAACTGGGTTCAAGATTATCCCTGCGAAAGCTGGCTGCCTTCATCGAGCAGGGTATCACAGATGGCTCTCTGCCCTGATAGATACCCTGAATACCGGGCTAACAAAATAATGTCAGTGCCGCCGCCTCCCCTGGCCATTGTCATTCTGAACAGAGTGAAGAATCTCGTCCCCTTCTCTTCTCTTGGGATTGCTCATAAAGGGAACATAGTCCTGTTTTGCGAGATTCTTCACTTCGCTCTGTACCGTACTAACAAGGAATTGGCAGGAAAGCGCACACCACCAAGCAGTGTTATTGTGAGCGTAGCGAAGAATCCGTTCGGGTAGAAATTAGTATGGAGGTTGATTCTTCACTGCGTTCAGAATGACAAGGTAAACAGACACGCTTACCTGCCACTTCTTTGTTAGCGACGTACTGAATATGACACAACTTAATAAAGAAAGCCCGCCGGAATATGGCGGGCTTTCTTTGTTTGCAGTGAGCGATTACCTGCTTTGCAGATCGCAATCGGTCATGAAGGTGTTGGCAACGATCTTCGAGGTCTGACCTCGTGTAGCGTTGTTGTCGGGGCGGAAGTAGGGCAGGTTGCCTGCACTGCACGGCTCACCCACGCTGCCGCAGGGATAGCCGCTCATGATGGAGCGGGAGGCAAGCCTCTGCACAAAGTCGTAGAAGGCATGTCCGACCGGCACATCCTCGAATATCTGGGCACCTGCAGGGTCATTGAAGCCCGCGGTGTTCGCGACAATCTTGGATAGCTGTCCCCTGGTAGCGTCGGCGTAAGGCCGGAAGTAGGGCAGGTTGCCTGCACCACACGGCTCACCTACGCTGCCGCAGGGATAGCCGCTCATGATGTTGCGGGAAGCCAACCTCTGGATGAAGTCGTAGAAGGTAGAGCCTGGCGCAACATCCTCAAAGGCCTGTGAGACTGGCGGCTCGTTGAAGCCTGCCGAGTTGGAAACGATCTTCGCAAGCTGACCGCGTGTGACGTTGTTGCCTGGCCTGAAGGTGTTGTCAGGGTAGCCATTGATGATGCCTTTGCAGGCGAGGCACTGTATGTAGCTGTGGAAGGTGCTGCCCGCCGGTACGTCGGAGAACTCAATCGCGCATACGGTTGGCGTCGATGTGGGCGATCCGGCAGTAGCGGTCGCGGGAACAGGGGTGTCTGTGGCACCAGGGACAGAGGTGCTGGTTGGGACAACAGGGGTGTCGGTGGCCAGCGGGTTCTGCGTATTGGTGGGAACCGGCGGCACTGTATTGGTTGGCGGAACGGACGTGTTCGTTGAAGTGGCGACAACCGTGTTAGTAGGCGATACGGATGTGCTTGTGGGCACAGGGCTACCGCAGGCAGGTAAGGTGAACGACAATTGCTTGCCGCTGATATTGGGTACGACAGTGTTGCAGGAGTACTGCTTGTAGGTCGTTGCGTCTTTCTGTGCGCCTATGGTCGCGCTGCTGCCGTTCTTCGCGGTAGCCATCGTGCCGTAGATGATGTCGAACTGGCCTGTCGTTTCATACAAGCGTAGCTCGTAGTTGGCGTCTGAGTTGGCAGCACAGGTGGTGGGACCGCTGTACGCGCATGTGCGCCACTCGATATTGAAGATACGGTTTGGTGCCGTTCCGCTTATCGAGGTAAAGATACCCTTACCTGCCGGTGCTGTGATCTGATCGTCCCAGTATGGCATGATCACATTGGTTGGGATAGTGGTAGAAGGCAAGCAGTCGTTGGTCCAGTCAATGTTAGCGCTGGAGAACTGAGCATTGCCGTTCGGTCCAAGATCCACACTTGTAAACGACTGGCCGTACAGGTTGAAGGCAAAGGGCAGAGCGATATTGGTTGTATTATCGTCTGTGTGGTTGCCGATGTCTGTCGTGCCAGGTACAATTGTGCCCGTGCTTTCTACGATATTGTAGTTTGAACAAATCGTAGGAACGAGCGTGGGCGTGTTTGTGTTGGTGGGAGTATTGGTTGCGAGCGGGGTGTTCGTTACAGTGCGTGTGGGAGTACTGGTTGGTGGCGTGCCTGTAACGGTGCGCGTGGCTGTGTTGGTAGGTAAGGGCGTACCACCCTGAGAGGCATCATACTGCATGCTGGTGTTGGAGCCGTCGTATGTCACAGGACTGCCACCCACGTTGTAGCCTCCCCATGCATACAGGATACCGTTTAGCTGGCTGCTTGCGTAGTTCCTCCTCGCTCGCAGCATCGGTGCAAAGCTGCTCCACGCATTCGCTTGCGGGTCGTAGATGTATGCGCTCGTGTCGGGCGTTGTGTACCCACCACCTGCTACCACTATCTTCCCTGATATCTCGTAGCTGGTGCTGCTGTCGTATGCCCATGCTCCCATGTCCCCACGTGCGGTTGGCAGGCTGGCTACCGTGCTCCACACAGGACTGCCCGCACTGGGGTCCAGTCGCTCTACCACGCTCACCGAGCTTACCGTCGGTGATACACCACCCGCTATGATGTCTCCACCTATCGCGTAGATGTACCCGTCCAGGGCTGCTCCTGCTATGTATCCCCTCGCTACGCTCAGGTTAGCTCCCGCGAGCTGGGTCCACTTGGAGCCGGTGGGGGCTGCGGGGTCGAAGCGCCAGGTGTCTGCGTACATTGCAGAGCTTGGTTTAGAGGAGTATCCTCCAAAAATGTACAGCTTGTTGTTCAGTACAGCATACCCACCCGGTACTCTCGGTGGGTTGGCAGGCCACCCGTCTGCTGGGGGGAGACTCACTATTGTGTCGGATGCGGGGTTGTACACCCGCACTGTTGTGATGACTGTGCTGTCGGTGCTCGAGCCGCCAATGGCATAGATGTTATCTGACATACCGTTGTTGAGGGTAGCCACCGCCATGTTAGCCACATAGCGAGAGCCGTACGGCCCGGAGTCTACCTGCGCGTTCTTGCGAGTGAAAGAGGTTGGATTTGCGGGATCGTACTCCCATATCCAGCTTGATCCCATGTCATCGCCGTCTGCTCGGTGACGTCCCCCCAGTATGTAGATCTTGCCGTTGGCAGGGTAGGCGGCAGCACCCGCTCGCTTGAGCTTGAGTGGTGCATTGGGAGCCTGCTGGTTGCCGAAGCCGAGGCTGACGGTGGGCAGGAGAGGCAGGTCGGACCATGCACCGCTTGGCACATAGCCCGGGTCTGATACCACTTTGCTCTCTTTCTGTGCTCCGTTGTTACCGCCAGGGGAACTGCTGGAAGTAACGACGATAAGGAGGGTAACGAGCATAACGGGAATGAGCACGGAGATAACCAGGGAATATAGAAAGCGCCTTGTCATTGTTTTTGTTTCTCCTCACCACTACAGTTAGAGTGGGTTCACCTGGCTCCCAGGGTTGTAAGATGCACAGCCGCAGTAGCCGCCGCCGCCACAGTTGCAATCGCAGCAGGTCCAGTAGCCGCCGCCTTGAGCAGACGTCCAGCAACCTGTTGTATACCAGTTGTAGACGACCACGCACTGGTACACGGTTCCGCCCGATTTGTGCTCGAAGCAGCCGCCGCCGCGGCAGCCGGAGGGCAGGTTGACACCGTCAGTATTGCAATAAGGGCCGGGAGGTGAACACTGAGGTGCTGCGGGTACAAGCGGTCCGGCAGAGGCGGTATCTGAACGGTTAGCGAGGGCAGGACCGAGCATGAGAGCGGCGATACCCGAAGCCACAGCGCCGCCTGCCCGCTGGACAAACGCACGCCTGTTCATGCCACGCGCCAATGCCTCGCTCCATACCCGTATCTTCTGGTCTATCATTTATCACTCCTTGCATAGAACATGAATTGCGATTTACGAAGAGGCCACAGCGAAATAGGGTCTGCAGGTAGATTGGCATGCAGACACCAGGCTCGCACTTATGAGCTATAAACCACGCACTATGGGAAGATGCGCCTTTCGGCTCGGCTGGAGAGGCAGAGCTAATGGGGACCTGACTGTGGCCTTGTCAGATCAGCTACACAGAATCGGTACGTACTTGCGTGACGCAACTATATCATTACTGCCGGTCTGAGTCAATAGTATTGTGAGACATATATCAAATAAAGTAAAAAGCAGCCCCTTGCGGAACTGCCGTTTACTTTATTTTGTGCTTGTATGTGCGGTCTAAGCGTGACCTAAGCTGACGCCCTGCTCGCGTTGCGGGAGCGGCCATCATTGCGCGAGGGAGCACTGGAGGAGCGGCGCGAGTCACTTTGTGGGCGGCTGCCAGGACGCGCTGAACTAAATCGCGATGACGGAGCGTACTGCTCGCGCGGAGCAGACTGGTGAGTAGCCGGTTCTGCTACAGGACGCGGGCGGCGGCGCTGAGGCTCTCGCGGCGGGCGGGCGAACTCGGTGTTGCGGGTGGGTCCAGACTTGTTATAGTCGAAGCCCTCTACCGTGCGGCGCTCTACCCTCGCGCCAAGTACACGCTCGATGGAACGAACCATGTCGGCATCCTCGTTCGTGATGAGGGTAAATGCATCACCAGTTTTGGCGGCGCGGCCTGTGCGGCCTATGCGGTGGGTGTAGGCGTCGGCGGTATCAGGTACATCATAGTTGATGACGTGTGAGATACGTGTCACATCTATGCCTCTGGCCGCGATGTCGGTGGCAACCAGGATCTGGTATTTGCCGTCACGGAAGCCGTCCATCGCGGCCTGACGCCTGTTCTGCGAAAGGTTGCCCTGCAAGGAGGTAACGCTGTAGCCTTCTTTTTCGAGGTTTTCGCCCAGGCGCTTGGCGCGGTGCTTGGTGCGAGCGAAGATAAGCACCGATTCGGTGTCGGTATGCTTCAGCAACTCCAACAGAAGTGCGGTCTTCAAATGCTGCGCGACAGGATAGAGGGCGTGCGAGACTGTACCCACAGGCTCAGTTGTGCCGACCTGGACGGTGACGGGATTGCGGAGAATCTCGTGGGCAAGGTGACGAATATCAGCGGGCATAGTCGCCGAGAAGAGCAGCGTCTGACGCTCAGCAGGTATGCTTCGCATAATCCTGCGGACGTCAGGCAAGAAGCCCATATCGAACATGTTGTCGGCCTCATCAAGCACGAGCACTTCGAGATCTGCCATGCTGATATTGCCCCTTGAGATGAGGTCTAGCAGGCGGCCGGGACAGGCCACGACGATATCAACGCCTCTGCGTATCCTGGCGATCTGGGGCTGGATGCCCACGCCGCCGTAAATGGTCACGCTGCGGAGACCTGTCTGCTTGCCGAGCGCGCTTATGGCCTCATGTGTCTGCTCTGCCAGCTCGCGCGTGGGCGAGAGGATGAGGGCACGCACGCGGCCGCGTGGACCGCTTATCAAGCGCTGAAGAATAGGTAGAACAAAGGCAGCGGTCTTGCCGGTGCCTGTCTGGGCAAGGCCCATCACATCACGCCCCTGTAAAACAGGCGGGATGGCCTGAGCCTGGATCGGCGTGGGCACGGTATAGCCGTATGCCTGCACGCCTGCCGCGATGCGCGGATCTAAATTGAACGAGTTAAAAGTCACTGTAAAGTAATTCCTTATGATTAGCGATTTGCCAGGGGATGTAACGCCCGCAAAAAAAGAGCCTGCGGAAGTCCGGGCTCAAATAAAAGTATATTCCACTGGGCCTGATTATAGTATCGACGGGTTAAGTATAGCCGCTGGAAGGCGGAAAGTCAAGCAGCGAGCATATGGTAAATGTTCAGACTTAGGGTGGAACAACCCGGCATCTCGGTCAGGGAAGACCCTCCCCCAACCCCTCCCACGCGTGGGAGGGGAGTAATTAAGTAGAAGAGGAGAATGGGGGACACCCCCACACCCCCGTCATGGGCTTCTCCCCTGCACCCCGCTACCCCTATTCTGGACACTTACAGCATACGATACAGTAAGCACCGTGATACAAACAACCATAATGGGAAGCTCCAAGAGGTACTATCAATGGTACAATCATGGTAGATGAGCCTACCGTGGGTGATGGTATGGTTGATAACGTAGAGCCTACAATATGGAAAGTGCCTGAGCGCCCGTCCAGAGCTACGGTGCCGCTCTGGAGCGTGTTTGTGCCTGTGGTAGTTGCGCTGGCTATCATTATGGCGGCGATGCAGCGCCCTGACGAACGGCTGCATTTGTGGGTGCTCGATGTAGGCGAGGGCAACGCGCTGCTTGTGAGAACGCCGGCCGGACACACGATACTGGTGGATGGGGGACCGGGCGTGACGCCACTGGCCGAGGGGATAGGCAGCCGCCTTCCCGCCTGGCAGCACAGCATAGATGTGGTGGTGCTGACAGCGCCCCAGCAGGAGAATATGATGGGGCTGGTCGATCTCATGTCGCGGTATAAGGTCGGGCAGGTTGTACAGACGACGTTTACGCCGACAACGACCCTGCAGCAGGTGTGGAGCAGGACGGTGCAAGCACAACAAGTGCCGGTGCACTATGCCAGGCGGGGCGACCTGATCGGATTCGAGGGAGAACCCGAAGTTATTATCAAGGTGCTGTACGCAGGCAATGGTACAAGCAGCAGGGGCGCGGGGATGGTGCTGAGCATAGAGTATGGCAGTACCAACATTCTGCTGGCCGCAGACATCGGGCCGCAAGCCGAGGACGCCGTCGTGCGGGACGAAGGCGACGCGCTGGCAAGCGATGTGCTTATAGTTGCGAATCACGGCAGCGCAACCACGTCGAAGGCAAATTTCCTGGAGAAGGTCAGGCCGGAGGTATCGATCATCTCAGTCGGGGCAGGCAACAGGTTCGGTTATCCTAACATAGACACGCTGGGAAGGCTGCAGGCTACAGGATCGCAGGTCTACCGCACAGACCTGATGGGCACGGTAGAGATCGTCGCGGAGAAGAGCAGATTCTGGATGGCCGAGCGGTAGGTATCAGGGGTCCGGGGTCAGGGGTCAGTTATATTACGGATTCACCGCAGAGGCGCAGAGAGCGCAGAATTTCGCAGAGCTTATTGAGGTTCGCTGAGTGCTATGGGAAGTGAGTACGCGGCACAAACCGTCAATTGACAACTGACAACTGACAACGCGGTCTGCCGTCGGTGGTCGGCGGTCGTCACCCGACCCGTTACGCAATACGCAGTACGCAGTACGCAGTACGCACCGAGGTCTTACAATGCACGATGGTATGGTGACGACGGCCAACACGGGTGTTGAGCTACATTATCGGGACTGGGGTGGGTATGGGCCGCCGCTGGTGTTGGTACATGGTCTGGCATCTACTTTGCGGATATGGGATTTTGTAGCCCCTGTTCTGGCGGAGAAGTACCGGGTGGTGGCTTATGACCAGCGTGGTCACGCGCTGAGCGGCAAGCCGGGCGATGGGTACGATCTGACTACGATGCTGGCCGACCTTGTGGGGCTGTTGGAGGCTCTACATATAGAGAAGCCCGTTGTGGTGGGTCACTCATGGGGCGCGAACCTCGCGCTTGCTTATGCCGCTGCCTACCCTTATGCGTGTTCGGCACTCGTGCTTGTAGATGGCGGCGTGTATGATTTTCAAGATACGCCCGGCACGACATGGGAGGGCGTTCGGCGTGACCTTGCGCCGCCCGACCTGAGCGCGTTCAAGCTGACCGATATGGTGAGCAGGATGCACAGGGGCGCTCTATCGCACCTGCCGGTTAGCTTCTTGGAGGAGTATGCGCGCTCTATGATGGATGTGCAGCCTGACGGCACTATCAGGGCGCGCCTGACACGTGACAGGCATCTTGACATCCTTCATATCATCTACAGCATGCGAAGTGCAGACCTGTTGAGCAAAGTGAAATGCCCTATACTCGCTATTCAAGCTGTTGATGGTGAGCCTGCCGACAGTAGAGGGGCCGACTTTTTACGCCGGAAGAAGCAGGGAGTCGAGCGTGTAGAAAGGCTGGTGCATGGAGCAGGCATAATATGGATGGAGGACACAATCCATGACATACCGCTGCAGAGGCCGGAGCGGTTGGCTAATGAGATAACGGCTTTCCTGGCGGTGAAAGGACTGTGAGCAGCGGCGTGGGAGCTAGGCTGCTATGAAGCCTCTAAGCAGGTGCAAAGGGAAAGTACCGCCTGAGGGTACGACGGTGGTTGTGCTGCCGTTGATGATGGTGATACTCCCCGCGCCCATGACCCGGAAGGTGTCGCTGTTGGGTTCGAGTATGCAGGCTGTGTGTTCGTCTATGCCGAGGATAGGAGCACTATTCGGCAGCATTCCCAGCAGGAGGTCGAAACGCTCCTGGCCGACGTAGCAATGGGTAGTATCGAGGCCCGCGCCGCCCTCACTGTTGTTCCAATGTGTGACAATCACTGGATCGATGTCGAGGCCCAGCAGGCGGAGAAGATGCAGGCCATTGTCCCAACCCAGATCGGCCCCGGCCTTGAACACTTCATACACACGCATGACAGAACTACCCGCAGCAATAGCGGCCGCACTTGAGAGCGCAATAGTCGCACCATCGTGGAAAGCAGTCGTGATGCAGTCAAGAGCGAGAGTGGATTGCAGATTGCGAGCCGCGTAGGTAGGGCTGCCCGGCCCGGAGAATATATAGTCAGCACCTGTAAGGACAGCGGCAATTTCCGGGTTGTCGGGGTCGAAGGCGCTGCCCTTTTTGTGAGCCTGGACATACTCTACTTGAGGGTGGAAGTTTTGCAGGCTCTTTTCCATGAACTCGCCGATCTTGCGGTAGACAGCGTCGGCATTGGGTTGGAAGCCGGCCGGGGTTTCCAGCATAGCAACATGCACAGGCGAAACGCCCAGGCGCGACATGAGATAGTCGTGGATCTTGCGGCCCTGTGAGGAAGTTTCGCCGGAGCCAAATAAGGCCAGTGTGCCGGTAGACAAAATCTGCTCCAATAACTGAAACTAAAGAACCCGTCGGGAAGTTATGCAGAGCTTGCTGTCGAACTACTTTCATTATACGCCAGAAGGTGGTTGTTGGTTCAACGGGATCAGGGGAGGTATCGGGGGTCAGGGTTCAGGGGCCAGGGGTCAGTAACGACGGCCGAAGGCAGACCGCTGACCGCGTTGTCAGTTGTCAGCAAGTGCCGTTTACTCTCTATGCACAGCACCATGCAAACTTTAAGAACCTCTGCGTAGCTCTGCGTAGCTCTGCGCACTCTGCGCCTCTGCGGTGAATCCGTAAACCCCTGACCCCTAACACCTGACACCTGACACCTGACACCTGACACCTGACACCTGACCCCTTACTCAGTACCCCAATGTGCTATAATACACCGTCCGTAATGTGTGCTCGGAATATGCTACAATGCCGTAGCTTTTAGCTCATTGAAGAGGAGATTCATTCCCATGCCGGAGACTATGCGCGCCCTTTGCAAGACCCGTCCCGAGGCCGGCGCAGAACTTATCGAAGCCCCAATCCCGGAAGTTGGACCCGACGATGTGCTCGTCAAGATACGCGCCTGCACAATCTGCGGCACCGACCTGCATGTCTATAACTGGGATCCGTGGGCGCAGGAGCGGATTAAGACGCCGCTGATCTTCGGGCACGAATGCTCAGGAGATATAGTGGAGCGCGGGCGCAATGTGCGCGATATACAGATAGGCGATTTTGTGTCGCTTGAAACGCATATCACCACACAAGACTCGTACCAAACAAAGATTTGCCAGGCGAACGTCGATCCTGGCGTGAAGATACTGGGCATTGACCGCCAGGGGTCGTATGCGGAATACGTGTCGGTCCCGGCTAAAGTTGCCTGGAAGAACCCTTCGGATATGGCCCCCGATATCGCCTCGATACAGGAGCCGTTCGGCAACGCGGTATACACTGTATTGAGCGCGCCTGTGACGGCAAAGACGGTGCTCGTGACAGGGTGCGGGCCGATAGGGCTGTGGGCAGTGGGCATAGCGAAGGCAGCAGGCGCGAAGGCTGTGTATGCCACTGATATAAACCCGCTGCGGCTGGAGATTGCTATGCAGATGGGCGCGACGCTTGCGATCAATAGCGCGGAAATGGACCCTGTTGAGGTTATCAAGCGCGAGACAGGCGGTATCGGTGTGGACGTGCTTTGCGAGATGTCGGGCAACTGGCGTGCCATTAAGCAAGGTTTTGCCGCGCTCAGGAACGGCGGGCGCGTTTCGATGCTAGGCATCCCGCCACGCCCCATTGAGCTGGATTTGGCGAACGATGTGGTGTTCAAAGGTGCGACCATTTATGGCATATCAGGCCGCCTTATCTGGGAGACATGGTACCAGACCCAGGCCCTGATCACGACAGGCATGGTGGACCCCGCACCTGTGATTACGCACAGGTTCAAGCTGGAAGAGTTCGCGGAGGCGTTTCGCCTTATGAACGAGGGGGCGGCGGCTAAGGTCGCGCTCTTCCCTTGATGGAAATGAGCAGCCATCACGCTGGGTGATCCTTCGTGTTTGGGTGGATTGCGAACACCCCTCACCCCCAACCCCCTCTCCCCGCTTCGCGGAGAAAGGGGGCTTTTTATTTGAGAAGGAGATGGGGACACCCCATACCCCGGACAGGGAGCGCCCTGTCAACCCCTTGTGTCAGTCTGAGACTAAACCGATGATCGCGGACAGGGCGCTCCCTGTTATGCGCTGCTAACTGGATAGGGGAAAGCGACCGAGGCCGGGGCTGAAGCAAAGTCGGTATGGTGAGTGCCCTCTGGGCGGTGTCATTCTGAACGAAGTGAAGAATCAACCTCCATAGCAATCTGCCAGGCGTAGTGATTCTTCGCTGCGGCTCAGAATGACAAAGTCTAGTTGGTAGTCGGTTCAACAGAATTTCCGACTTTGTATCAGATCTGCAACCGAAGTGGGGTCCTAACTCGGTGGGCGGTTATCCACTATATAATAGGTGGTGTATAGCGGAATCTACGTAAATCTACGTAACCTACAGTGGAACCTGAGGAGGCAAGAGACGTTATAATAGAGACAATTGCTCAATTACGGCCACTTTGTTACCTTGTGCCGCCTGTTTCATAGGGCGCGCAATATACATTTATGAGTTGGACATTATACTTTTAGCGTCACAGGAGGACCAAACTTGAATAAACAGAAAGCCATTTCGTTGGGCGGAGCCTTTATGCTCATAGCTACGGCGGTACCTTCCAGCCTGCCTGGGCCTTTAGCATCGGCGGCTCCCGCGGCCCCTGTTAGCCAGTTCCAGAACACACCTCCCGACACAACATCCTTCAACAATGTGTGGGATCGTACCGACTCGCTCGTGGCGACCGGACGCGTGACAAGGTCGTGGTACTGGGGACCGCAGGCGGCATGGACGACCCGCGAACTATATGTGGACGATCCCACGGGCACGCAAACTCGCCTTGTGCAGTACTGGGATAAGAGCCGCATGGAGATCAACAATCCCAACGGTGACAAGAGTGATCCTTTCTTCGTGACCAACGGCCTGCTGACAGTAGAGCTTATTTCCGGCCAGATGCAGACAGGCAACAACACATTCGAGTCGCGACAGCCCGCAAGAATCGTGATCGCAGGCGACACGGACGATCCGACTGCCGTAACCTATGCGTCGTTCGCCGGCAAAGCTAACGCGGGCGGCGACCATCCCGACCCGAACAAAAGCGGACAGAAGGCTACATCCACCCTTACCCGCGATGGAACGGTGGGAACGGATGCCGGCAAAGCTAATATCCCCGGCACCGATTACGCCTACTTCGACGATGTAACCAAGCACAACGTACCTAAAGCGATGTGGGACTTCCTCAACGCCCAGGGCCAGGTGAAGGAAGGCGGACAGGTGGTCAACAAGCCGATCAACAACCCCTGGTTCTATGCGACCGGACGCCCGATCTCTGACCCATACTGGGTGAAGATCAAGATCGGCGGCAAGCCTGCCGAGACACTTGTGCAGGCGTTTGAGCGCCGAGTGCTCACCTACACGCCCAGCAATCCCGCAGGCTTCCAGGTCGAGATGGGCAATATTGGCCTCCACTATCGCGACTGGCGCTATGTGAGCAACGGCCGCATGAACGCCAACTTCCCGCTGAAAGGCCCCCGAGCAGGCGCAGCCTTCAACGTGCAGATGTTCTACACCGACAAAGACAGGGTAATCCAGAAGGCGAAGGAAGCGGGCTTCCAGTATATTCGCCAGCAGGTAGCCTGGACCGACCAGCAGGGGCCGAACCTCTACTTCGCCTGGGGCGAGCTAGACAACGTGATCGAGGCAACCAACCGCAACAACATGAAGGTGATACTGTCGGTGGCAAAAGCGCCTGCATGGGCTTCACCCAAGACAAATGGCGGTATGCCTGATAACCCGATCGACTATGGCAACTTCATGTATATGCTGGCACGCCACTATAAAGGAAAGGTGGCAGCATACGAAATCTGGAACGAACAGAACCTGAAGGGCGAGAGCGGCGGCGCGGTAAACGCGGGCCAATACGTCGAGCTGTTGAAGTATGGTTATAGTGGCGTGAAGTTCGCTGACCCTGATGCTGTGGTAATCTTCGGCGCGCCCACTCCTACCGAAGTGAACGACCCCAACGTGGCCGTGGACGACGTGAAGTACCTTGAGCAGGTGTACGCCTACGCAGGCGGAGTGGTGAAGAACTACTACGACGTCCTGGGCTCGCACCCCGGTTCTAACAGCAACACGCCCGACCAACTATACCCCGATAACCCTGGCACAGGGCATTGCCCGCCCAAGTATGCATCGCAGGAAGGCACATGCTGGCGCAACAAAGCATCCTTCTACTTCCGCCGCATCGAGCAGCAATATGCAACGATGCAGGCCAACGGCGAAGGCAACAAGCAGATGTGGCTTACCGAGTTCGGTTGGTCTACTTATAACACTGCTAATGGCTACGAATACGGCCAGTTAATCAGCCCTCAGCAGCAGGCTGACTATCTTGTGCGGGCCTTCGAGAAAGGACGCACCGAGTATCCGTGGATGGGCGTGATGGCTGTGTGGAACCTCAACTTCTCTACGCTTCCGGAACTATCGCCGGAAGACGAGAAAGTGCCTTGGTCGGTATTGAACCGCGATTACAGCCCCAGACCAGCCTATACCGCACTGAAGAATATGCCCAAGTAACACTGCTCCGCGCAGCGAATACAAGCCAAAGGCCCAGGGTAATTGCTACCCTGGGCCTTTGGCTTGTGCATAACCGTGTACCCAGGATTCGTTGAGTCTTTTAGCAAGAATAGTAATGCAAAATGTACTTACATCGGTAAGATATTTATGTTATAATGGCCGGGGAATAGCCCTAGCTGTGCCTTTACCGCACACATATTCGCTTTTACCCTGAGCCCCATTCCCTACTGTTCTATGTTGTTCTACGACATAGCGTACACGGAAAAATTTGACCTTATGGTAAACCGTACATAGAGGGTAGCTGCCCTTACTCTAAGAATGTGTACGGCAACAGGAGAGGTGAGGACCCAATGGTTACTACTCTTAGTGCACGAGTTCTTGGACAACGCATCAGGCAGATGCGCACAAGGCGTGGCCTTACCCAGCAGGACCTTGCCGGTGAAGATTACTCCAAGAGCTACATCAGCGCCATTGAGCAAGGCAAGACCAGGCCTTCTCTTGAGGCGCTACAGCGAATCGCGTCACGTCTGGAGATGCCTGCGGGTACTTTACTCGATCCCGATGCTCCAGGTTTTGCCCCCTTTGACCCTGAGGCTATGCCTCGGCGGGTGCGCAGACGCAGAGGCGTGAGGGCCGGGCAGGGTCCATCCATGAACGACCCGGCATATATCGATCTCAAGTTATCAGAAGCCGAACAGTTGATTTATACCGGCAATCCGGGTAGTGCACTGGTGATCCTGCGCACGCTGGTACCCGATGAGCACGGCAATTCAAGCGCTCCCAGGCCGCTCGATGCGGGCCAGCTACAGCGTGGCTACTACCTGGCTGCGATGGCTGCTGTGCGGCACGGCTCATCGAGCGAGGCGATCGGTTATCTCAATAAGGGGACCCAGTCGGCACTACGCCAGGGCGACCGCGAGATGCAGGAGAGGATGCGTAATGCGCTCGGTGTCGCCTACTACCAGGCAGACCAACCCCTCTCGGCACTCGAGCAGCACAAGCTTTGCCTGGACAGCATTCAGAGCGGTGTGATTACCGACCCCAACTTCAAGCTGCAAGTCCATAACAATATAGCCAATGACTACTGGGCGCTGCACGATAACGACCGTGCGATTGCCACCTACAAGACCGCACTCGGACTAATGGGTGAGGTGAACAGCATCGAGCGGCAGGCGGCTATCTTCTGGGAGATGGCGTCAAGGCAGGGCGAGCGGGGCACATACCACGTAGCCAACGAGAGCGCCACCAAAGCACTCAGCCTGTACGAGGCGCTGGACAACATCCGGCTTGTTACCCGCATGGAGAACAAGTACGGAGATATCTTGCTCGATATGGGAGATTATGAGGCGGCGGAAGGCTACCTGACGCGCAGCCTCGATCTTGCGGACAGCCTGAACTCGGAAGTGGAGAAGGCGACCGTGCTGACCAACCTTGCCAGAGTAAGCCTAAAGCGTGACAACACGCAGGAAGCAGGCGAGCGGATAGAGCAGGCAATCGCGCTTGCCCGTGAGGTGTCCAAATCGGATACTAATAGCGGTAGCGGTGCCAGGACGGGTAAGGGCAAGGACAACGACAAGGGAGATGGCGACGGTAGCGAGAAGAGCCATGCCCAGCGAAAAGTAAAGGCGAACATGGTGCTGGCCAAGGCGTTGGCGCTGGCGGGAGAAGTGGTAACACGAGGTGGCGACGCCAGGAAAGCCGACGAGCACTTCAACGAAGCGATCAAGATAATCGAGATGAGCGAAGGTGGCGAAGCATCAAGCGATATCTACCAGCGATACGCACAGGTGCTAGCAGGCCGGGGACAGCACGAGCAGGCCTCTCAGTATTATGAGAGGGCCTACAAGGCTGTTACAAAGCGCTTTTAGTCAGTTCCTCCTGACAACATGAACGCTCGCAATTCCTCCTGCTCGCAATTGGAGAGAAGATCATAGATAGCAAAAAGAAGACCTTCCTAATTAAGGGTAGGTCTTCTTTTTGCTTAAGAGAAGCGAGAATTTGTACTATTTTACGAAGAAGGTTCTTGCTACCTAACCGAGACATGGTGGACGTGGGAACCTCTGGAAACCTGGAGGAACAATGAGAAGGTCACTTTACGCACTGACAATTGCCGTTGTATTGCTGACTATCGGGTTTGTGGTCTTCAACTCTGCGAGAAGTAGAACAATACCAGCTACGGATAGCGAGTCTGGTGTTTCTCAGGATATGCCATTGGCTATCCCAACTGCGCTGTCTGATCTCCCAGATATTGAGTTTATTCCCATCTATCCTAAGGCATCAGTAATAAAGACCACGAATAAATCAGTCAGTTTCAGGCAAGTAGTATATGAGGCCGGGGATTCGTTCTACAAGATAGACGAGTTCTATCGAGATAAACTCGCAAAGAGAGGCTGGAGGTTCCTTAACTCTGACGATACGCTGAGAAGATATGATTGGTCGGATCCCTCCGGAAAGTCGCCGTGGCACTTGTACTTGGACGTAGTTCTCGGGTTAACGTCAAACGACTTCAAGACGTTCGTCAATCTCAATTACGGTCGTTACCCCGATATAGGAGATGGCATGCCTGTCTATCCTGACGCTCAACAAGTAGCTATCAGTCGCTCAGAAAAAGAAGAAGGCACAGGATCAGAGAGAATTCAAGTGCATATAACTGATAAGACTTATCTCAGTAACGCCAGCCCGCAAGATATTACAAAGTATTATGACGGCTCGCTGCTCGAAGGTGGGTGGTACTTTTTCGAGCCGGGAACAGGACCATCCGATACTCAAACGGGCGACATAACGTCACAAGACGGTCTCTATTATGTGTCTCAACATAAAGGTGCAAACCCGGGAACGACATTAATTTCTGACCTAACTATCACAGCCACATCTAGGAAAGATGGGCTAACGCTCATCACTATGCATGTAGAAGAGGTTGAAAGCCCCAATATGCGGCCTTAGTTCCGCAAAGCGTTAATCAGGAGCCGGGTCGAATGGGCTTGATCTGCCCCAGAAACTGAAGGTCCGTCACTTTTGGTGAAGGGTAGCGAGGTCTGAACTGACCAACGGCCAAAGATTATCCATGCGCCTTTATGGAACAATAACCGAGTAGTGGCAGCATCTGTCTATACTGCCATATCGCTGTTGCTTGTCGTCTACGTGAATAACGTCTCGATTTTTGCCAGTACATCTGCTAATTCAGCGTCAGGCAACCGGTCAATATATTCTGCCCTGCGGACCGCCCAATCCAGGTTCTTTATGTGGTCCGACAGTACGACGCCTGTAGCGCGCAAACCGGCAGGCAGATGAACCTCATATGGATAGCCTTTACTCTGGTTGGTAATAGGACATACAAGGGCAAGCGACGTAAGGCGATTGTACTTTCCCGGTGACAGAACAAGAGCAGGCCATCTACCAGCCTGCTCTCGCCCTGCCTGGGGATCGAAATCTAACCAGATAATATCTCCCCTATCGGGTACATAGGCAGCGCTCATGGTCACTATGCTTCGTTACCTACTGCCGGGCCTGTGCCGGTTTCGCCGTGGATGTTTTCAGGCTTTATGCCCGCCAGCAGTTCGTCCAGGGTATATTCCGGCCCGACTACTGCCTCGATCAGCAGGTGACCGTCAACTACACGCGCCGTAACTGCGGTGTCCTCTGTCCAGCCCAATTCATCAGCGAAAGGCTTTGGAATACGATATGCTAAACTATTGCCCCACTTGCTTATTGTCTGGCTCATTGCGTCCTGCTTTCCAACCCCATATACCTGATATTTCGTATATACAATGTTTCTACGCAATAATAGCATCGCCTTGTATGCTTGTCAAGATGTAACGAGCAAGTAAGTGTTCAGACTTAGGGTGGAGCAATCTTACATCCAGGTAAGCCAAGACCCACCCCCAACCCCTCCCACACGTGGGAGGGGAGTCTAAAGAAGGAGGGAAGAGTGGGGGACACCCCCACGCCCCCGTCATGGGCTTCGCCCCTGCACCCCGCTACCCCTATTCTGGACACTTACACGAGCAAGAGTAAATGATTTCTACCGCCAGCAACGCACGACAACCAGCAAGAAGCGCCCTGGCTTTGGGTGCCAGGGCGCCGTTACCGTCAAGAGAAGCAAGAATTACTTGTGTGTTACGACCATTGTGCCTACGGGGGCCCATTCGTAGACCCACTTGGCTACATCTACGGGGAGGTTGACGCAGCCGTGGCTCATTGGTTCACCGAAGTTGTTGTGCCAGAACGCGCCGTGGAGTGCATAGCCTGAGTAGAAGTAGAGGGTGTAGGGGACATTGGGTATGTTGTAGTAATCCACGCCTTTTGTGCCGCCTTGCATCCTTGTTGTGACGTACTTGGCGTACACCCGGTATGTGCCTATCACGGTAGGGTGAAGGGACGTGCCGCTACTAACCCTGGAAGAATAGACGGGGGTTTGCCCTTCGTAGGCAACCATGGTTTGCGTGGTCAGGTTGACGTCCACCCACTTGGGGCCAAACTTGCCCATGGGCGGTGTCGGCGTGGAAACAGGAGTGGCAGGTGTGCCCGGGTTGTTATTCTGGTCGTCGCCCTTCACTATTGTGAGCACCTGGCCGACATAAACGAAGTTCGGATCTGTTAGGCCATTCAACTGCATGAGCGCGGCCACCGTCGTGCTGAACGTCGATGCTATGGAGCTAAGGCTGTCGCCCGGCTTCACCGTATATTTTACCGGCTTGCCAAGCTCAGCCGAGCCGGGCGATTCGACAGCTATCGGCGTAGTTGTAGTGCCTGCGGTGGGCACAGAGGTGGCGGGAACTTCCGTGGGAACGGGTGTAACCGCGGCGGGTGTGGGAGGCGTGGTGGGTGGAACATCGGTTGGGGCGGGCTGCTGTCCCTGGTCGGGAACGGTCAGCACCTGGCCCGCATAGATGAAGCTGGCGAGGGTCAGGCCGTTAGCTGCGGCGAGTGCCTGTGCGGTTATGCCAAACTTCGCGGCGATGCGACTGAAACTGTCGCCGGGCTGCACGACATATGTACCGGGGTTGGCCTGCTGGGGCGGAGAGGTCGGCTGAGGCTGCGGCTTCGGGGTGGCGGGAACGCTGTTGCCCGAAGTGCCGATGTTCAGCACCTGCCCGGAATATATAGTGCTGCTGGTGAGGCCGTTGGCCTGCATGATCGCGGCCACTGTTGTGCCGAAGCGTACTGCAATGGTGCTCAGGTTATCCCCCGGCTGCACGACATAAGTTCCGGATGGTGAGCTGGACGAGCCGCTGTTGCCTGTGGGCGGCTTCGAGCCGGGCGTGGGGATGGTAAGGCTCTGGCCTACATAGATAACGGAGCGGTTGGGCAGGCCGTTGGCAGATACGAGTTCATCAACCGAAACACCATAGCGGGCTGCGATGCTGGTGAGCGTGTCACCGGGCTGCACGTTGTAGCTGGTATCAGCGAAGGCTACACCGGCGCCCACCAGAGGCCCAAGCACCAGCAAGGCCACCAGCATCCCTACTATGAAGAACCTGCCTGATATTCCGGCAATTCCTTGCCTCGCAGGTCTATAATTCATCAATGTCCTCCATATTATGTCAGAAAGGGCAGGAACTATTCCTACTACCTGATCTATATATTAGCCCAATATGAGTGTGAGACGGTTATTATCCACATACCAACGGTAGGCATCTTGACATAATCCATGATAGCACCATGGGATGTGCGGTGTCAATGGGATATTATGTCTAGCCTGGGGAGGACTGGGACTGGGGACGGCGTTGTCAGTTGTCAGTTGTCAGTTACGACGGCAGACCGCCGACCGCCGACCGCTGGCGGTTGGGTTGGCGGACTCATCGCAGAGGCGCAGAGTCACGCAGAGGTTATTTAGGTTTGCATATTGCTATGGGAAAATAAACATGCGGCACCGTGCAGTTGCGGTCGGCGGTCGTCAACCGACTACGCCGTCAGCCTACCACTACGCCCAGGCCGGGCTCTACCTCGCCTACTTCCCAGGATGGGACGCTTTGATCTTCGAGGGCGGCGCGGACCGCTTCTAGTCTGTCGGGTGGGATAGCGGCGAAGAGACCGCCTGAAGTTTGGGGATCGAAGAGGAGGGTCATAAGGTCGGGGCGGATTGTGCCCTCGGTGCGAACGCGTAGTGTGGTTTGCGCGCCGGTTGGGTGCGCTGCTTCCTGCTCGTCTTCGTATGCGCTGAGGAGGTATTCGCGATTGCGACCTGTGCCGCCGGGCACCTGCTTGCTCTTGACATACTGGAGTGCGCCGTCGAGGAGAGGCACCGAGGAGGCGTCAATGCGGAGTTGCACACCGCTTGCCTGGGCCATCTCGGATGCATGGCCCAGCAGACCGAAGCCTGTTATGTCGGTGCACGCACGCACGCCCGCCCAGCGCAGTACACGTGCAGCAGGACCGTTCAGGTGCAGCATCGAGTCGACCGCGTCCTGGAGGTGGGCGGGTTCGGCGCGGTCGTTCTTGGCTGCGGTGGTGATTACGCCTGTGCCGACCGGCTTGGTGAGAAGCAGACGATCGCCGGGACGCGCACCCGCCTTCGACATCACCTGTGCGGGGTCGACAAAGCCAGTGACACAAAGGCCGTACTTCGGCTCGGGATCGGTGACGGTGTGGCCGCCCGCGATGATTCCGCCCGCCTCCAGCACTTTGTCAGCGCCACCCTGGAGGATAGCGGTGAGGATTGCTTTGTCGAGATCGGTGGGGAAGGCAACTATGTTCAAGGCAAAGCGAACTTCGCCGCCCATGGCATAAACATCGCTCATGGAATTGGCGGCGGCAATGGCCCCAAAGGTGTAGGGATCGTCAACGATGGGCGGGAAGAAATCGAGCGTCTGGACAAGAGCCAGGCCCTCGTTGATGAGGTAGACAGCCGCGTCGTCGCCGGGCGCGAGACCGATTATGAGGTTGGGGTGCGTGTGAGGCACTAATGGACGCAAAACTTGCGCCAGGTCGCCAGGACCCATCTTAGAAGCTCAACCCGCGCAAGCGGCAAGGCTTGTAAGGCGCACAACTGCGCGTGTATCATTCTCGCTCGACATGGCTATCACCCCCTCTCACCGTTCTCCCTTTATTGTACACATGGCGTGTGTAGATAACAAAGGCTGTCGCGAGGGGTCGGGGATCAGGGGTCGGGGTCGGGGGTCGGGGGTCAGGGGTTTTACGGACTCACCGCAGAGGCGCAGAGTTACGCAGAGGTTTCTAAGGTTGGATGGTGCTGAGGGAAAAGCGTAAGCGGCACGTAGCAATAGCGAAGAACTGACAACTGAC
This sequence comes from Chloroflexota bacterium, assembly GCA_039932335.1. GTDB lineage: Bacteria > Chloroflexota > Chloroflexia > QHBQ01 > JADMIH01 > JADMIH01. The sequence goes on from JBDTQH010000028.1 coordinate 43,631, forward strand.
AACGGTCCACCCGACCCCTGGCCCCTGACCCCTGACACCCGACCCCTACTTCTGCGTGAACGTTACGCTATCCAGGCCAACGCCGAGGTTGCGGGTGTCGTTGGAGGTTGGGTTGAATTGGACGGGGCTGCGGGTGGGGCTTGTGATAGTGATTGTTACGGTTTTGCCGGATTGGAGTGTGGCCGGGAGATCGACTGTATAGTCGGCCCAACCCGACGGAACTTCGAGATTAGTGGGCTTTGCACCGTCTATGGATACGGTTACTTGCATGGGGGCGGGAGGGCCGATACCGGGCGCGGACATTCGCAGGGTGACGGCGTTATAGGTCTGGCCGGCTGGAACGGGTATGCGAACAGTCGAGCGGCCGCGGCTCCAGCGGTAGTCGAAGCTGGGGGTGCCTGCGCGGTCGGGGAGATGGAAGCCGAGTATATATCCAATATCGCGGCCCGTGCCCACGTCCACCGTAGAGGTGGCGGTTGGTTGGAAGCTGTTCCAGGGGTTGCCGCGCCAATCTGCTTCGTCGCGCTTTAGCCACGTGCTCTCGTCGGGCGTAAGCTCCCAATCAGGGTTACGGGCGGCAAGGTCAGCGAAGCCGAGGATGCCGTAGGGGTCGTCGGGGTTGTAGCCCCAACTCTCTGTGTAAAGGGCGCGGGCGTCCTCATCGCGGCCCGCTGCGCGCAGTGCATCGGCGTGGTGGCGATAGGGCCAGTAGAAGGTGGGGAAAGCCTGTTCAGCAAGCATGTAGCGGCCAAACGAGTCCACCGAAGGGGCAACCAGATCGCCGCGCCATGATTGGTAAAGGCTCCGGAGGAGAGGCGGTATGTTGGGCGTATAGGCTCCGATTAGCACCCAGAGGAGTAGCACAGCAGTAACAGCCGCGACTTTCGCATGGCTGCGCAGAATGGCCCAGGCGCGGCGCGGCGAGAAAACGGAGCGCCAATCTGTAAGCACCAGCAGGCCCGCAGCCATGACGATAAGGGCCGGGGCAGAGGGCAGACGATAGCGGGCGTCATAAGGCACCACAATGCCCAGCAGCAGCATCACAAGCAGCCAGAGGGTTATCACTAATAGTGTGCGCCCGGCAAGCCCCACAGGCCGCCTGAGACCCACCCCGGCAAGCCCTGCCATACCTGTGAGACTTAGCAGCAGAAAAGCAACATCGCTGTGGAGCAGGTCGGGCACATCGGGGTCGCGCTGGCTCATGTCCCAGGGGTTCATCAGCACAGCCGAATTGCTTTCAAGGTGCCAGGCATAAAAGAAGGCGAAGATCGACGCGCCGATAGCCTGGTCGGGATATTCGAGAATGTTGGATGTGCCTTCTCGCACAATCACGGCGAGGCGATCAGCGGGGTCCGAATATTGGCGCAGTATGGCGTCCTCGTCTTCGTGCCGGAAGTTGTGGTAATGCCAGTACGCGGTGGTGTTGGCGGTCTCCAGCAGGAGGAAGCTGCCGTACTGGCGGTAGTTGTAGTAGGTCCAGGGGGCAATCGCAAGCAGGCAGGCCAGCGTGACAACAGCGGAGCAGACGAGCGGGCGAATGTTGGAGCGCGCCCATTGCAGGGGTGCAAAGCGCAGCCTCGGAAAAGTGCCCGTTTCAGCATGAGTAGCATTCTGCCGCCTGGCCGCGATATAGACGATGACGAACCAGAGCCATGTGAAGGGGAGCATGGCGATGCCCACGGAGCGCGCCAGGGACGCGATACCAAGCAATAGACCTGTGAGTGCTGCCACACCAAGCATAGAGCGCCAGGAGCCTTGTGGCTTCCACCACGAGAGAGCATAGAGCGCGGCAAAGATTAGCATTATGGAGAGCGGCTCGCTCAGGGCACGCTGGGCAGGGCTACTGGCGAGCGGCGGGTATAACGCGGATATGTAGCCTGCGGCCAGGGCTGCCCCGGCGGCCTTTCGAAGGAAGCAGCGTGCCGCCAGCAGCATAGTGAGCGCGATTGTTACCAGGCTCGCGATTATTTGCGCGATATTAAGCGCGTCGTAGCGCGGCTCCATCAGCGCGGCGTCATCACCCTCTGCGTTAGCTGCCGCCGGGTCGCTCACGAAAGGAAAGGACATTGCGAAGAAAATTGAGGTAAGAGGAACGCGAGTCCAGACGCGGTTGTGCGATATATAGGTGTCTACGTAGCGGCCTTCACGCGCCAGGGTCTGGGCCGGGATGACATAATCGGGTTCGTCGGCACCGACAGCATAGGCACGAGCATCCTGCCAGTATGCAAGACGAAGAGACATGGCAAGCACGAAGATAACGAGTATATTGGCCGCGAAAAGCAAAGAGGAACGACGAAAGATGGAGGGAGCTGGCCTACGCCGTTCGTCGTTTGTATGCTGTTCTGTAGCTAGCGAACTATTGTCTGGTTCCAAGCTTTACCTGTAGCTCGCGCGCTGTACCGTTGTTCAACACGCGGAGGGTGACAGTTTGATTGGGCTGGAAATTGGTAAGAACGTTAGCGAGCGGGTGCGTTTCGTCCAGCACGATACCGTCAATGCTCAGTATGACTTCGCCTGCCTGCAAGCCGCTCTGTTCGGCCACGCTTGGGCTGACAACGCCCTCGATGAGTGCGCCTGTCTCAAGCAGGTTGCCCTTTTCGTCCCTGAGGTCGTAATAGGAGGCTAGCACACGATTGACGGGCCGGGTACGCACACCAAGGAAGGGGCGGGTAACTTTGCCGTTACCTATCAACTGGGCTGAAACGGTCTTCACGGTGTCCACCGGAATTGCAAAACCAAGCCCTTCGGCCACATCGCCGCTGGTGCCGTCACCTGTGCCGCGCACCACCGCTGTATTAATGCCTATGACCTCTCCCGACAGGTTGAGCAAAGGACCGCCCGAATTACCGTGATTAATGGCAGCATCAGTCTGGATCATGTTCTCCATATTGGTGCCGTCTGTGCGCTGCAGCGTCCTGTTGAGGCCGCTGACCACGCCGACCGTAACGGTGTTCTCGAAGTCGCCCAGGGCCGAGCCAATGGCGATTACTGTTTCGCCTACCTTTAGCTTGCTTGAGTCGCCAAGCTGGGCAACCGCGGCTACAGGGTGGTCCACCTTGAGCACAGCAAGGTCGCTGAGGGCGTCGGAGCCAAGGATGGTTGCGGTAGAGGTTTCGCCATCAAAGAAGATGACCTGTAAGCCGCCCGCCGAGCTACCCGCCACCACATGATAATTGGTGATAATGCGGCCTTCAGTGTCGATAATGATGCCGGAGCCGCGCGCTTCACCCTCGAAGCCCTGGGTGCCGTCGAGCCTGTTCACGACCGTCACGACCGCAGGTGCTAGCTGTTCGACCACCATAACGGCGGCCTGCTTCTCGGCGGGCACCTGCCAACCGCCACCGGAGTTCGGATCAGACGCAACCGGGGCAGACGTCGGCACTACCTGTGCACCTGTGGCGGTGCCGGAAGGGGCCGGGGTTGAGAGAGGCTGCGTGGTTGTGCCGGGATTACCTTTGGGCAGCTCGGTGAGACTGCAGCCCGAGATGGCTAACGAAAATGTGAGCGCCACTACTGTTCCCAGAAGAGCATGCCGCGTTTTCGAGAAACGATATGACATAAGAAGAACCCCGCTAAATCATCGTATAGACATTATACGATGATTTAGCGGGGTTCGGGTACTTGCATGATAGATATAGTGTTGAACAGCAGGGGTTACTTGCTCAATGGGGGAAGCGCGGCTCATACTCGCGGAGAAAACGCCCAACCCTACGGAACGGCACTACCAGCAACATTGCGAGCACGACAAGTGCTGTTATACCGCCAACTATCAGGTCAATCCCGCTCGTCGATCCCAGTATTTCGGCAATAAGCGCGGCTAGCACTCCGGCGAGTACCGCATCGATGACACCGATGATATTGGGTGTGCTGGAGAAGATAGCGACGATACCGAAGCTCCACCTGCGTCCGCCGTATGTCAGCCAGATACTATCCAGGTCATCGTGGTGGCTGGTAATGAAGTAGGGCTCAAGCTCGGGGGCAAGCTCAATATATGCGTGGCGAAGGCGGTTCATGCCTATCACGAGCCACGCGTCTTCCTCATTGACAGTGCCTAAACGGCTGTACGTTCCAAGTCCGAGCAGTAACACGATTGGGAGCACGAGGAGCGCGAAGAGGCGAAACCCTTCGCCGAAAGCCGTTGCCTGCGCCACCAGGGCCAATGCCACCACGGCTGCCGATAGGACGGTCAGGAATATGGAGGTTCTGCTGAACGCCTCATTCCAGGTCATACTGCGGGTGGCAAGTAGGTTCCAATGCTCGGTGGCGAGGATCTGAACGCGCACCGAATCGGTGACCCCACTCCGGTCGGAAATGAGAGGAGGCGTAGACGGATCTACCATGCAGGTCTCCTGTTGCGCTATCCGAACACCATATGACGATCTATCGCGCGGAGTGCCGGGGAGACCGGCGTAGTGCGACGTTACACGTTGTGAAGGTTGAAACCAGGCTAGAGGTTGAACCACCCGGCAGGGTCGGTTTTGCCTTCGGTGGGGCGGTATTCTCCGCTCTTGGCGTTCTGCTTGTAGGTGCCTTTCCACTTGCCGTTCTGGATGTCCCACAGGGCGTCAATCACGGCATCTACTTCTTCGCGGCGGCTGTAGAAACCGAACGAGATGCGCACCGCGCCCGGCATACCACTCCTGTCACCCTGTCCAACTTCGTCGCGCAATTCGTGGACGCGATCATGCGAGAGACCGAAGAGGCTCATCAGGTAGGGGTGAGCGCAGAAGCCGCCCGTGCGCGTGCCGATAGCGTACTCATGGCTCAGCACAGCAGCGGTAAGCTGGTGGTCCACCTTTTCAAGGTTGAAGGCGATAACGCCCAGCCTGTCTTCCTTAAGCTCAGGGTCACTTGGTCCGTAGATGATGATGCCGGGGATTTCGTTCATCTTTTTCAGGGCGTAGGAGGTGAGATCACGCTCGTGCTGAATAAGCCAATCCCAGCCAAGATCCTGCGAGATGAAGCGGCAGGCGGCGGCCATGGCAATCGCGCCGGGAACGTTGGGGCTGCCCGCTTCTTCGCTGTCGGGAGGGCCACTCCACATCTCTTCCTCTTCAGAGACGAAGAGCACGGTGCCCCCACCAACGAGATCGGGCTGGTCGCCTCGGAACGCATCGGTCGGGCCGATCAGCACGCCGCAGCCGAGAGGAGCATACATCTTGTGGGCTGACAAGGCCAGGAAATCTATCGATTCAGGGTCGCTAAGACGGCCCATGCGGATAGGGCGGTGCGGGGCAAGTTGGGCGGCGTCTACCAGGAGCAGCGCGCCCGCAGCGTGTACAATGCGAGCAATGGCGTGGACATCCGGGATCACGCCTGTGACGTTAGAGCCGCCAGAGATGGCAACCAGTTTGACATGCCCCTCGTTGGCGGCCAGCCGTGCGCTTAGATCGGAGAGAATAGGAGCGCCAAAACGGTCTACGGCGACGTTCTCGACATGACCGCAGCGCTTTCGCCACGCAAGGATGTTGGAGTGATGCTCCATGAGGGAGGTGAGCACCACATCGCCGGGGCGCAAATGGAGCCTTCCGGCGCAGCGGTTGATAGCCTCGGTGGCGTTGCGAACGAATATGCAGGCGCGCTCTGAGAGGTCAGCGCCCACGAACTCGGCCACACGATCACGCGACTGCTCGTAGGCCAGCGAGGAAACTTGCGATTTGAAACCGCTGCCGCGATGCACTGCCGCGTACCATTCGAGGGACTCGTCTACCTTGTCTTTTACCGGGCGTGCTATGGGGGTGGAGGCGGCGTTATCGAGATTAATGTAGGGACGGAGTGTGCCGTCGAGGGTGGGGACAAGAGTGTGACCGCCGACTATAAGATCGCGCAGATCGACGCCCACGAGATCGGGCGATACCGGGTGAAGAGGAGCCGCGTGGGTGGTCGCAGCGGGGGTACAGTCAATCTCCTCAGCTTTCATTGGGTGTTCCTCCTATGCACATCTCCGTTGACGGGCACACTGTTCGCAGCGCTTACCAAGGGGGTAGCCGTCTGCAGCGACTTGGTGATACTATACCGCGCTGTAAGCACATTTGCAAGCATAGCAGACTGCGTAAGCGTTCAGATTTGGGGTGGAGCAATCTTCAAGTCTCGTCTCTATGGAAGCACCCTCACCCCCAACCCCCTCTCCCATGCGTGGAAGAGGGGGCTTTATATTGTGTATACCAGGGGACACCCCTGGTACCCCGTCATGGGCTTCGCCCCTGCACCTCGCTACCCCTATTCTGGACACTTGCTAGACCGTATGTAGGCTATAGAGACGGATTGGAGTTAGCAGTCACTGTCGTGCCGGCAGCCTGAGCCGAAAATGAAAAGAGCCACCGTAAGCGGGTGGCTCTTTGTTCGGTTTGGGATAATAGATTACTTTGTTATGACTGTTGTAGCCGTGAGCGACGGCGAGGCGATAGTAGCTGTGCCTGTGACGGCGGCTGACGCGCTGATCGCGGTGGCGGTGGCTTGTGCCTGGGGCTGGTACTGAGAGATGAGTGCGAATGCCTCTGCTGCCCAGGCGGCGCTTCCGTTGATTGTCACTGCCCTCTGCAGGTAATCGACACCGGAGAGGTAGTCGGGCGTGGGATTCTGAGGGGATACATATGCCTTGCCGAGCTTGAATAGCACATCGGCATCGGTCGCGTTTTGCGACAGATAGGCATTGTACAGACCAATCGCGTTCTCATACTTGCCTGAGGCCAGTTCCGTATCAGCCTGTGTAACGAGACCGAGGAAACTGCTCGGGTTCGTTGTGGGCGTCGCATCAGACGCCGGAGTGCTTGCGGGCGTGCTGGCGATGAACACGGTGGAGACCGTGCCTATTATAAGGACGGCAACGAAGAAGTAAGCGAAAATGTTTCTGCCCAAGTCACGTATTCGTTTGCGATTAGCAGCGCGACGTTTGGCAGAATACCGGGTATCTTGTTTTGAGCTAGACATGATAGAGATTTTACCAAAACCAACGAAATTGGACAAGTGAGACGTGAGGCGTGAGGCGTGAGGGGCGTAAAACGTAAAGCGTAAAACGTAAGACCGAGATTCCATGGCGACTCGGCGTTCCAAAACCGTACTTACGTTTTACGCTTTACGTTTTACGGTATGTAAAGGCCACTGGAGGTTTGTTTGCCTCTTGGTGGGTTAGTTGGGTTGGTGGGGGGCGGTGGTGTGGGCGTGTGCGTGTCGAGGGTTATGCCGCTATCCTGGCCAGGCTGCTGGCTGCCGTCGGCTGTTGGCCCTGCTCCTTGCGGGTGTGCGCCGTTGTCGAGGCTGGCGAGGTTCTGGATGGCTGCGGCTATGGCTTCCTCGGCCTCCGCGCTTAGCTGCTTCTCGTACTGGCGTACAGCGGTAAGGGTCTGGTAGAGCCAGGCCTGGAACTGGGCCGCGGGGAGAGCGCCTTCAGCCGCGTTCACAAGCTGACCCTTGTAGAACATGAGCGTGGTGGGGAGTGATTGCACGCCTAATCCCTGGGCGAGCGCAGGCTCGGCATCTGTGTCGAGCTTGGCAAATTTCACCACGCCCACATACTGCTTGGCGGTTGCCTCGAAGATGGGAGAGAACTGCTTGCAGGGGCCGCACCAATCGGCCCAGCAGTCTACCACCACAGGGTATTGTGAGCGAAGCACTTCGCGCTCGAAGTTGGCGCGTGTAAGAGCTATAACGCCTTCCGCGCTGGCCTTCTTGGCGGCCTCGGCTTGCAGCCGTATAGCCTCAGCAAGCTCTCGCTTGTGCTTGGCGCGGGCCTCCAGCACCTCTTCGGGCTTCATCGTGCCGTCTACCTGTGCTTTTACCAGCTTGAGATCAACCAGGTCATCGCCCCAGTGTACGGCGTCTTTGTCACAGAAGTTGAGGCATGGGCCGGGACAGTCGCCACAGATGGTGGCATCGACTTCCCAGCTTTTCTTCAGGGGGTTATGAAAATAGGCATCATATGGGCACCCGCCCGCGGCAAAGCAGTGTTCGCGGTCAACGCAGGCTTTCGGGTCTACAAATACTGGCATCTGATATTCTCCTCCAACGGGATATTATACCAAAGAAGGAAATTAGTGGTTAGCGGAATTGTGCGCATGCAGAATGACAAAGAGCCGGGCGCTTTCTTCTGCGTCCGGCTCTTTGTTACTATCTCGTAGTTGAAGGATGGATAGCTACGATAGCTCGAAGACCAACTCCATTTTGCCGAGGCTGATGCGGTCGCCTGAGCGAAGGGGGTGGAGCGTGTAAGGAGGTATGCGCTGGCCGTTCACGATGCTGCCGTTCATGGCCTGTAGGTCTTCGAGGTAGAAGTGCTCGCCGTTGCGGGTTATGCGGAAGTGGCGGCGTGATACGCCCAAATCGAGGCCGCCGTAGGGGCCAAGATCGACATCGGGGTAGCTGTTGCTCTGAGGATCGGAACGGCCCACAATTAGCTCTGCGCGATTAGGTATCTGGATCGTAGCGGGGGGAGGCGGCGATGTTACAACCAGCGATGCCGTAACCTGGCGTGCAGGAGCGGACGAATAGCTGCTGCCCATGGGAGCCGACGAATAAGAAGGGGGCGCACCCACCTGCCGCGAACTCGACGCGGGCTGAGAGGATGACTGGGCCTGTTGAGGTGAAACGTAGCTTGTTGGCGCAAGAAGTGCGGCCCCGCAATTGTCGCAGAAAGCCTCGCCGGGCAGGGCGGCCGAGCCGCAGACGGGGCAAGCAGTAGCGCCGATGCCGTTGTTCGACTCGACGGCTGCTTTTGGTGAGGCAGCGCCCTGCCCACGCACGGGCGTGCCGCATGCATCGCAGAAAGCGACACCATCAGGCAACTCAACCCCACAATTCGCGCAATAAATAACCATACTTCTCCTCTGTTTACATGTCAGCGTTTAGGCCCGAGAGGTGGCAAGGCTGTAATGCCTTGCGCCTCACCGCCGATACATGGCACCTAACTCTTGTCTAATTTTACCGTTTTGCCGCTCTCAAAGCGAATTGTCTTGCGGCCTTCGGGCGACATCATGCGGCCTTTTTCCAGGTTAGCAAGCTCTGTCTCCACTGTGGCGGCTAGCTCGGTGTCTCCCTGGTTCAACAGGTGCGTGAGCGCGCCTCGCAGCTTCTGAGTGGCAGACTGCACATTGCCCTTTTCAAGATCTTCGAGGGCGCGGGTTTGCAGTTTGAATGCGCTCACCTTCTCTACAAGGTTCATTATGCTTGCGTTGGAGGGAGGAACCACCGCCGGATTGTGCGAGTAGCTCAGGAGGACGTCAACGGAAGCGCGCTGCTGGGTAAGGCCCGATTGCGGCACGTCATACTCAACGTCCACCTGGGCGATACGGTAGCTTCCTTCAGGGCGTGCGGGCACCACAAACTCTACAAGCAAGGTCTGGCCGTGGCCGCGCTCAAGCTCGCCCAGGTAAATGTTCTGGGCGCGGTCGGCGACTTGCCCCGGTTCGAGGCGGGCGATAAGCGGGTAAACGCGGAAGACGTTGCGGATGTCGATGCCGAGGGCCGGGCGTAAGTTCACCGACACGCGCTGTAGGGCCACAGCTTGCATCTGCTGGACGGTGCGGGCGAAATGGGTACGGATCTGCTCAGGGGTGGAGATATAGTCGGATTCGCCGCCGCTCCTGCCGCCGATGTCCTGCATCAGCTTGTCGTTCCAGTCCTTGCCGATACCAAGGGCCGTTATGGGCACACCAATACGGGCAGCCTGCTCGGCCTGCTCAAGGCAGCGCTTCTCCTTCTCAGTGATGCCGTCGGTGAGCAGCACCATGCGGTTCACCTGGGCGGTTCCTCCATGAGAATTGCCTGTAATGGACATTTGCTTGCGCAATTCGATAAGCCCGGCCTCCATAGCGGGAGCCATGCTTGTGCCGCCGTCAGCCTTTAGCTGGGCCACGCGGGATTTCAGCTCGGAGCGGCGCGACTCGCTGGTGATGCGCTGTGAGGGGAACGCCACATCGGTGCGGCTGTTGAAGAAGATGACGGATATATAATCTTGAGGCTGGAGCATATCCAGCACCAGCGTAGTGGCTTCGCGAAGGTTCTCTATCTTGGAGCCGTGCATGGAACCGCTGCGGTCGAGCACGAGGCAGAGATTGAGGGGCAGCGACGATGAAGCAGCGGCGGTTTCGGCGGGCCGAAGCTCAAGTAGACAATAAACAAGCTGCTCCACGTTCATAACGGGCACGGTGGCCCTGGACAGCATCGACTGAATATTTAGCTCGCCTGCCATGACTCTAACTCCTCCGCTACCTGTTGAGGCCACTCTCTTTAGGTTTTACCATTATAGAGATACGGATTGAGGGCGTCAAAGTTTCAGCGCAACCCTAACACTCTACCTAAGCTTCTTCCTGTAGGGCGGCGCTGCTTGAGCGGGAGCGGCGCATTATGCGGCCGTAGGCGTTCATGAGGGGCGTTACCGAGATACCGTGCACCACTATTGAGACGGCGACGATAGCCAGGGTAAGCGAGGCGAACTGCTGCGCTAAACCGGCAGGTATACCGTGCTGAATCGCGTACATGAGGTAATAGATAGAGCCGATGCCGCGGATGCCGAACCACGACATGTAACGGCGTTTCACGGACGAGTTAGTTGCGCCAAGCAGACCGAGGGCAACCGAGATAGGGCGGATTACGAAGAAGAGCAGCGGAATGAACCACCAGGAAGCAGCGGGCAAGAAACTGAATGAGAGCATCGCGCCCACCACGACTACTACTGTTACCTCGCCTATGCGCTCCAGTTGCTCGTTGAAGAGGAGCACGGCGGAAACCAGGTAGGCAGGTGCCTTCTTCGGATCGGTGGCCGCCTGTTCGAGGTCGGACACAGGTGTGCTGGAGAGGACTTTCTCGGGCTCATCTTCGCCCGTGGTCTGGCGCTCTATGCGCCTTAGCGCGAAACCGGCCGCAAAGACCGCTAGGAAGCCGGAGGTATGGAGCAACAGTGCCGACCCGTAAGCGAAGGCGATCAGGCCGAGAGCAAGGAAATCGTCAAGGCCGAGCGCTTCTTTGTGGCGGCTGCGCAAGTAAAGCACAAGCTTGCCTACGAGCGTGCCAAGCAAGCCCCCGATGGCGAGGCCGCCCAGGGTGGACCAGACTACATCAAGGGCAATCCAGCGCAAGCCGAAATCGCCAAGCTCGTGAAGGCCCATCAGGCCAAGGCCGAGCATAACAAAGGGGAACGCTGTGCCGTCGTTCAAGCTTGCTTCGCCTGTGAGGCTGAAGCGGAGGCGGTCGCGATCAAAGGCATTTTCCACCTGCACATCGGAGGCAAGCACGGGGTCGGTGGGGGCAAGCATACCACCCAGCAGAATCGCAGCACCGAGAGATAGGCCCAGCAGCGTGACGCCGGTGAGCGCGATCAGGCCAACCGTAATCGTCATGGATACAAAGGCAAGGCGGACGGGTATTCGCCACTGCCGGTCGTTGAGGGGTATGCGTAGCTTGAGGCCGGCTGTGAAGAGGGAGATAATGACGGCCACCTCGGTAAAGTGCTCAAGTAGACCTGAATGCTCAACAGGGTCGAGACTGATCAGGCCGAAACCGGCAGGACCGAGAACGAAGCCAACCGCCAGGTAGACTATAGAGGTGGTTAGAGGCAGACGCTTCAGCAGAGTAGCGCTCAGCGCCATCATGACGAACAGGCCGCCTACTATCAAGAACCAGAATGTGGGTGTCGAAATATCCATAGGTGTGTTACGGTTGTCAGTTGCCCGGTGCCACTGGAGGTCGGCGGTCACAACTGATATATGACGATTAAGATGTGGAACAAAAACGCCGCTGATTACGTATAAATGTCAACTGGTGTCCCAACCAATTTTAAGGAGTAACTCTACATGGAAACTACTGAGAATAGCGATCAGGTTCGCAACGAGCAAATCGGCGGTATGGCCGGTATGGGTGCAGGTATGATGGCGGGGGCGCGCATCGGTAGTGCGCTCCTTCCTATTCCGCTGGTCGGTACATTTGTGGGGGCTATGCTCGGCGGGGTGTTCGGCACCGAAGTTGGCAAAAGGGTCGGGCCGGCCATTATCAATGCCGGTACAGCGTTTGTCCAAACTATGACCACCGCACCGGCACCACAGCAGGAGACCATGGCAAGCGCTGAAGATGCGCCTTCCGAGGGAACAGCCTGATACCACGCGTGTCCAGGAAGCAAAGTCGGGCATCAGTCGATTGCGGCACAGCAGGGCGGTACGTGACACGCCGAGAGGGTTCGCTACCTCATAAGCGTTGGCTCCGGATCGCCCTGGCGCGTGTCGAGTAAGCTGATGCCGTGCTCGCGCAGGTAATCTTTCACGCACACAACGGCAAGCTCTTTTGCTTTGGCCTCGAACATCACATCGAAATCGGGTAGATCGCGCATTCGCTCCACATAGGCCGCGAATGCCGCGGGATCAATATAATCGGCGTGCGCACCCACAGAAGCCTGCTGGGTGCGGGTGCCTTTGCCTTTCATGCGTACCTTCACCTCACCCTCACGCTGGTCGGAATAGTGTGTCTTGGGGGTCTGCCCTTCCGGCCACGTTGCCAGGCTGCGTGCAAGGGCTTCGTGCTCATCGAGGGTTGTACCCTCTTCCTCCATGCTGGGGTTCACGCGATGATGCAGATTATCGAACACAACTGGAACGCCAGTGTGCGTGCTTACGTAGAGAGCATCGGCCACATTGAAGATCGTGTCGTCGTTCTCAATTACGAGGCGGGCGCGCACATTATCAGGCAACAGCGGGTAACGCTCGATCCAGCGGTCGAGGGCGGACGGTTTGTCGCCATACGCGCCGCCGATATGGACGATAACCTTGTTGTCGGGCGGCTGGCCCATGTAGTCGAAGAGATCGGCGGCGTACTGCAACTCTCGCACAGCCGATGCGTAGGTAACGTCGCTGGGCGAATTGAGCACTGTATACTGGCCGGGGTGCATACTCAGCCGTATGTTGAGGCTGCGAGCCAGCGAGCCTAAATCCGCAAGCTGGGAGCGGGCTTCGTTTAGCTGGTTGCCGAATTGCGGCCTGGTGAGGTCAGTGTAGTAGGGCGCGACATTGGAGCTGAGCCTGTACATGTTTATTCCCAGGCTCGCGGCGTATTCCAGTATTTGCGAGACATAGTCAAGGCTCACGCAGAGATGTGGGTTGTTCTGCCACTTGCGCGTATCGTGTGCCCTAACGTCTATTCCCATGACTGTGCAGGCAAAGCCTAAGCGCATCTCTAATACTCCTGTTCAGGTAAATGTTCAGATTTAGGGTGGAGCAACCTGACATGTCGATAAGCCAAGGCCCACCGCCCCCCGCTTCGCTCATACCCCTCCCACGTGTGGGAGGGGAGTCCAAGAAAGAGGGAAGAGTGGGGGACACCCCAACCCCCCGTCATGGGCTTCGCCCCTGCACCCCTTTGCATCTCAAGTCTGAACACTTATTTGTTCGGTTCCTGTCAGGTATCCGGGGTGGAAAAGCTATCATTGCACGATAAGACATAGCAGCATCCGGACCCCCCGTTACCCATGTTCTACGCAGCGGGCCGGGGACGTGGTTCTATAGCAGACTAAATAGACAAAGGAAAACTCCCCAGGTTGGGGAGTCTTCCTTTGTCATGCTGGATGAGGTTGCCGAACTATTTCTGAGGAGGCTGGCAGTCCGGGAAGAATGTGTTGCTCACGATCTTCGAGGTCTGCCCCCTGGTGGCGTTAGCGTTGGGTTGGTGTGACGCAGGTGAGCAGTGGTGCCACGTTCACCCATGTGGGGCTTGCCTGGGTAAGATCGAGCATTTCTACGTTGTTGACGGGGGTTAGCTGGCGAGTGGATGCGCTCCACACATCTCCGCCTATAGCCTAGAGCTTGCCGTCTACTACAGCACCCCTCGCAGAGGCGCGGCCCAGGTTGAGGTCGGCAAGCTGAGTCTTGCACCGCTCAGCCCGGTTGGGGCTGAAGGGATACCTAGCGGCGGACTGCCTCCTGGACTACGACATTTTCCACCCCTTCTTCGCCCGCTGCGGGCGGATCGAACTTACCGGTCTTCAACTCGCGATAATAAAGATCCAGGCCGCCTTTGTTATTGACGAGGCCCTTCGCCCTCACCAGGCCTTTCTCATCAAGCATGAAGAGGAAGGGGGTGACGCGAACCTTGTACTTATCGAGCAGGTTGTCATCGGGCGTATATGGCACTACAGGGAGGGTTGCGCCGGTCTCAGAGACGAAGCGGTTGCTCTCTTCTTCAGAAGCGGCGTTGAGCCAGAGTACGGAAACGTCGCTATGCTGCCTGGCCCAATCATGAAGCTGAGGCAGCAAGAGGCGGCAAGGGCTGCAATGCGGAGAGCCAAACAGGAGTGCTACGGGTTTACCTTTGTAGCTGCTCAACTGCTGCACCTGACCAAACTGGTCTGTGAGCTTGAAATCGGGGGCACGAACCCCACGCTCTAATCCATCGCGCGATACACCTTCCGCGGTTCCGAGGTACATGATGCCGAGCTGACGATAAAGTAGTAATACCAGTACGCCAAGACCAATCACCAATAGCCATAACACTATATAGCTTACAAGCCAGATACCTTCCATGGGACTCCTATGATATGACGGTAGACCGTGGGCGGTGGAACGCTGCGTGAAATCCAATGGGATTACCGGCCAGGGTCAAGCGCCGTTTAGATAATTGTATGTTTCTCTTATACCCGATTATGCCCGCGTTGGACAAGGACGACCAATTATGCGTCGGGCTTGAATTGCCGGTAGTATCTTGTTTATTTGTTCCAGTACTGTGGTTGATGAACAAGAGCCTCCGTTGAGGGAGGCTCTTGTTCGTTGTGGCCTTGCGGCCATCTACACTCTAGTTGTTGGGTACAGAAGCCTTTACAGGCTGCTGTGGGGTGTCGCAGTTAGGGAAGAATGTGTTAGCCACTATCTTCGATGTCTGCCCCCTCGATAGCGTTGCGTTAGGTCGGAAGTAAGGCCTGCTCTGGCTGTCGCACGGCTCGGTCGGATCTACTCCGCACGGATAGCCGCTCATGACGTTAGGCCTGTTCATCAGCAAGCGCTCCACATAGACGTGGAATGTTGAGCCAGGAGGCACGTCGGTGAAGGTGAATGTGGCAGGATCAGGATCATTGAAGCCTGCTGCATTCGATACGATCTTGGTTAGCTGTCCGCGTGTAGCGGTGGCACTCGGCCTGAAGTAAGGCTTGTTGCCTGGCAATACGCACGGCTCGTTGGGATCAACACCGCACGGGTAGCCACCCATTACACCACGGCTGGCCAACCGCTCAATGTAGTCGTAGAAGGTAGAACCAGGGACAACGTCCTCAAAGGTCTGGCCGCTGACAGGGTCAGAGAAGCCAGCCGACTGGGAGACGATCTTCGACAACTGCCCACGCGTCACAGAGTTGGACGGTCGGAAGTAAGGATCGCTGTTAGGGTTACAAGGCTCGCCTGTACCACCACACGGATAACCGTTGATGATGTTGCGGCAAGCAAGGCACTTGATGAAGGGGTAGAACGTGTTGCCGGGCAGCACGTCAGCGAACTCAATTGCGCAATGTGTCGGTGTAGCTGTAGGCGATCCTGGTGTAGATGTAGCGCCTGTTGTAACCGTAGCGCCGACTGTGTTAGTGGCACCAGGTGTACCAGGCGTGTTTGTAGCGCCAACCGTGTTAGTGGCAGCAGGCGCTGTACTGGTGGCAGTTGTGCCGACAGTGTTGGTTGCACCCGGTGTTGGTGTGTTGCAAGTAGCACCTGGGGAGTAGATTTCCATGGAGGGATCAGGGGCTGTTGGCGCATAGCCGCCTGCCATGTAGATCTTGGTGCCGTCCGTGTCCGCCGGGAAGTTACGCCTCGCCAGCGTGAACGAAGGGCCTGTGCTCCATGAGTTGGTTGCCGGGTCGTATATATCCACCTCTGTGCTAGGGTTAGGCGCATCTCGCCCGCCTCCCAGCACCCACATCTTGCCACCATAAGCTACCGCCCTTGTTTCTGCTGTTGCTCTCGGTATGTTGGTGATGGCCGTGATCGTGTTGGTGGCCGGATCGTACTTGTACGAGTTGTCGCTGTCCAACAGCGTGGTGCCGTCCCATATAGAGCCGCCACCGGTGTAGATCATGCCGCCGATCGCTGCGGTCGGGATATAGCCAAGCTGCACAGGCAGTACGGTCGACTTGAGCGTCCAGCGCGAGCCTGCCGCTGCTGCCGGGTCGAACTCCCATATCTGGTCGGACATGCCGACGTTGATCTCGAAGCCGCCAAGCACATAGAGCTTGTTGTTCACGACCGCTACTCCACCAGGGAGTGTTGTTGTGCCCGGGGTCCACGGATCGGAGGAGAGAGTGGTCATTGTGTCGGTAGCAGGGTTGTACGTCTTGACCTCTGATGTGCCGCTTGTACCGCCACCGGCAGAGCCGCCCACCATAACGATAACGGGAGTGCCGCTCATAGTGAGGACAGCGCCCTGCATGTTGGAGGTCTGGTTATCGGAGAAGGAGGCGGTTTTCTGCACCCAGGTATCGGTGCCGGGAGTGTACTCAAGAGGCTGCATCTGAGCGAGGTTAGGATCACCGTCGCCTGTGCGGCCGCCCATCGAGTAGAACTTACCGTTGGCGGGGAAGTAGACACCCCATGCCCGCACGATACCGGCAGTGAGGGGAGCGCCTGCTGTCCAGCCACCTGCTGATGGTGCGCATGTTGGGGAAGCAGCGGGAGTGTTGGTCGGCCCAGGTGTGTTGGTAGGTCCGGCAGTACCGCAAGCAGGCTGAGTGAATGTCAGTTGCTTGCCGGATAGGCCGGCTACTGCCGTGTCGCAGGAGAACGACGTGTAGTTGGTTCCGTCTTTCTGCACACCTATGGTAGCGCCGCTGCCGGTTTGTGCGGAAGCCATAGTGCCATAGATGATGTCGAACTGCCTGGTCGCTGAATTCTCATACAGACGCAACTCGTAGTTGGCGTCAGAGTTGGCAGCACAGGTGGTGGCTCCGGCATACGCGCATGTGCGCCACTCGATATTGAAGATACGGTTTGGTGCCGTTCCGCTTATCGAGGTAAAGATACCCTTACCTGCCGGTGCTGTAATCTGGTCGTCCCAGTAAGGCATGATCGCATAGGTGCTGAGAGTTGCCGAGGGCAAGCACTCATTGGTATAGGCGCTGCTGTTGGTGACGAACTGAGCGTTGCCGTTAGGCCCGAGGTTTACACTGTTGTATGTCTGGTCGTACAGGTTGAAGGCGAACGGCAGAGCGATATTAGTTGTAAGATCGTCTGTGTGGTTGCCGATGTCTGTCGTGCCGGGCACGATTGTGCCTGTCGACTGGGCAATGCTATATGGGGCACTTGCACCGCAAGCCGTTGCCGTGGGTGATGGTGTGTTTGTTGGTGTGCGTGTTTGTGTAGCTGTGGGAGGTGTGCCTGTGACTGTGGGTGTAGGTGTGCCACCACCGCCGGCGAACGTTCCCATCCTGGCGTAGTGGCGTGTGCCCGAGCGGTTGTCTGTCCAGCTGGCGACGATAGCGGCGTTGCTGCCGTTATATCCGCCAACGTGTACAGCCTGGTAGTCGCCGTGGAAACCGGCCGCAGGGTAGGTTACGCTGCTTAGCTGGAAGGGCGCTGTCCAGGTCACACCACGGTCGGTGGACTGTACATAGTAGTGTGCCAGCGTGCTCGGGGCACCGGCCTGGCTGCTCGAATAGGTGACGTGAACGGTATGGTCACGCGAAACGGTGATCCACGGCATATACTGGGCTACAGCGGCGTTGGGGTCGTTGTAGACAAAGCTAGGTGTAGACCATGTCGCGCCGTTATCTGTGGATCGTGTGAAGGCTGTCGCAGCACCGGTGCCCTGCGGCGTGCCAGGTGTGCGGAACTTCAGCCATACAAAATAGAGGCTGCCGTCAGCCGGATCGGCACCAAGCGTGCCTTGCGGGCTCCAGCGGAAGCCTGCTGGGCCGTTCGAGTTGAACGCAACCGACTCACCACGTGTATCGGTTGCTGCGGTCCCGGAGATGGGGAATGTTACACCACCGTCGGTGGAGCGTGCCCACTTATAGCGGTTGTTTGTGCCCGAGGTTGGATTGCCACCGCAGCAAATTGCTTCCATCCAGCCGTGTACAACAACGCCACCGGGCCCGAAGCCCATTGAACCGAACTGGCGGTTGCCCAGCGTGCTGAAAGCCGTGGGGTTGGAATGCACGAACGGAGGGCTCCAGGTAACGCCGGAGTCCGTTGTCCAGCGGGTTGCTGTGCTGTTGAAGCTGCCGGAACCTGCCGAGTCAAAGAGGGTCTGCGTCATGTACAGACGGCCGTAGAACGGGCTGGAAGGCTCCTGGTCGGCCCAGAAATACTGGCGGTCGTTGAAGAAGCCGTTAGAGCTGATGTTGCTGGACAGAGCTGTCCAGGTCACACCACGGTCGGTGGAGCGTCCTGCGCCGATAACTGCCGAGCCACCGGAAGGGTTCAAGCTGGAGCTCAAAGCCCAGTCCTGGTTAGGAGAGGTAGGCAGCCATGCATTGACGGTGTCGCCATAACCGGAAGGCTGTGCGGGGTTGCGGCTCTGCCATGTAGCGCCACCATCGGAGGTGTTGTCTATCGGCACGTTACCGCTGACCAGTGCAAAGTTCGGATCGGAGGGGTGCATCGAAGCTGCCGGTTCGTTGGCGCTGATGCTCACCGATGCATTGCGCTCAGGACCCCATGTAATAGTGGTGTTGGGGTTTTGAGGCTTTGCGCTAGGTACAAAATTATCGCGGGGGGGATCTTGCGGATGGACAAGGCCCATGTTGACAAGGGTTCCCATGGATACAGCTTTGAGGCCCGCTGAAAGCTGGTCGTAGCCGTCAGTGGTTGTCTTAGCCTGTTCTTTACCCTGCTGGCCGGCCGCCTGTGAAGGTACGCCTGCGGGGTAGGAAGCGCTGGCGGCGTTGGTCATCCCAAGGATGGCCAGTGCAACCAGCATGGCTGTTGAAAGTATCAGCCAGGTGCGCCTATTCATGTTTCTCTCGTTCCTTTCTTGAAGCTCTTTACCCTATCAAGATTGCCGCCTCAAGGGTAGCAGTTGCTCTTCGGGCAGGGTGGGTCCGTGCATCGGGAGCATAGATCGGGTGTCGAAATAATGGAGAGAAGAGGCAGGCCACGTAACGGGAATGCAGGCCGGCCATGCGTGGAGTAGGGCAATATCCTCCAGCGTTGCTCCTTTCATGAGTATCTATACATGCCAGTAGACACAATTAGGCGCGGTCTGCCAATCCGCCCGAACAAGGGGGACATGGGAAACTACGCCGGTGTGGGTATGATAAGCCTGCTCATTATAGTGCCGCTTAAAGCCGTTTGTCAATAGTATTCCCTTCCGGAATTAGGGGTAAATTAGATGTTAATTTGCAGGTGCAAGCCAGGCTTGTGCGTTGTTGGCAGCAGACAATATTCGGGTTGTGCTTCTGTTTAGGGTATGTTCCAGGCAAGAAGGAATTGACGCTTGTAGGGGACGTGGAAGGCTCGTCTAAGTGGTTATGAGCCGCAAGGGCTTAGCGCGAATGCCAGACACGGCTTGAGAAGGGATTCCCTCCTCAGAAAGAACCAATGGCACTGAACGTGCTACGGAAAATTACGTATTGATATAATGAAGCTAATAGAGTCCGATACGGGGGTGAAGCAGGCTACCTACTTCCCCACCTTGCACATTCCTGTAAATGCACCTCCGTAACAAGCATTGGGAGGTGCTGCGTGCAATCGAGTCTGCGAATAGGGCGTATCGGTCCGCTTACTATAAACCTGAACTACACATGGCTACTGGCAGCTACACTTATATTATGGTGGATAGGGCTTTTATGGCTTCCAGAGAACTTCCCCGATAGAAGCAGCCTATTCTACTGGTCGGTTGCCATCGCGGTACTGCTATTGTTCTTTGGCAGCGTGATATTGCACGAGCTAATACATAGCGCGGTAGGGCGCACAGGTAATCGGAGCGTTAACCTCTTTCCTTTTGGTTCGGGTATGCCGTTTGGTGTGCAGACCCTCGAACCTGCACAGGGACTCCTTACCGCGCTGGCGGCTCCGGTGGCTAATCTGTTGCTGGGCATACTTTTCCTGGTGATAGGCGAAGCAACGAGAAGCGGTGGAGCGCTGGATTTCGTGGCCGCCATCGCTATCCCTCTTGGCTGGCTCAACATCGCGCTGGGGGCGATCAATTTTATTCCCGGCACGCCCTTTGACGGAGGCTGGGCGCTCAGATCATTCCTAACATTGTTCGCGGCAGACAGGGAAGCTGGTGGAACGGTTGCAGGCACAATCGGCAGGATCGCCGCGCTCGCGCTTGTGTTGTGGGGTGCCTGGCTCGGGCTTACTTCGGATTCCTGGCTGCTGGCGCTGGGGTTGGTGCTGGTGGGGTGGGCTGCACGCGAAGCGGCGTCCACGGGTATACAGAGGCGAATGCTGCGTAATATGTTCGACCAGGTGTACGCGACGAGTTTTATGGCGCCCGTGCGAGAGCAGGATGTAGTTAGCGCCAGAGACACGGTAGCGGATATGGTCAGGAAACACCCTAACTACGGCCCTGATGTTCTGCTGCCTGTGAGAGATGACGACGGGCATCTGGTGGGTGTTACCAGCATAGGAAAGGCGGCCACGCTGCTGCAGGGAGCCTGGCCAAGTACGCCTGTGACCGCCCTTATGACCCGCACAAGCGAACTCGACGCATTGCCGTCGTCGGCCACGCTTAACCAGGTGCTCAGCCATTCAGCGATGGTCGAGGCAAGAAACGCAAGCAATGAGGAAGAGGCATACATCCCGGTTGTAGATAATGGGCAGTTTGTCGGCAGCATTAACCCGGGGCGTTTGTTGCCTTATGAGGAGTTGGACAGCACCTTCGGCATAGAGGACACAGCGAGCAGCCAGGCAGACAGGGGCGGACTGCTCTCTATTCTGAGGATCGCAGTGCCCATCATAATGGTGATTGCGTTCGCGGCCATACTGGGCAACCTGGCTCTACGTACCAATCCCGCCGAACCCGTCAATATCGCGCCAGGCAGCGCGAAAATCACGTTTAGCGACTTTACACCTGCAGAGGGGGCCATTGTAGGCACGGAAGCCGAGCAGGTGAGTGTGCGAGCCGTGGCGGCAAGGCCGATTGTTTCGGCTACGATCAAGCTTGATGGCGAGCCTCTGGACGCCCAACTTAGCGGCGCGTTGCCGATGACACAAACCATTACCGCCGGCCTGCCCGGTATGACACAGGGGATACATACGATTGAGGTGATAGCAGGTGCGGACAACGGCACGACAAAAAGCGCACAATGGCAGTTCCGAGTTAGCTTGCGAAGTGGTGGCGCAGAACCAACGCCAGGGCCCGCTCCGCTGGAGGAGGCGATTGAGGTGGTACGCTACAACCCGGCAGTGGGCGGGCGCGTGATGGCGGGTCGGGAGAATGTGCCGCTCATAGTGGTGATAACGGGAACGACCCCGCCTACAAAAGTGGATTTCTATATGGACGGCCAGGTTTTGCCGGGAGCTATTGCCCCGGTGAGCGGCGATAAGAACAGGTACGGCTTGAGCGCGGAAGCGCCTGCAATCAATGTGGGCGACCATTATGTGCGGGTCGTGATGGAGCAAGCCTCAGGGAGTCGATATGATTCGAGCTGGTTCTTCACGGCTCTTGAGCCTGACGAGAATAATGTCTATTTCGAGGAGACAGGCTTCTTTGTGGTGCAGCCGTTCCTGCAGTACTGGCGAGACAATGGGGGCCTGGGGATTTTCGGCTACCCGATTTCGTACAGGTTACAGGAGACCGACAAGGTGACCGGGGAGGTATACACCGTCCAGTATTTCGAGCGAGCACGTTTCGAGTTGCACCCGAGCCAGGGCAATAATGTGATCCTGGGCAGGCTTGGGGCGCTGACGCACGCACCCGAAGAGGCTGCTGCTCCCATTGAGGGCGCTCAGTTCTTTCCGGAGACCGGGCACAACCTGGCCGGACCGTTCCTGGAATACTGGAACTCAAACGGAGGTCTGGCTCTGTTCGGCTACCCCATCAGCGAGGAGAGGACAGAGAAGAACCCTGTGGATGGGAAGGAGTACACAGTCCAGTATTTCGAGCGCAACCGCTTCGAGCTACACCCCGAACAGGCAGGCACACCCTTTGAAGTGCAGATCGGTCTGCTGGGAAGGCAGGTGTTTGAGGAAGTGTACAGGTAGGCGGGGGACGTGGGGCGTGACGCGTGAAACGTAAGGACGAAAACGTAAAACGTAAGGACAGGGTTGGGACGTCAAGTTGTTATTGGTTTATCCCATTTCCGCAGCGGTCGGCGGTCATACGCAGTACGCAGTACCTCACGTTTCACGTTTCACGCCTCACGCCTCACGTCCCACGTCCCGTTACGGCCCTCCGGTGAGGGCTACATAGAGCATTTTGGATAGCTGGCCTCGGGTGGCGTCGTTGTAGGGGCGGAAGCTGCCGTCGCTGTAGCCTGAGATTATGTTGTGGGCGCGGGCGGTCTCTATGTATGTGTAGAAGGTGCTGCCGGGCAATACGTCGGGGAAGGACGGCAGCGCGGGGTTGAGCAGAGGCCAGGCGCGACCAAGCACTATGATTTTGGATAGCTGGCCGCGCGTGATGCTGTTGCCGGGACGGAAAGTACCGTCCGGATAGCCCGATATGATGCCGTGATAGACGCCTGTCTCGATGAAGGCATAGCTCCATGTGTCGGGGTCGACATCGAGGAAGGTGGGCGTTGCCGGGACGTAGAGGGGCCATGCCTCGCCCAGCACCACTATTTTGAGTAGCTGCGCGCGGGTAGCGTTATTATTTGGGCGAAATGTGTTGTCCGGGTAGCCCGATATGATGTTGTGGCAGTAAAGCCAATCCACAGGGCGATAGAAGTATTGGCTGGGATATACATCCGTGAAGGTTATACACGGCAGCGGCGTTGGCGTGCTCGGAGGCGCGGGTGTGCGAGTAGGCGTAAGCGTGCGTGTGCCGGTGGGTGTGCGAGTAGGGGTGATGGTGCCCGTCTGCGTGGGCGTGTAGGTAGCGGTACGCGTAGATGTTGGCGTCCTTGTGTCGGTTGGCGTTCTCGTTTCTGTGGGAGTGCGGGTTGGGGTGGCTGTTTTTGTATAGGTAGCGGTGCGGGTTGCGGTTTCAGTGGGCGTAAGCGTGATAGTCGGCGTCTTAGTAATTGTTGGTGTGTGGGTGCTAGTAGCATCGATAGCCGTACGTGTAGGGGTTGGCGTTGATGTTCTTGTAGACGTGTTCGTTGAGACAATGGCTGTCGCTGTGCTTGTGCGGGTTATAGTGGAGGTTCGTGTGACTGAAGGCGTATAGGTTGAGGTGGGCGTCGGGGTAACCGAAGGCGTGAACGTTGCGGTCGCGGTAGCCGTTGTGCTGGGCGTGGAGGTTGGCGGGGCATCTGTTGGGCTGGGTCCGGATGTGGGCGTGCGGGTTATAGTTGGAGTGCGAGTGATGGTAGATGTGCGCGTGCTTGTGGGTGATGGCGTGGGTGTAGAAGTGGGCGGTGGTAGGGTAACTGTAAAGAACGCTGACGAGAAGACGCCCCACTGATCGCTGTTGTTCTTGCCCTGGATCAGCAGGAGATGGCGGCCTAGCGGAAGCGTCGACACGTCGATAGTGGCGGACACGTTGGCAATACCGCCACCATAATTGCCCGCGACCGGAGTGCCCGACCCGTCAGCACCAGGATTGTCTATCGAGTAGACTGCACCTTCTACAGTGCCTATGTTCGAGGAGAGGACAGCTGTGAAGGTGATAGTAGTGGACGACTGCGGCGTGATGGTCAGGCCGGAAGAGTTGGGGCCGTATGCATGTGATAGAGTGATGGGAAGAGCGAGCGCGGCTGCTTTGGCGGCATACAGCAGGGCGGGACGCTGCGCATTCCACAGCGGGTCGAGATTGGCACACGTGACGTTGGAGACGGAGCCGATGTTGAAGGTATAGGCAGGTATGCCGAATTGACCGTAAGCGGTGTCTGTGAGGGTACCACTGATTGGAAGGCGGGAGTTTTCGGTGCGGACTTCGGTGATGGACGTGTTGTTGAGCCTGCCGAACGCCCAGCCTAGCGCGTATAAGCCCTCGGCATCAGGCGGCGGCGCAGATGTGTATCCAAAGGGATAGAGGACGGCTGGACCGGGAGCCTGCAGGTTGATTACAACGTCCGCGCCGCTGGACTGCAACAGGCTATAGATGGCGGTGCTTTCCGGCTCCGACAGGGCGAAAGGGCCGGGATAAGAAGAGTCGCACGATAAGCCTCCACCGACCACATTCCATTGATAGGGGTAGTTGCGATTGATGTCGGCCCCACGATTGATCGAGTTGGCGCAGTAGAGATTGTTGCGATTCTTGAACTGGTTGAGGGCGTTGGCGTAAACCTGATAGTAGCCGTCGGGGTTGGCGAGCGGCACCAGCGTAATGGTGCGGTTGTCCAGGAGCCAGGTGACATCGGGATCGGTGCCATAAGACTGCGTGAGATAGGTGATGAAGCGCAGGAGCACTTCGGTAGTGGCGATGTCGCGGGGGTGATGGCCGCCGACGAGCAGCAGCACAGGCTTGGGTTCAGGGTGAATGCTGCTCGTGAGTTTGAGGCCCCATAGGTGGCGCGTGCCTTCCCAGGCAAGCCCCGCATCAATGAGAGTAACTAGCTGCGGGTATTGAGCGGTTTTGGCGTGCAGGAATGTGTCGATTTGCTCATAGGTGCTGTAGCAGGCGGGATCCCAATCGGGCGACAGTGGCTTAAGTGGCGCACCGGCCGCAGCGGGCTTGCCGGACGACACCAGCAGAAGCGCCAACAAAGTGAGCAGCGCGCAAGCAAGAACCCTTTGGCGCATAGCCGCAGCACCTCCGTAGTAAGGAGCGGGGTAAAGCTGTTGCTTCGGGCTATGTCGGAAAGAGGGTCGGAGCGCAGGTATTATACAGGCATTCGCGCTGTCTGGCTAGACCTATTTCGGGTGATTTGTCGAGCGATCTATATTTGCTGCCAGTAGATCTGGCATCCAGTCTTCTTAGAGGGCGAGCTCTTTAGAGCACTGCGTAAGCTAATCGGGGAATCCGCCGTCAATATGCCAGATGGTCTTTTCTAATTCTGTAAACTTGCCGCCCAATCTGAGACCTATGTTTGCGGCCTTCGCACTCAGTTCGGCGTTCACGTTGAAATCATCCGAATACTCGACAACCATCGAGAAGTTCTTGATACCATACTTCAGACGACCCTCGGCAATTGCCTGCCATGTCGGCTCAAATGGATACCAGACCAGGCCTTCCGGTAAACGAGGCTCGGTATCGCCGTCCAGCTCAGCATGAAACATTATCCGCGAATCTGAGCTCTTCTTAGCACCACTTTCCGCGGTGACGTTAGTAAGTTGCATTGGTAAATCTGCACTTGCTGCAAGCTCTTTGGACCAACCACTCACCCGCTCGACCATTAGACTACTCGCCCCCAGGCACATTAGTAATCGCAGCGCTTCGGAGAACTTGTGCTCGAACGTCAGAACGTGAAAGTTCGCCGCAGGATAGTAAGTGCCGACGAGTGTAGGGTGGCCTATGTATAATACCTCAGGCCTGGGATGCCCTGGCTGAAACTGAAGCACCGAAGCAACACTATAACCAATAGTGAGCACGTCAACCATACCATCGTCACCCACTAAAGCATGGCGGACGCCTTCAACGCCAGGCAAGGATGCCAGGTCTACCTCAATGTCTGGCATCTGGATGCGCCCGAAGACCCCGCGCAGTCCACCACGTCGGCGCATCTCTTCTCGTTTGGCTGCTTTGCGCTCATCGTCTATTTGGTCGGCTACTAGCTCGGCCTGCACTTCTCGCGTGTGTACTTCTCTAGCCTCCAGTGTGGCCGCAATTGCGCTATCGTCTTCCACGACAACAAGCTGCCGCCGTCCGTACGGCAAACTGAGGAGGTCTTCTTTAGTGGTGCATATCCTCAATGCATCTGGCTTGCTCATGTTGCCTGCTCCCATTCTTGTGCTGATAGATCATAGGATTGGCGATAACCATGTCTGGTTCATCGAATGTGCCGGAGAATCTCCTCAAAGCCTCGTTGGGCATTCATGTAGGCCTGTGCATTGCCGGCAACAGCAGACCCAACAGCATCCACCCGACCCGCAATTTCTTGTAACCCTCGCTCAATCCCCTGGCC
The DNA here is from genome assembly GCA_039932335.1 of Chloroflexota bacterium. Taxonomy (GTDB): domain Bacteria; phylum Chloroflexota; class Chloroflexia; order QHBQ01; family JADMIH01; genus JADMIH01. The sequence goes on from JBDTQH010000028.1 coordinate 69,696, forward strand.
ATCCTTGGACTTGCTCAGATGCCTTTCCATGTCGTTGAGCGTTCGCAGTATATCTCTGAGATCGTTCTCTACATCGCGCATCGTGCGATCAGACGCATCAAGCTGCGTAGCCACATGTTGAAGTATTGCTTCTACGTTGTTCATGGTATCTCCCTTCGTAGTATGGCGTGCATTTTATTGGCTGTCGTTTGACTACTTGCAGATAGCTTGTTACGTCACAGACTATCGCAACCATGTGATCCGGTAAAGGATATACTTTTGTGGCCCACGCGATGGGCAGCTAATCTTACAGGGCAACCACCTCGGCACCGGGCTGGTTTGTGGCAACGGCGGCTAGTTGGCCGCTGGTGACAAGGTCGACAGCGGCGGCGATATGGGGTTGCATATCGGTGTCGCGGTCGACGAAGGGAATGCGAGAACGAATGAGGTCATAGGCGGCGCGAGTGCCCTGACCGAGATGGGCTGTGGGGTCGGAGCGCAGGCGCAAGTCGATGGCCTGGGCCGCCATCATAGCTTCGAGAGCGAGGATGCGCGACGTGTTGGCGACGATTGACCTCGCATGGCGGGCGGCGATAGGGCCCATGCTGACGTGGTCTTCGGTGTTGGCCGAGGTCGGGATGGTGTCCACGCTGGCGGGGTGTGCCAGGCTCTTGTTCTCGGAGGCAAGGGCAGCCGAGGTATATTGCACCATCATGAAGCCACTGTTGAGGCCGCCGCGCTCGATCAGGAAGGGCGGCAGGATACCACCATGCGCCGCTACATCGACCATACGAGCCTGGCGGCGCTCGCTGATGTTGGCGACACCGCACAGGGCGATACCGAGGAAATCGGCGGCGACTGAGAGGGGCGCACCGTGAAAGTTGCCGCCCGACAGTATGGCGTAGTCATCGTCGCTTTCCCCGATCACGCCCGCGCCAAACACCAGGGGGTTGTCGTTTGCGCTGTTTAGCTCGGACATGAGCATGTTACGAACATAGGCGGCGGCTTCACGGGCAGGACCATGCACCTGCGGCATGCAGCGCAGCGAATATGCGTCCTGCACCTTGCCAAGCGCCGGGTTGTTTGCGCCTGCTACTTCTTGCTGCGCTTCGCCCGAAACACCGGGTACTCGCCACAGGAGAGTGCTCCCTGCGGTGAGGCGGCGAATATTGGCGGCGCTGGCGATCTGCCCGCTGTGGCCGCGTGCGGCATGGATGCGCGCGTCTAGGGCGGCAGGCACGCCCTGCAGCGCTTCAAGGCTGAGCGCGCCCACTATATCTGCCGTTTCGGAAAGGGTCTCGGCGTCCACCAGCGCGAGCGAGAGGAGACCTGACATCAGGCTGGTGCCGTTGGAGAGAGCCACTCCCTCTTTGGGGCCGAGTTGCGCGGGTTCAAGGCCGGCACCGCGCAGGGCGTCGGCGGCGGGCATCATCTTGCCGCGCCATTCGGCCTGCCCCTGCCCTATCATAATTAGCGCCATGTGAGCCAGCGGCGCGAGGTCGCCACTAGCACCGACCGAACCTTGCTCGGGTATGTAAGGGTGGATACCCGCGTTGAGCATGTCGTACAGAAGCTGGAGGGTGGACGATTGGATGCCGGAATAGCCGAGCGAGAGCGTATGGGCGCGGCAAAGCATGAGGGCGCGCACAACTTCGGCGGGCAGCGCCGGGCCGACGCCCACACAATGGCTGAGGATCAGGTTGACCTGTAGCTGTGCAAGGTCGGCGGGCGGGATCACACGGTCTTTGAATGCACCGAACCCGGTCGTAATGCCGTAGACGATCTCGCCCCGCTCCACAATGCTATCAACAATAGCGCGAGAAGCAGCCACGCGGCGGCGTGCCCCATCCGACATAGCTATCCGCGCGGCGGCCGCACCACTGTCGGAGAGGAGGCCGGTTCGGGCAACACGCGCAACATCGCCGGGCGTGAGGTTTGTGCCGTCTGAGATAAAGGCGGGTGGGGTTCCGTTATGGTTGGAGTGCATTTTGTGATACTACCTCATTGTAGTTTGTGTACGCTATCACGTGCCGGCGGGTGTGTCGTGGCTGCCTGAAACGGGAGGTTGGTTAGCGTGGGCCGATTGCTTGTTCCGCAGGAAGGTTATAACGCGCGACACTACGTCCTCAGGTGAGAGGCCGTCGGTGGGTATGTAGAGATCGGAGTGCTCGCGGGCATGCTGAAGGCGGCGGTGCTCCTCGGTGAGAAGGGGTTGCTGCCAGCGGGTGCGGCCTCGTCCCCGTATGGTATGGAGCGATGCGTCGAGATAAATGAGCACATCGGGGTGTGAGCGCTGCCAAAGATGGGGCACATAGGAGTGCTCCTGCGATACAGCGCGAGCATGCAGACCTTTGGCGCGCAGAGCATGGACAAGAGTAGACTTGCCGGAAGAGCAAACGCCCACCACCACGATGTTTTCGGCCTTATCGGCGTCGTGGCCGGTGCTGTGCGCTGTGGAATGCAGAACGGTACTGTGCTGCTGCGGTTGTCCTATATGGACAGGGCGACGCGAGCGCGCATGACGATAGTCAGTGTTGGCAGGGAGAGAGGCAGGCGCAAAATGGTGGTCAGGATCCCCCGACCTGGATGTATTGCCGTCCTCCATAAACCCTCCCTCCAAAGCTATTCTCTCTATTCATAGTAGCAAGTGGCCTTGACGGTTGTCAAGCGGGGCATGCGCAGGTGTCGGGTGTCAGGGGTCAGTAATCTACGGAACTCACCGCAGAGGCGCTGAGGACGCAGAGTTACGCAGAGTTTCTTTAGGTTTGCATAGTACTGCCGCAAGAGGGTAAGCGGCACATAGCAGTAGCGAAGAACTGACAACGACGGTAAGTGTCCAGAATAGGGGTAGCGGGGTGCAGGGGCGAAGCCCATGACGGGGGTATGGGGGTGTCCCTGCTCAGTTGCAAAGATAGAAGTAAAGGGTTAGGATCTGGTAT
>JBDTQH010000029.1:0-72578 GCA_039932335.1 Chloroflexota bacterium
TGGGGGACACCCCCATACCCCCGTCATGGGCTGCGCCCCTGCACCCCCTTCTCATGAACCTACTCTTGAGAGGTGGTTGGGATCAGATGAATGCGGATCTTACTCAATCAAGGGGGTGGATTGGGCCTTCCCTGTTAGGGGTGTGAAGGTCTCCCTCATTCCCCTGGCATATCCCACTCGTAAAGGGGTTGACAGGGGCCTCCCTGTCCGGGGGTATGGGGGTGTCCCCATCTCCTAACCAATTAATAAGCCCCCTTTCACCGCGAAGCGGGGAGAGGGGGTTGGGGGTGAGGGGTCTTAGCGGTCTACCCTAGCAACATGGATTGTCAGCGTCCTCCACCGACATGAGTGAGGGTTGTCCCCTAGCTCTTCCTCTTACTAAGCCAGATAGACGCTGCCGTTAGCATCCACCGTAATGGCTACCGCACTGAGCGGTCTGCGAGCGGGGCCACGCAAGACCTCCCCGTTGTTGGAGGGGTCGAACTGCGCGCCGTGGCAGGGGCATCGCAGCACATTCCTCGCTGCGTTATAAGAGACGTCACAGCCCTCATGCGTGCATATAGCCACATACGCGCTGTAGCCCGCGTCATTATGGACCAGCACTGCAGGCTCACCTGTTGGGAGATCGAAGTTCAGCGAGTTGTTCATAGGAACATCCCCCGGCCCAGCGATCAATAGACGCCCGTCCGCCACCGCAGTTGGGGCCGCCGTGGGTTGCTCGGTGGGCGCGGCTGTGAGCTGTACTTCTGCGGGTGCAGGTGTGGAGGTTGCCTCTCCCGCGCCTGTTCCGCTTTCAGCCGGGGCTATGGCTGTTGGCAGCAGGGGCGGTGTGGTGGGCCGAGTCGTGGTCGGCGGGCCGGCCACAGCACCCGCGTTCCTGGCGTGTAAGAGCGACCACCCAAGCCCCGTCGCCGCCATCGCCACCGCTGTGAGGCCCGCAGCGCCAACCCCAAGGAATGCCCGCCTGGTGAGGGCAGCGTTGCCTTCGAGCGCGGGTTGCGCTTTTCCGGCGCGGATCTCACCATCTGTGAGCCACCGCTTAACAAGGATATCAAGCGCGAACGGTCCCGGCCCGGCCAGCATAAGGGTTAGCCAGAGGAAGACATAGGGTAAATCTGCGCCAAAGTAAAATGGCCGAACCTCCCACGTGGCCGATAGGAAGAAAGTGAGGTTGAGCAGCAAACCCATGGCCGCGCTGAAGCGGGTGAAAAGGCCGAGCAGCACTGCAAGGCCAATGAGGATTTCGCCGCCCATGGTCAGCACGCCGAACATCGTGGCATTGGGCAGGGCGAAATTAAGCAGGAAACCTTCGAGCGGAGTGCCCGGTGCCATGCCCGCGATCTGCTGGCCGATATAACCTCTGGCCGATGGGTCGAGGAATGTTGGGTCGGTTAGCTTGTCGAATCCCGCCGCCAGGAAACTGACCCCAAGAAACAGCCTGAGCGGCAACATCACCCAGCCCGGTATCGCGGATGAGTTGGAGTCGTTTTGATTGTTGCCCGGCGTGGCAGCCGGATTGTTGATACCTCTAACCACCTTGATGCACTTCCCCTTCTAGACGTTCCCTTTACCCAATACTACACCGCTAACATTGGAGACAGATTAAGATCCGGGCATTCCATAATAAATGCGTACAAAATTGGCGTTGTTAGTGTGTGGCGCGAAATCTTGCCGGATCAGGGCTGCGCGGAGGGTAGAGGTTTGGGTATACCCGTATATACGGGAAGGGGTTGCACCTGTGTGGGAACCGGGGTCGGGAAGGGTTGGTTGGACCAGTGGTCGCAAGTGTTCAGGTAGAATCCGACCCAGCCAAGAGGCAGCTTGTGGTAGGTGATGGAAGAGCACTCAGGCTGGTTCGCGACCGGAGCGGCGCGTGGATTCAACGGCTGGCCGACGATTATCTGGTGCTCGCTCTCGTCAGGTGGGTAGGGGCCGACCGCTATATCAAATGTACCGGTACCCACACCAACCATTGTCCTTGTTACAGCGGCATAAACCACCAGCACGAGAAGCGCCAGCGCGAGCACGCCTAACAGCGTCATAAGTGAGCCGATGATAATGCGGATTGTTCTCGTATGGCTACGCATGGCGGGGGTAATCCTCCATCCGCATGACGGCTCAGCCTGCGTCCGGTTCTTCTACGCCCAGCGACAAGAACTCGTCCGTCGGTTCGCGTGTCAGGAGGGTAGCAAGTCCTTCGAGCGGCGATTTGTGCTCGAACAGCACGCCGTAGAGTTGCTCAGTAATCGGCATCTCCACGTTGTAGCGGGCCGCAAGCTCGCGCGCCGCCGCTGTGGTCGTTACCCCTTCAGCGACCTGGCCCTGCATGATGGTACGTAGTTCATCTATGGTCTTACCGCGAGCCAACTCTTCGCCAAACGTGCGGTTGCGCGACAGCGGAGAGGCACACGTGGCGATCAGGTCGCCCAGCCCCGCAAGGCCCGCGAAGGTGAATAACGACGCGCCCGCCGCCATACCGAGCCGCCCGATCTCGACCAGTCCGCGCGTGATCAGGGCCGCTTTAGCCGAGTCGCCCGCGTCCATGCCGTCGGCCATACCCGCGGCGAGCGCGATGATATTCTTGAGCGCGCCCCCAAGCTCAACGCCCACTAGATCAGGATTGGTGTAAACGCGGAAGCGCCCGCCCGTAAGCAGTTCCTGGGCACGTGCAGCAACTTCCGGGCTGTTGGAGCCGACAACTGTAGTGGCAGGTTTGCCCGCAACTATCTCTTTGGCCAGGTTGGGGCCGGAGATTGCCGCGAGCCTGCTTTGCCACTCCTCGCCCAACTCTTCGGCTAGCACCTCGGTCATGCGCATCAATGTGCCAAGCTCCAGTCCTTTGGAGGCGCTGACCACTATAGGAGCGCCTTTAAGGAACGGCTTGAGGGTGCGTATGTTGGAGCGCATGGTCTGCGAAGGCACAACCATAAGGAGCATATCGCAGCCAGCCAGCGCCTTCTCGGCGTCGGCTGTGGGATAGAGCAGAGGCGGGAAAGCGTAGCCGGGCAGGAAGCGTCTGTTTTCGCCGTCCTCAATAAAGGCCGTTGCTTCCTCTTCAGTGCGTGTCAGCAGGTAAGTGGCAAGGCCCTGCCGCGCCGAGAGCACAGCGAGGGTGGTGCCCCAGCTACCAGTACCGACGACTACCACCCGCTCCGGTCGTGACGCCATCTCATCCCCTTATCTTACCCGGTGGCCTGCTCTACCTGGACTATGATTATAGCATAGCAGTCTGTGACGGATGCTCGCATTTCCGAGTGCTGCCTTGTCCTGCCCGGCCTAACCCACTATACTCTTCGTATGCCATACGAAGCAGATAAACAGCCTGCACCGCCACCCAAAACGCGCTCCCAGCAGGCAGTAAACAGACGCAACAAGATGCGTGGAGGTATTGTGGCACTGGCAGCAATATTGTCGCTGCTGGTCGCTTTCTTCAACCTCTATACCGCCTGGGGCATAGGCGTACCCCCTGAGTTCCCTCTTTTCCTTTTCCTGGCAGCTGTATTCGCCATGCTCTGGTGGAACATACGAAGGGCAAGCAGCAGGGAATGACCGCCGTCGACGAGAGGGCAGGGACGGCGTTGTCAGGGGTCACGGGTCAGTATATTACGGATTCACCGCAGAGGCGCAGAGTACGCTGAGGTTCGCTGAAGTTTTTATGGTTTGCATTGTGCTGAAGGAACAGAGTATGCTGTACAGGCCGTCTACTGACAACTGACAACTGACACCTACGCAGTACCAACCATGACCTATCTCTCAGACTTGAAGTGCGCCGATTGCGGCGAGACATATTCCCCTGAAGTTGAGCAGCACCGCTGTAGTTGCGGCGGTATCCTACTGGCCCGGTATGACCTGGGCAATCTGTCACGTGAGGTGCCTCGTAAGAGGATTGAGGCGCGGCCCTGGAGCGATGGGTTGTGGCGTTATGCCGAGCTATTGCCCGTTGCATCTGTCGGTGGACGCGTGACGTTGGGCGAAGGTGCTACGCCTCTCCTGCCGGTAAGGTGGCTTGGCAATGAGCTTGAAGTTGAGATGTGGATGAAGGATGAAGGGCTTAACCCGACCGGAACCTTCAAGGCCAGGGGCGCTGCCGTTGGCGTGTCGCGTGCAAAAGAGCTGGGTATTGGCACGATTGCCCTACCCACGGCGGGCAACGCGGGCGCTGCCTGGGCGGCCTATGGGGCGAGGGCCGGCATTCCGGTGGTGGTCGCTATGCCGAAGGACGCACCCCCTCTTACCCAGCAAGAGGTTCGCCTGTATGGTGCGCGCCTGCACCTGGTAGATGGCCTGATAAGCGATGCAGGCACATGGGTGGCAGAAGGTGTTACCAGAGAGGGGTGGTACGATGCGAGCACTTTCAAGGAGCCGTACCGCCTCGAAGGGAAGAAGACCCTTGGTCTCGAAATAGCGGAGCAGTTGGGTTGGCGCGCTCCCGATGTGATCCTTTATCCAACGGGTGGCGGCGTTGGGCTGCTCGGGTTGTGGAAGGCTTTCGGCGAGTTGCAGGCGCTCGGTTGGATAGACCGCGACGCGCCGCCTCCGCGCCTGGTGGCAGTACAGGCGGCAGGCTGCGCCCCGGTAGTTCGGGCATGGGAGGCAGGCGGCGATAAGACGGCCTTCTGGGAAGGCGCTCAGACAATTGCCGCAGGCCTGCGCGTGCCCGGTCCACTGGCAGGGGGCGTAATGCTGCGTGCTTTGCGGGAAACAAATGGTACGGCCGTAGCGGTTGATGACGTTGACATACGACAGGCGCTGGGTGAGCTTGCCCGAGCCGGGCTGTGGGTCTGCCCGGAGGGAGCGGCCCTACTGCCCGCTGTGCGCCGTCTGCGCGCCAACGGCTGGATACGGCGTGGAGAGCGAGTCGTCCTCCTGAACACAGGCACCGGGCTTATTTATCCTGAGGTTGAGCCAATGTGAGTGTATTGCGTACTGCGTATGACCGCAGACGGCAGACCGCAGACCGCGTTGTCAGTTGTCAGTTGACGACCGCCATATTACTGACAACTACGGAGTACGCAGTACGCAATACTTCACCGTGGCACGCAACGTGTATGATACAATAGGAACGATACCCTTCTGGAGGAACATACATGGATAAAGATAGCCCGGCACGTCACATAGACTCGCGTGATAGCAGAACACAGGCAGGCGAAGCAGCTCATCCCACCGATCTGCCCGATACCCCGGACGAGCTTGCAATCGAGGCTCCAGCTGACAATGCGGTGAACGCTGTAAGCGCGTCGGCCAGCCCGAGCAGTTACAGCCAGCGCGACATCGATACGGGCAACACGCCTATGGACGAAGAAATGCGCAGGCTTGTTGATCCGGGCCTCAGCCGCGAGCGGATGAGCAATAATCCTGACGTGCTGGACCTCGATGATTCCTGGCGGGTGGAAAGCGAAGAGCCTGATTTCACGGACGAAGCAGGCACGAACGACATAATTGAGTCGATCGAAGAAGGCGAGCCCTATTTCCCGGCAACCGATCCACCCCTCACTACACGATCGTCCACCAACGTGGATGTGCTTGGGGGCTTCTCCAATACGTCCCTGCAATCGCCCGATGAGCCTGAAGAAGACCCGCTGCGAGTGCAAGGAGGCGACGATGAGATAGCGGAGCGGGTGCGATATGCCCTTAGCACAGACGCCTACACAACAGACCTCAATATTGACGTAGAAGTTATGGACGGCGTGGCTTATCTCCACGGCATAGTTAGCTCGCTCGACGACATTGAGCAGGCAGAGCAGATCGCCGGGAGCGTGCCGGGGGTAGAAGAAGTAGAAGAGGACCTGGAAATAATTTGATGACTAACAAAGCACCCGGCAGCGTTACCGGGCGCATCTCCAGCGTTACTGTTCCCAGCGATGCTGTGGTCGATCTGCACATGCACACGACTGCCTCAGATGGCCGCTTTACACCGCCACTGCTGGCGAAGGCTGCCCACGAGAGCGGCCTGCGGGTAATCGCCCTGGCTGATCACGATAGAGTTGATAATGTGCTGCCTCTACAACAGGAGGCTGCTCAATACGACATCAGCGTGGTGCCTGCCGTGGAGGTGTCGTGCCTCTGGGGCGAAACACAGTACCACATGCTCGTCTACAACGTCGATCTAAGCGACGACCGCGTGACAGGCCCGCTGGAAGAAGCGAAGCAGAAGTATGAGACTATCTGCGGCGAGGGACTTGAGAAGCTTGCCGAGAAAGGTATGCCGATAGACCCTGCCGTGCTGCGACTTTGCCATGCCGGCCAGCCTATTGCCCCTTATCATGTGTTTCAGGCCATTATCAAGCACGAATATGCGCCAAACATGAAGGAAGCGCACGAGCTTGCGAAGACGGTGGGTGTGGATTTTCTGCCGCTACCGCAGATGACCGATATGATAACGCGAGCGAGAGAGAGCGGGGCCATCCCGATACTGGCCCACCCCGCCCGCGCTGAGCCCGGCTTCAAGCCGCCGGACGAAGATACTCTGAACGCGATGATCGAGGCCGGGCTAATGGGCTTCGAGGTATGGCACCCCTATCATTCGTCGTACGATGTCGCCTATTACCTGAAGCTCTGTACCGACCGCGGCCTGCTGACATCCTCAGGCTCCGATACCCACTCGCCCAGCGACCCCCGCCGCAAGCTCACGCGCTGGCCCGTGCGATACAGCCGCAACCTGCTGGAGATGTGCGGTATTCGTGTTACGGATTAGGGGATCTCTAGTTGTCAGTTGACGACTGCAGACGGCCGACCGCTGACCGCCTCTACACGGCACCGCATACTTGCTTCCCTTAGCGGCAATGAAACCTTAAGAATCTCAGCGCACCTCTGCGCTCTCTGCGCCTCTACGGTGAGTTCCGTAAATCACTGACAACTGACAACTGACAACTGACAACTACGCTGGCCCGGAATGAACTATTGCCCCCAGATTGGTGTATTAATGTCCAAGTGGCCCAGTTGATTCGATGTAGCCAGCCGCGAGATAAACCGGCTTGCGAGCCAAATCCCCCTCACAAGCGAGCAGATTTCATTTGGGAGAAAGACCGTGAAACTTGGCTTGCAGATGACCTATTTTACCTACCCAGGGGGCGCGCCTGACCTGGGCCAGACGTTCGGGCGCATAGTACGTAATGCGGAAGAGGCGGGCTTCTACAGCGCGTGGGTGATGGACCATTTCTTCCAGATCGGCAGTTGGGGTCCACCGGAGCGCGAGATGCTTGAGGCTTACAGCGCACTCTCTTATGCCGCCGCGCTTACCTCGCGCATCAAGCTCGGCGCGATGGTAGCAGGCGTCACATATCGCTATCCTGGCATCCTCATCAAGACCGCCACCACGCTCGATGTGTTGAGCGGCGGCCGCTCTTACTTCGGCATTGGGGCCGCCTGGAACGAATCGGAGCACATCGGGCTGGGGGTGCCCTACCCACCCACCAAGGAGCGGTTCGAGGTACTTGAGGAGACGCTGAAGCTAGCGCACCAGATGTGGAAGGGTGATGCCGGACCATTTGATGGAGAGCACCTGCAACTCGCACAGACTATCAACTCGCCCAACTCTGTGCAGAGACCACACCCTCCTATCATGCTGGGCGGCTCTGGCGAGCAGAAGACCTTTCGCTTTATCGCGAAGTACGGTGATGCCTGCAACCTGATCATCATAACTGACGAAGGCGTGGACCCTCACCGGGGCATAGACTACGCGAGCCGCAAGTATGCAGTGCTGCGAGAGCGTTGCGAAGAAGAGGGCCGTCCTTATGCCGACATCGAGAAGACCACACTAAGCGGCCTCATCGTAACTAAGGACGGCAAGCGCCCCGAAGGAACCCTTGAGACACCAGAGGCACAGGCGTTGATGACGCCCTCGCAGGCAATCGAGTACTTCCACGCGATCGCCGAAGCAGGCACCGACCACGCAATATTCAACACCCCCGTCATGCACCTGCCGGGCGCTTTCGACGTATGGGCCGAGGAGATCATCCCGGCCGTAGAGAAGATGCCCGTAGCCGGGCGATAGGGGAGTCGTACTGCGTACTGCGTACTGCGTATGACCGCAGACGGCAGACCGCCGACCGCGTTGTCAGTTGTCAGTTGTCAGTATCACGGCGGTCGGCGGTCTTAATAACGGACAACTACGCAGTACGCAGTACGCAATACGGGACCAGGAGTATCAACGATGATAACAAGGACATACCAGGAAGTTTATGCTGAGGCGATGGAGCTTTATGGGAAGCACGAATACGGGGAGGTTTATAACGTCCTTACCCGCGAGGCCGAGCTTTATCCTGACGATGCTACCGAGATCATTTACTTGCGGTCGTGTATGGCGGCGCGACAGGGCGACAATGCTCTTGCCATTGCCTTGTTGCGTGAAGCTCTGGATAAAGGCATCTGGTACGGCGAGCAGGTCATGAGGATGTCGCCTTCGTGGGAGGCTCTCCAGGGCTTGCCCGAGTTCGAGGAAGTTGCCGCGAGAGCCAAAGCGCTGGAGAATGAGGCCAACCTATCGCCGCATCTCTTTATCCAGGAGCCTGCCCATGGCAGTTCCGGGGATCAGCCTCGCCCGGTTGTGCTGGCACTACACGGCAACAACTCGCAAGGCGAGCAAACATTGCACGGCTGGCGTGCCCTCGCTGAACAGGGTTGGCTGCTTGCCGCCGCCCAATCGTCGCAGGCGCTGACGTCCAACGCCTATATATGGGACAATCAGGAGGTCGCGCAACGCGAAATACGCGAGCACTACGCCACTCTGCGTGACGGCCACAACGTCGATCCAAGCCGCGTGCTGATAGCAGGCTTCTCTATGGGTGGTGAGACGGCTTTGCGTGCCGCGCTGCAAGGCACAATTCCTGTCAAAGGGTTTGTGCTGCTTGGCCCCGGCGGCCCTACCATCGATACACCGGACGCCTGGCTGCCGCTGCTGCCCGAAGCGAAAAAGCGCGGTCTGCGCGGCTATATCTTCCTGGGCGAGCGCGACGATACTGTTCCCCATGAAGAGATTCGCAAGCTAGCCGCGCTGCTCAACGAGCACGGTATCCCATGCGAGCTGGAGGTTGTGCCCGACATCGTGCATGACTATCCCGCGGACTTCGGGCCACACATTGCCAGGGCGCTTAGCTTCGTGATGGACTAGCTGTATACCCGGAAGTGGAAACAGAAACGCGCCGGGTGTTTAGCCCGGCGCGTTTCTGTTTGACTATTCACTGATCTAGCCAAGCGGCACTGTTGGGTGCCGGGTCGGCTGGACGTCCATGTAGACCTCCACAGGGTTGATGGTGGGCTGTAAGTGCGCGGCCATTACCCTCTCATGGTCGGTTCGCTCGGGTTGAACAGCGATCTGCCATTCTACAGGCTCATGGAAAGCCGGGCCTGATTCGGGCAGATATATCTCCGGCGATTGCTCCTGTGTTTGCGGCTGTGCGACTCGTGCGCGCACTTGCTTGCCTGCAGATAGCACTACCGCCGCCACGATTACGAGCAATGCCGCCCAGAAGATGCCGCCGCGCCCGCCGACAAAATCGTCCATGAAGGCCGCGATACCCGCAAGTGAGGGAGAACCTGCATTCACGTTCGCCGCCACCGGCACGACCACAGTGACAGGCCCATTATCGGATGCCCCGGTGCGCTGGCCTGTCAGGTTGGCGACTTCGCCCGCCACCAGGTTGACAATGAGAGCGTCCAGGTTCTGCACTGTGAAGTCTTCGACGTGCTTATCGGTTGAGAGGCCCGGAGAGCCCGATACGCCGTTGGCATAGGTGAGGAAGACGAACTGGCCCTGGGTCATCTCGGCTAACTGCCGGAACACATACTCGCCTGCACCGTCAAGGTTACTTGCGCCCACCGGGAATATTTTGATACCCGCGGCTACGGCGTCCTGCACCAGGGCAGTGTAGCTGTAATCGTTCGCGTAATCAGTGTGCGGCGGCGCATCGCCCACCAGGACGATCAGCCTGAGGCGGCGTCCTGTGCTTGTGTCGGCCCAGCCGGGTAAGTTGATAGCTTCGTGCAGGCCCTCGTTCAACGACTCAGGCGTATCGCCCCCACCGCCGGCGTTGACGTTACTGAGGTTGCTGGAGAACTCTTCAATGTTGGATGTGAAGTTCCACGAGCGTGTTACATAGTCGTCTCCCCTGTCGCGGAAGGCCACCAGGCCAAAGCGGGGCGCGCTGCTGCCGGGCATCTGCTCGATGCGAGAGGCGATACTGCCCACTGTCGCCTTGATCTTGCCGATTTCATCGCCCATGCTGCCGGTAGCGTCGAGCAAGAAGACAAGGTCAATGCCAACAGGGCCGTTGTTGTCAGTCAGGCCGGTCAGCGGCACAATCTGCTCGGTGGTGCCTGCTTGAACGGTGGCCTCAACTGTTGACTGCCCTCTCGATATGACGGCATGGAATTGCTGTGCCTGGGTCGCGCCTGCCGCTGACGGGAAGAAGAGGATACGTCCATCGCTGACGGTGCGCCCATCGAACACCTGCTTGCTGCCGTCGAAAAGCTGCACACGCGCTCCCGCCACGGGCTGCTGCGAGCCGTCGAGCACGCGCACAAAGAGCCGTTGCGATACGTCCACCGGCTCAACAGAGCCCATGTAGTTATCGCGCCCGTAGGTTCGAAGGTAGTCGATATAGTCGGCGAACTTGGCGTTGTCGTCAACCTGCCCGGCGGTGAGCGGCGGGGCCTGATTTTGTTGATTGTACGATTTGCCTGTGGTTATATCACCACCCCCAACCACACCCTCAACCGCTCCGGGCGGCACAGGCTCGGATGATGCCGGTCCTGATTCGCTGTTCAGGAGGGGGTTCGATAGCGACATTGCAGCGGTATCGTCACCTGCGCCTGTGGTAGAAGTAGCCATCATGGACGGTGATTTGGGGGCTTCCGAACCGGTACCTGCGGGGCTGTCTCCAGCGTTCGTTTGAGCGAACTCGGTTGCACTGCGGGACTCTGAGCCTCCGCAGGCAGTAATGCTGGCAAGCAGCGCGATTAGCACGAGTATATTGCCCAGAGCAATAAGCCGACGTTTCATCTTTCTGTCCTCCTGTAAATGCTTTATGGACTGACCGAATATAGTCAGAACGTTATGGCAAGGAGAATTGTTCCAGAAAGTGAGGAAAATTAGCGAAGAGGATGGCCGAGCGCTGACGATCAGAAGTTAGGGGCTATTGCATTAGCGGAGAGCATAGAGATATCCGTCGTCTCCCTTCATATAAACTACGTCATCTACGATTGCTACAGTGTTGTCAATTGAGCCCGAAATCGCAAGACTCCATACGGGCTTACCGGAGTGAGCGCCGACTGCATATAGTGTGCCAGGCTGTTGAGCGCCTGAGGTGCTCCATTTGCCTAATACGGGGAAGTAGACTATATCGCCGGCGATAGAGGGGCTGACGAGAGCCCCTCGTTCCTGCTCGAACCTCCATCTCTCCTGTCCTGTCGCCGTGTCGATAGCGTAGAGACTGTAATCTAAAGTGATATAGACAGTGTCATATGCTACAGCAGGCGCAGTTACAATTAAAGAGCCGGATTTCGAGAAGCGCCACTTTATAGAGCCGGTCTGCGCGTCGACTGCATAGAGACCGGCCGCAGAGCCGGCGAAATACACAGTGCCTGCTACGACAGCCGGTGAACTTGCCAGTCTCTCTTCGAGTAACATTCTCCACTTTATTCGCCCGGTCAGGGCGTCCACTCCGTAGAAGAATGTTTGGTCTACGCCCGGGTGCAATTGCGTTCCGACAAAGACCATGCCATCGGCAATGGCGGGTGTGCGAGCTATGCTACCGGTTACCTGTGTGCGCCATAAGATATGGCCTGTGATTGCGTCAAGTGCAAAGAGGCTGTCGCGTTCACTGCCAACGTAGACTACCCCGGCAGCTACGACAGGGTTGGTGAAGGCAGACCACGGCAAGTTAGGGTCTTCTATAGTGAAGCGCCACCGCTCGGCACCTGTGCGGGCATCCGCCGCGTATAACGTCTGGTCACCACTAGAGAAGTAGACAATCCCCCCGGCCACGGCCGCCGAATTGACAGCACCGCCGGGTGTATCAAACGTCCATATCTGCTTACTTGTTATAGCATCGACGGCATAAAGCCATTCGTCACCTCCTATATATACTATCGCGTCTGATATAGCGGGAGTAGAGCCTACCCTGCCATAGACAGTTGAAGATATTTGTTGCTTATCGACCAGAAATTTCCAGAGGATACCAGGAGGCCGCAAAATGCTAGATGATGAATAGACGCCGGTTCCTCTTATGTTTTCCCTGACCATGGCACCGTTGGAGCTAAGGGTGAGGTCTGACACACTTGACGGAGTCGCGAGGGGCATGGCAAGGGGCGTTACTGCAGGCACAACCGGGTTCCCAGGCAAGTCGCAACCAGTGGAAGCAAAACCGACTGTACCAATAAGCCCTAGTAGAAATAGGACATGGGGCCGATACGTAGCTATGGAACTGAAAGCGGCGCGAGAACTGACAAGAGGTAAGTTGAATCTCATAGGAGGCGAAATATGCCCTTTTTCGGTCGCCGCTTTCTTGAGTAGAAGTCAAGCGCCACCTCTTGATCTACTGTCCACATGACAATTTCAGAGATGCCTACAACCATTTTCATAGACGTACCTCCGGTGTCGCACAATCTTTTTCCAGCGAGCTAGCCGGAAAATTATAGCACAAATGCCTTGTGCTATAATACCATCGGCCTAACTTTGGCGGCGTGTTGTGACGAGCGGAGCATAGCAAAGAGTGGAGATACTGGTAACGGGCGGCACAGGTTTTCTTGGCCGGCATCTTTCGCGAGCCTTGCTGGACGACGGCCACCACGTGCGCGTAATGGGCCGGAACATGGCACAGCCTGGCGTCCAATCTCTTCTCTCGGACGGCGCGATGCCTGTTGTGGCCGACCTGCGCGACAGGGCTGCCGTTGAGGAAGCGTGTCGCGGCGTGGAGGTTGTTTTCCATGTGGGCGCACTATCTGCTCCGTGGGGCAGGCGCTCCAGTTTCTTCGAGATAAATGTGGGCGGCACGCGCTCGGTGCTGATGGGTAGCCTGCGGGGTGGAGTGCGCCGGGTGGTCTACGTATCGTCGCCAAGCGTGGTGTTCGATGGGCGCGACCATATCGACTCGACCGAAGATGCGCCATACCCCGGGAGATTTGCATCGGTCTATTCGCTCACGAAGAAGCTAGGCGAGGATATTGTGAACGGGTCAACGGGCGTAGAGACGGTCATACTGCGTCCCAAGGCCATGTTCGGGCCGGGCGATACCGCGCTCCTCCCCAGGCTTATCGCTGCTGCTGAACGCGGCCGCCTGCCCCAGATTGGAGATGGGCGCAATCGGGTTGACCTCACCTATGTCGAGAATGTCGTGCAGGCGTTACGCCTCGCCATGAACGCGCCCGCTGCACCGGGCAAGACGTACAATATCACCAACGGCGAGCATATACTGCTGTGGGACGTGATAAAGAGTGTACTGCATCGGCTTGGCCTGCCGTCGAAGCTGCGAGCGATCCCGCTCCCCGTGGCGCTGGCAGCGGCAGGTGTGATGGAGGCGGCAGCGACCGTCACGGGCAAAGAGCCTACCCTTACGCGCTATTCGGCGGCAATACTCGCACGCACGCAGACCTATGACATAGACGCCGCGAAGCGCGACCTCGGATACGAGCCAACCATCACTTTCGCTGAGGGGATGGAGCGGACCCTGGCGGCATGGCGCGGAAAGGATAGCGGCGAGTAATGGCTGTATCAGGCCCAGACAGTGAACTTGCAGGCACAGGTGGCACGTCAGCACCCACGCTGCGCTGCCATATCCTCGACACAGGCTATACCGTCGCGTTGGAGAAGGCATTGATGAGGGGCGGTGAGCTTCGCAAGATAAAATGCCATTCGATAGTCGCGCTGCTGTGTCACCCTGAGCATGGTTGGCTGTTGTTTGATGCGGGTTATGCGTCGCGTCTCCTCCGTGCCACGCGCCGACTACCGTTCTCGATATACGGACTGGTGACGCCTCTCCACTTGCAGCCGGAGCTAGCAGTAGCGGCGCAACTGCACCATTTCGGCCTGAAGCCGGTTGGCATAAAAACCGTCATACTGTCGCACTTCCACGCCGATCATGTGGCGGGCCTGCGTGATTTCCCTCGCGCCCGGTTCGTCGCGCTGAGCTCTGCTTATGACGATGTGAAACAGAGGCGGGGCGTGAACGCGTTGCGTAGAGCGTTTGTGCCGTCGCTGATGCCGCCCGATTTCGTGCAGAGGGCGACATTGCTGCATGCCTTCGATGGGCCGCCGCTGCCAGGGTTAGGGCCAACGCACGACCTCTTTGGCGACGGTTCGATCGTATTAGTCGAGCTTCCAGGCCATGCACACGGGCAGATTGGCGCGCTTGTGAACACGGAGGGCGGGCGAGTGCTTCTGGCTGCGGACGGCTGCTGGATGCTCAAGCAGGTGCGCTTGCGCCGTCCACCGAGCCGCATCACGAACGTCATCGCGGACGACCCGACAGCTGTGCGTGCTACGATAGACGGGTTGCACACCTTTATGGAGGCCTGCCCTGATGTGCGGGTGGTGCCGAGCCACTGTCCGGAAGCGTTTGCGCGGGAGGTTGGTGGCCCGGCATGAACCAGGCAATCAGCTTGCTCGCAACAGTGGCGCATTTCGTGAGAGCGCGCTGGCGGTGGCGTTTCCTTCAAGGCCGCAGACTCAGGGCCTTCCAGGAGCGCCGCGCCCGCCGCATAGTGGAGTACTCTAACCGTCATTCGCCCTTCTATCATGAGCACTGGGCTGGACATGATAGGCGGCGCTGGCGCACCCTGCCGACAGTGGACAAGCGCCTCATGATGGCCAACTTCGACCGCTTCAATACAGCAGGAATTTGGCGTGAAGAAGCTATGTCGGTGGCGTTGCAAGCCGAGGCGAGCCGCGATTTCTCGCCTACCGTGCGTGGCTATACCGTCGGCCTATCGTCGGGCACGTCGGGCCACCGGGGTATATTCGTGGCGGGACCGTGGGAGCAGGCTGCATGGGCTGGCAGTATTTTGTCGCGCACGATACACGATTTGCGTCCTCGCCGCCTGCGGGTCGCCTTCTTTCTACGCTCCAACAGCAATTTGTACGAGAAGGTGGGCGGCTTGCTTGTACAGTTCCGGTTCTTCGACCTGATGATGCCGCTCGCGGAAGCTGTTGAAAAGCTGAACGAGTTCAAGCCGCATATCGTTGTTGGCCCGCCATCGCTGCTCGGTTTCCTGGCCGAGGCGCGGCGCGAGGGCACGCTCGATATAGAGCCGGAGCGTCTGGTGTCGGTTGCCGAAGTGCTGGAGCCTCAAGATGCGACGTACATAGTCGATACGTTCAAGGCCCCGGTTCACCAGATATACCAGTGCACAGAGGGTTTGCTGGCCGTAAGCTGCCGTGAAGGCTCTCTTCACGTACAGGAGGACGCCGTAGTGCTGCAACTGGAGCCGCTGGGCACATCCTCCGGCGACACGACTGCAGCACGTGTATCACCCATAGTCACCGACCTGTGGCGCACCACTCAGCCCATAATCCGTTACCACTTGAACGATGTGCTGCGCATGAGCGGCAAGCGCTGCGCCTGCGGTTCACCTTTCCGTGTAATTGAAGCAATTGAGGGGCGGTCTGACGATATTGTTTATTTTATGCAGGAAGACGGCACAGAGCGGCCCTTCTTCCCTGACACAATCCGCCGCATGGTGCTGCTCGCAGGGTCGGACATCGAGGATTACATGGCTGTGCAGTCGCGCACGGGGCAACTCTGTGTATACCTGTCAGTGCCGCACGGCGCAGACTTCGCGGCTGTGTCGGAAAGCGTGCGGAAGAGTGTGGATGCCACAATTAGCGCCTATGGCTGCTTGCCCGCCGAGGTGAGCATCGAGAACGGGCTGCCCACTAAGGCGGCGGGTGTGAAGCGCAGGCGTGTTGTTCGACAGGCCGTAGAGGGAACATAGCCGTTGCGTATTACTATCCTGGCGGTTGGCTCCCGCGGCGATATGCAGCCGTTTACAGCGCTCGGGTTGGGGCTCAAAGAAGCAGGCCATAATGTGCGCATCGCAGCGGCAACCGACTATGAGGGGCTGGTGCGGCCGTATGGGCTGGATTACGCGCCGCTTGTGGGCAGCATTCGCGAGCTGATGGACAGGCAGGCGGTCACAGCCATACTCGACGGCGCGGATAATCCGCTCAGGTTCGTAAAAGGGATGATGGATACCATCCGCCCACTGGTGGCCCGCCTGATAGCCGATTGCTATGCCGCCTCTCAGGACGCCGATGCACTGGTTGTCTCGACGCTGGGCCTCTACGCCGGGTACGACGTGGCCGAGACGCTTGGGATACCCGTCTTTACGGCCCATCTGCACCCTGATGTGGCAACGCGCTACTACCCGCATGTGTTCGCTCCGGTGCTTCCCTCGTGGTTTCCTTGCCGTGCTCAGTACAACAGGCTCAGTTTCGGTGTGTCCGATGCTGCCTACTGGGCTATGATATTCGGCTCGCTCAACCAGGCGAGGCGCGATATCTTTGGCCTGCCCCCACTCACGCCAATGGACTGCTTGCGGCGCACCCGGCGTCCACTGCGGCCTGTGCTGCATGCCTACAGCCCACATATGACGCGCACTCCGCCCGACTGGGGGCGCAACGTCCATGTGACAGGCTACTGGTTCCTTGACAGCGCGCTGGGTTGGGAGCCTGATCCCGCACTGGTACGATTCCTGGAGGCCGGCCCGCCTCCCGTCTATGTGGGGTTCGGCAGCGCGCTGGTCGGCAGCGATCCTGATGCTGTGACACGCACTGTGCTGGGCGCTCTCCAGCGGACAGGGCAACGTGGTATATTGATGACAGGTTGGGGCGACCTCGGTAACATTACATTGCCTGAAAGCGTACTTAGAGTCGAGCAGGTGCCGCACGATTGGCTCTTTCCAAGAGTAAGAGCGGTTGTCTGCCATGGCGGCGCGGGCACTACGGCGGCGGCTTTGCGCGCAGGTATACCGCCCGTGCTGGTGCCGTTCTATGGTGATATGCATTTCTGGGCGCAGCGGTTGGAGCGGATGGGATTGGGCCCTCGCGCTGTAAATCGCAGGCAGTTGACCGAAGAGAGCCTCGCGGCGGCCATCGACCAGGCCGTTAATGACACAAGCATTAGAGCGCGTGTCGCAATAATGGCCCGGCGAATCGCCTGCGAGCGGGGCGTTGAGCGTGGTGTTGAGATTATTGGCGGGAGTACGTAAAGCGTAAAGCGTAAGGATGGTACTTGAACGCCAAGACGCCAAGACGCCATGTTGTTATGGTCTTACGTTTTACGCTTTACGTTTTACGCACAGGGTACGCAAATAGAGAACCAGGAAGGGCTGCTATTATGCTTCCAGTGAAGATCGCGGGATTGGGTTACTATCTGCCCGAGCGTCGTGTGCTGAACGCTGAGCTTGAAGAGCGCTTGCATATTCCGGAGGGCTGGATAGAGCGGGTTACGGGGGTGCGTGAGCGACGCTATGTTACCAACGAGACTTCGCTTGGGATGGCTACGGCGGCGTCGAGGAGCGCGCTTGAGGCATCGGGTATACCACTTGAAGAGATAGACCTTATTGTTGGGGCATCAACTGCCCCGCACCAGTCGATTCCGTGCACAGCGGCGTTGGCCCAGCGTGAGCTAGGCGCGCCGGATGGCGGCAGCGCATGCTTCGATGTGAACGCTACATGTCTCAGCTTTCTTTTTGCCCTTCAGACGGTATCGCACCTTGTGGCGGCGGGTGTCTACCGCAATGCACTGATATTCAGCAGCGAGATCAGCCGCCATTCCCTGAACCCCAGTGAGCGTGAGAGTGCGGTGCTGTTTGGCGATGCGGCAGCGGCAGCGGTCGTTACACGAAGCGCACCGGGCGAAGCAAACTCGGTGTGGCATTCGCTCTTCAACACATATGCCAGCGGAGCCGACTTCACACGGATTGTGGGCGGAGGCACGCGGCACCACCCCAACGACGGCGCCACCACGCCGGAGATGAACATGTTCCAGATGAACGGTCCCGCTATTTTCAAGATGGGCATGAAAGTGATGGGGCCGTTCCTGCAAAGCTTCTTTTCGGCCATTGAGATAGACAGGGCGACCATTGACGCTGTAGTGCCCCACCAGGCGAGCCGCCATGCCATAGAACTGCTGACAGCGCGCGGTGGCTTTCGCGATGAGCAGGTTGTGTCGAACATCGCCACGAGAGGGAATTGTATAGCGGCGTCTATACCGCTTGCGCTGGCTGAGGCGGTCGAGTCGGGCCGCATTGTGCGCGGCAATAGCGTTTTCCTTGTGGGCAGCGGCGCGGGCCTGACGCTCGGCGGCGTAGCGCTGACCTATTGATGCTGCCAACCCGATGATGGGCCGCAAAGCCGAGAAAGCTCACAGAATATGTATCACACAGCCATAGTAACAGGTGGCGGTTCGGGCATTGGGCTTGGGATTGCCTATGCCCTGGCTCGGCGCGGCGTGGACGTGGCGCTGGTGGGGCGGCGGTTTGACAGGCTGGAATCGGCGGCCCGCAGGCTGGAGAAACTGGGCGTGAAGGCCATACCTTTGCAGGCCGACCTTGCCTTTTCAGCGGACAGGCAAAGCGTGGTCGAGCGGGCGCGCTCTGCCCTTGGACCCGTTGACCTGCTTGTGAACAATGCGGGCATTATGGCGGGAGGCGACCTATCCACACTGACCGCCGCCGAGATAGAGGCTGCCGTGGCGGTCAACCTACTAGCGCCCATCGAGCTAACCCGGCAGGCGCTGCCCGACCTCGCAGCGCATGGTGGCGGCGTGGTGCTGGTAGGCAGCAGTGTGAGCCTTGTCCCTGTGCCCTCGGCGGCTGTATACTCTGCTACTAAGGCGGGGGTGCGCGCCCTCGGCGAGTCGCTTCGGTACGAACTTGAGCCGCTTGGCGTGCGATTGCTGGTGGTCTATCCACCCGCGACTGATACAGCCATGATAGCGGGGATGGCCGAGGCAGCCGGGTTGCCGCCATTCCGCCAGGCAAAACCGGCAAAGGTGGGAGAACAGGTAGTGCGTGCGTTGCTGAAAGGCCGCAAAGAGTTGCTTTGCAGCAGCGGCGACAGGGCGATGGCGGCAGCTTACACGGTAGCGCCCGGTGTGGTGAGGGCTGCTTTTCGCAGTCAGCGCGCTTTATTCGCCCGGATGATGCGGGCGGGGCGTTGAGCATGAGGCCGGTAGTGGTGGACCGGAGGAAGCAGCGTTTCGCCTATACTTATACAGAGAAGAAATACGGTCAAGGAGTCATACTTGTCGTTACAAACGTATATCGAGGCAGCGCCGAAGGCCGAGCTGCATGTTCACCTGGAGGGGTCTATTCTGCCCGCCACTCTCCTAACGCTGGCGCGGCGCAACGATGTGCCGTTGCCCGTAGACACGGTTGAGGGCCTGCGTAAGTGGTTCACCTTCCGCGATTTCCCGCACTTCGTGGACATATATGTTGCCATCACGCGCTGCTTGAAGACCGCGCAGGACTACGAGTTGATTGCATATGAATTCGGGGCCGAGATGGCGCGGCAGAATGTGCGCTATGCTGAAGCAACTTTTACCCCAGGCACGCACCACCATCTGGGAGTGCCCTTCGATGTTTATTTCGCGGGGCTGACAAAAGGCCGAGAGCGCGCGCAGGCCGAGTTCGGCGTGCAGATCAGGTGGATTTTTGATATTGTGCGTGAGAGCCAGGACTCGGCCCACCCTGAGTATACGCTGAGCGCGGCCATCGCCGGGATGCAGGACGGCGTTGTGGCGCTTGGCCTGGGCGGGTCAGAGGCCGCGTATCCGCCTGATCGTTTCGCGCCCTGGTTTGAGCGTGCGCGGGCAGCCGGGCTTCACTCTATTCCACATGCGGGCGAGCTTGGCGGGCCAGCCGGCATATGGGCCGCGATTCGTCTGCTGGGGGCAGAAAGGATCGGTCATGGTGTGCACGCGATCGAGGACCCGGAGTTGGTGGACTACCTGCGCGAGTACCGCATTCCGCTTGAGGTGTGCCCAACGAGCAACATTTGCCTGGGTATCTATCCCGACTATTCCGCGCACCCCTTCCGCCGTCTGCACGATGCGGGTGTGCCGGTTATTATCAATTCCGACGATCCGCCTCTATTCAATACAACCCTCAACAAGGAAGCCGCCTTGCTTGCCGCTCCTTTCGATTTCAATGTGGAGACAATAGACGATATATTGCTTAACGGGGTGCGGTATAGCTGCCTGCCGGCCGGGCGCAAAGCAGCTATGCTGGCGGCGCTCGAGAGCGAACTACAGAGCCTGAAGGAAGTACACCTGGCGTAAGCATGCCCTCAACAAGCCGCACATTACAACCCATTGATAGCCTTCGCACTGCACCCCTGGCGCAACTCAACGCCTTTCGTGCTTCACACCCTTTCAAGAGCATTGTGCTGGGTGGTGCGCGCTGGGAGTACATAGCTTGCGGCACGGGGCGCGAGACGCTGCTCTTGCTGCCGGGTGCGCCGGGACGTGGCGAGACGGCGTTCCAGCACATACTTGCCTTCGAGCGGCACTATCGGGTCATCTCGCCAAGCTATCCTGCTGAGCCTATCACGGTTGGCGAGATGCTGGCCGCGCTGGTAGGCATTATGTCGGCTGAGGGCATCGAGCAGGTGCATGTGGTTGGCGGCTCATATAGCGGCCTGATAGCACAGGCATTGGTGCGGGCATACGCTGATAGGGTAGCGAGTCTCGTGCTGACTGATACTGGTGTGCCCAGCCGGGCGCGGGCAGGTAAATACACCGGCTATTTGACGATTCTTGAGGCGCTGCCGTTGTTTGCTATTCGTGCGTTGTGGCGCATGGGAGCGCGGCTCTATCTGCGCGAGATAAGGCAGGATAGGCGATTCTGGCGGGCCTACTTCCGTGAATTGATAGCGTCTATCAGCAAAGAAGAGTGCGTGGGCAGGCTCAAGGTCTGGATAGACTTCGACCGCAACAGCAGCTTCTCTCCGTCCGATCTTAGCAAGTGGCCCGGCAAAATACTCATCCTGGAAGCCGAGCACGACACCACGTTCGGCCCTGAGGAGCGCGCTGCATTGCGCCGCCTCTACCCCCAGGCGCAGACGCGCGTATTCACAGCCGGCGGACACGCTGCTTCCCTCACAAGGCGCGGCGAATACATAGAGGCTATCGCTGCCTTCCTGCAGGGTGCTGTGGCGCAGATAGAGGCTGCATCATGACGGCAAAGTGTACGCAGTTCAAGCGGGCAGCCCTGGGGTCATGCAGCATCATATCAGTCTGCCATTCGGATTTCGACTGGGCTACCAAGTGCAGGGACTTTTCTATTGTCTATGTGGTGTGAGCACTAATCAGTGTCGAAGGCGAACTACTTTCTCTTCCCAACCGTAAGTGTACTTTCGGGGGTCGGCGACTGCGGTTCGGCGGTGGGAATAGTTGTTTGGGTGGCGGCAGGTGTCGAAGTTACAGTCGGAGTGTGGCTGGGAGTAGGAGAAGGCATGGTTTCCAACCTGGCGATGTTAACAATCTTGGCTACCTGCCCTCGGGTAATTGGATTGCCATACCGGAAATAGGGTCTATTCTGGGGAGGAATGCATGGTTCTCCCGCGCCTCCACATGGATAGCCGTTGATGATTTGATGGGACGCCAGGTTTTCTATAAATGGGTAGAAGTGATTGGCAGGCACAACATCCTGGAAGGTTTGCCCGCTTACAGGGTCCTGCAACCCAAAGGAGAGGGCTGTCATCTTCGATAGCTGTGCTCGGTTGACGGTGGCACCTACGCGGAAGTAAGGCCTGTTCTCTGGACTGCATGGCTCTCCCGCCCCTCCACATGCATAGCCGACGACGATGCCCCTGGCGGCCATCCGCCCCACATATAGATAAAACGTGTGGTCAGGTGGCACGTCCTCGAAGTCCTGGCCGCTGACGGGTTCGTTGAAGCCTGCGGCCAGCGATATTATCTTGGATACCTGTCCCCTGGTAGTCAGGTTATATGGTTTGAAGCAGGGGATGTGTGCTGTTCCGTCGCAGGGTGGGGCAGAGTTGTAGCCCGAAAGCACGCCGAGGTCGTTGAGGTCAAGGACATGCTGGTAGAAATAGTCTGTCGTGCACACATCTGTGAAGCGCTCGGACGGGCATGGTGGAGGGCACGTCACAGGGTAGTAGTGCTCCAGACCCCATTCGAGGTAGTTGTCGCCCGAACCTACGGACCAAACATCCCCAGCAGCTGCTGCATACACAGCAGCTAAGCTCCGATGATGTCCATCGGGACCAGACATTACACTCCAGGCACTTCCGTCCCAGTGTTCTACTAAGTTACTGCCTACAGCCCACACATCGTCTGCTGAGGTACCATCTATTGCTACAGGAGCGGTACTTGCGGGATCAGGCACCACAGACCATGTTGTGCCGTCCCAGTGTAGGAAGGCGCTGCCTACGGCCCAAACGTCATTG
The DNA here is from genome assembly GCA_039932335.1 of Chloroflexota bacterium. Lineage (GTDB taxonomy): Bacteria > Chloroflexota > Chloroflexia > QHBQ01 > JADMIH01 > JADMIH01. The sequence goes on from JBDTQH010000029.1 coordinate 22,409, forward strand.
GTCGAGATCGCCTTGACACCCAGAAGTGTACCAACGTTTGGCGCTGACGATAAGCTCCAACTATTGCCGTCCCAGTGTCCAACTATCGAATGGTACTCGCTACCCGGGTAATATCCCACCGCCCATACATCCGTGGCGGACACCGCATCGACTGCAGTGAGAACTGCAGCGGAACCCGAATCAAGATTCGTGCTGGGTACCACACTCCATTCATTCCCGTCCCAGTGCACGACAAGTGTGCCAGCTGGCCCGCCAAGTGGTACGTATTCACCCACGGCCCACACATCGTTGCTTTCTATGCCATCGACTGCATTGAGGGCACCGCTACGGATCGGCGCACCTGGGCCGCTAACTATTCCCCATTGACTGCCGTTCCAGTGCTCGATCAGCAATCGTCTATCACAGTTCTCTTCGCAATCGCTCCAACCTACGGCCCACACATCACTGCGTGATATAGCCGCTACCCCATAGAGGTAGTTGTACCAATTAGCAATGCCGACAGGCACCAGGCTCCATTGGTTCCCATCCCAATGTGTGATTGCCGGCTGCACGCTACCGCCGCCCGACCATCTATAACCGATCGCCCATACATCGCTGCCGGACACACCGTCGACGGCAAAAAGTGTAGGCGCGTACTCGTTGGCAGGGCCTGGCACCATCTGCCATTCCGGGCCGCAATCCGAATAAGCGTTTGATGTCCTGGGTCCATCACCTGCCATTGCGGAAAAGAGGGAGGTAGCGGACAGGGCAATGAGGAACAGGTATACGGTAACGCGGACTAAGATAAACATTGGTGAGTACCGTCCTGTAAGTGAAAGGTGGATTATGCCGTATCCGCACGCACTTCAGCTGCAAATGTGTGCAGAATACATGACTTCTAGTATTTATGTGTAGGATAAATCTCAGCGAGAATAGCGTTCGGTCACAAAGAACTCTCGCGGTCCATATTTAGCAATATGTCGCATCTTGATTGTACACCCCGTGTCAATTACACGTTGGCGGCTAACACAGGGCTGATGCCAAGCCGGCAATGCTGGTGAACCAGCCAGCACCTGGACTTTGTCATTCTGAACGGAGTGAAGAATCAGTACTCCTGGCAGATCGCTACGGAGGTTGATTCTTCACTTCGTTCAGAATGACACCGCCAGCAGGGCACCCTAGTAACCGACTTTGTGTCACCCCTGGGGCTAACACTGTTAGGCGGTACAAATTACGTGAACATGATAAGATTGACGGGGCGCATAGGCGAGCAAGTGCTCATATACGACCCGAGCGAAGCAGCGCAACTAACGCGCACGACATCTGCGATAAAAGCCGGCACGTATGTTGACCCCAGGCGCCCGAGGAAGAGTGACCTTGTTGCAATTACCGAATTACCGGAGTGGCGCTCGCATCGTGACGGCAAGCCCGCTTTCCGGTAAGCTGGCATATGGTCTGGCCGGGTTGTTTGTGTTGGACCGGCTGTTGAAGATGGCTGCGGTGGTCCACTTCTTTGGCAGGAAGGGTCCACCCGCTCCTGACCGCTGGCCCGGTGTGACACTCTTGCAGCCCATCACACGTGGGGCGAGCAACCTGGCTGCCACACTGGACGCCCGCGCCGCTCTTGACTATCCCGGACATATAGAGCATGTGCTAGTGTGCGATGAGGAAGATGCCGAGTATAGGGCGATCTGCCGAGATTGGCTGCTGCGTCACCCTGCCCTGGACGCGCAGATTGTGCCTGTTCAAAGCGAGGGTGGGACTGCGCTGAAGACTGTGAAGTTGCAGGAGGGGTTGCGGCACGCCCATGCCGAGGTCGTGTGCTGCGTTGATGACGATATTGTGTTGAGGCCGGACGCGCTGAGCGTGATGTTGCCTTATCTCTTCACAACGGGCGCGGGGGCGGTCTTTGGGCTGGCCTGCTACACCGATTGGAGTAACTTGCCTTCTAGCCTGATGAGTGCGTTCGTCAACTCGAATGCGCTGTTGAGCTACATCCCTGTGACGTACCTGACGCAGCCCTTCACTATTACGGGGCATATATTTGCTGTGCGGCGCGATACGTTGCAGCAGGTGGGCGGCTTTGCCGGGCTTGAGCGCAACATTGGCGATGACCACGAGCTTGCCCGGCGGGTGCGTGGGCTTGGCCTGAGGGTGGCGCAGACGCCCATGATTTACGATGTTGAGAATCATTTCTCGACCTTCCGGGCTTATGCCGGGCAGATGAGACGCTGGTTTGTCTTCCCGCGCCAGTCGCTCGTGCCGCTGATGACGGGGCGGGAGCAACTGATTACGCTGGTTGGCAGCCTGGGCAATCTTATACCGGGCGTGCTGGCCGTTATGGCGCCGGTGACGCGCCGGGGTGCCGCCGTGCGCTCGCTGGCCGTGACGCAGGTGGTCTCTTCGGCAGTCTACATGCTGTGCGAGGTGCTCTATTTGAAGAGGTATACACCGCTATCGCGCAGGTGGCTTGTGAACATTGTGGGGCTTTTGTCGCCATTGCAGATCGTCGCCGCGCTACTTTCGGGCGACGAGGTAGAGTGGCGCGGCAAGCGTATGCGCATCAAGAAGGGCGGCGATTATGAGGAGGCTGACGTTGCATAAGGGGTGGATGGCGGTTGGCGGCCTGATGCTGGCCGAAAAAGCATGGCGTCAGTGCGCGGTGGGACGTTTCTTCAGCAGGCCTACTCCGTCTGCCGGGCAGCCCGCCGCGCCTGTGAGCATAATTCAGCCCATCTTGAGCGGCGACCCCACCATGCCTGCCTGCCTCGAGCAGAACCTGCGCATGCGGACAGTGTATCCAGTAGAGTTTATCTGGATGGTGGACGAGGACGACAGCGAGGGTGTGCGGATCTGCCGCGAGCTAATCGCTCTGTATCCTGAGCGCGATATAAGGCTGCATCTGATGCCTCCACCGGGTGAGCGCGAGAACCCGAAGATGATTAAGCTGATCGAGGGTGCGCGGTTGGCAATGGGCAGCATAATCTGTGTGCTGGACGATGATACACAATTGCCCGACGGCGGTCTTGAACAGTGCCTGCCTTACCTCGATACGCCCGGCGTCGGCCTCGCCTTTGGCCTGCCATACTACGTCAACTTCTCCAATCTCTGGTCAAGCCTGGTGTCATATTTTGTGGACAGCCACAGCCTGCTTACTTATGTGCCATATACAATGCTGACTGAGCCGTTTACCATCAACGGCATGTTCTACGCGATCAGGCGCGACGTGCTGGATAAGGTGGGTGGGTTCGAGGGCTTGCAATCCACCCTTGCAGATGATTTCGCGGTGGCCCAGCGGTTCCGCGAGCACGGCTACAGGCTGGCCCAGACCCCGCTGCTGCACGGGATCAGCACACAGGTGAACGATCCGCGCCACTATCTCAGCCTGATTCAACGCTGGTTCATCTTCCCCCGCGAGTCGCTGCTGCGTCATCTGGGATGGCGCGACCGGGCTATATTGTACGGACTGGGCATGGTGCCCGCGCTCTTCCCTTTGCTGCTGGTGTCTTCTTTGCTCCGAAAGCCCACGGTGGAAAAGGCAGCCTACGCTTTGCTCTACTTCGGGTACAGCTACCGCGTGTTCGCGCAGATTAACCACGACCACCTGCGAAACGCTGCGCCTGTAGAGAGATCGTGGTGGGTGCCTGTTATCCAGACGCTCTTCCCACTCCAGTTGCTGGCTGCTTTGCTGTCTCCCAAGCGGATAATGTGGAGGGGTCATGCGATGCAGGTAGAGAAAGGTGGGGGTTTCAAGTTTGTGGAGCGGCGTAAGCGCGCAGCATAGCAAAAGGGTGTGAGCATAATGTTCACTCACACCCTTCTTGTTTGTATGTTTGCGACGATCTATTACTTGACGGTCAATGTGCCGCGCTGACCGTGATCGGCGTGGCCAGGCAGGCTGCAAAGAATCTGGTACGTGCCGGGCTTGAGATCAAGCTCGATGATCTTGGTGCCCTCGCTCTTGCTGAAGGTGGGCGTGCCGCCGAGGCGCGTGCCGTTCTGTAACACAGTCAGGTTGTGGCCGAAGTCGCCGCTGTTGCTGACCATAATGCGAACCTTGCCCGCGCTGACAGACACGCTATTTGGAGTGACGGCCCACTCTTTCAGGTCGACTTTGATCTCCTGCACACCACCGGCCGCGGGCTTTGTTGTGGCGGTAGCCGCTGCCGTAGCCTGCGTGTATTTTGCCTTGTAGTGGAACGTGCCTAGCTGAGATAGGAGAACATTATAGGGTGCCTGGTTCTCAGGGTGGAACTCGAACACTGCGCGCTCGAAGTATTGTACCTTGTAGGTTTTGCCGTCAAGCTCGGATTTCTCCTGAAACTCGTCGGAGATGGGGAAGCCTTGCTGTGCGAGGCCGCCATTCTTCTGCCAGTAATCGAGGAATACGCCGCCCACGCGCTTGCCTGTCTCTTCGAAGAGGCGAGAGCCTGCGCTGTTGTTGGGGGTTTGGCCAGGCGCGCCACCTGCATACTTCTGCTTGTAAAGGAAATTGCCGAGCAGCGAGAGCAGCACATCGTTGGGGATGGCGTTCTCAGGGTGAAGCTCGAACGCGGCACGCTCGAAATATTGGACGGTGTATGTTTTGCCGTCGGTGTCTGATTTCTCCTGTATTTCTTCTGAGATAGGGAAGCCCTGCTGGGCCAGCCCACCATGATTTGTCCAGTAGTCGAGGAACTTACCCTTGACCGTCTTTCCGGTCTCGGTGAAAGTGCGCGACGAACCCTGTGCGAAACTCTGCCCGCCCATACCGGCCAGCACCAAAAGCGGCATAACCAGGGCAAGTAAAGCAGTAAAACCCTTCTTCATTAAACCAGGCTCCTATCTCTCTGTTGAGTCTGTTTTGGGCGGTGCGTGATATTGCCCACGCTCTTCAGATGTGTTCAATCACGCATAAGTTACTACGGTGGCGGGTTACGGCCGGTTATTCGTTTTGTGCGCTTCGTACTCGATGGTACGCTCGTCGATTTGGCCCATTAGTTCCGTTTGAAAGCGAGTGTACTACAATGTGGCGTCATTCTGAACGGAGTGAAGAATCAACCTCATGACCAATGTGTATCCAGAGTGATTCTTCGCTTCGCTCAGAATGACACCGCTATGTGGGCGCTGAATGGGCATATAATGACACCGTTCGGTGGGATTGTGCGTCACTGGCGCAGCTCAGCATGGTGTAATGTCTCGCCCGGGCCTACCGAGGCGATGCTACTTGAGCGACTCCGCGATCTCTACGGCATCGGGCAGGGATAAGGAGGTCTCTAGCAGGTAGGTGATGCCGTCTTCTTCCCAGACGAGAGTGTGGCTGTTCTTGATGAAGTTCTTTACATCGAGCACCTGCCCGCCTTTACCGTCGTCGGTGTAGACCGCGTGCGGGCCTTGCACCCATTGAGCAGGCTTGCTATGGACTGTGGTTTGTTGCAGGACGGTTGTTTTGTCGGCGCTCCTGCTAGCGAGCGTATCTTTGCCTTTTATCTGGTAGAGGATAAGCTGCAGCTCGTCGGTGCGGTCGGCTGTGAACCAGGCCATGATGACGGTGGGATTGCCCTGGTCTTGCAGGAATACTTTGCCGGGCGATATTAGCTCCGGCCTCGTTGGCACAACGGGGATCTTAACGCGGAAGCCCGCGCTATCTCCTACTCCCGTGAGCGTTGTTTCACCGGTCAGGTTGAGTGTGACGGCAGGCGATACGGGCGTGGTTGTGGGCAGCGGTGTGGTGGTCGGGACGGGTGTGGGCGCGGCGTTGGGCGCTTGCAGCGACTCCGCGATCTTTATGGCTTCATTTATGGTCAGATTGGACTCCAGCCTGTATGTCAGATCCTTGCATGGGCCGCTTTGCGTCGACTTCTCGGTCCAGATAAGCACATTGCCAGCCACAAGCTGTGATGTAGACTGCGTCTTCTTTCCTGCGGTGTCGTAGAATTCGAGTACATGCGGCCCACTGACCCAGTAGGCAGGTTGACCCCCTACCTGCGTCTTTACCTTCTCGGTGTCGCCGTCCACAATCTTGTAGGCGCTGCCGCTCTGCGACATGATGTAGAGTGCTATGCCAGGCTTCCGGGCATCAGTGGGGTTGGGCCAGAGGAGTATTACCGTGCCGCTGCCCGATGGTATCTGGTAGTAGACGCCCGTGGGCATGCCGATGCCCGCCGGATAAGTTGGCACTTTTATCGTGCAGCCAAGTCCTAGCTCGGCGTTACCGAAGTCGGTCTTGCCCACCAATCTTGGATCGTAGGGGGAGAGCGGGGTAGGTGTGAGCACATTCGGCACGGGCAGTGGGCCTGGCTCGCGCACGATAAGCTTCACTACGCCTATATAAATATCCTGCACGAATGCACGCACCTGGGGCACTATGAGGAAAGCGCCGATGAGGAGCACTAACGCCACAGCCACGGCGGTCCAGGCTCTGCGCGGACGTGCGGAAGCGCGCTGGGTCTGCGGCCTGTAGACGCTGTCGCTCACCAACTTGTCCCGCACAGCAGACGCTATATCGGGCGTCGGAGGATATTTGAAGGCGCTTGCCTTGTTGGTCAGATATCTATCCATATCGTCTTGAGGAGCCTGTGCGCCCGTGTTGCCGATGTCGCTCATGTGAGACGCTCCTCTCGCAGGGCGGGGAACTCTTCGTCCACAACAATGCGCAAGCGGCTCATTGCCCTGTGCAATCGCGACTTTACCGTGCCGGGCGGCACGTCCAGTGCAGCGGCCATTTCGGCTTCCGAGAGATCAAGGAAGTAGCGAAGGTAGACGACCTCCTGCTCACGCGAGCTAAGGCGGCGCACAGCTTCCCAGAGGGTCTGCGCCTCCCATTGCTGGGAAGTTCTTTCACCCAGGCTCGTCGTAGTTTCGGGTGATGCGATCATGGCTCGCTTGACCATCGCCACATAACGTCCTATAGAGCGGCGGTGGTTATGGGCGAGATTAGCGCTGATACGGAGCAGCCAGGGGCGGAGCGGGCGGGTTGTATCGAACGTGTCGAGCGCCCTGAAGGCGCGCACAAACGTATCCTGCGCCACGTCCTCAGCTTCGTGGGCATCACCAAGCAACAGGTATGCAAGTCTGAAGATTGCATCCTGGTGCTCACGAACCAGTATTTCCCAGGCTGCATCGTCTCCACGGCGCGCCCGGCTTATCAAATCGCTACTATCCAATTGAGTAAGTCCTCTCCGGAGAGGTCTAGACGAGATATATACACCGGTTGTTTGAGGTTGGTTCGGTGCGTACTGAGTACTGAGTACTGCGTGTGACCGCCGACCGCCAACCGCCGATGGCTGACCGCTTAGGGTTGACTTCTTTACTGTACGTCCAGGGTCTGATGCGAATATACCTCTCGAGGTACTAACTGCATTGTGCGGAAGGTATATATAATCAGCTTACTGTTAGATATGGGCTGTTGCATCTATTTTAGCATGGGGAGAGAGCTATGCCGGGAATAAGATAGACATCAAATATGGTGGTGGAACTTCGGTCGGCTGCCTTATTCTGAATATCCCGCCAACAAAAGCCCTTGACCTGAGCGTGCCCTCGCGGCCTTGTCATTCTGAATACGTCGCTAAGAAAGAGGTGGCAGGTAAGCTCACCCCACAAGGTGGTGTCATTCTGAGCGAAGCGAAGAATCCGTTCGGATAGAAATTAGTATGGAGGTTGATTCTTCACTCTGTTCAGAATGACAATGGCCAGGGGAGGCGGCGTCACCGGCTTAAGCGGCTGCCTTACGACTACTTTGGGCTGTCACGTCCTGTTTCACAGGCGGGGTTACGCAATTCACCCGCCTTGTTTACCCATTAGTCTCTTACACACTACAGTGAGGTAGAAAATCATGAGTGCGAATACGCAAATCGAAAATTCAATAGAGCTCCCTGACGCGCCTGCGATACCCGGTATCCGGTTCAGGCGGTACAGGGGCGAGGTAGATCTTCCTGCGATGCTTGAGGTGGTAATTGCCGGTACAGAAATGGACGGCACAGAGCGCTCCGATACTCTTGAGGATATGACAAAGAACTACTCTAACCTGAAGAACTGCGATCCCTATCGCGACATGCTGCTGGTGGAGGTAAATGGTGAGCTGGTCGGCTACAACCGCGTTCTGTGGGAGGTGGAGCTGGATGGAACGCGCATTTATCTGCACTTTGGCTTCCTGAAGCCTGAGTGGCGAGGTAAAGGCATCGGTACCGCTCTGCTTCGCTGGGCGGAGTCGCACTTGCGTGAAATCGCAGCCGATCACCCTGAAACGGGACCGCGCGTTCTCGATTCCTGGACGCTTGAACAGCAGACACACCTTGTTGGCCTGCTCGAAAAAGAAGGCTATGAGCCTGTTCGCTACGGCTACTACATGCTGCGGCCTGATTTAGAGAATATCCCCGATCTTCCCATGCCGGAAGGGCTTGAGGTCCGTCCGGTTGAGAAGGAGCATCTCCGCACGATCTGGGACGCCGAAATAGAGGCTTTCCGGGATCACTGGGGCGCGACCGATCCTCAGGATGGCGACTTCGACCGCTGGCTGCTTGAGTCTTCTTTTCAGCCCGATCTATGGCAGGTGGCATGGGACGGCGATCAGGTGGCGGGCATGGTTCGCACGTTCATAAACAAGGAAGAGAACGAGCGGTACGGGCGAAAGCGCGGCTACACCGAGTACATCAGCACCCGCCGCCCGTGGCGCAAGCGAGGGCTGGCCCGCGCTCTTATGGCGCGCAGCATGCAACTACAAAAGGAACTTGGTATGATCGAGACCGCCCTGGGTGTTGATGCACAGAACCCCAGTGGCGCCTTACAGATCTATGAGAGCATGGGTTTCAGGGCTTACAAGAAAGAGATGCAGTATCGGAAGACACTGTAACGACCGCAGACGGCAGACGGCAGACCGCTGTAGAGACAGGTTTGTGGGTGGCGATCGGCCGTCTGCCGTCGTCATGTTGTATGTCGCCGCTGCAGGAGCACCCAGAAGGCCAGCAGGAATACGGTCAGCACGATGCAGTAGGGCAGCAGCACCCAGAGACCCAGATGCTCGGCGAGGTTGCCTGCTACGGCTGGAAGCAGGGCAGCGCCCATCGAGCCGAAGCTGGCGACGAAGCCTATCGCGCTCGGCAATATGCGGGCGGGCACGATATCCGACATCATAGCGATGGTGGTGGGGAAGACCGGCCCCAGGCTAAAGCCTACCAGCCATAATCCCACCGCCATCACGATACTGACAGGCACGAGCCACACCAGCAGTATCCCGATTACCACACCTACAAGGCACATCTCGATCAATCGCCTGTTGCCCAGCCGTGCGGCCACCCTACCGAGCACAAGCCTCCCCACCGTGAGGCCGAGCCAGTAGCCGCTGACCGCGAAGCCGGAAAGCTGTACTGTCTGATCCCGCTCCTCGGTCAGGAAGCTGAATGTCCAGCTACCCAGGCTCACTTCTATGCCAACATACGCCAGCAGGAAGAGGGCCGCCACCCACACAACACGGAGCTTTAGTGCTGCAGCAAGCACATTGCCTTGCTTTCCCTCGCTGCTATTCTCGTGGTGCTCCTCTATGTCATCGCTATTTTTCTTGAACGCGGCCGCGAGCCCCAAAACAAGGATGCCGGCTGCTGCAACCCAGACAAAATAGACGGTGTTCCAGCCGAGCGCGTAGGAGAGCACGCCCGTCGCGAGCAGCGGACCTAGCAGCGCGCCCACGCCGTAGAATGCGTGTAGATAATTGAGGAGAGCGGTATTGTTGGGGAGGGCTGCGATATATGCGTTCAGGCCGGCGTCTATGAGGCCCACGCCGAAGCCGGACAGGAGGAACCCCGCCATCAGCAATATGAACGGCGGCATCTGGCTGATCGTCAATGCTCCCAGCATCAGGATCGCCGGGCCCAGCATCATGAAAATGCGCTGCCCGAACTTCTCAAGGAGCAGACCGCTGCCGAACGCTGAGAAGAGATAGCCTCCGGTACCGCATAAGAAGATAATGCTGATTGTTCCCTTATCTACCCCGTAGTGCTCACGCAGGCTTGGCAGCAGTACGCCAACCGCCGCGTCGGAAGCCCCGATCAAGATGAACGCAAAGAAGGCCAGCAAGATGCGGGCACGAACTGCGGTTGATAGGCGCTGTGTTGCGGGGGGCGCGACTGCGGTTTCTACCATGTGGTGTGTTCCTCGGGAGGCTAATACAGCCTGGCAAACAAAAGCTTTGCGAACGTACTACACTCGCAAAGCTCTCATTCACCATCTATGCTAATTATACATCCTTGCGGTAGACCACCGAGGTAAACTCGGTCACGAAGCCGGCCGACTCGTAAAGTTGGAGAGCGCCCGTGGGGTTTTCGGCGTCTACACCGAGCTTGGCGACTGTCATGCCGTCAGCCTTGAGACGTTGCAACCCTGATAGGAGCATGGCGCGGCCCAGCCCGATCTTGCGGTAGCCGCGCCGGGTGCCAAGCATGTCGATCCAACCTACCTGGCGGTTGTTGCGCTCGTTGTCATCAGTATCGATCGTGCAGGAACAGAATGCAGCGAAGGTGCCGTCAGGTGCAACAGCGACCAGATCGAGGTCCAGCCTATATTTCGGGCTCTCCAGCCAGAAGGCCATCTTCGCGACGGTTACGGGGTGGTGGTTCCAATGGTCGATGAAAGAGAGGTTGACCATATCGACCCACTTCTCGACCTCGGCTATGCCCTTGCTGTGCGTTAGGGTGAAGCCTTCAGGGAAGAGGGGTTCCGCGATAGGCTCCGCGAGGTCGCGCTTCATGACGAAGAAGTAGCGTACCACGCTCATGCCGTTGCGTTCGAACACCTTGCGGCCTTCTGTATCATAGTCGCGAGTGGAGCCTCGCATGCGGCCGGGTATGCCTTGTTCGCCTGCGGCCTGACGGATGCGCCGTTCCATCCACCTAATCGTTTCGTCTTCCAGCCCCATGTCGCGAGCATCAGGATGGACGTGCTTTCGTATGACGCCGTCGAGCGTACCGTCCTCCAGCGACGGAAGACGCCTGACCTTCGCGAGGGCGACCAGATTGCCCTCGGCATCCTCCCAGAGTCGGAGGTCTCTTGCTTTGTCGAATTCGGGGCCGCCAATTTGCATCTCTAAATCTGCGGTAGTATAGCTGTCGTCCATCTTGTCGACCGCATCACATGCGTTGAGTAGGTCGGTAACTGCCTGCAAATCGGCGTCTGAGTAGGCGCGATCCTTGAATTGGGTTTCAGCGACCATGTAGTTTCCTTTCTTGAGGGCATTATTCGATCTTCCCTGTATCCTAGCAAAGATTCGGCCACTCTGCATCCGTCCGGAAATGTAACCAGAGTGTATTCAAAGTTAGGAAAATACCTCGTGTCAGCCAACCAACTGCGCCTTATTCTCAGCACCGAGCGCCCAAAGATGTGTCGAGCAAGAGCGCCCCACCAGGCGGTGTCATTCTGAGCGTAGCGAAGAATCTGTTCGGGTAGCAATTAGTATAGAGGTTGATTCTTCACTTCGTTCAGAATGACAATGGGAAGGAGAGGCGGCGGCACTGACATTGTTGTGTTGGTACAGTGCTAGGAACGACCTTGAATTGACCCTGAAATGTAGCGATGTGGAGTAGCTGCCAGGTCAGGAGACCTATTTGCTATAATGACGCTGGCACGTATCAAACCGGGCATTACCGGCATAACTGAGCATCAGCGGTATAGAAGAGGATAGAGCACTTGGAGAGTACGGCAGCACGAGAGATATCCGGTCCGCTTGTCGGCATCATTATGGGGTCGAAGTCGGATTGGGAGACAATGCAGAACGCGGCGCAAACGCTGGAGAAGCTAGGCGTGCCTTACGAGGTGCGTGTGGTGTCGGCGCACCGCACGCCCGATCTCCTCTTTGAGTACTCGAAGGCCGCGCAATCTCGCGGGCTTGAAGTCATTATAGCGGGTGCGGGCGGCGCTGCACACTTGCCCGGCATGTGTGCGTCTATGACGCTGCTGCCTGTTCTCGGTGTTCCCATAGAGTCTAAGGCGCTGAAGGGCATGGATTCGCTGCTCTCTATTGTGCAGATGCCGGGCGGTGTGCCTGTGGGTACGCTGGCAATCGGCAGGGCAGGGGCGATCAACGCCGCGCTGCTGGCAACCTCTATTCTGGGCAATAAATACGCACATCTTCGGGACGCTCTTGCCGCCTTCCGACACGAGCAAACCTCGTCTGTGATGGCTCACCCCGACCCACGCGAGGAATGATGCGCTCGCCAACGCCTGACACACCGCTGATAGGCATACTGGGGGCGGGCCAGCTTGGCAGGATGCTCGCGCTGGCGGGCTATCCGCTTGGTATGCGCTTCCGCTTTCTCGACCCCACACCTGCTTCGCCCGCGAGCCATCTTGCCGAGCAGCTAGTCGGCTCTTACAGCGACCACGATATGCTGGAGCGGTTCGCCGATGGCCTTGATCTGGTTACATATGAGTTCGAGAATGTGCCTGTTGACGCGGTGCGTTTGCTGGCCGAGCGGACACTTGTCTATCCTCCGCCGGGTGCTCTACTCGTTTCGCAGGATCGCTTCAGTGAGAAGAGCTTTTTCGTTAGCCAGGGCATACCCGTGCCCGCCTTTGCGGAAGTTGGCAGCCGTGAAGGACTGGACGCCGCCGTGGAGAAGATAGGGCTACCTGCTGTGCTGAAGACACGGCGCTTCGGCTACGACGGCAAGGGCCAGGCTGTGCTGAGAAGCACGGACGATGTAGGTGCAGCGTGGCGGGCCATGGGCGGGCAGCCTCTTATCCTTGAAGGGTTCGTGCCGTTTGAGCGCGAGCTGTCTATTCTGTCGGTGCGGGCCGTGAACGGGCAGGTTGCTTTCTACCCACTGGTGGAGAACCACCACAGAGAAGGCATACTTCGACTGTCGCTTGCGCCGGTTCAGGGCATTACGGCGGAGCTACAGCAACAGGCCGAGAGCTATGCCCGGCGCGTGCTGGATGCTCTGGATTATGTGGGTGTGCTTGCTATAGAGCTATTCGAGGTGAAGGGGCAACTGCTCGTGAACGAGATGGCCCCGCGAGTACACAACTCCGGCCACTGGACCATCGAGGGTGCCGAGACAAGCCAGTTCGAGAACCACCTGCGCGCTATATCCGGCTTGCCCATCGGCTCGACCGCGCCTGTGGGCTATTCGGCGACGCTCAACCTGATTGGCGCGCTGCCCGACCCCGCCCGTGTGCTGGAGGTCGAAGGCGCGCACCTGCATCTTTACGGCAAAGAGCCGCGCCCCGCCCGCAAGCTAGGCCACATCACCCTGCGAACCAATGACCCCGCCGTCCTGGGTGAACGGCTGGCTAGGCTGCGGGACGTGGTAAGTAAAACGTAAAGCGTAAAACGTAAGGACGGGTTTGAAACGCCAGGACGACAAATCGCCAAGGTTGTTACAGATTGTATGGGCTTACGTTTTACGTTTTACGTTTTACTTATGTTCCCCGCCCGCCTCACTCATCGAACAGGTAAGTCGACTCCTGATACATGCGTACTTCGTTGGCGGCTAGTTTGCTCTTGAATTGTTCGTGCCACCAGGCATTCTTTTCCTCCAGGGATTCGGGGCCTGAAAGCAGCGACATTGGTACGTTCACTCGCAGGGCGCGTGGGTTGATGATGTGGCGGGTGATGCCTGTCGGCACTTTTGTGCCTGCCTCTGCAAGCGCCAGGATATCGGCGGGCGTGTATGGTTGGAATACGACCAGGCCGGCTACGTTATCGTAGTAGTCGATGAGTTCGTCGACGTTATCGCTGTTGCTGCGATGGATCGTGACCTCCTGGCCGTCTTTATAGGTGTCGACCAGTGAGTTGATGAGAGCGTTCGATGCTATCGTGTTGTGGTGGTCTGTGCCGGGCATACCGTCGACCGCGAACACGGTCGAGCCTCGCTGGGCATTGCCCATAGGGACTGCCACGTAGGCCAGGATAGTGCGCAGGCGCAAGGCGGCACGTGCAATCTCAAGCGACACCGGCTGGAGGGCCAAACCGGGCACTGGCGCGATTGCTCGAAGAAAATCGTCGGGTTTGCGGCCCGTAATCAGGTGGTGCCAGGTAGAGAGTTGCACGGCGTTGGAGTTGTAGTCCACCAGTTGCACCAGCACATGAGGACTGCCGAGCCGAGCTACCGCGCTTGTACGGTTGGCTCCGTCCAGCACTACATATCTTTCGGTGCCGGGGATTGGGGCGACAATGGGCGGGTTCTTGAGGAAGCCGTCTGTGCTCAGGCGCGTTTCGAGGCGGGCGACCCGCTTCTCGTCGGCGTGCTCGTGCAGTACAAGCGCCTCTGTAGGCAGCAGGCGCAGGTTGGGCATGTTGATGTGGTCAGTAGTCTTCATTGACATGTGGTTGTTGGTATGGGCTTCATATGCTGTGCAGTAGCAGGCAGCGGGCGGGTAACGGGTTAGTGTGAGAGGGCAACTTGCGCGGCCTTGCTTGTTGGCAGGCGCGTGCTCAATTCTAACAGAAGCATGAGGTGTTGACCAGACGGCTATTGTGGAGATGGGGACACCCCAGATCCCCGCTGCTTGGGGAGAATAAGAACACCCTTCACCCCCAACCCGCTCTCCCCGCTTCGGCGGGACGAGGGGGCTTCTTAATTGGTTAGGAGATGGGGGACACCCCCATACCCCCGGACAGGGAGCGCCCTGTCAACCCCTTTGACTGGGTGGAACGCTACTACCCCCTCATCCCATCGCTGCTCCAGCTTCGCGGTGAGATGGAGGGTTTATAAGGGATGGTTGGGGGACGCCCATGGCCTCGGCAGCAGGTGGTTCTATCTGCATCCCTATTCCAGGTGGAGTTGGCACTTTTGGTGCTTACGTTCGCTTTGACATGGTTATGCTTGAAGGGGTAATATTAACGTAGTTATGGGTACTGTTTTTCAACGAATGCGTTTTCGACGGCGGGTGTTGCCGCCGCAATCTGAGCTTGATCGGGATGCGTTTACTTTTGGTCCCGCTGATGCTCCGGTTGCCTGTTTGCTGATACATGGCTTTAGCGGCAGTCCGCTGGAGATGCGCTGGCTTGGCACTTATCTGGCCGAGCGCGGTATTCGGGTGGAGGGCGTGCGGCTGGCCGGGCATGGCACCGAACCTGAGGCACTGACCCACCTGACCTGGCACGACTGGCTGCAATCGGCCTCTGAGGGGCTGGAGCGGCTGCTCATTGGGCGCGAACAGGTTGTGGTGGTTGGCTTTTCTATGGGCGGGCTTCTTGCGCTGCAGCTTTGTGCGGCTTATCCCAACAAGATCAGCAAAGTAGTCACTATTTCTTCCCCTATCTATTTCCGGGACCAGCGCATACACTTGATTCCCGTGGTGCGTCACGTCGTTCGGTGGCACCATATCCGGCGGCCGGGCACCAGTACCGACCCCGAGGCACACACTCGCTACCATGCATACCGCCGCTATCCCCTCATCGCGGTAGACCATCTGCTGGATCTCATGCGCGTTACCCGCAAGCTTGTTCCTGCCATCCAGACTCCCGCGCTCGTTATGCACGGGTTGCTCGACCATGTTGTTCACCCAAAGAGCGCCAGCTACTTGTTCAGGACCCTCGGCTCAGGCCGGAAAGAGCTTGTCTGGTGGCAGAATAGCGGTCACGGCGTGCCTTTTGATGCCGAGCGCGAAGAGGTATGGCGTAAAGTGCTTTTGTTTGTGACAGCCCAGGTGTAGCGGCTGCTATTTGTCGGCGTATGTGCGGCCCTTCCATGTGACGCCTTTGCCCGTCAGGATGCGAATGAGCGAGGAGAGCATCAACACGCCGAAGGTGGCCACACCTACCGGCATGGTGAGCGTCCAGAGAGGCGAGAGGCCAAGGGCCTGGTCGATGCGGAAGCGGTAGACGAGAGGTAGGGCCAGAAACCACGATGAGATGGCGGTGGCCCAGCCTGCCGCTATTTTGTCTTGAGCATTACCTGTACTGTTCGCTGCTTTCCAGAGACGGCTAACCCAGCGCACCAGTACAAAGGGCAGGCCCACTATAGAGAAGACGCCCGTTACCGATAAGACGGCCTGCAGAGGGTTGCCTTTCATCGACAGGACGACGTTCTTGCTCCAGCCTTCCCATACTTCCTGGAAGTTCGTGTACATGCGCACGCTCATGATGTGCCGTCCATCGGCCAGGTGCAGCTTATAGCCGTCGCTCTTGACCGCTTTGCCGAACTCCAGATCTTCGGCTATCTTGCTTTTTACCCGCTCGACACCGCCCACGGCATCATATACGTCTCGGCGCACCATGATGTACTGGCCGTTGGCTATCGCAATGCTGCTCTTCGGGTCGTTCACCTTATAGAAAGGGTAGAGGAAGGAGATGCCCATTGTCGCGATGGGCATGATAAGCTTTTCCGAGGGCGAGACGATCTCCATGGTGGGGGCGATAGTGAAGAGATCGACTTTGTGCTTGATGGCATAGGCGATGGAGGAGCCGAGCGACAGAGGCTCGTGCTGTGTGTCGGCGTCGGTGAAGAGCAACCATTCTCCCCTGGCAATTCTCGCTCCCTGCATCATGGCGTGGGGCTTACCCATCCAGCCCTCATCTTTGCGCAGGTCTTCTCCCATTATCACGTGCAGGCGTGGGTCGCGGGCGGCCCATTCCGCGAGGATGTGGGGCGTGGCGTCAGTCGATTGGTCGTCAATGACGATCACTTCATAGTGGGGGTAGTGCTGGCTGAGTAGTGTGGGGAGGAGCTTTGGCAGGTTGCGCTCCTCATTGCGAGCCGGAACGATGATGGACACGAAAGGCCACTCACCGCCGCCTGGCGGATCGGTCGTCAGTGCATCAACGGGCGGGACTTTATCGGGCCCCTGCATAGATAGTACGGTAGCAGTAGTGGCCCCTATTGTAGCGGCTGTTAGCGCGCCCAGCCCAAGAAAGCGTAGTTTATTCCGGCCTGTGGCGGTGTGAGAATTGCGGATTGGCATCTAAACTCCTGGCTGTGTATTGGTGATATTACCTAAAGATACCACGTTTGCGCGGGGGCTATGGATTTCGCGCAGGGGATAGGAGTTGTCAGTCATGACCGCCGTCCCTGAAGGGAAGCCTAACTGCGGGAGACGGTTTGAAACGTCAAGACGCCAAGACGCCAAGACGCTATTGTTGGGGTTTTTGGTGGGGTCGGGATTCCGGGCATGCGGCAGCGAGGGTATTGTGGTGAGGGAATACCGGTGTCCCTGAGCGCTTCGATGCTCCACTATCCCCGCGTCATCGTGACCGCTCCTCCTCTCTACTGCGTACTGCGTATTGTGTATTGGTGGGTAGTGGGTAGTAGGGAGGCAGGGGAAGGGGTGTGGGGTAGGGCAAGGTCGGCCTGGTTAGTAGGCTGACCTGCTGCTGTGCCAGCTATGCTGGTGGTAAGGTTGGGTAAGTAACGGAGGGTGGTTTAGGTCCTCCGGCAGGGAACACCGGTATTGGTCTGGGCAGGGTCCTCCTTTTGGCTTGGACCGGGCTGATGCGCACGCAGCAGGGTCTGTTCTGTTGGTTTCATGTATGGAATGCCATTGATGGAGGAGAATGAGACAGGATCTGGGGCTGTTATAGGAAAGATAGGCCATTCGGGTGAACGTAATGGGGAGCGCGACCTGGCGTTGAGCAGACGGATCGCCTTGAGTGATCACGAAGAATATGTTAGAATAATATTCTACTACGCAGTTTTGGTAGTAGAATATTAAAGATGAGATTAGGAGAAAACACGATGTCAACCGGATCCACACTCGCTCGCTCCTCGCGAACAGTACTCGACAGCACCGTCAACTCACTCGATCAGCTTATCACTGAGGTTCGCAATAACCTCGCTAACGTCGAAGAGCCAAAGGCGCAGGCCCTTCTGGAGACCACCGCCGAAGTGCTGATCGGCCTCAAGAAGGCATACCAGGACTACGGCAAAGGCGAAGAGAAGGCCTGGCAGTAATTCCCGTGCCCAACACAAAAAGCCACCTCCCAACTCGGAGGTGGCTTTTTGTTGTCCCTAACAAGCCGTTATATGAAATGGCGACGGGGCTCAGGCTGCTTGCAGCATGACTAATCTGTTTGGCCCTGAGAGCTTGGCGGCCCGCAATGCTCGTTCGGCAAGTGCTATCAACTGAGGTTCCCAGGTGCCGCCCGGCCCCGAAATTGGCTGCCAGTAGGCGATACCGAGTGATGCGGTCAGCTTGATAGCGTCTTCGGATCCAGGGTTGAAGAAGCTGTGTCCGCCTACAGCATCGCGCAAGCGGTTGGCTGCGATCTGTGCGCCTTGAGCGTCGGTGTCTGTGAGCAGCACGAGGAACTCATCATCGCGATAGCGAGCCACGATGTCGCTGGCGCGCATGGTTCGCGTCACGATATGGGCGAGGTCGCGCAGCACGCCGTCACCGACTACATGGCCCCACTGGTCGTTTACGTTGGTAAACTTGTCTACGTCAAGAAGCAGGCAGGAGAGCGGATAGCTGCGGCGGGCCGAGCGCTTGATCTCTTCTTCTGCGCGGATCATCATGTAACGGCGGTTGAAGAGGCCTGTCAGGGCGTCGTGCAGCCTTTCAGCCGACAGGCGGGCATTCTCGATGGCGAGCGCCTTGTAGAGATTACGCTGTTGCAGGGCACTATCCAGCCGCATCTTGAGATCGGCGTCGTTGATAACCAGCATTTCGGGAACAGCGGATACATCGTCGTAATTGGGTGGCGAGAGGCGCAGAACCGGGATGCCCCAGTTGTCGAGTTGCGGCTGGAGATCTGTCCAGCCCTCGCCCTGGTCTGCGTAGCCGGGAAGCAGCACTACGTCAGGCGGGGTGGCTGTAACAATTGCCATTGCCGACTGATGATCGTCCGCAGTTCTTGCCGTGTAGCCGAGCCTCAGTAACCGGTCGCGCATATCGCGCTGATATGTTGGGTCGGGGTCGACCACGAGTACTAGCGCCGGTTGTAAGCTAGCAGAGGAAACCATACCGTGATACCTCGTTCATCTTGCTTGTTGCACGCTTCGGATGCTCCACAAAACGCCGTGTGAGAATTCGTCAGCATGATAATCGAAAACCGTGGGCAGGATAATGTTAGGCACAATATCCTCCCTATTCTCCATTGTAGCCAATATTACATCTCGCGTGAATATTACGTCCTTCCTACCAGTGACTATCTATGGGTACTACTACTGTGTAATTATCTGCCGGCAGAAGGTAGTCATTTGCTTGTTGAACCTACGCCTTGTAGTTGGGCGTTTGAGGCTCTCTATTGCGCAGACCGGACACGGGGCACTCATAGCAGCGCCGCGCTTCACAGTATAACCGATAAAGGTGTATGAGGCCCTGCTGGCGTCTCGCCCCTCGTATAGCGCCCCTCCTTCGCGGGCCGAACACCTCGTCCGACATGGCACGCGTTATCTTATTATCAGCCAGCTTCGGGTAGACCGCGTAGACTGCTTCCACTTTTTCGTGTAGACCTGCACTGCCCCGCAAGTCGGCGTGGGCGAGCAGCAGGGGCAAAAGAATGTTCACCACCATATCGGCAGCGCGCGACTGGCCTATGAGGGCAAAGTCCTCTGTAGTTGCGCCGCCCATGCTGCGGCCAAAGTCACTGTGGTTTGCCCAGTAGCCGTCGCCCGGCACCTGAAACATGCCCGTCCACTCCTTTGCAAGCTCGGCGGGCGCGAGATCGGCGGCACGCTCCTGGAAGAGGCCGAGCATACCGTCGCGGGTCCAGAGGTATTTAGCGAGGAGACGTGCTCCCGCCGCCAGCCTGCGCGGAGGAGAGTTGGCGGGGCGCACGCGATCTACAGCCCACTCCTGTGTGATGGGCCTGGCCGGGTTGATGCCGAGGATGGGAGCATTGTTGCTCCATAGCTCCTCTATCTCTTCCGAATAGTCTGATGAGAGCCAGTCGTTGGCGGTAAGGTCGGGACGCTGGGATTGCAGCAAGCCGCCCGCTCCGAGCAGGACGGCTTCGAGGAGCAGGGCGCGTTCGCCTTCGTCGCGGGAGAGTGGGAGGAGCAATAGCTGGTCCAGTGGTAGGGCTGCGGCAAGGGCGCGCATCGGCTCGCGGTTGGCCGAATAGCCGAGCGCATCCATGATCCCCCTGTAGAACACATCATCGAGCGAGCCGTAGACGCCAAGATCGGCCTCCATCTGCGCGGCCTTTGCGTTGAGCCGTGCGTCGCCGGCGGCATCCACGTGCTCGTAGAGCTTTTCGAGCGGCCAGTGCTCGGTACGCTGCCAGCAGGGTTCTTCTGAGAGGGTGCCGAGATTGGGCAGCATAGGGCTGACGCGCTCGAGCAATTCTGTTGTGGGCATCGTGATGTAGTCGGCGAGCACGAGGGTGGGAATGCTTTTGCCGTCGGCACGCTGCACGGGCTTTGCTGCTACGGGCCAGAGGACAACATGGAGGGTGACGCTGTTATAGCGAGGATCGGTGTCGTGGCCGTGGGCATACCAGTCGGAACAGCGTAGGTGCATCTCAACGTCGCCATTGACCAGCTTGCCGCCCGCCTCGCCCAACGCGAGCATCGCCCCGTTGAAGTCAGGCCCGCTCCCGGCGGTCCACCTGCCCCTGTACACTACCGCCACGGGTTGGCCGTTGCAATCCCACATAGGGCCGCGCAACGGTGCCTGCTCGTTCCATATGGCGGCGAGAATGGCTTCGTTTATTTCTCGGGTTGGGGAGGGCGACTTATCTGGAGCGGGAGGGATACACACGTTCAGCTATGCCTTTGCCGATGAGGTTGACCATGTTCGTTGCTATTCCGAACCGGGAGTTGACGCGGGGACAGTGTCGGGCGCTTTGAAGCGATAGCCGCAGTTGTAGCAAACAGCGTCATCTTCCTGTACGAGAGTGCGGCACTGAGGACAGTCAATCTTGTTGACCTCTTCTGACACGTATGCCATGAGGCGTTGTGACACTCTGTTTTTGGTCTGGGTTGTGTCAGGCCGTTTGGGTTGCTCTGCTTCCAGCGTGACTTGCCTGGGTGGGGGCGGCGGGGGAGGTGGTGGAGGGGGAGGAGCGACCCACACTTCGGTCTTGACACCCTCCAACTGTTTGAGGAGCGTTTCCACCTGGTACTGCAGCTTGAGGATCCTGTTGGCGATCTCCAGCAGGGTGGGGTCGAGATTTTCGCCCACCGTGGCCAGTTCGAGAGCCTTCTCACCGAGCGCGACGGTTTCCTTCTTTATGCCTTTGCGTGCTTGATCAGCCGTCGAGCGAAGCTTGTTGATCCGCTTCATTTTGTCGGTTTCAAACTGTGCGCGGCTGGCGCTCTTCTCAATCTGGTATTTGAATCCGGCCATTTACCATTTCCCTCCCTTGGCACGACATCAGTATAGCAGAGGAATAGAGACTCCTCAATGCCGGTTTTCCCGTAGGATGTAGTGGTGCGAAGGAACATCGACCATCAAAGAGGACGGTCAGGAGCGATGGCTGAGTAGCAATATTGACTTCATTAGAATACCAGCAGTGAGATTAGCGTGCAAGTGGCACAGAGGGTTATTCCGGGTCCAATCCCACGAGAAAAGAGGGGGACCAGATTCTTCACTCCGCTCAGTGTATCGCTAACAAAGATGCGGCAGGTAAGCGTGCCCTCATGGTGGTGTCATTCTGAACGCAGTGAAGAATCAACCTCCATACTAATTTCTACCCAGACGGATTCTTCGCTTCGCTCAGAATGACACTGCCTCGTGGGGTGCGCTTACCTGCCGCATCTTTATTGCGACGCGTTCAGAATGACAAGGGCGCAGAGGAGGTGGCGACACCGACTTTCGTCGAGGTACGCCTGGGTGCAGCGCGCTTAAGCAGAGAAGGGAGCCAATACGCTCCCTTCTCTACCTTGCCTGGATTGCAGTTGTTATTTCAGCCGCTTCTTCTTGCTGGCTACGTAGTCAACCAGGATGTATTCGCCGAGGGCTTCGGGGGTGGCGTAGAAGGCGCGGCCTTTGTTGACCTTGGTCATTTGCTCTACGAAGTCGGCCATGTAGTAGCTTCTTTCGAGCATGAATGTGTTGATTACGATGCGGTCGCGGGTGCAGCGCACTACCTCGCGCATGGTCTCCTGTATGGTGCGGAAGGTGGGCGGGTAGTTGAAGAAGACCTCGCCATCTTCGAGGTGTGCTGTTGGCTCGCCGTCTGTGATTACGATGATCTGCTTGTTGGGGCTGTTCCTGCGCCCCAGTAGCTGCCTGGAGAGCATGAGTGCGTGCTGGAGGTTCGTGCCGTACTGGTATTCGCTCCAGTCAAGCTGGGGCAGCATCTCGGGCTTAAGCTCGCGTGCGTAGCCGGAGAAGCCGACTATGTAAAGGTCGTCCTTGGGGAATTGCGACCTGATGAGATGGTTGAGGGCGAGGGCCACCTTTTTGGCCGCCAGGAAGCAGCCGCGCAGCAGCATGGAGCGGCTCATGTCAATTAGCAGAACCGTGGAGCTTTGCGTCATATACTCAGTGGAGAAAACCTCGAAGTCTTCGGGCTTTAGCTTGACGGGTGTGCCGACGCCACCTCGCGCAAGGGCGTTGCCGAGCGTGGCGCGCATGTCCATGTGGAACGGGTCGCCAAACTCGTATGCCTTGGAGTCGTATGTGCGCTCGCCTCCTCGGCCCTTGATACTGATTGCGTGCTTGCCGAACGCATCGCGCTTGAGGTAGGAGAAGATGTCTTGCAGCGCCTTCTGACCCAGCTTGCGAGTGGCACGAGGGGTAAGCTGCATCTCGCCGCCCTTCCATTCCAGGTAGCCCGCCTCTTCTAGCTGGCGTGCAAGCTCCTGCAGTTGGTCGAGGGCTTGCTTCGCGTCGGGACCAAGCAGATCGCCCACCTTGTTGGCGTCGATATCGTCGATGTTGTCGCCGCGCCGCGCCGCGTTAAGCTCGCGCTCCAGCTTTTCAAGCTCGTCAAGCTGCTCGATGATCTGCATAGCTTCGGACATGGTCATTGATTCGTCTGGATCGCCCGAGAATCTGTACTGCCGTCCCTGGCCTGGCCCCGGCATCATCTGTCCGAGGTGCTCTGCAAGCTCCTGCATTTCGGCACGCAGCCCGGCGTCCTGCATTAGCTGGTCCATCATTCCCTGTAGCTGGGCGCGCTGCTGAGGTGACATCGACTCGAGCATATTTTCCATACGCTGCATCTGTGCCTGCAAGTGCTCCATCAACTGGTCGAGATCTTCTATGCCGGGAGGGAAGTGGTGGCCGTGCTTCTGCATGAACTCGTTGAACTTGGGGTCGCGGCCCTCCTCGCGGTCGCGAAGCATCTGGTTGAGGTCCTTCAGCATATCGCGGGTGGCCTGCATAGCAGCGGGATCTTGCTGCATCTGCTGCATTCCCTGCTGCAAGCCCGAGAATGTGTTCTGGACCATCTGCTGCTCAAGCATGCCCAGAAGCTCCTGGAACTGCTGGCGGGCGTCGGGGTCCATGAAGTCGTATTCTTTCAGGTTCTTGATCTGGCCGCCGATATCACCGGGGAGATTATCCAGCTGCTCTTTACGCTTCTGCGCCATGTTCTCCAGCATTTTCTGGAACATCTCGCGCTGGTCCGGTGTGGGCTGGCTGCCTTGACTACTTTCGCTGCCTTCGCTGCCTTCGCCACTTTCCTGCGGCGAGCTATTTTCGCCGTTCTGGGCTTCAAGCTGCTGGCGGCCTTCCTCTACTCGCTGGTCGATGCCTGCCCGCTCGGTTTCTTTGACCTTTTCGAGCCGCTGCTGGATGTCCTTTACAACCGAGTCCATGTTGTTGCGTCGCAGAGTGTCGCCGCGCTGCTGCTTGAGCCTCTCCAGCAGATCGCGCAGGCCGGGCATTCTCTCACCGGTCTGGAACTTATATCCCTGCTGCATCAGCTTTTCGAGGGCGCGCTGCACATCGCCGTGGGCGAGGATATCCTCTGAAATAGCGTCCATGATTGCATCAGCGTCGAATGGCATAATTTGCTGGGTACCATCCCAGCGGGAATATCGAAAAGTGTTCATTGGGGCCTCTTCTATGGGAGGGGGATTCGTAAAACGTGAAGCGTAAAACGTACGGAGTGAGAAGTGAGAGGTGAGAAGTAAAAGGTAACGGCTATAACCCTAACTACTCCGGCGGTCGGCGGTCTGTCGTCTGCGGTCGTACGCAGTACGTAGTACGCAGTAGCTTACGCCTTACGTCCCACCCCGGTTAGTTCTGGAGTGGGGATTAGCTCGAGGGAGGGTATGTCTGGGGATTCAGACGCGATAGTTGTCTCTTTGACAGTATATTGCTTATCCCATATCTTCTGCAACACCACCCACTGGCTGGGGTTCTTTGTGATTTGCTCTTCCAGCACTTCCGCTATCTTGCGCATGTTCACCTTGAGGTCAAGGTCACGGTCTCCTGTGCGGACGAATTCCATCGGCGGGCTTACGTAAGCGACCGATGTGTTGTCGGGCTTGCGGTAGGTGTACACGGGTAGGAAGGGTGTGCCCATACGCAGAGCAAGCGCCACCGGGCCGGGAGGCATAGCGGCTAGCGCATCGAAGAAGATGGTGGGCACGCCGTCGTCGTTTACATCGCGGTCGGCTGCCAGCATCAACCCCTCGTTGTTCCTGAGGAGCCTGTAGATAGTACGCACTTCCGCGCTGCCAAGCTTTATCATGCGCAGGCCGAAGCGTGCACGCAAGCTGTTGATAAAATTGTACAGTTTCTGCGGCTCGATGTCCTCGGCAATGATGGACATCGTATAGCCCCTGGCAGCGGCCATCTGGGCCACGATGGAGAAGTTGCCGATGTGTCCGCCTGTGAGGATAACGCCCTTGCCCTTCGCCAGCGCGTCATCTATATGTTCCATGCCGTAGATAGTGATTGTGCGGTCAAGGTCGCGCTTGGCCATGCCGGGAAGCCGCAAGACGTCGTAGTAGTTCTTCGCTACGTTGCGCACGGTTTGCCGAGCAAGCTTGCGCCGCGCTCGTAAGGTCGCTTTGGGGAGGACGTGGCTGAAGTTGTCCATCACAGCTTCACGGATATTAGGGCTGAGCCAGAACACTATCCCGCCCACGAGGGAGCAGAGCCAGTACGCGATACGTGGGGGCACCAACCTGGCAAGGAGGGCGGCTATTCTCATCAGATAGTAGGTCTTCATAGTTCAGTGTGTCATAAGAAGAAATAGCGCGATATACAGCAATAACACGGTATATTACCGCGAAGCGCAAAGTGGGACGAAGAATCAGTTGTACACCTGATTATATCATGTCTGACGGCAAAATTGCAGGGGGAGAATGTTAAGACAGCAGAGCTGATGCAAAGTCGGTTTGGGGCGTGCCCTCTTAGCGGTGTCATTCTGAATGCAGTGAAGAATCAACCTCCATAGCAATCTGCCAGGGACAGTGATTCTTCACTCTATGTGAATGACAAAGTCTGGATGGTGGTCGGATCACCGGCATTTTCGACTTTGCATCAGCCCTGTCGCTATCTCATCTAAGAGCCATCCGTTTACGCAGACACGTAGCGGAAAGCCATACGGCTTCCTATTTCTGCACGGACTGATTGCCTATTGTCTCCGCGCCTGGGTGGTGCTAGAGTATGGGTGTAGCAAGCTTCAGCGTAGCAGGAAAGTGACATGGCTGATATTTCGTCTGCGGCAGACGCAGAAATTACAACCGGCTTCGATCCACGACGGCAGGAAATGGCGAGAGAGTATGCAGCCTGGCAGCGCGGGCTGCAGATCGCCGTTTATGTAGTCGTGTTTATTGTGGCCTGGAATATTATCAGCCCGGCAGCCTCAATCATGCTGCGCGACTGGGTCAGCAGCGCCACGGAAAACACAGGCCTTGTAGTGGCGCTCTATAGTCTGGTGATTGGTGCAGGCTTTTTGCTCTTGCTGCTGCCCGTTGTGTTTGCCTCGGGCTACATGCTGCCTCGTAAGTACGGTTTGCTTACGCAGACACTACCCGCGTGGTGGCGCGACTATATCAGGGGATTTGTACTTGCCCTGAGCGTCTGGCTGGTGGGGCTTGAGATCTTCTACCTGGTGGTACGTGCATACTCGGATGGGTGGTGGTTGCCCATTGCTCTCCTCGCATGGTTTGCCGCCTTTGTGAGGGCATATATCTACCCGGTGCTGCTACTGCCTATCTCATTCAAAGTACGCCCCCTTGACGATCCTGTGCTAGTGGAGCGGCTGACCGAACTGGCTCGCAGGGCAGGTATACCCGCACTCGGCATGTACGTTACCGAAGTCAGCAACCGCACTACAGCCACGAACGCATGGCTGATGGGCCTGGGCAAGACGCGGCGCATTGTACTGGCCGATACTCTCCTACAGAACTACACATATGACGAGCTAGAGGGCATCCTGGCACACGAGATGGCGCATCACGTCCATAACGATGTGCAGAGAGCCGTTGCTCTCGCGGGCGTCTTCTCGCTCGTGACAGCATTGATAGCCTTCCTGTTAATGAGCCTGTTCTCGTATGGAGGCGGCCTGGAAGGGCCGAGTGATGTGGCGGCAATGCCGTACCTTATCATGGCTTTCGGTATAGGGTCCTCTATCAATAGCCTGATGGGCAATTACCTGTCGCGTAGAGATGAGCGCGCCGCCGACAGCTTTGCTATGCGGCTGACGGGCAACCCGGATGCATACAGGTCGGCACAGATAAAGCTGGCAGACCAGAACCTGGTGGAAGCCCGACCGTCCTGGTTCTCGCCTCTGGCCCGTACTCACCCGTCTTCTGTAGAACGGGTACAAATGGCGGACGTAGCAGCCGGTCGGGCTCCCGACGCTTATGGCCCCGTGCGAAACTCCTCATGGAACAGGCGCACACTTCTGTTTATTGGCTCGACTATACTGGCTGTTGTGTTGCTTCTTGGTGGGTTGGCCGCATGGAGCCTGAGCAGCCTCTTTTCAGCCGTGCCTTCGCTCTCTGCGTACCAGGAGCGGGCTGCGCTCCTGAAGAATGCGCCTCTGTATGCGGAGGCGGCGTCGTGGCCTGTGCTGCTTGCCGCCGCTCAAAAAGAGGCCGATGGGTCGGTTGGTAGATCTGCTATGCTGTACAGGGTGTTTGCCTACCCGCACTCCAGCGTGGAGAACGGTGACGAACTGCGGGCAGACAGCGTCTTGCTGCTCGAAATGCAGTATATTCGCGCCGATGGAAGTGGAGTTTCGGTGATGGTGCTGGATACAAGCCCGCCGACAATAGTAGGTGTGGATGCGACCGACGGGTTGGGTTATGCTGTATCAACAGAGGATCTACAGCGTGCTGCAAAGCTCTTGCACGAGGTTGAGTTTGGCCCACGCGATGTTTTTAGCGGGTCGCTCCCTGATGCGCGTGCATTCAGCGAGCAGCAGGGTGATGAGATGCCGCCTTTCCTGGATCTTGACCTGACGGAACAGTGGCCGACAGACTATGGACCAACAAGCAGATGGCATATCACGTACACGGGACCGGATAAGGAACTGGAACTATGGGTGGACGCTCACACAGGCCGCACAGTTCAGAGCGAGACGAACCCGGTTGAGTACGACGATGAGGATGTGCCCTAGGTCAGCAGCAAGACAGGGCTGGGGTCGAAACCCCAGCCCTGTTCATGAAGTACTCTTCTTTGCCCGCTTCTAGCCGTTAACCAGACCTTCGTTGGCGGTCTTTTGGCCGCCCCAGAAGCGTTTCTGACGGATCTCGGCGTCGTGCTCCTCGGTGCGGGGCCACATTTCGCGGAACATGTACCACTGGTCGGGGTGGCGGCGGATTACCTGCTCCATCCTGCTCACGTATTGTTGCGTGACAATCTGTATGTCGGCCTCTTTGTTGCCTGTCAGCAGCGATTCGAACTCGATGGGCGGCTCGACCGCGCCGTAAAAGGTCTTGTTGCCGGGCATCCGAACGCAGTAGCCGACCAGTATGGAGGCTTTCGTTTTGATGGCAATAGCAGCAGGACCTGCGGGTACATAGGCGGTTTCGCCGAAGAACTGCACAGGCACTCCCTCGGTGGTGGGTTCGGGCCTATCGAACAGGATAGTGACCGCCTCGTTCTTCTTCAGCGCGGTAAAGATCTGCCTGAGCGAATGCGTTTCGAGCCTGATGATTTTTATGCCGGCCTTCTCACGAGTGCCGTTTACCAGGTCGTCAATTTTCTTTGGCTCATAGCTCTCTGATACCGCATTGAGGGGAAGCCCGTAACTTAGCATGATCGCGCCCGCTATATCCCAGTTGCCGAAGTGTCCGCTGATGATAAGCGTGCCGCTGCCCTTTCTGTTCGCCTCTTGCAGGTGCTCTATGCCATAGCGGATAGGGACAGCCTTGGTGATGTCGTTGGCGTCGAGGTAGGGGAAGCGCAGGAAGTCAACCATCGTTTTGCAGTAATTGCGAAACGAGTTGCGCGATAGGCGCTTTACCGTCTGCCAGGAAGCGGTTGGCCCCAGCACGCGGCGCATATTGCTAACCGCGTTGGCCGAGTGCCGCTTCCAGGTCAGGTACACAAAGTCGCCGACGAGTGAGGCTACAGCATAGCTGAAGCGCACAGGAACCTTGCTGGCGACCCAGCTTGTGCCCCTGTAGAAGTAATATTTGAATCCAACCCACAGATGTTCGGCTGCCGTGTTAAGGAAGCTCATAGATGCTCCATTCAAACAAATTACAAATTTGCACTTGATGTATTATCACATTAATCCGCAATTCGTAATTACTTTTCATGCCTGCTGACGGAGGGCGCTACTTCGGTCGGGATAGCGGGCGTGCCGTCGGAGGATGCCTGGTTAGAAGGCTGTGTCAATGTTTCTGCTAGCTCGGCCATGCGTGCCTCTACACGGTCGCGCTTGCCGCCATAGGTGGCGATGAACTCTTCGACAGAGTCGTGCGCGATGTCGTCGGTGTACTGCACGGGCGGGCTTTTCATGAAGTAGGACGAAGGGGCCTCAAGAGCGCCGCTGATGTTGTTGTCGAGAGCCAGCTTGATGCAGCGAATGGCATCTATCACGACACCCGCCGAGTTGGGACTGTCCCATACTTCAAGCTTCAATTCCATGTTCAGAGGCACATCGCCGAAGGTGGTGCCTTCGATGCGGATGTGGCACCACTTGCGGTCCTCAAGCCACGGTACATAGTCGCTGGGGCCGACGTGCACGTTGTTTTCGCCGAGATCGTAGTCAAGCTGCGAGGTGACGGCGTTGGTCTTGCTAATCTTCTTCGACTCGAGGCGGCTGCGCTCAAGCATATTATAGAAGTCCATGTTGCCGCCGAAGTTAAGCTGGTAGGTGCGGTCGATCTTGACGCCGCGCTCGCGGAAGAGACGCGTCAGCACGCGGTGGGTGATGGTTGCGCCCACCTGGCTCTTGATGTCGTCGCCAATGATGGGCAAACCCTTCGACTCGAAGCGGTTGCGCCAGTATTCTTCGCGGGCGATAAAGACAGGGATGCAATTGATGAAGCCGACTCCAGCTTCGAGCACCTGCTCGACATACCACTTTGTGGCCATCTCGCTGCCAACGGGCAGGTAGTTGATGATCATATCGGTCCTGGTGTCGCGCAACACCTTCACAATATCAACGGTGGAGCCGGGAGCCTTCTCGATGACCTGTGAGAGATACTGTCCCAGCCCATCATGGGTCATGCCGCGCATAACGGGCACGTTGAGGTGGGGCACTTCGCTGAACTTGTATGTGTTGTTGGGCGCGACGAAGATGGCTTCGGAGAGGTCCTTGCCAACCTTGTTCTTGTCCACGTCGAACGCGGCGGTGAACTCGATGTCGCTGATGTGATAGCCGCCGAGGCGCGTATGCATGAGGCCGGGGATGAACTGGTCGTCCGGGGCATCTTTGTAATAATGCACGCCCTGTACAAGCGAGGAAGCACAGTTCCCTACACCGATAATAGCAACCCTGATCTTTTTCTTCGCCATTGTTGTTTGTTCTCCTTTTGAAAGAAATGAGAAATAAGAAGTGAGACTATGTGCTTGAGGAATGAATAGATTGCTCATCTGATCTCATTACTTATTTCTCATTTCCGGTCCCTACAGGTCCATTACCCAATGAAAGAGGTCTTTGTATTCTTGAAGGCGCTCGCGGCGGAGTCGGTAGATGCGCTGGCGCCCCTGGTTTGTGGGCGAAACCAGATGAGCGCGCTTGAGTATGTGCAGATGCCACGATGTGAGCGGCTGGCTCAGGACGAGGCGATCAGAGAGATCAAGCACGCTGAGACCGCCTTCCCGGCCAAGCTCTTGCAGGATGGCCAGACGGTTCACATCCGCCACGGCCTTCAAGAAGAGCTTGAGGTCGTGCATGGCCTCGGCCTGCTCAAGAGAGAGAACAGGTGGGATGTGTTCCTCGATCCGTTTGCGCGAGTTGCGCCCGGATTCCTTAGTCGCTCCTGCTGATGTAACTCCTCTGTCCAAGCTCTTCTTCTCCAATCGGCAGCCCATTCATACTGTAACACATAAACAACCATTTATATAGTAAATCATTTATATGTCAGTGTCAAGATAATGAAAGCGGGTCAATGTTCAGAT
Source organism: Chloroflexota bacterium (assembly GCA_039932335.1). GTDB lineage: Bacteria > Chloroflexota > Chloroflexia > QHBQ01 > JADMIH01 > JADMIH01. The sequence goes on from JBDTQH010000029.1 coordinate 52,730, forward strand.
TTGAGGTGAGGCAACCTAGCATCCAGGTAAGGAAAGACCCACCCCCAGCCCCTCCCACACGTGGGAGGGGAGTCTAAATAGAAGGGAGAGTGGGGGACACCCCCACACCCCCGTCATGGGCTTCGCCCCTGTACCCCCTTGTACAATGCTGACATGGAAGGCATGATCCTGTCATGGGCTGCGCCCCTACACCCCCGCTGCACCCCCAGGCTGAACTGCTACGAAGGGGGTGGATCTGCGCTCTGCGAACGGGACAATCTGGTGTAGGTCGACCGTTGCAGTGAGGGTTTCACCCCGCATTTTGTGCGCGAATGGTGCGGAGGATTAGTAGCAAAATCCGTAGAGAACAATACGGTAAATATCGTACTCGCTGTGCGCTCTACGAGGCTATAATTGGCGGGTGGGCTTACTTTTGAATACGTGTCAGATGCAACCTGCCCGGTATAGGCCCTTTCAAAGTGCATAGAGCTTTCGTTCGGCTGATCTGTTCGAAAGCCTGCTCCTCAACTTGGACGCTCAAGGAGATTCCAGATGCAGGCAATTATGAATATTACCAGCGAGATAGCTGACATCGTCTTTTCGTTGAGGGTTCGTACCAGTGCTGCCTGGCAACGTGCAATTATCCTCTCAATTTTCGTTATAGTTCCTCTCCTTGCTTCCCAGCAATCCGCCTCCGCGGCGGTTTCTGCTTCAGGTGGACCGCGTTCGTCTGTCGGCGCGATGGCACTTTCTCACGGTTTGCCATATCGTCTTTTCGCGCCCGCTCAACAGCCTGTACAGGGCGGATTTCGCGACGCCTTCGAGCGGTATGGTGTGAGCCTGATCGGCTACCCACTCAGCCCGGAGATGGTCGAAAATGGGCGCACGGTGCAGTACTTCGAGCGAATGAAGATGGAATACCACCCTGAGCTTGCCGCCAAGGGCACTTCCATACAGCTCACCAGGCTTGGTGTTGACATATCGGCAGGCAGCACCTTTGGCAAGGTCGGTGCGTTCACGCCCACGAGTGCTAAGAGTTATTTCGCTGAAACAGGCCACTCGCTCACCGAGCCGTTTCTGTCGTTCTGGCGCAACAACGGCGGCCTGCAACTCTTCGGTTTTCCCATCTCAGAAGTCATTTCGCAGGACGGCATGACAGTGCAGTGGTTTGAGCGTGCACGCATGGAGTATCACCCTGAGCTACCGGCGAGCGACAGCCGCGTGCAATTAACCCTGCTGGGGCGCATAGCGTATGACAGGACGCAGAAGTCTGATGACCGCACCTCTGCCAAGGCGACAAGCACACAGCCTCAGCCTCAACCCAACCCGCAGCCTCCGGTGGATATGAACGCGATGGAGAAGGCGCTGTTTGATGCGGTCAACGGGCAACGCGCAGCAGCCGGGGTACAGACCGTTATGCCAACTGACCAGTTGGGCCGGTTTGCGCGCTCGCGAAGCACCGACATGGCCACACGAGGCTATTTCGCGCACGTCACGCCCGATGGCAAAGACACGCTGCAATTGCTGAAAGAGCAGGGCATTTCCTACGCCTTCAGCGGAGAGATTATCGCGAAGAATAACTTTGACGATGCAGAAGCAGTCAAGACCGCGCTCGCTACTTATCTCAACAGTCCTCCCCATCGGGCGGTAATGCTTGATGGGCGTTACGATCGTGTAGGCGTTGGCTACGCTAAAGCGGGCGATGGGATGCACTATTTCACGGTGGTCTTTATACAGCAAAAATAAGCAGGCATGGGAGCCGGAGGGGGTGGTGAGAGGTAAACCCGAAAGCAGGAGAGGAGACGGTATGTGTACCGTCTCCTCTCTTTTTATTAGCCTGCTTTTCCGGCGGCCTCACTTTTGTGCAAGTTGCATAGTCCGGCGCGCAATAAGTGTGATAAAACTGGTGTATGCACCTTGAGAACCATGTTCGGCACAGGTCTGTCCGTGATGTAGGCAACCGTCTTGTCTGACCATCTCGGGCCATTGCTTGACGCCTTGAGCAGCGATCCCAGCAAGGCGAGCTATTATCTCGGCTTGCTTGCGCCGCTGCTTCGCTACGACCGTGAGCACCACGGCGACCTTGTGAAGACGCTCGATGCTTATCTGCGGCATGGGGGCAACGCCAGCCGAACGGCGAACGCGCTCTATGTTCACCGCAATTCGCTGCGCTACAGGCTGGCTCGGATACAGGCGCTCACGGGCCTCGATTACGACGATGCAGATTCACGGCTTGCGCTGCAAGTTGCGCTGCTCCTGTCTCGCGGCGAGGGCTGACGTTCTAGCTATCAGAATGCGGATTCGGTAGTTGATAACCAGGGAGGTAGCAGTATGAACGAAGAAGGCATCTCATTGACCAGCGCGCGCAATAAGCTGCCGGGCACCATTATCGCCATTAAGAGGGGCGATGTAATGTGCCAGGTGGATATGCAGGTGGGCGATAACCATATAGTGGCGGTGATCACCACAGAGGCAGCCGACGAGATGGGCCTGATTGTAGGGATGGAGGCTGTCGCGATGGTCAAGTCAACGTCGGTGATGCTGGCTACTCGCACGGGTGGCGGCGGCGGGCTGTAAATGCGCTTACGCAAGTTGCTTCCACTCTCACTCGTAGTGGTGCTTTCTATGTTGGTTGGGGGCTGCGGTGGTGTTGCCGTCACCCCAACGGCAGCCTCAGGTGAAGTGGTGGTGTTCGCTGCGTCATCGCTTAAGGATGCATTTGGCGTGGTCGGGGACAACCTGAATACAGCAGGTCTTGTGAAAGCGACGTTCAACTTCGCAGGCTCGCAGACGCTGGTGACGCAGCTATCACAGGGTGCGCGGGCCGATGTTTTCGTGTCGGCGGACGCAAAGACTATGGATGCGGCTATCGTGTCCGGCGAAATAGCTTCGGGCACACAAAAGCTGATGGCGACAAACAGGTTGGTAGTAATAACCGAGCCGGATAATGGCAAAGTATCAAAGCTGCAAGATATCGCAGCGCCGGGCCTGAAGCTGGTGGTGGCCGGGCCATCTGTGCCTGCCGGCAATTACAGCTTGCAAATGTTGGACAAGCTCTCAGCCGACCCTGCTTACGGCGCAGGGTTTAAGGATGCTGTGCTCGCGAATGTTGTTTCCAGGGAAGATAACGTGCGGCAAGTGGTGGCGAAGGTGCAGCTTGGCGAGGCAGATGCGGGCATTGTGTATGTGACCGATGCGGCGGGCGGTAAAGTGGGTAAAATAGATATACCGGCGCAATATAATGTGCCGGCACGGTATTATATCGCCCCGTTGAAGAACGCCTCGAACCCGGCCGGCGCGAAGCGGTTTGTTGATTATGTGCTCTCTGAAGCAGGGCAATCGGTGCTGAAGGGCTTTGGATTCGGTCCGGCAGACGAGGGAGAATAGTTGGAAACGGAACGGCGCGGGGAGTTGGCCTCCAGCAAGGAGAATAGAGCAGCAGGCATAGGACGCACCCGCAGCCTGGGCGGATTTCTCGGTGTGCTGGGGCTTGGGTTGGCGGTGGCCGTGGGCGTGGGCTTCCTTACTCTCCCTATCGTGGCGCTGCTTCTTCGCGTGCCGCTCTCTGATCTTGCCGATTATGCGACGCGCCCTATAGTTCGCGATGCCCTATGGCTGAGTCTCTTTACGAGCCTCGTGAGCCTGCTTTTGATGGTGCTGTTCGGCACGCCGCTCGCCTACTTGCTGGGCCGTTACCGGTTTCGGGGCAAGAGGCTGCTCGAAACGCTTGTGGAGGTGCCGCTGGTTATGCCGCCAGCTGTGGCCGGTATCGCCTTGCTGCTGGCGTTTGGGCGGCGCGGGTTGCTTGGCCCGATGCTGGAGGGGGCGGGGTTCGACCTGGCTTTCAGCACGGCTGCCGTTATCCTGGCGCAGACGTTTGTGGCGTCACCTTTCTATATAAGGTCGGCCCGCGCAGGCTTCCAAAGCGTACCGCCGGAGCTTGACGCCTCAGCCGCCACGGAGGGGGCGGGGAGGTGGGCGCGATTCCAGCATATTGTCCTGCCGCTTGCCTTGCCGGGCATACTGGGCGGCGCGGCTATGGCCTGGTCACGCGCGCTGGGCGAGTTTGGCGCGACAATCCTCTTCGCGGGCAACTTTGAGGGCCGCACCCAGACCATGCCCCTCGCCATATACACCGCGCTGGAAAGCGACCTGAACGCGGCAATAGTGCTGTCGGCGGTCCTGATAGTCTTCTCATTCGCCTTGCTGATTACGTTTAAGCTCCTATCAGGCAAGCGAATGGACATAGTAGGCCTGGATGGGTAATCGGGTCCCCTTTTGAAACGCCAAGACGCCAAGACGCCAAGACGCCAAGGTTTTTGTGGCTCGTATTAAGAGGAAGATGCCAAGTGTCGCATACACACTCCCAGAGCACAATGCAAACCCTAAAAGTAAATGTTCAGATTTGGGGTGGAGCAACCTGACACCCAGGTAAGCCACGACCCACCCCCAACCCCTCCCACACTTGGGAGAGGAGTCTAAGAAGAAGGGGAGTATGGGGGTGTCCCCCATACCCCTGTCATGGGCTTCGCCCCTGCACCCCTTTTCTGAACGCTTACCCCTAAAAACCTCAGTGAAACTCTGCGCTCTCTGCGGTGAATCCATAAATCCCTGGCCCCTAACAACCACCAGGGCTGATGGAAAGTCGGTATCAGGCGTGCCCTCTCGGCGGTGTCATTCTGAACGAAGTGAAGAATCAATCTCCATAGCAATCTGCCAGGGGTAGTGATCCTTCGCTGTGGCTCAGAATGACAAAGTCTGGGTGGTGACCACTTCACGAGCATTTCCGACTTTGTATCAGCCCTGCTGACAACCACCGCCCCTGGTCGCCGCCCGTTCGCCTAATATGGTATAATGCCGCGCTACTATTTCGAAAGGACGAGGGGGTTCTATACAAGAATGAGCATACTTGTGAATAAGGATACCCGCCTGTTAGTGCAGGGTATCACCGGGCGCGAAGGTGCGTTCCACACACAGCAAATGATAGAGTACGGCACTGGCGTAGTGGGCGGCGTGACACCCGGCAAGGGCGGCACAGAGACGCTTGGCGTGCCTGTATTTGATACCGTAAAAGACGCAGTCACGGCGACAGGCGCAAACGCTTCCATTATCTATGTGCCTGCGGCATTCGCTGCCGACGCTATCCTTGAGGCACACGCGGCGGGCCTGCCCCTCATTGTCTGCATCACCGAGGGAATACCTGTGCTCGATATGATGCGCGTTTGGGACATCATCAAGGACGGGCCGAGCCGCTTGATTGGACCTAACTGCCCGGGCCTTATTACACCAGGCGAGGCCAAGGTCGGCATTATCCCCGGCTACATCTGCAAGCCCGGCAACGTCGGTATGGTGTCGCGCTCCGGCACATTGACCTACGAGGTAATCTGGGCGCTCACTGAGGCCGACATGGGCCAGACCACCGCTGTTGGCATTGGCGGCGACCCCATCAACGGCACCAACTTTATCGAGAGCCTACGCATGTTCCAGGATGACCCGGCCACTGAAAAGATCGTGATGATGGGCGAGATTGGCGGCGACGAAGAAGAGAAGGCAGCCGCCTTTATCAAAGAGTACGTCACCAAGCCTGTTGCCGGGTACATCGCGGGCCGCACAGCCCCTGAAGGACGCCGGATGGGTCATGCGGGCGCGATCATCTCGGGCGGCGCAGGCACAGCCCAGGGTAAAATCGACGCCCTGGAGGATGCGGGCGTCAAGGTGGCACGCATCCCGACGCAGATACCGGGCCTGTTGAAGTAAGTATCGCATGTTGGGCCTACATTGGACCGAAAAGTGTCCGATGTAGGCCTTGCTTATGCTCCAGTGGAATGCGCATGATTATCCGCCGAGCGAGCATTGACGACGCTGCCGCCATCGCCCGCATACACATGGATAGCTGGCGCTCCACCTACCGCGGCCTCGTTTCGGACGACTTCCTTGACAATCTCCGCCTCGAAGATAGGGTACCGCGCTGGGAGAAGCGCCTCGCTGATGTTGACGGCGGCATGTTCACCTACGTTGCAGAAGCGGCTCCCGGCCTGCTCGTGGGCTTTTCCCAGGGCGGACCTGAAGGCACAGGCAACCCCGATTACACGGGCGAACTCTGGTCGCTGCATATCGCGGAGCCTTACCAGGGACTAGGGCTTGGCCGCAGATTAACCTCCCAGGTGGCGAACCACTTGTACAGCGCTGGGCACAGGTCTATGCTGCTATGGGTGCTTACCGGTAATCATGGGGCGCGCCGCTTTTATGAGCGGCTCGGTGGAGTCTATGTAGATGACAGGGTGGAGGACTTCGCCGGGGGCATGATTGACGAGGTAGCTTACGGCTGGGCGGACATCACTCCGCTCCTGTAAGCACGGTACTTATCCGGTTCGCTTTCGTAATCGTAAATGTTCAGATATAGGGTGGAGCAATGAGACATATTGGTAAGCCAAGGCCCATCCCCAACCCCTCCCGCACGTGGAAGGGGAGTAATAAGTAGAAGGGATAAGTTAGGGGACACCCCCATACCCCCGTCATGGGCTTCGCCCCTGCACCCCTCCTTCACATCAAGTCTGAATGCTTAACTCGTAATTCCACCCGTTGACACAACTCACGCCTATCTGGTATATTCCCCTTGCTGCAGCATAACTGCCAGGAGCGGTTTGTCGTTATATACAACGATGTATTCGCAGCGCACTCCACCCCTGGATTCCATCTTCAGCAATGGTGCTGGTGATATCGCGATGCGGCAGCGCGGTCGCAGCTAATCTGTGGACCGCTACCGGCCTGCATGGAGGGCAACTTGGCAATCACGCTTGATCTATCCGGCAAGATAGCGCTTGTTACGGGCGCGGGGCGGGGCATAGGCCGCGCAACGGCACTTAGGCTGGGTGCAGCGGGCGCAAAGGTCGCAGTCAACTACAATGCCAGCGAGGGACCGGCCCAGGAAGTAGTCGAGGCGATTGTCTCAGCGGGCGGCGAGGCCAAAGCTGTGAGGGCAGACGTCAGCAAAGGAGCTGAAGTAGATACGATGGTTGGCGACCTTGTGAAAGAGTGGGGCCGCCTCGATATCCTGGTGAACAACGCGGGCATCACGCGCGACAACCTTATGATGCGTATGTCGCAGGATGAGTGGGACGCCGTGATGGACACAAATCTGCGCTCAGCCTATTTCACCACGCGTGCTGTGCTGCGGCCCATGCTCCGCAACCGCTGGGGGCGTATCGTTTGCCTCTCCAGTGTGGTAGGATTGACAGGGAATGCGGGACAAGCCAACTACGCTGCTGCCAAGGCGGGCGTGATCGGCTTCACCAAGTCGATAGCGCGTGAGGTGGGCGGCCGCAATATTACAGCCAACGCGATTGCCCCCGGTTTTATTCAGACCGATATAACAGCGGGCCTGCCCGAAGAGTTAAAGGCGGCGATGCTCAAGCAGATTCCTGCCGACCGCTACGGTGAACCGGATGATGTTGCCAACGCTGTCCTCTTTCTTTGTTCTGATCTCGCCTCGTACATCAACGGCCAGGTGCTGAACGTGGACGGTGGGATGGTGATGTTCTAGGTACGGCTCCGAAGTTGCTGCACAGCTCTTATCTCTCAACCCACGTAGCAAATGGATTATTATTCGTATCAGGCGATAAATAGCAGGTAATAGTATGACTATGAGAGTAAGTTTTGTATTTCCCGGCCAGGGGTCGCAATTTGTCGGTATGGGACGCGACATCTACGCCACCTCGCCGTCGGCCAGGGCTGTGTTTGACGAAGCCGACCGGGTGCTCGGTTTTTCGTTGAGCGATGTCTGCTTCAACGGCCCCGCCGACATGCTGAACGACACACAGTATGCCCAGCCCGCCATCTTTACTGTCAGCATCGCCTACCTTGAAGCATTGCGCGAGAAGATGCGCGAAACGGGCCAGCATATCGACCCGATGTTTATGGCAGGGCATTCCCTGGGTGAGTACAGCGCTATGGTGGCTGCGGGCTCAATGCCCTTCGCTGACGGCTTGCGGCTCGTGTGGGAGCGTGGGCGGCTCATGAAGGCTGAAGGCGAGCGCGTGCCGGGCGGCATGGCGGCAGTTATCGGCCTGGCCGACGACAGGCTGCGCGGTGTTGTAGAAGCGGCTAGTTCCGAGGGTGTTGTCGTGATCGCCAACTCCAACTCACCTATTCAAACAGTAATATCGGGCGAGCTAGCGGCGCTGCTCAAGGCTATGGAGCTTGCCAAGGACGAAGGCGCTGCTCGGGTGGCCCGGCTCGCTATCAGCATCGCCTCGCATTCTCCGTTGATGCAGCAGGCAGGCCAGCAATTGTCGCAACTGCTCAGTAATATCAATCTCACCGATCCACTCGTGCCACTGGTTGCCAATATAACGGGTAATCTGCTGACCACCGCCGAAGAAGTTAAGCGCGAGCTTTCGGATCAGCTTTGCAAGCCGGTAGCCTGGATGGCTTCGGTGCGCCAGATGATCGAAGGCGGCGCGACCACGTTCATAGAGGTTGGCCCCGGCCAGGTGCTCTCCGGTCTCATCAAGCGCATATCGGATGAAGCGCAGGTGCTGAAGCTGGATGATGTGATGAATGGGTCGATGGCGTGATACGGGGGCGTGAAGCGTGAAGCGTGAGACCGGAAATGAGAAATGAGAAGCGAATATAATGTGTAACGAATAGTGCGCGAAAAGTGACTGTTGAGTTACAATGTAGCGTTAGCTTGAACAGTATGTTTGGGCTATCTTCTTAAGATCTCGTTTCTCATTTCTCACTTCTCGTTTCCAGGAAAATCAAATGCAAACCCCCCGTAGAGTAGTAATCACCGGCCTGGGTGCGCTTGCGCCCGTGGGTAACAATGTGCCTGAGATATGGCAGAACTTGCTTGATGGCAAATCGGGCATTGGGCGTATAACCCTGTTCGACCCGACTGAGTATGGGGTTCAGATAGCGGGCGAGGTGAAAGGCTTCGTGCCTGAGGAGTATGTCGAGGCAAAAGATGCCCGGCACATGGATCGCTCGGTCCTGTTCGCGATTGCCGCCGCTAAACAGGCTGTTGCCGATGCGCGACTTGACATAACTGAGGAAAAGTCACACGACGTGGGCATCATCCTGGGCACGGGTGCTGCCGGTCTTGGCACGGCACTGGTCCAGCAAAAGGTGCTGGAGGAGCGCGGACCACGGCGCGTGTCACCCCACTTCATTCCCAACTTCCTTCCCGACTCTGCTTCGGGCCAGGTGGCCATTGCGGTAGGAGCGCGCGGACCTAACATGGCTGTGGTGTCGGCCTGTGCGACAGGGGGTCATGCGATTGGTGAGGCGATGGAGACCATCCGGCGAGGCGATGCCGATGTTATGCTGGCTGGCGGCACCGAGGCGATTATTGTACCTGTGATTATGGCGGGCTTCATCAATATGCGCGCCCTTGGCGATGATCCGGACCCTGCGCTGGCAAGCAAGCCGTTCGACATTCGACGCAACGGATTTGTGCTTTCCGAGGGTGCGGCGGTGCTTGTGCTGGAGGCGCTCGACCATGCCCGCAACCGTGGGGCACATATTTATGCCGAGGTGGTGGGGTACGGCTCGACCAACGATGCATATCACATGGCGGCGCAACTTGAGACAGGCGACGGCGCAGCGCGCACTATGCAGCGTGCCCTCAACAAGGCGGGTATCGCTGCCGACGAGATAGATTATATCAATGCACATGGTACGGGCACGCCGCTGAACGACCGTGTCGAGACAATAGCCATCAAGAAGGTGTTTCGCGATGCTGCCGCCAATGTAGCCATATCGTCCACGAAGAGCATGACGGGCCACATGATGGGCGCGGCGGGCGCGCTGGAAGCGATAGTGTGCGCGCTGGCGATAAGGGACAACCGGATACCGCCGACCATAAATCTAGAGCAGCCTGACCCCGAATGCGACCTGGATTACACGCCCAACAAGGCACGATCGCTGCAGGTTGACGTTACCCTCTCCAACTCGATAGGGTTGGGCGGGCATAATTCGTGCGTTATTTTGAAGAGGGTAACGTAGGACGACCGCAGACCGCCGAGGTAGTGCGCTTGCGTAGAGTTACGGTTTGGTGGGGATGTCGGTCTTGATGCCGGGCCTGGTGAAGATTTAGTACTCTGGTTTATGAGATTGCGATTTTGTTCTATAATCTCACTAGGCCATTGTTAGTTTCTTCACAGCCCGGCTTTTGCGCGCATTGCGCTGACATTTTGACTTTGATTAGGAGTGCAGGTTGGTTTATAGCAATAATGATCGCAGGGTAGTAATAACAGGCCTGGGCGCGCTCAGCCCTATCGGCAACAGCGTCGAGGAGTTCTGGAAGAACCTTCTCGCGGGCAAATCGGGCATCGGCCCTATTACTCGCTTCGACACGACTAACTCGCCCGTAAAGATCGGCGGAGAGGTCAAGGACTTCCACCCCGAAGATTACATGGACGCCAAGGCAGCACGGCGCATGGCGCGTTTCGCCCACTACGCGGTTGCCACGGCGAAGCAGGCCCTTGACGATTCGGGCTATGTAATAGATGAGAGCACAGCGGATGACGTGGCAGTGGTCATGGCGACCGGCGGCGGTGGCCTCGATGTGATGCAGGAGGCCAGCGTGCTCATGCGCGACCGTGGGGCGCGAGCCGTGTCGCCTATGGTGCTGCCTAATATGATCGCCAATATGGCTTCGTGCCAGGTATCGCTTGCCTATGGAACGCATGGGCCAACCACAACGGGCATCGCGGCCTGTGCCAGCGGTATCTATTCGTTCGTGGATGCGTACCACTTTATCATGCGCGGCGAGGCGGAAATGGCTATCACAGGCGGCACTGAGTCGTTTATTACCGATCTTGCCATTGCTTCGCTTTCTAACATGCAGGCGCTATCGAGGAACAATGAGCTACCGCCTGAAAAGGTTAGCCGCCCTTTTGACGCCAGGCGAGATGGGTTTGTGTACAGCGAAGGTGCGGCCTGCGCGATACTGGAAACAGCGGAGAGCGCCCTTGCACGCGGCGCGCACATCTATGCGGAAGTGCTTGGTGGGGCGTTCTCGGCTGATGCTTACCACATTACTGCGCCCGCGCCGGGTGGGGTGGGTGCGGCGCTTGCGATTTCACGTGCTCTGAAATACACGGGCAAGACGCCTGACGATATTGACTATATCGCTGCTCACGGCACATCAACGCCGCTGAACGATGCCGCCGAAACCGCGGCCATCAAGAAGGCGCTGGGAGAGCGAGCGTACAAAGTAGCGATTTCCTCCAATAAGAGTATGCTCGGCCATGCCCTGGGTGCGGCGGGTGCGTTCTCGGCCGTGGCAACGGCGCTGGCGCTTCGCGATCAGATCGCGCCGCCTACAATAAACTATGAGTTTCCCGACCCTGACTGCGACCTCGATTACGTGCCCAACGTGGCGCGCAAAATGGAGATACGTGCGGCGCTGGTCAACGGCTTCGGCTTCGGCGGTCAGAACGGTGTGCTGGTGCTGAAAGAGTGGCAAGGGTAGAAAGACCGCAATAAAAAGAGGCCCGCTGAAAATGCGGGCCTCTTTTTATTCTTATTACACGTTAGGGATGGTTATCTTCTGCGCCCGCCGTGCTCGTTGCTTCCCTCTGATAGCGTTGTGTACTGCTGGGTTGGGGCTTCGATTTGCACCAGGCGCACGCGGTCTACGCGCACACCGCCTGTTGTGCCGGGGCCAGCGGGGTCAAGCCGCAAGTGTGTAAGGTGGCCCTTCCAGGCAGGGTTGGAACCGAAGTAGAACTGGTATCGCATCAGCTCGCCGCTCGCTGTGCCCTTTACTGTGACAGACTTATCGTCGCTGAAGGTGGGTGATGCCTGGGTGGTGAAATAGACCTTCACGGTGGGATCGGCGACCGGCATTCCCGTTGCCATGTCGACCTCAACTGCGTTGTAGCTGAAATCGAGCGACAGGTCAAGCTCAGGGCTGACAAGCTGAGGATCAGCGCCTGCTACGGGATAGAACCACCCCGGCCCACCCGAATTACCCGTGCCAAGGTCCTTTGAAGTCCAGCCGGATTGGCCGCTGGCGAAGCCCCATGTGGTGCGGGTGTCGGTGGCGTAGTGGATGAAGCTGCTGCCCGGCATGACGGTGTAGGCGCGCTTGTTGATGCGCCCGCAGTTGGTTGCTCCCGCGAGGCAGTCGCTGTCGTCCATCTGGCTGGCTAGGTAGTTGCCGTCTTCCATTACCTGCTCGACTACAGCCACCCGCCCGGTAATGCCGTCTGCACCCTGCACGCCCGGCTCGAACACGGCAATATCTCCACGGCGCGGGTATTCGGTGACGGGCCAGCCTGCGGATCGCGCCCTGTCGTTCCAATCTTTCGCCTCGCCCAGGCTTGCGGGGAGGTCGGGCCTGTTCTGCCACGCCCAGTATGTTGACTTGCCGAAGGGGTAGGGGTTCTTGCCTTGCTCACCTGCAGCGCTTGCTACGGTGTTGAGGCCGCCAACGGCCAGCGCCACGCCCCAGCCGATGAATATCATCTTCTTCAGGTTACTTCTCAAACGCTCTTTCATCTCTCTCGCTCCTGACTTCTCTGCTCTCTTAGCTAGTTCTACATTGGGCACTTATTTTTAGAACATCGGTTCTGTAACCATATTATGTCATGTATAAGCGGCTGTCAATAGGGTTTTCCACAATTTTCAGAACAAATTTTCCACCGCGACGCTCATTGTGGAAGCTGTCAGGGGATTCCGGTCAGTTAACACGAAGGAGTGCTCAGCAACATGGCCGAGCACTCCTTCTTTGTGGATGGACTACTATCGGGTAGCACCGACTGTATTTGTAGATTACCTGGCGGCGATACCTATAGCGCTGGCCGGGAGAGAGGGTGCGCCTGCTATGGGCGTTAGGCTGCCGTTGCCGTTGATGTTGAAGCTCACTATGGTGTGCGAGCCGGACGTTAGCACGTAGAGGTTCCGGCTGCTGTTGTCCGTTGTCACATCGGTGGGAGAGCTGCCGTCGCCGGTGACACCTGTGCGGCCGTCCGCGTTGAGCAGGTTGATCTCGCCGTTGTGGTCGATGCGATAGCCGGAGACCGATCCGCTGCCCGCGTTGGTCGTATAAGCATAGCGCCCGTTGTTAGTTACCGCTACCCAGCAGGCTGCGGTCTGGTGAGTGGCTGACGATGGTGTGAGCACTTCCAGAGAGCCGTTTTCTTCGGCCTTGTAGGAGGATACCGCGCTGGCCCCGGCTGCTCCACCGAATGCTTCACTGACGAAGAGGCGGTTGCGCTGGTCGAAGGCGAACCCGAACGGGGTTGTGCCCGCTGCGGCCTGCACGTGGGGCGCTGAGGCAAGGCCCTGGTGATTCACAACATAGGTATCAATGCGGTTTGTGCCTTTTTCGGTGACAGCAAGCAGGTCGCCGTGGGCGTTGAACTGGACCTGCGCGGGGCCGACATCGCTGCCGCTGAGAGGTCGTGTGGAGTTGGGAATAGCCTCGAAGCGACCATCGCGGACCATGAAGCCTGTTATGTTGTTTGCGCCCGGCTCCGCGTTGAGCACGTACAGCAGGTCGCCGCTGGTGGTAAGACTGATGGGCCTGATGCCGCCTGACGAGATTTTGTCCGTTAGCTGAAGTCCGTCACGCGTTACTTTGAAGGCTGATATGTCATTGCTGCCCGCGTTTACAGCGAAAAGCCAGCGGTTATTGTTGCTGAGAGACAGGGAACCCTGCGAGCCGAGGCCGCTGCCTGTGCCGAGGCCGCCCGTGGCTACGGAGCCTGCGGGGGTTAGCGCGCCGTTGGACGCGCGGTCAAACAGCAGCACGCTGTTACCGGCTGCCGCGTTGCTCAGCACGTAGACCGCGCCGGGGCTGTTTTTCTCGCTGGCGTGTGTGGTGGTAATGCCTGTGCCTGCAAAGGCGGCAAGCAATACTGAAGACGCTACAATTGCCTTGAAAATACGTGTAATACTTGTCCTGTTCACCTTTATCCTCCTGTATATTGGCGGCTCGGAACATTGAATTGGCCGAGCCTTCGTGTAAGCGTCAGCGGCTATCCAAAAGAAGAAATAAGTAGATCGCGCCTCTGCTGTATCATCTTCGCACCCGCAACTTACAGCGCGATAAGATGGATTACGCAAATGTTACATTTCGTAGTCAGTTGCCAGCTGACGACCGCGGACCGCAGACCGCCGACGGCGAGGGGTAAGGGATTGGACGTCGGAGGTCAGGGAATTACGGATTCACCGCAGAGGTGCAGAGAGCGCTGAGGTTCGCAGAGGTTTTTGAGGTTTGCTGAGTGCTAAGGCAAGGGAGTAAGCGGCACAAACCGTCAACTGACAACTGACAACGTGGTCGGCGGTCGGCCGTCGGCGGTCGTCACCTGACCCCGACCCCTGCCACCCGACCCCTGCCACCCACGCACGACAGTTATCCACATATGCACATTTGCGTGGAAAAGCCCAAAACTGGTACAATTACATGGTATTTTTTCGGAAGGCGTTTTAGAAATAGAGCGATTGCAGAGGAAAATAGGTTGTGCGCCTTCCGCCTAAGAAAGTGAGAGCTACAATTGGCAGAAATCACATGGCTGGGACACTCCTGCTTCCGCATCAAGGGCAAGGACGCCACAATAATTACCGACCCGTACGATAAGGCTTTAGGTTTGGGGACGCTCAACCAGAAGGCCGAAATCGTTACGATTAGCCACGAACACGCTCACCACAACACGCTCAGCGGTGTCAAAGGTGAGCCGTTTGTTATCAGGGGACCGGGGGAGTTCGAGGTCCGAGGCGTCTTCGTTACCGGCGTGTGGACATTCGCCGATAACCAGGGCGGCAAGGTTCTGGGCCGCAACACCGTCTTTCTCTTCCATGTGGACGACCTGATTGTGTGCCACCTCGGTGCGCTCGGCCACACACTCAACTCGCACCAACTCGAGGCCCTGGGCGATGTTGACGTGGTGATGGTCCCCGTTGGTGGGCACACCGCACTCGACGCGGCAAAAGCAACCGAGGTCATCAGCCAACTGGAGCCAAAGATCGTTATACCCATGCATTACTCCACGGGCCGTGAAGCGCCGGAGCTTGACAACCTCGACAAGTTCATGAAAGAGATGGGCCTGAAAGAATGGACGGCCCAGGACAAACTAGCGATCAGGTCGTCAGACCTGGACGAGACCACGAAGGTGGTGGTCCTGGAGACCAAAACGACGTGAGACGGGAGACGGGGAACGTAAAACGTAAAACGTGAGAGGTGCGGAAATAGAGCGGGTCTTCTTATCGCTCGCTTGATGTATCTGGTTCCGCACTTTTCGAGCTACATGTTTCACGTCTCACATACCTCAGGGGGATAACGACATGGAACCAGTAGGAGCAGCGGCAGGGGCTTCGGGTGTGGAGAGGGAGCAGCCTACACCCATCGGTACGAGGCCGGTTATCACCGAACAATTGGTGCACATTGATCTACAGGATGAGCGCATCCAGGACGTGTTAAATCGTATAATAAGAGCAGTCAAGGCCGAGTATGGGGATGCCGAGTTCGTGAGCTATATCGGCACCAACCCTCTTGGCGTGTATATCGAAGTTTACACGGCGACGCAGGAGTTCAAGGGCATCCTCGATATCCTCGACGATAAGCTGGGCAACCTGCATATCGCGGCGGGAATGAATATCTGTGTAGTGCCAAAGCGAAAGGCCCGCGCGGCAGCAGCCTAACGGGAAGGGAACATGTAAAACGTAAAACGTAAAACGTAAAGTTTCGTACTCACGTTTTACGTTTTACGTTTTAGTAATTGGGGAGGAATCCAATGGTGAAGTATATATTCGTAACGGGCGGTGTAGCCTCAAGTGTCGGCAAGGGGATAACCGTAGCTTCCGTTGGACGCGTGCTGAAGAGCAGGGGGATTTCCGTCTCGCTCCAGAAGCTCGACCCCTATATCAACGTTGACCCTGGCACAATGTCGCCCTACCAGCACGGCGAGGTCTTTGTGACCGACGATGGAGCTGAGACTGACCTCGACCTGGGACACTACGAGCGATTCATTGATGAGAACCTGACACAGGCTTCCAACGTCACCACGGGGCGCATATATAAGTCGGTGATAGAGCGGGAGAGGCGCGGCGATTTCCTTGGCGGCACCGTGCAGGTTATTCCCCATATCACTAACGAGATTAAGTCGCGTATCGCTGCGGTGGCTCGGACAGGTGCGCCCGATGTAGTGATCGTGGAGGTGGGCGGCACTGTGGGCGACATAGAGGGCTTGCCCTTCCTGGAAGCGATTCGCCAGATGCGGCGTGACGCAGGACGCGAGAACGTTCTCTATATGCACCTCACGCTTCTCCCTCAGATTACGGCCACCAGCGAATTGAAGACCAAGCCGACGCAGCACTCGGTCAAAGAGTTGCGCTCCATTGGCATCAACCCGGATGTGATCCTTTGCCGCTCCGATTCGCCTGTGGGCGAAGATATAATCGCCAAGATCGCTCTCTTCTGTGACGTTGAGCCGCGTGCTATTGTGCCGCTGCCTACTGTGCCAAACATCTACGGCATACCGATCTGGCTGGAAGAGCGCGGCCTGGGCGATTATATTGTTGAGAAATTGGGGTTGGGCGGACACGCGGCTGATCTTTCAGGCTGGCGGCAGATTGTGGCTCGCATGGACCAGGCGCAGGATAGCGTCACAGTGGCTCTGTGCGGCAAATATACCGAGCTACACGATGCCTACCTGAGCGTGGCCGAGGCATTGCGTCACGCGGGCGCTCACAACGACTCACGGGTAGAGATAAGGTGGGTGAACACCGAGGCGTTGGAGCAGGGCGACGTTCACGAGATGCTCTCAGGCGTCGACGGCATTGTTGTGCCGGGCGGCTTCGGTGACCGTGGTGTGTTCGGCAAGATACAGGCGGCACAGTACGCCCGCGAGCATAACATTCCCTACCTGGGCCTTTGCTATGGCATGCAGATGGCAGTGATTGATTTCGCTCGTAACGTGCTTGGCCTTCCCGGCGCGTTTACGACAGAGATCGACCAGCGCTGCGCGGACCCGGTGATCGACATTATGCCCGACCAGCGTGACATCGCTGACATGGGCGGCACGATGCGGCTCGGCCTGTACCCGTGTAATCTTGTGCCCGGCACGAAGGCAGCGCGAGCTTACGGCGAGTCGGTGGTCTACGAGCGTCACCGCCACCGCTTTGAGTTCAACAACGCTTATCGAGAGCGGATGCACGAGGCAGGTTTGATCGTGAGCGGGCTGTCTCCTGACGGCAGATTGGTTGAGATTATCGAGCTTCGCAATCACCCGTGGTTCGTGGCATCGCAGTTCCACCCCGAGCTAAAGAGCCGCCCCACCCGTCCTCACCCTCTCTTCCGCGATTTCATCAAGGCGGCCAAAGCCAACAGGCACAGCAGCCTTGAGGTCGCGCGGCCCGTAGAGACTTCCAGCGCAGAAGAAGCGGTAGTGAGTAAGTTCCACCAGTAGAAATGAAATAGCAAAGGGCCGGATTCGCATCTCGAATCCGGCCTTTTGCTTTGCCGGAGAACCCGGCTAGTACGTCCCGCTGGAAGACGACCCGCTCTTGCTTGTGCTCTTCATCACTTCCGCAAGCTGAGCAAGCTCCTTCCTGTAGATGTCCTGCAGCAATCTAGGCACCATTAGTCGTTCGACCATACCCCTTAATCCGGGGCTGGGGGATTGCTCTGTTGCTATCTGCACGCTTGTTTGCTTGCCGCCATTCTGTGGAGTAAGGGTAAACGTGGTGACGAGATCGGATGCCGTATAGCTTTCCACCAGCACTCGGCCCGGCTGAGGTTCGCTCACCCGGCCGCGCATTTTACGATCTTGACCTCCGGCCCGCGTCACAAAGCTGATGACTGTGCCTTCCCCGATGCCGCCTTCTTCCACAACGAGGTCGCGGAAGTGCTCCTGGGGCAGTATACGCGGGTGCCCATTGCGGTAGTCTGCTATGAGCGAGTAGACGGCCTCAGGTGATGCGTCTATGATCGCCGAAGCCTCAGCGCGAATGCGAGTCATGGTTGGTACTCCGTATTTCGTATTGCGTAGTTGTCAGTTGTCAGTTGTCAGTTTTACGGCGGTCTGCCGTCGGCGGTCATACGCAGTACGCAGTACGCAATACGCAGTACGAATCAGTGCCTGAAGTGCCTCTTCTTTGTGAAGACCATCGCCAGACCTGCGGTGTCGGCTGCTTCTATTACGGCGTCGTCGTTGACCGAGCCTCCGGGCTGGATTACTGCTGTGATGCCTGCTGATGCTGCTACTTCTACGCCGTCTGCAAAGGGGAAGAAGGCATCCGATGCCATTACCGCGCCGCGCGCCCGCTCGCCTGCCTTCTCCACGGCGATCTTTACCGAATCGACCCTGCTGGTTTGGCCGCCGCCTATGCCTACCGTTGCCAGCTTGCGTGCGAACACGATGGCGTTGGAACGAACATGCCGTACCGCTCGCCACGCGAAGATCAGGTCAGCTATCTCTTCCAGAGTAGGGTGGCGCAGGGTGGCAGGCTCCATCAGTATGTCGTAATCTACGGCGTCCCTCGTCTGTATGAGGAAGCCGCCACTCACCTGCCGGAAGGTCAGCTTGCCAATGAAGTCGCTGTCCCTGTGGTCTACGTTGGCATCGGGCACCGCCAGCAGCCGAAGATTGCGCTTACGAGCCAGCTTATCAATGGCGTCTTCATCGAAAGCGGGGGCGACCAGCACATCGAAGCGCGTTTTGGCTAGCTGTTCGGCGACATTGCCGTTGACGGGCCTGTTGATGCCGACAATGCCGCCAAAGGCAGACACAGGATCGGAGGCAAGCGCACGCCCGAATATCTCCCCAAGGTCCTCTTCTTCTGCGCCACACGCGATGCCGCACGGCCCTGCATGTTTGATGATCGCCACGGCAGGCATGGTGTAGTCGCGAACCAGCGCGAGCGCGGCGTCGGCGTCCATCAGGTTGTTGTACGATAGCTCGGGGCCGTGTAGTTGTTTGAGCGAGCCGACCAGGGTAGGGCCGGCGGCGGGCAGGTTGTCGCTATAGAGTGCGCCCAACTGGTGTGGGTTCTCTCCGTAGCGCAGCGCCTGCACCTGCTTCAAGCTGAGCGTAATGGCGGCAGGCAACCCATCTGATTCGCTTGCGCCCTGTGCTTCGCTACCGCCAAGATAGCCTGCTATCAGTGCATCGTACCCTGACACATGGTCGAATGCTTTGGAGGCGAGCCTCTTGCGGGTTTCCTGGCTGACATCGCCGTTGTCGCGCCATTCCTGAATGACTGCTTCGTAATCGTCGGGGTCGGAGAGGACCACCACGGAAGTGAAGTTCTTGGCGGCGGCACGTATCATGGTGGGGCCACCGATGTCGATGTTCTCGACCGCGTCGTCCAGCGTGACGCCCTCTTTCGCGATGGTTCTGGCGAAGGGGTAGAGGTTTACGGCCACAAGCTCTATGGTTTGCAAATTGTGCTCTGCCAGTTGTGCCATCTGGCCGGCGTCGTTGCGCTTTGCGAGGATGCCGGAATGCACGCCGGGGTGGAGCGTCTTTACGCGCCCTCCAAGGATTTCGGGGAAGCCTGTTAGGTCGCTTACGGAATGGGCGTCCACGCCTGCCGCTTGCAACCGTGCTTTGGTGCCTCCGGTAGCGTAGATGTTCGCACCCATTTCAGCGAGCGCCCTACCCAGGATCTCTACGTTTGACGGGTCTGATACACTGATAATCGCGTTGATACTGGCCCTTTGCTGTGGCATCCGCACGTCTCCTGCAGTGGTAATTTCCAGTGCATTGTACCGCAGATGGTGTGCGGGGGCAATTCCGGACGAGTACCGAGTACCGAGTACCGAGTACCAAGTACCGAGTACCGAGTACCGAGTACCGAGTACCGAGTTGTCAGTTGTCAGTTGTCAGTTGTCAGTTGTCAGTTGTCAGTTGTCAGTTGT
>JBDTQH010000030.1:0-69960 GCA_039932335.1 Chloroflexota bacterium
TAAGCCCGCTGCTAAACCAGGCTAAAGAGAAAGGCCGTCCCCTGTGGGACGGCCTTTCTTCATTTTGGAACGTGTGTGTAAGTGTTCAGACTTGAGATGCAAAGGGGGTGCAGGGGCGAAGCCCTTGACGGGGGTATGGGGGTGTCCCCCACTTCTCCCTTCTTCTTAGACTCCCCCCACGTGGGGGGTGGGTCTTCCCTTACCTGGATGCCGGGTTGCTCGACCATAACTCTGAACACTTACACGTGTGTCTACCGTTGTGAATAATCGCCGAAACAGGTAGAATCGTTTTGACGATATAAGGAACCGGCGGAACGGGTTAGCAAGAAGAGACAAGCAGCATACAGATGAAAATAAAAGTACTTCTATTCGCATCATTTCGGGAGACAGCAGGCCTGTCGCAGGGCACGCTGGAGGTTGAACCAGGGGCGACTCTGGGCGACGTGTGGGCGACTCTGGTGGCCGAGCATCCGCGCCTGGCTCCCCACAGTGGCACCGCTGCATATGCCATCAACGGTACGTATGCCCGCCCCGCAGAGCGCGTTAGCGAGGGCGACGAGGTGGCTTTCCTGCCTCCAGTAAGTGGGGGCTAGCTATGACCGCCACCAACCATCAACAAGCCTCACAAAGCAGCCCTGAGCGAGATGTCGACCTTAGCCACTCACTGTTCAAGGTGTCCAGTGAGCCTCTGTCGGTGGACAGTCTCGTGGCGGTCGTGCTGACCGGAGGCGACGGGGCTGTTGTGACATTCGTGGGCACTGTGCGCGACAACCATATGGGACGGGTTGTGCTGGCTCTCGAATACGAGGCGTACGGTGGCATGGCCGAATCCGAGATGGAGCACATCGGCATAGAGATGATAGAGCGTCACGGCCTCCACGGTATTGCAATGCAGCACAGAACGGGCAAGCTGGCTGTCGGCGAAACCAGCGTTATTATTGCAGTGTCCTCTCCCCACCGCCAGGCAGCATTCGCGGCCTGCAGCGAGGCGCTCGACATGCTCAAAGCCACAGTGCCCGTCTGGAAGAAGGAATACTTCGAGGATGGCGAAGTATGGGTAGGGCAGGGAGCCGGATAGTCACACAAACAGCAGATACGCACAACAAACAACCCTCCTTGCCGGGAGGGTTGTTGCTTTTTGTTCAGTTGTCCGGCATAGGGCAGAAGAACCCGCTCGGGATTTGCTTAGCCATCGGTCGCCGGGATAAGGGTGAGGCTCGGGTGGGCAACGTTGATGTCGAAAGTGAAGACCTCGGTGATGCCCAGATATTGTATGACCGCGAAGTTGACGCAGTCAGTGAAGGTCCATTGCGGCTGCTCGTCCTCTACGAAAACGCGCCAGGCGCGGTCGAAAATCACAGTATCAACCATGAAGTGGCGCACAAGCTGCGAATTCTTCACCAGTTGCTGCACGGCCTGGGCCGCCTGTATGGAACCGAAGACCTTCAGGACCGTGTACACCTGGTCGAGCACATAATCGGTGATGATAAAGCGCACAGGCTGGTTGCGAAGCTCTTCCCAGAGGCGCACGGCCGCGGCATGGTTAGGATCATGCGTGTTATAGAGGGCGAGCCAACCGCTCGAATTGACGAATATAGTGCGGCGCGGTGTCGGAGTGGTCATGCGTCACCCCCTTCCTCCGCCTGTGCCCTTCGGTGCGCAGGAGTCAGAAGCTCGCCGAAAGTCGCGCTTAGAGTGGGCATCTCCCAGATTGGATCGTCTGGAATAGAGCCTGCATAGCTCCGGTCAGGCGGCACCGGCAGGTTCTGGAAATATTGTGCCACAGCATCCCGCACCACCGCGCTGAGCGGCATCCCCAGCTCCTGTGCTCTCTCTACAAGACGCTCATACATACCACGTTCCATATTGAGGTGAACGTCAATATTCAGATTCATATGATGCTCCTATCTTTCGGGGCTAAATTCCCCCCGCGCCAGTGTACACCGTGTCGGCTAAGTAGTCAATGCGGGGCGTGAAGGGTGAAACGTGAGGCGTGAAACGTGAGCTACTGCGTACTGCGTAGTTGTCAGTTGTCAGTATTACGGCGGTCGGCGGTCGGCGGTCTGCCGTCGGCGGTCATACGCAGTACGCAGTACGCAGTACGAAATACGCTATAATAGCGTCAGTCTTATATCCGGCGTGGCCGAGCCATAGCTATATATCGAGAGAGGCAATCTAAATGAGTAAGAAGAAAGACAAAAAGGACGATAAGAAGAAGTCAAGATCGTCCCCGACGCAGATAGAGAGCAAGATTGCGGCAGAAGTGCAGCCTGAGAAGATAGTGGGCGACGGCTCACCCCGCATCGATTATCCACGCTATCGGGTCGAGCCTGGGAAGAACGTCTCGCTGAAGGACATAGACCCCGATGAGTCAGAGGGTTTCGGTACGAAAGCGGAGATTGCCGCAGAGCTTGAGAGGCTGAACCAGAAGCTAAGCGATTTGCAGGAGCGCCTCTATGCTGAAGGCAAGCGGAGCATGCTAATCGTGCTGCAAGCTATGGACACCGGAGGCAAAGACGGCACCATCAAGCATGTGTTCGAGGGGGTCAACGCGCAGGGGTGCCAGGTTGCCAGCTTCAAAGCGCCTAGCCCCGAGGAACTGGCTCACGATTTCCTGTGGCGCTGCCATCAGAAGACGCCGGGACGCGGCATGATAACTATATTCAACCGCTCGCACTATGAGGACGTGCTGGTGGTGAGAGTGAAGAAATTCGTGCCCGAAGAGGTCTGGCAGCAGCGATATAGCCTGATCAACGATTTCGAGAGGCTCCTCACGGAGAACAATACTGTGGTGCTCAAGTTCCTCCTGCACATCTCGAAGGACGAGCAGAAACGACGCCTGCAGGCGCGTATTGACACACCCGAAAAGGAGTGGAAGTTCGCCAGTGGTGACCTTGTAGAACGAGCACTGTGGGACGATTACATGGCCGCTTACGAGGATGCCATCAATAGATGCTCCACTGAATATGCACCGTGGTACGTTGTGCCCGCCAACCACAAGTGGTACCGCAACCTCGTAATCGCACGGGCCATCACCGACACTTTGGAGGCGATGAACCCACAGTTCCCGCCACCGGAACCGGACCTCAAGAAGATAGTAATACCGGACTGAAATGCATGAGTAAGTGAGTGGCGTGGGCAACTATGCCTCGGCGGTAGTATTGCCGACCATCTGCAAGGGCAACCTGACTGTGAAGGTCGATCCTTTGCCCAGGACGCTGCTTACGCTTATCTTGCCGCCATGCTGGTCCACGATGTACTTCGCGCTGGCGAGACCGATTCCGGCACCGCTAATGCGGCCTGACGCGGCTTTGGCGCGGCGATACCACTCGAAGATATTGGGTACGTCCTCAGGTGGGATGCCTATGCCTTCGTCGCGTACGGTCACCACCGCCTGATCGCCTTCGCCGGTATCGGGCGTTTCTCGGGTAATGCCTACAGTAATCTTGCCCCTGCTCGGGCTATACTTAATAGCGTTAGATATAACATTATCAAGCACCTGTTCGAGACGCATACCGTCCCACTGCCCGACCAGGGAAGGCACCGAGGAGACGAATTGAATGTCGTGGGTGTCTATGCTGTGTTGGAACTCCAGCACTACGCTGCGAGCCATCTCAACGAGATCGACGGGTCGGGTTTGGAGCGTTAGCGACTGCCCGGCCTGAAGTCTGCCGAAGTCAAGCAAGTCGTTCAGCAGCACATTCATTCGCTTTGTCGCCTCATCTATCCGTAGAACAGGCATAAGAGCGCGAAGCACATCCGGCCCACCCGCATTAGAGATCCGCCGCCTGAGTAGCTGAGAGTTGCCTTTGATAGCAGCCAGCGGGTTCTTCAGGTCGTGCGACACAATCGCAAGTAGCTCATCGCGCACCCGCACGGCTGCTTCGGCCTCCTGCCGCGCCTCGTGCTCGCTGGCAAGAAGCAGTAGGCGCTCTTCCTCTTCCTGCTTTCGCTCGGTAATGTCCTGCGACACCAGGATTGCTTCGCGCAGGTCAGGTGCATCGCTGAGAAGCGCGGAGGTTATCAGGAACGTCCGTTCGCGGCCATCCCTGTAGCGCAAAAGGATCTCGGTCGAAGCTACCGCTTCTCCTTTCCAGAGGGTCGCTTGCAGGGGCATTTCTTCTTCAGCGATCGAGCTGCCGTCAGGCCACAGGTATTCGTAGTTCCTGTTGCCGAGTACATTATCAGACGTCATATCGATCCCTAGCTGCTCCTGGCCCACCCTGTTTATAAGGTTCCAGACAATGGTGCGCCTACGGGGGTCGCTCTGCGCTATAAAGACACCTACGGGCATCTCATCGATGACATGAGCCAGCCGCTCGTATTGCGCCTTGATTGCCGCTGCTTGAATCCGTACCTGCTCCTGTAGCTGTCTGCGCTCATGCACATCGGTAATCACGCCTGTCCACTCGCGCAACGTGCCATCCCTGGTGAACACAGGAACCGCGCGCACATTCACAAAATGGTACTCTTCGCTCGCTGCGTGCCAGAGGCGCGTGCTTACCGAGTAAAGAGTGTGCGTCTGAACGGACTGTATCCACTGCTCGGTGATCATCCTGCGGTCATCGGGATGGATCATGTCGACCCACCCGTTGCCCTTATGTTCTTCCCAGGATTGGCCCGTATACTCCTCCCAGGATGGCTGCGGCTCCACTAACGATCCCGTCGGATCAGTTGTCCACACGATCGACGTTGTGGCAACTATCAGCGAGCGGAACCGCTCTTCGCTCTGGCTGAGAGCTTCCTGCACCTTCTTGCGCTCGGTGATATCAATCGTGATGCCGCGCATTCCTATCGGCTTGCCGTCGTCATCGACCACCACGCTGTCACTCGACTCCACCCAGAGCACGCGCCCATCCTTCGCTATCCAGCGAAAGGAGTTGCTACCACCGTAGCCCTGCTCGAAGTGTCTGGCAGCTTCAGCCGCCGCTGCTTCGCGGTCGTCAGGGTGTACTATAGTCAGCCAGAAATTAGGTGTGGCGAGCCACTCTTCCGCCTTATATCCAAGCATCTGCTCTACATAGCTGCTGACATAATTGATGCGCTGTGTTTCGACATCAGGGTTGCCCGAAGCCTCCCAGACCACTGCCGGCACATGTCCAACGATATTGTCCAGGCGTTGTTTCTGGTACTGGTTGTCGATGAGCAGGCTCGCGTTGTGTGCTTCCGCGCGCTTACGTTCTACAATCTCGGCCTGAAGATCTCGATTGAGAGCCTGAAGCTGAGAAGTACGCTCGCTCACACGCTGCTCAAGGTCAGAGTTCAAGCGCCTGATTTCTTCGTCTGCCCGCTTCTGGTCGGTAATATCATAGCCGCTCCCCAGGTAGCCCGCGAAGTTGCCGTCGCTGTCGCTGAAGGGTGCGCCGTGATCACTTACCCAGCGGTACTCGCCGTCGTGCCTGCGAAGGCGATATTCCATAACGAAGGGTTCCCGAGCATAGGAGGCGCCAAGATATGTCTCAAGGCAGTGGTCGCGGTCGTCCGGGTGGATGCCGTCGATCCAACCGTCACCAAGCTCCTGTTCAAGGCTGCGGCCGGTAAAGTTGAGCCAGGTCTTATTGAAGTAGTTGCACTTCGCGTCGAGGCCTGAGCGCCAGACAAGAGCGGGGAAATCTTCAAGAAGAGTAAGATAGAAATCACGCGACCTCTTTATCTCTTGCTCCAGCTTCTTCCGCTCTGTAATGTCGCGGATGAGTACCTGGAAGCGCCCATCGCTCAACATACGGGCGCTAAGCTCAACGCACAGTTCTGAGCCGTCTTTCCGAATCAGGAGACGCTCGCCAATCAAGGGCTGCCCGCTACGCAAGGCCTCGTACCTGAGAGGCGTATCCTCCAGGTCATCGCGCGCGATTACATCGGAGACATTGAGGGCGAGCAGCTCTTCGCGAGTATAGCCTATCAATTCGCTGGCGCGCGTGTTCGCCTCAACGATCCTGCCTTGCTGATTGTAGATGGCTATACCATCGGAGGCTTGCTCAACAAGGATGCGGTATTTATCTTCGTTAGCGTCGTTGCTGCCCATGTAAATTCTTCCCGGGACGGGCCGCGCAAAGTTGGAATGTATACACTAAGTTGTACGGCGTCACGTCTTCTGAAAGATGAGGATATATTGGTGCAACTGGTTGGCTACGAACCTGTATGGGTAGCCGAAGGGATAGAGGCGCGGTGTCTGGTCGTACCAGATTTTGCAGCCCCTGTAGAGAAGACCATCCAGCGCGGAGAGACGTATCACAAGGTCCGCATGGAGCATGTTGTGGTGCTCAGCGGTCGGTTGAAGGTCCTTGGCGAAGATTACCATGTATCCTGACGGCTTCAGCAATTGGAGCGACAGGGACATTATACTCGTCAACTCGTCAAGAAAAGCGGGATAATGAAGATTGCCAAGATCCTGGGTGCTTGCCGTGAAAGGTGTCGAGGAGGAATCGCCTGTTTTCTTCTTCTTCTCACCGTTCTGCGGCCTGCGCATCATGTCGCCATAGGGAGGGTCGGTCAACACCATGTCATAACGGCGGCCAGCCACTTCAGCCCGGTCGAGCATCTGGCGCGAGTCGGCGGCTATGGCAGTCTGTATGGGTAGGCCCTCCTGAGTAGCAACGCTATGGTAGGTCTCTATATAGTCAGCGGAGAGATCGACGCCTACGGCGTTGCGCTCCGCGAGAGAACAGCCCAGCAGAGTGCCGCCCACGCCCATAAACGGGTCGAGCACCCATTCACCACGCCTGGTAAAGAACTCTACTATCTTTGCCATCAATTGGGGTGGCTTGGGCGAGGGGTGGATGCGCCGCAGATTATGGCCGTAGGATTGCGGGCCTGTGGTCGGGTAGGCGGTGGCGTCTACAGACGACAGGAAATGCACCCACTCGCGCCCCGTAAGGTCGTTCAGACGGTTTCTGGGGTCCCAGATTGAAGTCTGGGGTGTTAGTTTCGCCTTGGGAGCTTTAGTTTCCCGAAGCGACCGTTCGTATTTTGGGCGACGCTGTTCCTGGGCCATGGGCAGGCTTCCTCTGTCTAGAAGTTAGAAGTGTCTTTAGAGATCAAACGATCCGCGAAGGGTGCTGTTACGGACTGGTCTTTACCCAGTAGAGCATTTCCTGCACGGTGTTGCCTTTGTATGTGCGGGTTGTGCTATCGGCATCGGACCTGAAGCGGCGGTATTCACATGCGTACACTTCTACGTTCCCGCGCTGCGACAGCACCTCTACAACACGCTCGTGTGGAATGATTCCCTCATTGTTGTAGCTCATAAGGATCCAGTCTGCATGCGACTCGCAAACCAGCCGCGACAGGCTCTCTTCGGCCTGGCCGTTCTTGCAGTAGGCCGACATCTTGCCGTTCACGGCGCGCAGCCCGGCCACGCCCTTTATCTCAGGCTCATCGCCGAGCGCCAATGTTTCCAGCAGGTGATAATTTGTGGCGTACTGGCGGGAGTTATAGGGGGGATCTATGTAGAGCAGGTTGCACTCTTGCTGAGGGACTAGCTCGTTTGCGTCGGCCTGGTTCACGCTGTGATCGTGCGCGCTGTGTACAATCTGCGGCACATTAAGCATCAAGGGCTTATGGGCGCGTGGGTCCCAGCCTTTCAGGTAGGCGGCGTATGTGCCCGCCACGTTCGCGACGCGGGATACAGCTTCTATAAGGGCGGCCAGCAGCAAGTAACGCTCGCCGTCGGTGAGCCAACCCATCTCGCTCCACCAGTTTATCTCTTTGCGAATGGCATCGATCCTCAGGGCGTTGGCGGAGGTGAAGTAGCGGCGTCCATCCACGCCGTCGGGCGAATAGTTGCGGTAGCAAAACCCCTCGACTCCGCGCAGATTGTTCAAATGAGCAAAGATAAGCTGGATCGACACGGAAGGCCCGATACCTGGATCAACAACGCCCGCGTTGATCACACCGCTAAAAGTGGGCGCATCGTTCAGAGCGATGTAGGCATGCTGGAAGGCATACGAATAAGCCATAATATCGCCCGATATCACGCGCCAATCCTGCCGCTTCAGGTGACGAGCCACCGAGGTCGTGCCCGTGAAAGGGTCGCAGACAGTGAGCGGCCGAGCAGGCGTGCTGACAGCACGATGCATCATCAACACGTCGTCGATGAAGTTTAGTAGACTGTCCTTGTTCCCGAGGTAACGCATCGCTGATCATCTCCACGGGGTTACGATACCGGACACTATAATTTAGCTATTATGCCCTATGTTGGATGGCGATGCAAGAACGGGGAACGAAACGTAAAGAGTAAAACGTAAAACGGGGGATATTGCGTACTCCGTACTGCGTAGTTGTCAGTTGTCAGTTGTCAGTATTACGGCGGTCGGCGGCCTGCCGTCGGCGGTCATACGCAGTACGCAGTATTGTAAGTGTTCAGACTTGAGATGCAGCGGGGGTGCAGGGGCGAAGCCCATGACGGGGTATGGGGGTGTCCCCCATTCTCCCATTCTTCTTTAGACTCCCCTCCCACGCGTGGGAGGGGTTGGGGGTGGGTCTTCCCATAGCGAGATGAGAGGTTGCTCCACCCTAAATCTGAACATTTACGCAGTAACGCGCGTTTTACGTTTCCCGCCATATATGATAAACTTCCCCTGTTAAACAGCCTTGGAAGGGACTTATTTCGTTGCAGTTTGATCCGGTACAAACTATAGAGGCCTGGGGGCTGACTGTGCTGCTCTATCCTGGGGTGGTGTTTGCGGCCCTGGTTGTGCTGATCGGCGAATGGTTGGTGGGCACGATACGCCCGCTGCTCGCGCCCAGGCTCTACCGTGGGCAGGCGCGATTGTACAGTCTGCTCCAGCCCCTCTACACGTTCCTGAAGCTACTGGGGCGTCAGGAGGCTGTGCGCTGGCAGCGTTCGGGCGATAGGCCTGTAGCGCCTTCACACCCGGGCGAGAGCATCCTGGGGGTTGTGGGAGCGATTGCCCCGCTGCTTGCCCTGTCGTTGCTGCCCACGGGGGGCAATTCTATCGAGCGCCAGCTGGGCGCTGTGGGCGACCTGCTGATTGTGCTGCTCCTCCTGGCTGTACAACCCGTTGCAAACGCAATACTGAAGTTGCGCGAGGGCGGGATTGAGGCCATGAACGGGGCACGTGCTCTTGGCCGCTTACTGGCAGGGTTACTGCCGACCATGCTGTTGCTGGCCGCACTTGTCGAGGTATCCGGGGGACATTCGCTGCAGTTGGCGAATCTTACCGTAGCACCACTGACCGCTCAACAGACGCTCGTAAGGCTACTGGCCGGTGTGGCCCTAATTGTCGCGCTCCCCTGGTGGTCAGGCCTGAGCAAAGAGCAGGCCAGTGGGAGTGCCGGCGCATACGCTGGACGGCTCCTGCAATCGGTGGCTCTCGCTGCGTTCTGGGCTGTTGTAATCCTTCCCGCGCCGGGCGCTCTGCCCTGGGCGGTGGCTCTATTTATTGCAGCAACGCTCTTTGCCTACGTCGCGATGCGCACAATAGCAGAGCGATGGGCACCTGCCCGCCGTGAAGGTGACGCAACGAACCTTCTCTGGGCAACCACCCTTCCACTCGCCGCAGTCGCGCTCATACTGGCGTTCTGGACTGGGGTGTGACCGGGGTGACCACCACTGACCACTGTCCCTAAAGGGAACCCCGACCGCCGACCGCCATTAATCGTTAGTTTATATTCCCAAACCCACTATGCGTATAGCTATTACAGGAACAAGAGGAACACTGGGGCAGGCGCTTGTCCGCCATGCGGAGGCGGCGGGCCATACTCTACTGCATCTCAACAGGCCCGAATGCGATATAACCGACCCGGCGGCGGTCATGCAGGCTCTGGCTGCGTTCAAGCCTGATACCGTAATTCACCCTGCTGCCTACACGAATGTTGATGGGGCGGAAAGTGACCCTGCGGCAGCATTCGCCGTGAACGGGCTTGGCACGCGCAACCTCGCGCTGGCCTGCGTGGCGACTGACGCGCAACTGGTCTATGTCAGCACCAACATGGTTTTTTTCGACGAGACGCGCACAACGCCCTATATCGAGTTTGATACGCCCTGCCCGGTGGGCGTCTACGCGACATCCAAGCGCGCCGGGGAGATGTACGTGGAACATCTCATGCAGCGGTTTTACATAGCGCGCGTATCGTGGCTATACGGCAAGCAGGGCGACAGCTTCATCCACAAGATTGTTCGAGCAGCCGACGCGAGAGGCGCGCTAGGCGTGGTGGCCGACGAAACAGCCACGCCGACCTATGCCGAGGACCTTGCGGCA
Source organism: Chloroflexota bacterium (assembly GCA_039932335.1). GTDB lineage: Bacteria > Chloroflexota > Chloroflexia > QHBQ01 > JADMIH01 > JADMIH01. The sequence goes on from JBDTQH010000030.1 coordinate 10,221, forward strand.
GCACTTCTCAAGCTGCAAGAGACAGGGCTTTATGGCTGGTATCACGCAGTCAACGAGGGCGAGTGTTCGCGGTTCGAGTATGCCCGCGAAATAATGCGCCTCACAGGCCGCGAGCACATTCCTATTAGCCCCACCGCTCTGGCGGATTTCAAGCGCCCGGCCCCGACTCCTCATTACTCCACTATCAAGAACAGTGTGGGCGCACAGGCAGGCATCATACTTCGCCCCTGGCAAGACGCCCTTGCCGACTACCTGGCAGGCGTCGAGGCAGCAGGAACTCCCGGGTGATACCATGTTTCGCTGCAGGTGGTGTCGAGCAGACAGGGGCCTGCACAGGCAGAGGTGGGTGAGTAGAGCAATATGCCCGATTTAGCCAATCTGCCCGGCCAGATTACATCAGCGGGACTTAGCGCGCTGGGGTCCAGCGCGAATGCACACGCTCGCGTTTCCATCATAATACCCACCCGCAACGGTGCAGACCTGGTGCACGAGTGCCTTAATGCGCTCTGGCACCAGACCTTCCACGACTACGAGATCATAGTAGTTGATGATGCATCCACCGACAACACATATGAGGTCCTGCTGGGCTATCCTGAGGTGAAGAAGATAGTCAGGCTGCCGGGGGAGCGGGGACACGGCTTCGTGGCGGCCGTGAACGCTGGGCTTGCCGAGGCAGTAGGGGATATCATCGTGTTGCTCAACAACGATGCCGTACCCGACCCCACCTGGCTTGAGGAATTGCTGGGCGGATTTGATAGGCACCCGGGGGCGTCAATGGCTGCGAGCAGGCTCATGCTCTACAGCAAGCCCGACCACTTTCACTCCACCGGCGACTACTATGGTCTCGACGGCGTGCCGAACAGCCGAGGCGTGTGGCAGCTTGACACCGGCCAGTACGACCAGGAAGAAGAAGTGTTTGGGCCGTGCGCCGCAGCCGCTGCCTACAAGCGCGACGTGCTGATAGACATAGCAGACTGCGGAGGGACAGAGCCACCAGGCAGCGTGCTCGACCCGCAGCTATGGATGTATTGCGAGGACGTTGACCTTAACCTGCGCGCCCGCCTGCGGGGCTATCGCACAGTATATGTGCCGACGGCCAGGGTGTTGCACCGCCTCAGCGCAACGGGCGGCGGCGCACTGGCCTCCTACTATGTGGGGCGCAATTTCATCTACCTGCTTGCAAAGGACATACCGGCCCGCATCATCCGGCGAAACATTGGCAGAATAGCGAAGGCGCAGGCACACTTCGCCCTGGAAGCGGTGCGCCACATACGCTATCCCGCCTCCCGCGCACGCTTGAGGGGCATCATAGCAGGCCTGCTTACGTGGCCCCGCGTGCTCCCCGCCCGCAAGAGGCTGTGCGATACAGCCCGCATCACGCCGTCACAGTTCGAGCGCGTAATCACGAGATTCGGCGGTCGGGAGGCCGGCAAATAGGGGCTATGGCACGCTGTTTGCCGTAAGAAATCAGTGCGCCCTCTCTGGTCGGTCGGCCGTCAAACGTGGATAACCTTGCATAAATCGTGGTGTTAACGTATAATAGCGCAACCTACAGAGGTAACGCGAGCTGAGAGCGACCGCATAAGCGGGCATCTCAGTTTTTTTCTATCGCAGGCGCGGATAAAGGCGCCCAAAGAGGGAACATTATGGTAATGGATAAGCCTGTTTACCTGACAGCTGAGGGCAAAGCCGCCCTTGAAGAAGAACTCAGCCACCTTAAGATGGTGCGCCGGCCGGAGGTCGCGGACCGCATCCAGCAAGCCAAGTTGGACGGCGATGTCAGCGAGAGCGGTGAGTATGAGGACGCCAAGAACGAGCAGGCGTGGGTGGAAGGACGCATCCGCACGCTTCAACATATGCTGCAAAACTCGCGCATCTTCGAGGAAACTAAGAGCGACACGATTACGCTCGGCTCAACTGTGCATATACGTGATGGCGAAGGCACCGAGTACCATTGGAGAATGGTCGGCTCTGCCGAAGCCAACCCACGCCAGTCACGCATATCCAACGAATCACCCGTCGGTAAAGCGCTCATGGGCAAAAAGAAAGGCGAGAAAGTTAGCGTTGACACGCCAGGTGGTAAAGAAGAATTCAGCATCCTTAAAGTAGAATAGATCCGGCGTTCCAGTGGACCGTAAACACGCATGAACCGGCCCCTGGCCGGTTCTAACTTTGTCCGCTGCCTTTATGAGAGGGATCGTATACGGTCTACTTTCGTAAGCGCACCATGAGCAAGCTCGGGAGATTTAGATGGCTGAAGATTACTTAACTGAATTAGATATGGGCGAGCAGGAGCAGATGAGGCTCGGCAAGCTCCAGGAAATGCGCGAGATGGGGCTTGACCCCTACCCGGCGCGCGCCAACCGCACGCACGTGGCCAGGGACGCTATTGCTCAGTTTGAGGAATGGGAGGCGGTCCACGGAGGTTCGGAGGAAGCGCAAGCGGAGAACCCGCCGCCACAGGTGACGCTTGCCGGGCGCATGAGGCTGCGCCGCACAGGCGGCAAGGTTACATTCGCTCATATTGAGGATGAATCGGGGCGTGTGCAGCTTTACTTTCGCGTGAACGACCTGCAGATGCCGCCCTGGGATTACGACGCGGTAAATCGCCTGCTCGACCTGGGCGATTTTGTGCAGGCAAGCGGCTTCATGTTCCGCACACGCACAGGCGAAGCCACTCTGCACGTGCAGGAGTACATGCTGCTCTCGAAGGCGCTCCACCCGCTGCCTGACAAGTACCACGGTCTGTCGGACGTAGAGACACGCTATCGCCAGCGTTACCTCGACCTGATCGCCAACGAGGAGTCGCGAGATGTGTTCAAGGTGCGCGCCCGCTTTGTGTCGCACATCCGCACATTTTTAGATGCTCGCGGCTTTATGGAGGTCGAGACGCCGATTCTACAGCCTCTTTATGGCGGAGCGAGTGCGCGTCCCTTCACGACCCACCACAACGCCCTTGACCAGGACCTGTATCTACGCATAGCCGATGAGCTTTACCTGAAGAGGCTTATTGTCGGCGGCTTTGAGCGAGTGTATGAGATCGGGCATGATTTCCGCAACGAAGGCATCGATGTCAAGCATAACCCTGAGTTCACCATGCTCGAGTTGTACCAGGCATACGCCGATTACAATACGATGATGGAGACCCTAGAGGGGATGATATCGGAGATTGTGAAGGAAGTACACGGCGGCTACACGCTGGAATACCAGGGGCAGACGCTTGATTTCACGCCTCCGTGGCCGCGAGTCGACTGGCGAACTGCTCTCAGGGAACAGTCGGGCATAGACATCGCGGACTACCCCGATACAAAGGAGCTGGTAAGAGTGGCGCGCGAGAAGGGTGTTGACGTAGAAACGGGCGCGAGCCGAAGCGCCGTGCTTGATGAGCTTCAGGGTCACTTCATAGAGCCTCTGCTGGTGCAGCCGTCGTTCTTGCTCGACTACCCTGTGGAAGTGTCGCCTCTTGCCAAGAAGAAGGAGGGCGATCCTGCCGTGGTGGAGCGGTTCGAGGCGTTCGTGGCGACCTTCGAGGTAGCCAACGCATTTTCCGAGCTAAACGACCCACTCGACCAGTACGACCGCTTCAAGGAGCAGGTAGAGGCAGGCAGGGGTGGCGACGAGGAAGCCCACCAGATGGACCGCGACTATATCACCGCCCTGATGATGGGTATGCCCCCCACAGGCGGTATGGGCGTTGGCATAGACCGCCTGACCATGGTTCTCACGGACAAGTATTCTATCCGCGATGTGATCCTATTCCCGCACATGAAGCGCATAGAAGAGTAAGAATAGAGGGTAATAGAAGAGGGTGCCGGAAGTAGCCTCCGGCACTCTTTTTGTTTCTTGTTCCGGTGGCCCATCTCTTGCATGTCTCAGGGGCGACAATAATAAAGTGTGTCCATATAAACACGCACGGAGTGTAGAGATGGCCGATGTAAAAGAGAAAGTGCTGCCTGAGCATAACGTAAATAAGCCGCAAAACGGCGAACACGGAGTACCTGTGCACGAAAATGCACATGATAACCTGCCAGCGGGCACACGAGTGAAGGTAATAGTGAACCCGGCCTCGGGTAAGAAGGGTGGAATTACAACCAACGCAGCGGGGTCGGACGAAGTACGCCGGTTGCTGGAGATAAACGACATCGACGCGGATGTTGTAGAAACCGAGTACCCTGAGCACGCCACGGAACTTGCGAAAGCCGCCGCCAAAGATGGGTACGATATAGTTGTCGCCTGCGGTGGCGACGGCACAGTGGGCGAGGTGGCGAAGGCGCTTATCGGCAGCAGAAGAACAGCGCTGGGCATATTGCCGCTGGGCAGTGCGAATAATGTGGCGCGTATGATGAACGTGCCCTTCGATCTGGAAGGCGCTACCGCTTTACTGCGCACAGGCAAGATTATCAATGCCGATGTAGGCCGCTGTAACGGCGAATACTTCCTTGAGACCGCGGGAGTGGGCCTTGATGCCGCGCTCTTCCCTATCTTAAACCAGGTGGATAAGGGTGAGTATATACGCCTGTGGGACGCTGTGAAGACACTCTTCAGGTTTCGCCCCAGAAGCGTCACGATGGTTGTAGGCAAGCGTGCTATCAGGATGAAGGCGCTGGTAGTGCTGGTTGCCAATGGCCCTTACTGGGGCTACTCAGTGCCCCTCGCGCCTGATGCGAAAGTGGACGATCAGAAGTTTGACGTGGTGGTGTTCCGCAACTTCAGCAAGACCGACTTTATGCGTCACATAGTCGGCTCGCTCATCCACCGCGACGACAAGCCCAACCTGAACCCTTACCACAATCACCCCAAGCTGCGCACCTTCACCGCCCGCCGCGTCCAAATCTACGTATCAGACCGCAGGCCCTGGCCCGTCCACGCCGACGCCCAACCGCGCGGCAAAACGCCCGCCATCATAGAGGTGGTGCCGGGGGCCTTGAGGGTGATTACGGGGAACGAGTGAGGCGGGGGGTGTGAGGTGTGAGGCGTGAAACGTGAGCTACTGCGTACTACGTATGACCGCCGACGGCAGACCGCAGACCGCCTGAGCGCCTGAGCGATTAGCCAAACTCAAATTAACCTTGGCGTTTCGATACCGTACTCACGTTTCACGTTTCACGCCTCACGCGCCTTACGTTTTACCAATCACCACACCTTCTTCTCAAACCTGTCCCCGATGATGGGGTATTTGAACCGCTTGCCCAGTAGGACCATTATGGCGGCTACTATGCCGTAGAGTATGCTGGCGATGAACCAGATGGCGAAGATGACCAGGCCCCATACGACCCAGCGTGCTAATTCAGCGCCGTTGCCTTGCAATATGCCAACAATCGAGAAGCCGCCACCCACGCCGAGCACTACTACGAACAGCAGGTTTATCAGCAACACCGAGCATTGATAGCACCCTGCCTGCTCGGAGTGGAAACGCACCTCCGGCGAGCGCTTGCTGTAAAGCCAGATGATACCCGCGATTGCCAGCGACACCAGAAAGCCGAAGCCCAGGAAGCCGAACGCGATAGCCCCATGCGCCAGCGCGGAGAGTGCCCGCTCTGTGCCCTGGTCGGCCAGGCTGGCAGCCTGGAGGGGCAGATTAGTGGGACGGTTGGGTGGAGGAGGGTAGGGTGTTTGCATAAGGTTGTGGATGTCCTCTGTATCTCTTCAAGCGAATAGGTGAGGGTTACGCGCCCGGTTTGCTCGCCAGCATATAGACCCGCCGGCTTGGATACTCCACGTCGGGATATGGGTCGCGCTCGACCACGTCATCTATCAGAAAGCCGCCTGCCCGCAAGTATATCTCCATCTCCGGCGGTTCAAAGAAAGCAAAATCAAGCGAGACGGGGATGTCCCATAACTCGTCGCGGTGCATTTCCGAATCGCCTCTATGGAACGCGAGCAGCAGCAATCCACCGGGCTGCAAGACGCGGCGCATTCCGCGCAATACTGCCGCCACTTCTTCGCGAGGGATGTGAATGATGGAGTAAAAGGCCGCTATGCCTGCCAGCGACTCATCGGGTAAGTCAAGGCTACGCATATCGCCCTGCTGAAAGTCGATATCAGGGTTGGCCTGCTTCGCCTGCTCTAGCATGGCGGGCGAAAGATCGATGCCAAAGGCATCAGCACCTCGCGAATGCAGATAGGCGGCCGCCTGTCCCGGCCCGCAGCCAAGATCCAGCACGCGGCCCTTCCCGGCCGTACGCTCGGCAAAGCGGTCAAGTACTTCGCGATCAAGAGGCTTGTGGTCGAACTCATGGAGGAATAACTCAGTGTGCGTGCCCGCCACGAGGTCGTAACTCTCCTGAGTGCGGGGTGCGCTTCTGTTTTGTTCCTGCTCTGCTGGCTGCGGCTGGTGTTTATCTCTCTGCATGTCAGTGCTGCTCCCGAGGCTATAGTACCAAGTTAGTGTCTAAAGTTGTGATGAGGCTGCAGGCGCGCTCCCCTGACCGGGTACAAGTGAAGCGGTGGTGTGATGTCCGCGTTCCACCTCAAGTGGCAGGGGTTGACAGGGCGCTCCCTGTCCGGGGTCTTAGGGGTGTCCCCTAAGACTCCTCTTCCTTTTTGACCCCCCTCCCACATGTGGGAGGGGTTGGGGGTGGGTCTCTCCTTACCTAGATGCCTGACTGCGCCACTCCTATTCTGAATATCGACGGTGCAAAACCCACTTGACAACAGTCTAATCGATAGTTTACTATACGCATAACAGAGAAAATAAGTCACAGGCGATCCTGCTTCGAACATTCCCTCGAAGTAGCCGCGCTTCGGAAACGTGAAACCGTCCAGCCAGCGAAGGCCGCGGTAGGCACGACTAAGTTGCGCCGGGGGCTCCCGTTACAGAGCTAGAGTGTGTCGGCAAGCAGAGACGCTGGGGCCGGAGCACTTGAAGAGGCTGCGACGGAGACGGAGCAGCGAACTGGGGTGGCACCACGGGCATTTGGCTCGTCCTCACAATGTTGAGGGCGGGCGATTTTGTTTAACTGGCTTGCTTTCCGGAGGCTCAGCGCACCGGCAGCCGGCACCCATGGAGGCCACTATTATGATGAAGATACTTGTTACAGAGCCGTTGCACGAGGCGGGAATCAAGGAACTGGAGCGCGAGTTTCAGGTCGATGTAAAGCTGGGTCTATCCCCGGCGCAGCTGGCAGCCGAAATCGGCGGCTACGAGGCGGTTATTACTCGCTCCGGCACACCCGTCACCCCGCAGCTACTGGAAGCAGGCAAGGGCAGGCTCAGAGTAGTAGGGCGGGCGGGCATCGGTGTCGACAACATCGACATCAACGCGGCCACAGCACGCGGCATCGCGGTAGTAAACGCGCCGAACGGCAACGTGCGCGCCGCTGCGGAGCACACAATCGCGCTGCTTTTCGCGCTCTCACGCAATATCCCGCAGGCCCACAACCTCCTGCATGACGGCGTCTGGGGCAAGAATCACTTTATGGGCACGGAGGTAGCAGGCAAGACGCTCGGCATCATCGGCCTGGGTAAAGTCGGCACACAGGTGGCCCGCCGCGCACGCGCCCTTGACATGGACGTGATCGCCTACGATCCGTTTGTGCAACAGGGCCCCGACGTGCCGTTGGTGTCGCTGGACGACCTCCTCCGCCACGCTGATTATGTGACCCTGCATGTGCCACTAACCCCCATCACCGCCAATATGATCGGCCAGCGCGAGCTTCAGCTTATGAAGCCAGGTGCCTTTCTCATCAACTGCGCACGCGGCAAAGTCGTGGACGAAGCAGCGCTCTACGAGGTATGCAAGAGCGGCGGTATCATGGGCGCGGCTCTCGATGCGTTCGCGCAGGAACCACCCACACACAATCCTCTGCTCGAACTCAACAATGTCATTCTGACGCCGCACCTGGGCGGTACCACGCACGAAGCGATGCAGGCGTCGGCACTCGAAGTAGCGCGAGAAGTGAAAGCGGTGCTGCGGGGCAACTATCCATCGTACATTATCAACCCGGAAGTGCTGCAGCCCGCCGCGCCGCTGGCGGCATCGTCGCTCAATACATGGGAGGGCTTCGACCGCGTTATCTTCGACTGCGACAGCACGCTAAGCGTGATCGAGGGCATAAACGAGCTTGCGGCCATGAACGATGTTCCCTATGAGGTGGCCGAGATGACCCGCCAGGCGATGGGCGGCGAGGTTCCGTTCGAGGAAGTGTTCGCTCGCAGGCTGGATATCATCAAGCCCACGCAGAAGCAACTGGCGGCGGTCGGCAAGCTGTACGTGTCGACCCTGGTGGAAGACGCCGCTATGGTGACTATGGCGCTACAGGAATTGGGCCGCGACGTACGCATAGTGTCGGGCGGCTACCATGATGCGCTGGTGCCTGTGGCCGAGAAGTTGGGCATACCGGCGGAGCAGATACATGCCAACGAGCTTTATTTCACAGCAAAGGGCGAGTACGTAGGCTTCAATGCCGAGAACCCCCTGAGCAGATCGGGCGGCAAGGGTGATGTGATAAAGAACCTTCCCCGCGAGCCGCACACCCTGCTCATAGGCGATGGCGCATCGGATGCCGAAGTGGGCACAAACGTCGAGCTATTCGTGGGCTACGGAGGCGTGGAGAAGCGGGACGCCGTACATAACGTCGCGCCTGTTTATCTGCACGGCGAGAGCATGGCCCCGCTCGTGGTGATGGCCGCCGGCATGGAAGGCTGCATGAAACTGCTGGAGAACCCAAAGTTCCGGCCACTCGTCATCAAGGGTCTCTCGATACTCATGCACGAAGGCGCCACCGACTACCGCCCCGAATACCAGCCATTCTTCAGGCGAATTACCAGGTTCTGCCTGGACGGTATATGTAACTGACGTGTCGTAGAAATGAGAAATGAGAAATGAGATTTTGAGCGCTGTTTCTATTCTCGACTGAGTTCCGATTCACTTACTTCTCATTTCTCATTTCTCATTTCTCGTCCCCCCAAGGAGCAACTATGCAACTACGCATTCCCGGACCGACACCGCTGCCTGATGAGGTGTTGGAGGCTATGGATCGCGATATGATCAGCCATCGCGGTGCTGAGTTTCGCGTGCTCATGCGCGATGTGACAGAGAGGCTGAAGGTCTGCTTCCAGACCGAGGGCGACGTATTGGTCTTCCCCGGCGCGGGTACGGGCGGGTTGGAGGCATCTATTGCCAACATCTTTTCTCCGGGCGACACCGCGCTTGCGCTTACTGTAGGCGCGTTTGGCGACCGCTATGCCGAGATCGCCGAGCGGTTCGGCCTGAACGTCGTGCGCATATCATCACCCTGGGGCGAAGCAGCCGACATCAGCGCATTGGAAAGAGCGCTGGACGAGACACCAAACGTCAAGGGCGTGCTTATCACACATAACGAGACTTCCACAGGTGTGCAGAACGACGTGGAAAAAGCAGCCCGAATAGTCCGAAAACAGGGGTCTGAGTCGCCCGTTTTGCTGGTGGATGCCATTTCTTCGCTGGGTGCTGTGGATATCCCTGTGGACAAGTGGGAAATCGACGTAATAGTGACTGCATCGCAGAAAGCGTGGATGGCCCCTCCAGGACTGACAATGCTGGGAGTGAGCCGGCGCGCATGGGAGGCATCGCGCAAAGCCGGGTTGCCGCGCTTCTACTGGGACTTCGCGGAAGCCAGGCGATTTCTCCAGAAGGACGAGACGCCCTACACACCCGCGATATCGCTCCTCTTCGGCTTGCAGGCGTCTCTCCGCCTCCTTATGGAGGAGGGGCTAAGCAATGTGTTCACACGCCATGAGCGGCTTCGTGACATGGTACGGAGCGGAGCACGCCAGATGGGACTTCAGCCCTTCGCAGCTGATGATATTGCCTCGCGCACCGTCACCGCGCTGCTGCCGCCGGATGGAATATCGGGCAAGGAGATAGTGGCTGCCATGCGCGAGCACGGCATCATCATAACGGGCGGCCAGGGAGCATACGAGCAGAAGATAATCCGCATAGGACACATGGGTTTTGCCCATGAAGAGGACATGCAAGAGGTGCTGGCAGCCCTCGAAGGCGTTCTGGGGAGATATCCGGCAGCGCTATTATAGGTCGATTGAGACTGGCGGTAAATTCCCTATTGATATATGGAAATATCTGTGCTACAATCGCTAATGGTTAGAACTGGCAGGCTAAATGTATCGAGGTATTCCGCGCTTCCCTCCCCGGTATTGCGTGAACGCCATACTACACACTTCTGTGCCAGAGCCAACCGGCAGATTACAGGCAATTACACGCAAAAGGGGAAACAAAAACTACTATGGCAGACAGAACACTTACGTGCCGTGACTGCGGCGCGACATTCACCTACACCGAAGGTGAACAGGACTTTTACGCACAGAAAGGCTTTAGCGAGCCCTCACGCTGCCCCGACTGCCGCGCCGCCAAAAAGGCAGCACGCAACAGTGGTGGTGGCTACGGCGACAGCTACGGTAGTGGCGGTGGTTATGGCGGCGACGGGGGTGGCTACGGCCGCTCCGAGCGCACTATGACCCAGGTTGTTTGCGCAAACTGCGGCAAGGACACCGAGGTACCTTTCGTACCGCGGGGTGACAAGCCGGTCTACTGCTCCGACTGCTATAGCACGATGGGTGCAGGCAACCGGGGTGGTGGACGCAGCAGGTACTAGAGACTTTATCCGGGGGAGGGCGCGATTGCACCACAATGCAATCCGCGTTAGCGTAAGCTAGAAGTCAAGAGCCGGGAGGTTACCCTCTCGGCTCTATTTTTATGGCTGATCGGCAGTATCATATCCATCAGTCGGTCCTTGTTATGAAGTCGAGATGCGCCGTGAGCCATTCGCCGGCATCGTAGAGGCTTTCTTCGCTGATAGAATGACCGATGGGATACTCTTTATAGATGACGTGCGCTCCGGCGGCCTCCAGGTATTCCAGCGCGTCTCGGCCCCACGTAACCGGGATCACGTCGTCGTATTTGCCGTGGGCAAGGAAGAACGGCTTGTCTTTCAGGCCGTCCGCAGGCAGATCAAGCCCCGCATGGTGGGTCGAAATATAGCCGCTGTGCATGATTATCCCGGTAATAGCCCCAGGTATGAGCATTGCCAGCGCCGACGACAGAACCGCGCCCTGACTGAAGCCGAATAAATAAAGGCGCGAGGGGTCAATATCGTACGCCTCCGGCAGACCTTCAAGGAAGGTGCGCAACTCTTGCACGCTTGTCATGAAGCTTTCGTCGTCGGCCTCGCCATCCGCGCCCATAAGATACCAGGCATAGCCCGGGCCCAAACGAAAAGGCGCCCGTGGGCTTACAATAGTGAGCCTGGGGTCGAGCGCGCCCTCTAGACCCATCAAATCCGCCTCGTCGGCTCCCCGCCCGTGCAGCAAAATCAGACAAGGTCCCGCTCCACCATCCGGCCCGTGCTCGATGGCGGGCCGCACCATGTGGCTTAGATTAAGTGTGGTTTCGTGGTTATCCATGGGGTAATTGTAACCTAAAGTATTGCGTATTGCGTACTGTGTAGTTGTCCGTTGTCCGTTGTCCGTTGTTGGCGTCAGTGACTCGTCGCCCTACGCAGTACGCAGTACCCCGCCTTCGTTCGTGGTAGAATAGTCGCATGAGCAAAGCATATCCAAAGGGGAGCAGGGGCGGGGTCGTTATCAGGCCTGGAGACGGCCGGAGCTTTCCTGTGCTATTGCACGAGCCGGGTGTGGGCGCATGGGCGCTGTGGTCCGTGCTGTACGGAGTCGGTGGAGCGGTCGGCAGTCTGATCTCGTCTTTTGTGGGCAGCTTATTCTTCCCTGATGGTGGGGGTCTTGGCGTCGCTGTGCCGCTGCCCCAAATGGTGGTGGGTCTGGTTGGCACCTTCATCCTGGGGGCCACGATTGGCCTTGCTCAGTGGCTCATGCTGCGGCTGTACATGTATAAGGTCAACTGGTGGCCCGTTGTTACAGGGCTGGGGCTGGCGCTGGCCAGCGGCCTGATCGCCATAGTGCTTCCCACTATCTTCCCGCTTCCTGCCACTGCCGACCCCAACTATGAGCAGGCCGCGGCCATCCGAGATACCGTCAATGGAGCTATTGTAGGACTCATGGTCGGTGCGGCGCAGGCCGCCATCCTCGTGCGCAAGGTGACGGATAGAACCGCCATAGGTATCTTCGTGCTTACCAACATGCTCGGATGGCTGGCTCTCGCCTTGCTCGCGTCATTCCTGGCAACGGCAATCGGCACAATGAGGGAGCTTGGCGATACGCGCCAGACAATTATTCTCTTCCTCAGCTTTACACTTGCAGGCATGATCTCCGGCCTGGAACTCATAAACATCTTGAAGAAGCACCAGCAAGAGATAGAAGAGGAAACCTCGCCAAATGTCCATCGTCCGGCTCCCCGGTCTAATTGACCCGCACGTCCATCTCCGCGACCCCGGTGCCACCCAGAAAGAAGATTTCCTGACAGGTACACGCGCTGCCCTGGCGGGTGGTATTACCATGCTGCTGGATATGCCCAATAATCCGGGCGCGCCTGTTACATCTCCCGCAGCCCTGGCCGCGAAAGAGGAAGTGGCTGCCTCCAAAATAGTATGTGACGTTGGCCTCTACTACGGCGCTACACCGCACAACGCAGCTACATACAGCTCTGTTGCCCATGGGGTGTTCGGCCTCAAGCTCTATCTCGACCACACCACAGGCGACCTGAAGGTAGACGAGCTGGAGACCATAGTGGCGATAATGCGCGCTTGGCCCCGAGAGAAGCCGCTACTAGTCCACGCCGAGGACCGCACAGTGGCGATGGTGCTTGGCCTTATTCCCTTCGTAGGGCGTGGTGTGCACTTCTGCCATATCAGTGAGAAGATAGAGATTGAGCTTATTCGCGATGCGAAAGAGCGCGGGCTGCCCGTTACGTGCGAGGTCGCGCCGCACCATCTTTACCTGACCGAAGAAGATGTGCCGCGGCTTGAAGGCTTCGGTATAATGAAGCCACCTCTCAAGCGGGCGGTCGACAGGGATGCGCTCTGGGCCAACCTCGATGTTATTGACATGATCGCCACCGACCATGCCCCGCACACCATAGCAGAGAAGCAGGGCAAGCCTGCACCCTTCGGCGTCCCCGGCCTGGAAACCTCGCTGCCTCTCATGCTGACCGCTGTGGCAGCGGGTAGGCTCAGCCTGGACCGCCTCGTGGAGATGATGCATGACGCACCGGCGCGCCTTTTCCATACCGGCCCGCAACCTGATACATATGTAGATGTAGATACAGACGCCGAATGGACCATTGAGACCGTCGGGCTGCAAACCAAATGCGGTTGGACGCCCTTCGAGGGCATGAGCGTTACGGGGGCTGTGAAATCTGTGGTGTTGCGTGGACGTGAAGTGTTTCGCGATGGGGAGATACTCGCGAAACCGGGCTCAGGTAAGCTCATTTCTCCGGTGGCATAATCCTTGCACAATCATGGCTTATGCCGCACCGGAAGCAGTGTGCTAGAGTAGGCTTCTTCTTGCGGACTGCGTAACACGAACAGGCGTAAGCATGAAACGTAGCGACAAGTTGATAGATCACTCACGCCAGTGCCAAGAGCATTATCCCGAAGGAGTTTACGATGCCCAGAAAGCTGCAGGAGAAGGGCATGCAGAAAGCCAGGAACGGTGGAGTCCACGACCCCGGTAGCAGTAATCTTGATAAGTCCACGACAGGTGCTCACCCGCACCAAGAAGCTAGAAAGGAAAGCGCCGAGGATGCGGCTCTTATGGAGGCATATGGTTACGTGCCTCTGGCAGAACCAACCGCCACGGCAATTGCCATGAAAGATAGCCCCGAGGGCGAAGCCCTTTACCAGGAAATAAAAGGCATGGAATTCGAGGCCATGGTCGACCCCGACCCTGAGGATTTGGCACTCGATCTTGCCGTCGCCAACGACCTCTCTACGCTGCCTATTGACGACAACATAGGCACTATAGGACAGCTCAAGGTCAGGCCCGCCACAGAAGAGGGAGACGGCGATGAGCGGCTTCAAAACGCGCTCGCACGTATTCCTTCGCCCCGCCGCACCGCACAGGATCTCGAGGAAGAAGACGAGGTAGACGTTGAAGAGGATCCAACGACCGACCTGGATCGCATCGCCAGCCACGATCCCGCCTTTGTGACTGATCCTGTACGCCTCTACTTGCGGGAAATCAGCCAGGCCCCGCTCCTGAAAGGCGAACAGGAACTTGAGCTAGCGCGCCAGATAGCCGATGGCGATGTAGAAGCAACACAGAAGTTTGTGCTTGCAAACCTTCGCCTGGTAGTCAGCATCGCCAAGAAGTATGTGGGGCGCGGCCTCACCTTGCTCGACCTGATCCAGGAAGGCAATATGGGCTTGCTGCGAGCGGTCCACAAGTATGATCCCAGCCGTGGGTTCAAGTTCTCCACGTATGCTACATGGTGGATACGGCAGGCGATATTGCGGGCAGTTTCTGAGCAAGCGCGCACAATAAGGCTTCCCGCGCACATCGGAGAGGCTATGGGCCGCATCTCGCATGCCAGCCAGGAGATTGCGCAGAAGATGGGCCGCCCCGCCCGCCCCGAAGAAATCGGGGAGGTTATGGGCATGACCGGAGAACGCATCAGCGAAATACTGCGCGCTGCCGAGGCTCCTATGTCGCTCGAATCGCCAATCGGTGACGAAGGTGACGAGAACTTACTGCAAAACTTCATCAGTGATGTAGACGCAGCCACCCCTGAAGAAGAGGCCAGCCACGAGCTACTGAAGGACCAGCTTGAAACCACTTTGCAGCAAGTGCTGACCCCACGCGAGAAGATGGTGCTCCAACTGCGCTTCGGCCTCGGTGATGGGCACCAGTATCCACTGGAAAAGGTAGGTGAGCAGCTAGGCGTGACCCGCGAGCGTGTGCGTCAGATAGAAGCAGAGGCCCTTCGTAAGCTGCGCGCTCCCGCGTTTACAGAGCGCTTCCGCGATTACCTCTAAAATAGAACAAGAATCTTCCCCAAAGAAGCAAGCTATTCGGCCTGTACCGCCGCAGAGTAGCTTGCTTCTTTGTTGGCTGCGTTAGGCTCCTGTAGGAGTTCATAGCGAGGGTGCAAGGGGAGTGCACCTGCCCGGAAGGTATGGGGCGTCCCAACGCCTCCCACACTATTTGTGGCTCTCATCCCGCACGGGGATGTTTTCAAGGGTAGGTATTTGTAAATCCCAAGAAATAAGCCAATGAAGTACCCCTCACCCCCAACCCCTCTCCCCGCTTCGCGGGACGAGGGGAGTAATATAACGGGAAGAATGGGGGACACCCCCATACCCCCGGACAGGGAGGCCCTGTCAACCCCTTCTCATAAACCTACCTGGAAAGCCCACACGTGGGAGGGGAGTAATAAGAAGGGGAGAATGGGGGACACCCCGCCCCCCGCTTCACTCATCCCCCGTCAGGGGCTTCGCCCCTGCACCCCTGGCCCCAACATTTGCGCTGCGCTCATAGATTTGCCCCATCTCGCAGCCGTCAGGTATAATGAGGAGTTATACAGCCGGAATCAGCGGGTCTTATTGCCTCTTCCGGTAAAGATAGCAAACGTAATAGAAATCGTGTTTGGTGTGAAAGAAAGAGGGGGAAGGTTTGGCCACACTTGGGGATATGCTGCGCTCGGCACGGGAGGCGAGAGGTGTTTCGCTGGCCGAGGCAGAGCGAGAGACCAAGATTCGCCAGAAGTATATTAGCGCGCTGGAAGATGATAACCCGACGGCTCTTCCAGGCGTGACATACGCGCGCGGCTTCCTGCGCAATTATGCGTCCTATCTCGACCTCGATGTAGAGGAAGTTACCAACCTGTACGATGAGCAGAGGCTGCCAACGCGGGATAAGCTGCGTGCAGCGCGCGGTGAGCCTGCGGCAAGAGCTGCTGTTCGCCCGGACGCCGAGAAGATCAGCATCCAGCCGTTGAGCAACGAGCGCATCGACACACGCGTGCGCTACGGCACTCAGTATATCGCGCTGTCACTGCTGGCGATCCCACTTATCATTATCTTCTACTTTGTCTACAGTGCAGCAGCAGGTCCGAAGAACCAGGGTGTGCCCATACCGACGTTTACCGTCAGGCCGCCCACAGTGACCTCGATGCCTGTTGGCACAGTTGTGGTAGGTGGGCCTGCCACGGGAGAGTTTAACACCCCGACGGTCTTTGTGCCGGCCACGCCCGTCAGCGGAGTAATCACGGTCACAGGCACTGTAACAACGTCTGCGGCTGTTACCACCACGGCCGTCCCGTCTGCCGGTATTCCGTCGGCGGATACAATAACGGTGAAGGTCACGACCACGCGTGATGCCTGGATGAGCGTGCTGGTGGATGGTGTGCAGCAGTTCAGCGGTACGCTGGCAAAGGGAGCCACCCGCCAGTGGAAGGGCAAGAACACGATACAGGTGCGCACCGGACGCGCCGACTCGGTCGAGGTGGAGATTAACGGTGTGAGCAAGGGCTTTATGGGGACGCCCAACAACCTCGTCGTAGAAAAGAAGTGGGACCGCACCGGCAAAGAAACCGTAATACAACCATAAGCAAGGCATTAAACAGGGGCCGGCAGTGACAGGGGTGCAAGGTAGCATATTGGCGCGCTTGCACCGTCACTGCCAGACGCCCGCTTGAGGAGAGAGTTATGGCAGATACATTTTCTTTCGACGTGGTGAGCGACTTTGACAGGCAAGAATTGGTGAACGCTATTGATCAGGCTGTGCGTGAGATACACACCCGCTATGATCTGAAAGATAGCAAGACCGACATAGACCTCGAAGCCGACAAGATCACAATCAACACCGACAGCGAATACCACCTGACAGCTATCAAAGATATCCTCCAGAGCAAAGCGGTC
The DNA here is from genome assembly GCA_039932335.1 of Chloroflexota bacterium. Taxonomy (GTDB): domain Bacteria; phylum Chloroflexota; class Chloroflexia; order QHBQ01; family JADMIH01; genus JADMIH01. Next base: position 26,990 of record JBDTQH010000030.1, read on the forward strand.
AAGCGGGGTCTGTCGCTCAAGATATTCAAGTTCGGCACGGCAGAGCCAGCGTCGGGTGGCCGTTACAGGCAGGTGGTGAACCTGCAGAAGGGCCTTAGCGACGAAATTGGCAAAGGCATATCGAAGGATATCAAGGCCAATTTCCCCAAGGTGCAGTCGCAGATACAGGGAGATGCACTGCGCATCACGGCCAAGAGCAAGGACGAGCTACAGCGTGTTATCCAGCACCTCAGGGGCAAAGAAGACAGCCTTGATGTGCCGCTGCAATTTACGAACTACAGGTAATAGGTCGCGGTTCGGATCGGATTTACGCGCGTGAGCGCGGAACACCGGGCCGCTGACCCTGGATTCAAAAGGAATATATGCCAAAATTCAACATAGTTACACTCGGTTGCGAAAAGAACAACGTAGATAGCGAAGGGATGGGCTCGCTCCTCACCGAGGCGGGCTACGAACAGAGTGCTGATCCGGCAGAGTCGGATATCCTTATAGTGAACACATGTGCGTTCCTCCAGGCGGCCGTTGACGAGTCGGTCGGGGAATTGCGCACACTGGCCGAGAAGAAGCGCGAAGGCCAGGTGCTTATCTCAGCCGGCTGCATGAGCCAGCGATACGCGGCCGATGTGCCCAATTGGGTTCCCGGCGTGGACGGCGTCCTCTCCACCCGAACATGGCCCGAAATAGTACCTTTCATCGAAAACCTGGCGCAAGCCAAAACAGGGGAAGGTCAGGATACAAAGCAGGCAGGACCATCACTGCTGGCCCCGCTCAATTTCCATGAGGGTGTAATCGGCACAAACATCGCCTGGGCACCCATAGCGCCCGTGCAGCCGACCGCGCAGCTAAAGCGATTCCGGCGCAAGGCCAAGGGACCGAGCGCATACGTCAAGATCAGCGAAGGGTGCGACCATAAGTGCGCATTCTGCATTATCCCTGCCATCCGCGGCAAGCATGTCTCACGGCCTATCGAAGAGATAGCAGATGAGATAGCAGAACTGTCGGAGCAGGGCGTCAAAGAGGCAGTGCTGATCGCGCAGGACAGCACCTATTATGGCATTGACCTGGGTATTCGTGATGGGTTGGCACGTCTATTCGATGCTATTGTAGAGCGTGCTCCCGGCATAATGTGGCTGCGCCTGATGTATGCCTATCCCACTCAGCTTACGCCGGCCATGATCGAAACAATGGCGAAGCACCCCCAGGTGGCGAAATACATCGACATTCCCCTGCAACATGCTCACCCCGACACGCTGAAGCGGATGAAGCGCCCTAATGACATGGAGCGCACTCGCAGGCTGATCGCAAGTATGCGCGAGGCCATGCCGGATATAGCCATCCGCACTACGTTTATTGTGGGCTTCCCCGGCGAGACCGACGAGGAGTTCCGCACGCTGCTCGATTTCATCGACGAGATGCGCTTCGACAACGTGGGCATGTTCACTTACTCGCCCGAAAAGGGCACACCCGCCGCAGATATGCCCAATCAGGTCTCGGAGAAGATCAAGACGAAGCGATACCGGGAAGCGATGATGCGACAGCAGAAGATCAGCAGCGCCAGGAACCGCCTCCTGGTAGGCAAGACTATGGATGTACTCATAGATGGAACAGGCACGCTGGAAGACGGCTCAGGCCGTTTGGTGCCAATCTATGCAGGGCGCACATACCGGCAGGCTCCCGAAGTTGACGGAATGGTGTTCGTGAAAGCGCCGAAGGGCGTAGAGCTTGCGCAGGGCAGCGTAGTCAAAGTGCAGATCACTGAAAGCACAGAGTACGACCTGTGGGGTAAAGCCCGGGTCTAACGTTGTTCAGTCACAGAGTGGAAGGGGCGTGTCCAGATGGCATGCTCCTTTTCTCTTTAACACCCTCTGACCCGAAATGTAGTTAGTAAGATTACCTGACTATATTGATCTCTTATAAATGTTAGTGCCGGAAAGTAAAATTAGTAAGATATTCTTACCGGAAACAGGAGATTTATTTGACTGTCGACAGCGGCAACACTCTAGGAACGTTATTGGCCATGCTACAAAGTGCCGCCCTTGAGCATCTGCAAAGGAACCTTGCGGCTGCGGGATATGCAGACCTGCGCGTGGCGCATATGGCTGTCTTCCGTCATATTGATGCTGAACGAGGCTCGCGCCTATCCGGGCTTGCAGATAGTGCAGGCATAACCAAGCAATCTATGGGCTATCTGGTGGATTACCTTGAAGAGCAGGGCTATATCGAACGGCTGCCTGATCCGACGGATGGTAGAAGCAAGCTCATCAGGCTGACCGCAAAGGGCAAGGCTGTTTACACCATGATGAGGCTGTCTGACGGCGAGACAGCACAAGCCTGGTCAGATCTCTTGGGCGAAAATAAGATGAAGAAACTCCGGCAACTGCTTGACGAGTTAGCCGAGCTTCTTGGGAAGGCGGAATAAGAGGATACTTAGCGCCGCTTCCTGAACCTGGGCCGTGGATATTTCCGGAGGCTGCCTGTGATGCCGAGGCGCTGGGTGCTGCCTCCGTAGTCTGAGCCAAGCCACGACTCCATTATCTTGCCGCCCTGCACGCGATAGATGCTGAGGCCGCTCTCGGAGGAATGGGGATTGGCTGTAGTCTCGTCTTCGGCACTGGAGGGATCGGCCCCGCGAACTATCCAGCAGGCGGTTACCGTGTCGCCATCGGCTAGGAGTGATAGGAGCGTAAAATGAATGGTGGGGAAGAGCGCCCGGTAACCTGAGATGTACAGCTTTGCTGCCTCCAGTCCGGAGATTGCACCGCCCGCCGCGCTGAAGTCGTTGGCCAGTATTTCGCCGGCCGCGAGCATGTTACCATTATTCCATAGCTCATCGAAATAGCGCCGTACAAGGGTAATGCTCTGTTCCTGCTTCATTTCACACCTCTCTACAAGCCGCGTATACCGGAAAATGCTTTGGCGAGATCGGGTAGTAGGAACAGCCTTGCTGCAATATTACCACGGCTGTCAATAGCCCTGACTACTGGCCCCGGGCTGATGCAAACTCGGCTTAGGGAGCGCCCTTTGGGCGGTGTCATTCTTCACTTTGTTCAGAATCAACCTCCATAGCAATCTGTCATGGATAGTGATTCTTCACTTCGTTCAGAATGACAAAGTCTGGGTGGTGCTCGGTTCACCGGCATTTCCGTCTTTGCATCGGCCCTGACTACTGTCCTACATTCATGGGCGTCGTGTTGAGGTGCGTCTTTATAGTCCGGAAAACAAAAAGAGCACCACCTGTGTGGGGTGCTCTTTCTTTAATGCTAGAGATGCTACTGGTTGAACAGTTCTTTCAGGAGGCTTGGCCTGTCGCTCACCATGCCATCTATGCCTGCCGCTACTACAGCGAGCATATCGGCTTCTTCATTGGCTGTATAGACGAACACTAATTTCCCAAGCTCATGCGCTTTAGCGATCTGCTCTGGGTGAGCGACTGCCGTGCGGAAGTAGGGGCAGTATGCCTGGATATTGTCGTCAGGCTGTACGAACTTCTCCTCGAAGTATTCGTAAAGGTAGCCAAGGGGTATGGTGGCGTCAAGTGTACGCATCTTCCTGATGGCTGGATGATCGAACGAGATGCACCAGAGGTTTTCCGCGCCTCGCAACCACATTTCAGCCAGCAGCGCGGCCACTTTCTCCTCCATGCCTATATAGAGGGCAGGGGATTTCAGCTCAATAACCACGCCCACACCGGCATCCACACACAGATCGAGCACTTCACGCAGGGTAGGTATGCGCTCCTCCGCATATTCCGGGCCGAAATGAGCGCCTGCGCTCAGCTTGCGTAGCTCATCGTACGTGTAGTCGCCAACCGCGCCACTGCCGTTTGTTGTGCGGTCCAGGGTTTCGTCGTGTATCACCATTAGCTCACCGTCGCTGGACATCTGCACGTCCAACTCAACGTAGCGCATACCCAGGTCGATGGCGTGCTGGAAGGCTGCCATCGTATTCTCAGGCGCTTCGAGCGATCCGCCACGGTGGGCAATAAGGATAGGGAGTTGCATTGGTTCTCCTGACACAGAATGCCGGTGCGCTGTCTATTCAACCACCGTGCATGCTTGCTGTCCGCTAAAGAAAGTCTTTGACCGGCCAACCCTCGCGTTGCGCGATGACCTGCATCTTCTCTTTGGGGTTGATTACGACCGGGTTGCCGAATAGACGTAATACCTCGTGGTCGGTATGGTGATCGGCGTAGGCGTAAGACTGTGCGAAATCGAGCCCATGCTCTTTGGCAAAGTGTTGAATGAGCACGGCTTTGTAGGTTCCATAGGGATAATCGCCCAGGATCTTGCCGGTCAGCTTGCCGTTCTTCACTTCCATGCGTGCTGCGATCAAGTGGTCGGCGCCCAGGTACTCCTTCAAAGGCTCAAGCAAGAAATCGAGCGACCCCGATAGGAGCACTGTCGTGTGGCCCTTCGCCCTGTGCTCGTTGAAAGCCTCTATGCCTGCCTCTGATAATCGCGGCTTTATTTCCGTCTCGAAGCAGGCGTGTGCCAGCCTGCGCATCTTCTCATAGGGCTGCCCGGCGAGATAGGCGCGCTGGCGGCGTATTGTCTCGAAAGGCGATGTGCGTGGGAACTGCTTGAGTATGAAATAAGCAGTCTGCACTACTGCCCGCGCGCCCAGGATGCGCTTCTTGAGCAGATAGCGGATGAATATTCGCTCCGTCGTCGTGACCGGTATCAGCGTGCGATCTACGTCGAACACTGCCGCAACCATCAGGAGCTGTACGGGGGGTTGTATATTGCCGGTATCGTCTTGCATGTTGGGTAACTGTTGCGTCTTTATGGCTTGAGGTAGTGTCGGCTGTCCCACACAACCACCGCGCCGCGCAGCACTGAGTAAATTATAGTGAAAAATGCCAGAACTATGCCAATGGTCTGCATTATGCTCAACGCGTTGCCGAAGTTGCGTGCCCATTCGGCGTCACGAGCAACCTGCACCGTGAGGGCCATTTGCAGCAGGAGCCAGATGAAAGTAACCACTTTTGCTGACCCGTACAGCGCCCGATTGAAGCGCGAGGCAGCCAGCCAGGTTCCGAACTTCGACTCCATCATGGTCGTTTCGCCGAACGCGGTCTTGCCTTCTGCCAGAGCGAGCGTGCGGAACGCATCTACGGTGAACGAGCGGGTGATCTGGATAATGGGGAACCAGACGGAAATCAGGCCTAGATGAGCGAACACTACCCAGTATACGTTTTCAACGATCCTGTCGCCCGCAATGTCTATGACTGCGCCGAGGGCGTTGGCTTCCCCGCGTGCGCGGGCTACCACGCCGTCGATGGCGTCACCGATGAACACGATAAACGTGAGTACGGTAGCGACAAGCAGCCAGATGGGTTCTCCCTGTGGACCTCCACCGGCCCAACCCAGGTATATAAACCCTATTGTGATGAAAAGCAGCACTACACGCGCTGCTGTGAGGAGGTTAGCCATACTCTCCACTTATATAGTTATAGTGAGCGGCAGCTACTTTTCGCCGCCCAGCATTCAGGTTGCCTGCTCGCCTGCCTCTTCCGGCCTGGGCCATACAGGCTGCAATAATCCCCACTGTTCGGGATTCTGGCCGATGTGATACTCGAATCGGTCGAATATCTTCTGTAATAATACCCGCACGTCTGCTTCGTTGGAGGCAGAGCCTTGCGGCTCAATAGGCTCATCCCATGTCAGGGAGAAGCGGTAGTTGTTCAGGCGCCGCGCGATACCTATAACGATAGGCACTCGCGTTCTGAGCGACATTTTAGCGGCTCCGGCGGCGACTACCGTGTCGTGCCCGAAGAACTTCACTGTAACACCCCTTTGCTCGAGGTTGCGGTCGGCCACGACGCCCAGAGTGCCTCCGTTGCGCAGCAATGATACGCTTTGCTTGAGCGCGCCGAGGTTTACGCCTGGGCCTTCTTCTTCGTCGACCATAATCAGGTCGAGGCCGCGGTCAGCGCGCAGGTCAGTGAGAAAATCGGAGAGCCAGGCCGGTTTTATCTGGGCGACCAGTACCGTCACAGGCAGACCATGCCGCGCCAGCACCTGGGTGACCATGTCGAAGGAGCCATAGTGCGCGCTCACCATCAACACGCCTCTGCCCTGGTTGTGAATAGCCATGATGCGTTCCCAACCGGCAGCATCAAAGTCGATCATACGGTCGATATCGGCATCAGTCATGTCGGGAGCGCGGCAAAGCTCGTAGTAGTTGCGGGCAACATTGTGAAAGACATGCCTTACAGCCTTTTTGAGCTTGCGCCTGGGCGTGGGGCCCATAACATGCCCAATGTTGCTGATCGCTGCCCGGCGTGACTTTGATGCAATCCGATATGCAAATTCCCCCATCACGGCTGCCAGAGGGTGGCCGACGCGTGGGGGAATCCGTCCGATGAATATTCGCGCTACCTTCATCATTTGCGTTCTCATGCCGCGTGGGCGTGAAGTCGCGTCATAATTAGGGGCTGCGCTTGTTGGCATTATTGCTCGTTACGACTGGCCGTTGGCGCCGGCTGCCCGCGCCTGGCTGATCCAATCATCAATAGTGGCGGTTCCACCGATTACTTCAATCTGAGAGGCAATACTTTCGGAATCCGCATTGACGAGATCGCCGATACTGTGGATGCCGATTGCCTGGAGGCGTGCCTCATAAGCCGGACCGATTCCGTTGATGTCAATCAGACGGCCACTGTTGTCTGAGGCCATTTCTACGGTATCATCCAGTCGAGTAGTGGTGCTCACCGAGCTGCTCGACACATCGCTTGCAGGCTGGGTGGACGCAGTTGCGGGCACGTCTATTTCAACGGGCGTTTCCTGGAACTCGAAACCGGAGTCCAGATCATCGAAATCATCAAAATCGTCATCATCCCCACCCATTACCCTGCTTGCGACGTAGGCGACTACGGCCAAGATTAGGCCGATGATGAGCAGACGAAAAAGCCGGCGCAGCATGAAATTATTCCTCCTTGAAGATAGTTGCTGTTTGTGTCATAGCAAATGGCCCGATCGGCATTTTTCACATTATAGCCGAAGCGTGGCAGAGGAACAAGGGATTATGAGATTGTTACTGGCACATACCTGACGAGGGGTTAGTACTGTTTACTCTCTACGGTTTCAACTATACGTGCCTGGGGATTCCGCATAATCGTTCCCTCAACACGGCCCCATACCTCGCGCATTGCGGCAAGGAACACTTCGGCGTCGTTACGGGTGTCAAACTCAAGGTCAATCATCACATAGTTCGGGTCGTCTATTAAGCGTGATATGCTATAGCGTTGTACTCTCGTACGCTCCCGACCTACAGGGTCGCTGTCGAATGCTGCTTTCCAGCCTTCATAGCTGGGAACGGGGTGTTCGATCCTTACCATAAACATAGTGGCCCTCTTCGCTTTCGCTCGACTTGCAGCCAACATAATGTATTGCCTGGTAAGTACCGACCGCAAGTATCAGGTCGAATTGTGAAGGGTCGCTTACTGTCGGCGCTGCATTCTCATGTATACAGACTATTGTTTCACGTGAAACATCCACAGCAGGATGTTTCACGTGAAACGTTGGTATCTACGGCAAACCGCTGTACTTACCTGTTGGGCAGATACATAGGCATGATAACGTGCAGGAATTCGTCCTCGCCCACCGGCTTAAGCACAGCAGGCGACTGGTAGGTCTTAGTTTCGATAGCAACCTGTGACGTCTTTATGACGCCCAGCACATCGATCAGGAAGCGCCCGTTGAGAGCAACTTGCCCCGCCTCGCCATCTACCACGCAATCAAGCTGGCTCACGTTGTCGCCAACCTCAGCGGCATTGGCCGATACGGTGATAACGCCCGGTGTGAGGTCGGCGCCCGGCTCTACCTGCACCCGCACAATATTGGCTGAATCCTTCGCAAAGATAGATGCCATACGCACAGCCTTCAAGAGGTCGGCCGTAGCAATCACCGTGCGTGTGCCCCAGTCGGGCGGAATAACACGGTTGATGTCCACGTAGTTCCCCTCTACAAGCCGTGAGGTGACTTCGAGGTTATCGTGGCGGAATAATACCTGGTTGCGGCCCGGCGTCAACACGAGGCTGACCGGCTCTGCGTCTTCGCCGTCAACATCAGGCAGCACACGTGCCAGCTCCACCATCGATCGGGAGGGCACAATCAGCTTGAGCACCGCTTCAACAGGAGCGTCCAGGTGGGTGACACGGCGCGACAGACGGAAACCATCGGCGGCGGCCATTGTCATCTCGCGGCCCTCTATCTGCACGAACACGCCTGCCAGTTGCGGGCGGCTGTCGTCACCGGAAGCGGCGAAGGCCACCTGCCCGATCATCTCCTTGAGCAGCGGGGCGGGTATACGAGCAACAGGCTTCTCGGTCACTTCCGGAATAATCGGAAACTCCTCAGCCGAGATGCCCTTGATGTTGGCCTCGAAGCGGGCGCACTTCAGGTGAAGGGTGCGCGTTCGCTCGTCCAGGGTCATCTTCACATGCTCGTTGGGGAGCGACGACACGAAATCTACCAGCAGCTTGGCGGGCACTGTGATCGCACCTTCTTCTTCGACCTGGCAGCCGATCCAGTTGGTTATGCCTACTTCCAGGTTGGTGGCTGTCAGCTTGAGCCGCCCACCGTCCGTGGAAATAAGTATGTTGTTGAGGACAGGGAGTGTGGTCTTGTTGGCGACCGCCTTGCCGACTGTCTGGAGACCTTTGTGCAGGTTCTCCTGCAAACACGATACTTTCATTGGCGCCGCTTCTCCTGATGTTGGTTGGTAATTCTTCTCTGTTCGCTTAGCGTAATTATATCACCGAGGCCGGGAGCAGTGTAGTTTTCACACAAGAATGTGGATAAGCGCGATGCAGGTGTGCAGAACGCATCCCTGGCACAGCCTGCTGAGCAGTGGATTGCGAAGCCCCGCAGTAAGCCGATGTCTCCGGCGAGATACACAGGACGTCGGGGCACCGACAGGAGGCTGCGCCCTGTCAGCGACACTCCGCCGGTTCCTTCACACCGCGGTGGAAAATGCGTCACATAGCCAACAGCAACCATTGAGCTGGATGCTTTGGCCGGCGCCAATACCGCAGCCGGGATGTAATTTACACTTTAGGGCCTGCTCAAACGGTTTGAGGATGGCCGAATCTGAAAATACACCTGCTGAAGAGCATCGGTGAATTGCTCCTCGAAAGAATACGGGAGGCCTGTATCCGATTGGCCGGCCAGGGCGCACCCTGGCGGCCGTGCTCCTCTTAACGAATCCGGGCCTGGCAGGCGTTTCGGGGCGCGCCACCCAGACTAATCCACATCCCGACAGGAAATGCGCGCGTTAACGGTCTTAACGATTCTTTTAAAAGAGATAAAGCAGTAGCCGTAGATAGTAGTGGATGTGCATCCGTGGAAAAGCAGCCGTTTCGTGCTTATTTTGCCGATTTTGCATCCGGATGTCCTGTGTACAATGCCTGATTCTTTTGCACTGATTGAGATAGGCGTTGCACATCCATCGGAAAGGGATGTGCAACCCTCGCCTTTTCTCCACCATCCCGTCCACATCCGCTTGCACATCCACAGGATGTTGCAATTCGCGTTTTCACATCCAGCGCACATCCTTTATCCACACTCTTCGCAGTTTATCCCCTAAAAACATCCACTTATGCACAATTTTGGGCTTTTGCCCGGCCTTAATCCGGCAAATCCACACTATTGCACAACCCGTGGATAAAGCCGTCCGGCGATCGTCACGAGCACGATATCAACCACCAACATTACGGCGAAGTCTACAGGCAGTGTGAAGTGGCTGGCCGATCCTACAACCATAAGGGTGCGCAAAGCATCGACCATGTAGCTGAGCGGGTTGAAGGTCGCCAGCACCGCAACATACGCAGGCATAATCGCCAGCGGGTAAAGCGAATTAGAAGCAAAGAACATAGGCATCATAATTATCTGGCCGAGGCCCTGCACCCGCTCGCGGTTACGTACCAGTGCAGCGATAATAAGCGAGATCGTAGAGAAGCAGACCGCACCCAGGAAAACGAAAACCAGCGCGGCAACCCAGGCCAGCGGGTTTACCTGCAAATGGACGCCCATCAGAATCGCCAGCACCGATATGGTCAGCGCCTGCGCCACCCCTCGCACGCCTGAGCCAAGCCCCTTGCCCAGCACCAGCGCCGAACGCGGCATAGGACTGACAAGATACTTCTGCAAAGTGCCCTGGTCCCGCTCCCAGATTGTGTTAAGCCCTTGCAAGATCGAAATCGTAAGGACGGATTGCGCCAGTATGCCCGGTGTGACGAAATCAAGGTAGCTGCCCATGCCTTCAGGCAGCACCCTCAGACGCCCAAACACGCCCCCGAACAACAGCAGCCAGAGCACAGGCTGAATAGATCGAGTAAAGATGTCCCACTGGTCGTGCATCAATTTCTGCACTTCCATCTCGGCGATAGCCAGAACCTTCTTCACATACTGGACAAGGGGCGCAGGCTGGGCTGTGAGCGGCTGTGCAGCCTCGTGCGGGGTTGGTTTTGTTGGTGTTACGGTGGAAGTCATATCGTTTCTTCTCGTCCCTTAGCTACTTCTTAAGCGTGTATGTTCTAGCGGAGGCGGCCCGCAGTGCGGCGTACATTCCGCACTTCGCGGTATGTGCCACCCGACTCGATATTCGCGCCGGTAAAGTGGGCGAAGGCATCTTCAAGATCCGCCTCATCGGTGCCCACCTGCTCAATCAACTCGTCGGGTGTGCCCATCGCGACGATTTTGCCCCGGTCCATGATCGCCACACGCGTGCATAGCTGTTCTGCTTCTTCCATATAATGGGTCGTAACAAACAGCGTTGTGCCATATTCCTCGCGCAGCGCCTCAAGGTGGTTCCATACATTGCGGCGTGCTACCGGGTCGAGACCGATTGTCGGCTCGTCAAGGAAGAGAACGCGCGGCCTATGGATAAGCGTCTGGGCAATTTCCAGGCGTCGAACCATACCGCCTGAGTACGTGCTGACCATGCGCTTGGACGCTTCGGTCAATCCCATGAACTCCAGCGCCTCATCAACGCGCTCTCTTTGCTCGCGGCGCGGCACATCGTAGAGCTTCGCGAACACGAGCAGGTTCTCTACCCCCGTAAGATTGCCGTCAGCCGACAGCGCCTGAGGGACGTAGCCGATCAGACGGCGCACTTCGCTTGCTTGCCGCACGATGTCATAGCCGCCCACACTGGCGGTCCCACCGCTCGGCGGCAGGAGAGTGACGAGCATCTTGATAGTAGTGGTCTTGCCTGCCCCGTTTGGACCAAGCAGCCCGAAGACAGCGCCCGGTTCCACCTGCAAATCAATGCCGTCAACAGCCGTGAAGTCGCCATACATTTTCTTGAGCGCGTTAAGTGCCACTATCGGCTTTGTTACATGCGCCCCGTTGTTTCGATCATTATCTAACATACTCTATTATACACCTTTGTGCCGCGTAGTCTCCAATATTGTACAATGCCTGTGTACTCCACACATTAGTTAGAACGCAATTTTGGTGCCTACCTATGGATATTATCGCGGTCGTTGTGGTCGCGTCGTTGCTGGCGCTTGTGCCCACGATTTTCTACGCACTCCTAATATGGTGGCTGGACAGGCACGAGAAAGAACCTCTGCCCCTGCTGCTTGTGGCCTTCCTGTGGGGTGCTGTGCCCGCGATCCTGATCGCCGTCATACTCGAAGTCGTGGTGGGCATACCATTGGAGCAGTTAGTCACCAGCGAATCGGGGCGGGTGCTCACCTCAGCAAGTATTGTCGCGCCGATAGTCGAGGAGGGTGTAAAAGCGGTCATCCTGGTTGTGCTCTTCGCCGCCTTTGGCCGTGAGTTCGACAATGTACTTGACGGTGTTGTGTACGGTGCGATGGTCGGCCTTGGTTTTGCCCTTGTAGAGAACGTGCTCTATCTCACGACCGCCGCCTCTGAGGGCGGCCTGGGCGGCATGGTTACTCTCTGGGTGTTGCGCTCAGGCCTGTTTGGTCTCAACCACAGTATGTTCACCGCCTTCACAGGGGCCGCGCTGGGCTGGGCTCGCTCGCTCAAAGGTCCAGCCAGCGGCATTGTGCCTGTGCTGGGCCTGCTGGCCGCCATGTCATTCCACGCCATCCACAACTATCTATCGAGCCTGGTGGGCCTGAATAGCAACCCCGACGATACGCTGTCGATTATCGGCTCCTGCCTCGCGGTGATCGCCAGCGATTGGATTGGCATACTACTGATAGTAGTAGTAGCTGTGGCGTCGGGTAATCGCGAGTCTCATGTTATAAGAGATATGCTTGCCGAGGAGGTGACGCTGGGGCGCTTGACGCCTGACGAGTATGAGACGCTTGTCTCGGGACGGCTCAGGTGGACTACAAGGTGGACAGTGTTATTCTCGTCGGGTATCCGCCGCTGGAGGCAGCTTGGCAAGTTCTTCGACCTCAACACCGAGCTTGCTTTCCGCAAAGACCGCATGTATGCCGGTAGCCGCAAACACCAGGACCGCTCCGCACAGGACGTGGCAAAGCTGCGAGGCGATATTGACAGGTTGAAGATGACGATTCTTTCGGGAAGCTAGGGTGTGATATTGCGTATTGCGTATTGCGTATTGCGTAAATGCGGTACGGACCTGTGGAGATAGTGAGATCAAGGTTAATTGAGGAGAGGTAAAGATGGTGAAACTATCCAGGTTGGCGCTTGCTGCTGCGGGCGTGGGGGCTGTTCTATATGCTGCCAGGCGTGTGGTCTCTATGCCGCCCGACCCGAAAGTGTCGGCGCGGGCTGAGGCGGCCTCCTACTCGGGGCCGTGGACGCACGGCTATAAAGTTGTCAACAGCGTAAAGCTGCACTATGTCGAAATCGGCGATCCTGGATGGCCTCTTGTGCTGCTGTTGCATGGGTTTCCGGAGTGCTGGTACGAGTGGCACAATATCATGCCGCGCCTGGCTGGGCAGTATCACGTGGTTGCCCTCGACATGAGGGGCTATAACTGGAGCGAGCGCCCCCGTGGTGTAAAGAATTACAGCATGGAGAAGCTAACAGGTGACGTATCAGCGCTAATCGGTGCGTTGGGTCACGAGACAGCTCACCTTGTAGGCCATGACTGGGGTGGAAACGTCGCCTGGTACACCGCCGCAACGCACGCAGACAAGATAGACAAACTGGTGGTGATAAACGCCCCTCACCCCGAGGCATTCAAGCGAGAGATAATGAAGCCTGAACAGCTTATCAAGAGCTATTATGTGTTCCTATTCCAGCTTCCTCTCTTGCCGGAAGCCATCATGCGGCTGACCTTGCGTAACAGCCTGCAGGGTAGTGCCGAAGTGCCCGGTGCATTCTCCGACGACGCTCTCGATATGTACCAGAACGCCATTTCGCACAGGGGCGCGGCTACTGCCATGATAAACTATTACCGCGCCTCGTTTCGCCAGGTGTTGCGCCTGCGCCAGGTAGAAACAAAGATCACACGGCCTACGCTTTTGATCTGGGGTATGAAAGATTTCGCGCTGAGTTCCAGGTTAACAGAAGGTCTTGAGCGCTGGGTGCCCGACCTCCGCATCAATCGCATAGAAGAGTGCGGACACTGGGTTCCCGAGGAGAAGCCGCGCCTTGTAGCGGATAAACTGCTGGAGTTCTTTTCAGCCGAGGAATAAGGGGACGGCGTGGTTGCCTGTTGTCAGTTGTCAGTTGTCAGTTGTCAGTTGTCAGTTATGGCGGTCGGCTGTCTGCCGTCGGCGGTCCGTGGTCATACGGAGTACGGAGTACGCAGTAACCCACGCGTCCCGTCCCATCTTAAGCTATACTTAACGCGAACATGCAAGAACCTCCCGTACAGATTATTCGTTCAAATAACCGTACCAAGACCGCCTCTGCCAGGATGGTAGATGGGACGCTCGTGGTGCGCGTGCCTGCGGGCATCAGCCTGGAAGAGGAGCAGCGGTTGGTGCGCCAGCTTATGCCGCGCGTGCTGCACAAGGTCAAGAGGGCAAACGGCGCACTGCCCGATTTGAAGAGGCGCTCCCGCGACCTGAATCGTACCTATTTTGGCGGCAAGCTCAAAGTGAACGAAATAAGGTGGGTCACCAACCAGAAGCACAGGTACGGCTCCTGCACGCCCTCAACGGGCACAATACGCATCTCGGACCGGCTGGCAACAATGCCTCTTTGGGTGCTCGATTATGTGCTTGTGCACGAGCTATCGCATCTTTTGCAGCCCAACCACTCGCCCGCTTTCTGGAAACTGGTGGCGCGCTATCCGCTCAGCGAGCGAGCGAGAGGCTACCTGATAGCGGTAGGGCTGGAAGGCGAAGCGGGCCCGGAGGACCTGGGCGACTCATCAGAAGATGATAACTGAAACGAGGAGTGCGGAACAGAGCGAAACCGCCGTAACCTCACAGACATTACTGTCCGGCCGCGCCGAGATTCCCCTTGTCATTGCCTTCTTTGTCGTTCTCACAGTAGCAATGACGTGGCCCTGGGCGGCGCACATGGGCGAGTCGATCAACCCGTTTGGCGACGTAGTACTGCAAATGGCGCTTCTTCGCTGGGACGCTCATGCTCTGGTCACTAACCCTGCCGGGCTATTCGAAGCACCATTCTTCTACCCCTATGCACATTCAGTAGCATTCTCCGAGCACCTCATCGGCGAGACCCTGGTGGCGCTGCCGTTCCTGCTTCTGACAGGCAACCCCGCACTGGCCTATAACCTTAATGTGCTACTTTCCTTCGTCCTCACAGGCCTCTTCACCTACCTGCTTGTACGCGACCTCACAGGCAGCCGCGCAGCCGGTCTACTCTCCGGCGTGGCGTTTGCGTTCTGCCCCTTCCGCTTCATGCAGATGGGCCACCTGCACATGCTTGAAACCGCATGGCTGCCCTTCACGCTCTGGGCGCTCTATCGACTGACCGCCGATGGCCGACGGCAGACCGCTGACCAACGCAGTACGCAGTACGCAGTACGCAGCAGCCGCACGTGGATCGCCCTAGCCCTCTTCGGCATACTGGCTATGGGGCTTTCGAGCGTCTACTATACCTTCTTTTTGATTATGGCGTTGATGCTGGCGGTGGTATGGTTCCTGGCGGTTGCGCTGGCTAAGGGCGAATGGCGTGGGTGGCACGTAGACCGCCGGGCTATCTTGTGGGCTGTCGCGGGGCTCGTTGTGGTGGCCGCTATACTGCTGCCTGTCTACTTGCCCTACGCACAGACGAGCGCCGACCTGGGAGTCGTCCGCACTACTTATGAACTGGAGAACTGGTCGGCTGAGTGGAGCTACTTCGGGAAGGTCCTGCAAAACAACTGGCTCTACGCTGGTGTGCTCGCGCCCGGCATGGCAACCAGCCTGGGCGAGCGGCAGCTTTTCTTCGGGATAGTACCCGGCCTACTTGCCTTGGCCGGGCTAATATGGGGGCGCGGGCGGGAGAGGTGGTATTTCGCGTTGCTTGGCCTCTTCTCCCTGCTCATGACATTCGGCCTGAGCCGCCACATTCCAGGTACTGATATAGTAGTGCCGCTGCCCTATGCTTTCTTTTACGACTGGCTGCCGGGCTTCAAGGCATTGCGCGTGCCTGTGCGGTTCGCGGCCATGCTTGATTTCTCGCTATATGTGCTTGCCGGGTATGGACTGGCGGCACTCTTGCGGCGACTGGCTGCGCCTCGCGTGTCTCAACAGCAGGATGTCCCGCGCCTCCGCCAGCGGTGGCCTGCCATCGTAGCAGCCGTCCTGATTGGGCTTGTGCTGCTGGAGTTCGCCAATCCGCTTGACGCAGGCAACAGGCGCGATGTAACCGCACAGGTCGCCAGTACCGAGCCTTATGGCTGGCTCGCACGCCCCGAGAATGCGGGCGTTGTGCTGGAATTGCCCTTCAACCCCGACCAGGCCGACGTGCAGTACATGCTCTTCGGAACAAGACACTGGCAGCCTATCTTGAACGGCTCGAGCGGATTTGTGCCGCCCGGCACTGTAGAGCTAAGCAGGGCTATGGCCGCCTTCCCCGACCCCGCCACGGTGTCTATATTGCAGGGGCTGGAGGTACGGCATATAGTTGTGCATCTCTGGCAGTACCCCAAAGATCAGCAGGCCTCCCTGAAAGAGAGGCTCGACACCACAGAGGTGCTGACGATGGTGAACCAGGCTGGGGATAACTATGTGTACAGGCTAGCGCCAGATCCCTGGCTGCGCGAACTGGCGCATCAGATGGGCAGCGACAAAACAGTGTGGGTTGGAGAAGCCCGCCACGGCTCTATGCCATCGCTGGAGGTGCTTGCCTACGCTCTACACAATATGGGCGTGCGCTGGGAGCAGATGGGCGGCAATATAAACATTGGCTACCGTCCGCTGGGCCAACTGCCGTTCGGCACCTTCCCCGACTATGCCCTTGTGCCCAACGATGCAAAGCTCTCCAACGCAGAGTTACTTCCTGTTGGGCTTGAACTGGATACCGAGGCGCTGCAAAATCCCGCTGTCAAGGTACTTCACCAATCTACTGCGGGCATGAAGAGCTATGATATGGCGCGACAGGGTGCGCCTGCCGTCGATATTGATAACCTGGCCTTGACCATAGAGCAGAACGGCGTCACATTCAGCGGCACTGGTAAGCCCTCATCGCACTCACCTTACCCCGAACCGCAGGCGAATGCACGCTCTCTTGATCTCTATTTCGTTTCTTTCGGGGCGTCAACCGCGCTTCTAAGCGCCGGAACACATCTGCTATTGCCTCCTGGTGTATCCCGCTACTCTACCACGCCCCTTTCGCCGGGCGGTGTATTCACCCTCGGCAGAATGTCCGGTGATATGAAGCTGCTGCGTGTGGTTAGCCCCGGACAACACGAGGCCAACACAACATTCTCGATGCTCAACCAGCTACCTCTCGAAGTGACCCCCTCTAAGGCATCCGCCACACTTGACACGCGCCTGCGAGCTATTGCCCCTTCCGGTAACGGCGACCTCACTGCCACCATTGACGTATATGTTGAGCCGTGGGGCACCCATCCGGACGGCCATTTCGGTTCGTGGTCGGTGGTACTGCCGGGGGATGCTGTCGCCCACGACTACATATTCAGCCTCGACCCCTTAGCCAAGACGGTCACAACCATCCGCGACGGCCAGCCAGTAGAAACCTTCGCCTGGGTTGGTCCGCCCACACAAGGCGACTTCCACGCCTCACTCGTAGTATCAGACAAAAGCGGCACTGTTGCGAACGTACCCCTCTACACATTCACCCTGAGCAGCAGCCGCCTGACAGATTGGCAGCTAGATGCCCCCAGCCTGTCTATAACACCTGTTCGGTGAGGCGGGGGAGTGCTGCGTGAAACGTAAAACGTAAGGTACTGCGTATTGCGTACTGCGTATGACCGCCGACCGCCACAGCCGACACCTGACACCTGACACCTGACACCTGACACCTGACACCTGACACCTCACGCCCCACCTGAAACCGTCTTGCCAACCGCACTGTACATTGAATATGCGCAACGGCTCCTCTTTTATTCCGAAGATCTTCATAATCGCTTCACAATCTCCGGCTATACTTCTTTATGTACCGGTGCCCGTGACGACCGCCCGGTGAGATATAAGACGCCGATGGCAAGCGTCAGAACTCAAATGCAATCCGCAATCCAAAATACTATGAGGTGTGAAATGGATAAAAATACCGACTGGAAGGTGCCTGCCGCGCTTATTCTCGCGGGATTAGCCCTGCTTGTGGCGCTCAGCGGGCGCAATGCTTTCCCGTTTGCAGGTGGCAGTGATGCGCCCACTTTGGTGATCCGCGCCGACAACGCTCCGCCTGCTGTGATGTTCGGCATGAACGACTCCGGTCAGACGTATGGAACGACGCCCCCGGCAACCGCCGTGCCATTCAAGCAGGCGCCTGCACTGCCCGAGATGCCGGTGAGACCTGACATGCAGTACAACAGCGGCGGCACGATGACCTTTGATAACGGCTACAATTCCTTTGACAGCGTGCGCAACGGCGTTAGGAACATGGTTGGCCACTGGTCGTACATCTTCCGGTTCGCGGCACTGGCGCTGCTTCTCTTTCTGGCATATCGCTTCTTCACCCGCCGCCGGTGGAACAGACCCGCGCAGAACAGCTATGGGCAGGGACCCTGGAACTCGCCGTGGAGAGGTCAGGCCCGGGGAGAGTGGCACGGCCAGCCGCAAGCACCCGGCCAGGGTCAGGGACACTGGGAATGGCATGGAGCCGAGCAGCCTGCTCCCCATATGCAGCCTCCTCCCGCTCCTCCCGCTCCTCCCGCTCCTCCCGCCCAACCTGATAATCATGGTGACATCGTGCGGCCTGAGCAGGGCAATCAGGAGTAAGGTCGGCCACAATGCCTACCAGGACTATTCTTGTGGTGGACGATGAGCCGGGAATCGTGACTATCCTGCGCGATTACCTGCACAGGGCGGGCTTCAGAGTGCTGGCGGCGGGCGATGGTCCTGCCGCCCTCCGCCTGGCCCGCTCGGAGCGCCCCAGCCTGATGCTCCTTGACCTCATGTTGCCCGGTATGGACGGCCTCGATATCACCCGCGCCCTTCGCCTCGATCCAGCCACCCGCAGCCTGCCCGTTATCATGCTAACCGCACTGGTGGACGAGACCGATAAGCTGGTCGGTTTGGAACTGGGCGCTGACGACTATATCACCAAGCCCTTCAGCCCTCGTGAGGTCGTCGCGCGCGTGAGAGCCGTACTGCGCAGGGCAGAAGGCGATGTCACTTATAGCGGCGTCCTGCAGGCCGGTCCCCTCTCCATCGACCTCGAAAGGCGGGTTGTGCGGCGCGACGGTATGCTTGTGGACCTCACGGCGACCGAGTTTGATCTACTTTCCGTGCTGGCTCGCGAGCCCGGCCGCACGTTCACTCGCGCTCAACTGGTCGATCTCCTCTACGATCAGGCCTTCGACGGCTACGACCGCACCGTGGACGCCCATATCAAGAATCTACGCCGTAAAACTGAGCCCGACCCGCGTGAGCCGCGCTTCATTCTCACGGTTTACGGCGTCGGCTACAGGTTTGCTGAGCTTGCAGACGAGCGCCCAACCGCGGCCAACGTTCCCACTGCAACCTTGTAGGAGACTGTTTTGCTTTATGCGCCATCCTTCTGCCATGCACAATAGAGGCCAATCGCCGGCAGTGTGCGCTCCTCCGGCACATCGCCGCCGTCCGCCGCTGTTCGCGCTAATGCTGGCGGCTTTCGCCCTTGTGATCGTGCTGGGTGTGGGCGGCATGGTGGGCCTCTTCTTCCTCGCTCAGGGGCAGGTAGGTCCGCCGGCGGGCATGATAGAGAACCTGACTGACCCATCAGGCTTTCCGCTCAAAATAGCCGCAGATGGAACAGGGCACTGGTCGCGCACCGACGTATGGCGCGGCGCTCTGAGCGCGTCGTTGGCCCTCGCTGCGGTGCTGCTCGGCCTCGCCACCATCTTCTCCCGGCGTATCAGCAAGCCGATTAGCAAGCTAACCGCTGCTGCTCGCACAATGGCGGCGGGCGATCTATCTGTGCGCGTGGCAAGCTACGGCGTGCGCGAGATCAACGACCTGGCCGATGCATTCAACTCTATGGCAGGCTCTATATCAGCAGCAGACGGCCAGCGCCGCCAGCTAACCGCCGATGTGGCACACGAGCTACGCACACCCCTCTCGATAATTAAGGGCCGCCTCGAAGGAATGCAGGACGGCGTTTACCCGGCCACACCCGAACAGATAGCCCTGCTGCTCGACGAAACGGCCTTGCTTGAGCGGCTCATTGAGGATCTGCGTCTACTGGCCCAGGCCGATGCGGGCCAACTACCTCTCTATCTGGAGCAGGTGTGCATCGACGGCCTGCTCGACGCCGTGGCACGCTCTTTCGGTCCACAGGCGCTTGCTGCGGGGGTAGCAATACAGATAGTACCGCCCGGCCCACTGCCGGAAGTCAGCGCCGATTCGCAGCGCATTTCGCAGGTGCTCGGCAACCTGCTAGCTAATGCGATACGGCATACCCCGGCAGGCGGCACCGTCACGTTGCGCGCCTGGGTGGACCCCACAGCGCCCGGCCAGGTGAACGTCGCTGTACAGGATACCGGGGCCGGCATCGCGCCCGACGATCTGCCCAACATCTTTGAGCGCTTCTGGAAGGCCGACAGAGCGCGCTCTCGCTCAGGCGGCGCCGGCCTGGGTCTGGCCATCGCCCGCCGTATCGTAGAGGCGCACGGAGGCCGCATCTGGGCCACCAGCGCGCTCGGCCAGGGCACAACAGTAGGGTTCACACTACAGCCCGCAGCTCGCAACTGACAACTAACGCTCACAGTTGGGGTGTGCTCCTCGGAGCCTCATCTGATATAGCCGCGCCATTCTCTCGCCCTCACAAATAGTCATAACAAGCGGCTGGGCACACAAGTTGCTTTTATCGCTGCAAGCGGCAGTAATTGGCAACTTACAGAGGAGGGACAAGAAATGGCTGAGAAAAGTAAAATCAGCGCAACACGCAAGTCGAGCAGTGTCAAATCGAAATCAGATGGCGGCGTGTCCGAAATGCTTGATGGTGCTATGACCAAGCTGGGCGACGTGGCGGGCGAGGCGCGAGATGTTCTTGCTGAGGCGGGATCGGCCGCCAAAGAGGCGGCAGGCAACGTGCTCGGAGCAGCGCGGGACAAAGCAGGCGAGGTCGCGGAGCACCTTCCCATAATCGGTGATAACAGCGAAAAGCCGAAGTCTTCCACCAGGCGTGCGAGCAGTTCGCGGGCGTCCTCATCAACCAAATCTGCAAAGAGAAGCACGGCCACCGCAAAGACAAGCGCAGCAAAAGGCAGCAGTCGTGCAAAGAGCGGAAGCGCCTCAAAGAGTAGCGCAAGCGGCGCTAAGGCATAGCACAGAGTTCTAGTTCCTGGCCGCAGCAGCTACGCTCCGGCCAAGCCATTCTGATCAAGTCTGTCCGCTTTAGTGGAATAAGTGGAAGACGCCCGTACCTGTTCTTTCGCCATCGTTTTACTGGTCGAGCGCAGCACTAAGAAGAACGCTCGTCTGGTCTATTGCAGACGAGCGTTCTTGCTTTTGGCAGTCCTTGAAAGGATGCTATTGTAGCCCTTGCACGAGGCCCACGTATTTGTCGACGAGTTGACGTGCTTCCGAATCCGTGCTTGCCTCGGCTATAATGTGGAATAAGGGGCGGTCAGCATCAGGTAATACCAACGCCCACTCGCCGCGGCCCAGGTCGATCTTTACGCCGTCAACCTGGCGTGTGCTGCTGTCTCTGTACTGCTCGTTGAGGATACGCATAACCCGACCCTTGTCCTCCCAACGGCAAGGCACACGACTCGATGCCCAGGCATAATGCGGGAGGCTTTCGAGTGCTTGTGTGAAGCGTATTTTCTGCGTCGCGGTCAATTCCATCACCTTCGCTATAGCGAACAGGCCGTCTGCGGCGGGCTGGAACTGCGGGAAGATAAACGAACCCTGGTTATCGCCTGCTATCACGACGCCGCTCCGTAAAGCAGCCGTCATAAGCGCATACGAATTAAAGCGAGTGCGCACAACCTCTGCGCCGTACTTGGCGGCAATGGTCTCAAAGATGGCGGGAGCATATACCGGCACCGCCACGATGCCGCCCGGACCATGCTGGTCTGCGTGCTGCGCCAGCGCCAGATCGGTTACCGCCGCCAACGCCCGCAGAGAATCAACCTGCTTACCGTGTTCGTCCACAAAGTATATGCGCTCGCCGCCGGTATCCAGCCGCACCCCGAAGCCTGCATGCAGAGTCTTGGTGATCGCACCTAACCGTTCCATCGCCTGGTTCGACTGGTCCTTGGTCCGGTAGAGCGACTCCTCGTGCACCACCGCGTTGATGGCGACTACATCGGCGTTCAAGTTGCCCAGCAGATTAGGAAGCACAAGGCTGGCCGACGAGTTGCCGTAGTCCACAGCGATGCGGTTATAGTTGTCGGCATTCTGCACCGCTTCCACCCTGAGGTGCTTCATGAAATCGGTGCTGTAGCGCTGCTCCACGTCGTTGGCGTAGTTGATGCGTCCCACGTCGTCCAGGTAAACCCTGCGGAAGTCCTCGCGGAAGAAGAGGCCTTCTATTTTGCGCTCGCTCGCCTTGTCCAGATCCAGACCACGGCGGTCAAAAAACTTGATATCCACCACTCGAGCATCGAAGGGAGATAGCCTCACATGCACGCCGCCCGCCGCGCCTATCGACCGTGTATAATGGCGCGCAACCGGGGTTGGCACGCTCCTGATATCGAGCACGTTGATGCCCGCCGACGGCAGACCCGCAATCAATGCTCTCTTTATCATACGTGGCGTGTAGTGGCTGTCCCTGTTGACGGTCACCGTGGAGCCTTTAGGGAAAACGCCTCCGTAGGCAGCGCCCAGCTTGGCCGCGAATTCAGGCGTGAGATCGACATTAACAAGCCCGGTGACGCCCCAGCGCCCGAAGAGATTGCGGCGGCCCTGCGAGCCCCAGATAATTGAGGCCGATATCGTCGCGCCGCTTTCGATCTCTTTGGCAGGCCAGATTTTCACATTGGGCCGTATCACCGAGCTATCACCAACGATGGTTTCGTCGCCGATAACTGCCCCTTCGAAGATCATAGCGTGCGGCTTCACGTTGACACGGGTCTGGATTATAGCACCGCGCACTTCGGCCCTCTCGCCTATGTAGCAGTTGCGCCATATTATGGCCCTGTCGATTGTCGCGTGCGAGTCCACTATTGAGACGTCGCGTATCACCGCAGGGCCTCGTATGATCGCCCCTGCTTTCACCTTTACACCTGCGCCCAGGAAGACCGGGCCTGTAATCTGCGCGTCCCGGTCGATCTCTACTTCGTCCTCGCACCATATGCCCGAGCCGGGTTCAGTCTCTTTGCCCAACCTGGGGAGGTTCACTTCGCCTCGTAAGTAGTCGCTGCAGGAGCGTATATAGTCGGGAATCGATCCGACATCGCACCAGTAACCGTCGGCCACATAGCCGTAGATTGGGTCGCCCTTCTCGAGAAGGATGGGGAATAAGTTGCTGCTGAAGTCGAAGACCTGCTCGGCCTCATAGTAGTCAAATATCTTCGGCTCAAGGATGTAGATGCCCGTATTAACCGTATCGGAGAAGACCTCGCCCCAGCTTGGCTTCTCCTGGAATTGCCGCACCCGCCCGTTGTCGTCAATAATAACCACGCCGTATTCGAGCGGATTGGGCATACGCTTCAGCACGATGGTCGCGGTCGCTTTCTTCTGCCGGTGGAAGCGAATAGCCGTAGTCAGATCGAAGTCGGTGAGTGCATCGCCCGAGATGACCATGAATGTATCATCTAGCATATCGATAGCCTGGCGAACTGAACCTGCTGTGCCGAGCGGCGACTCTTCGACCGTGTAGCTGATCTTCATGCCGTAGTTCGCGCCGTCACCCAGGTACTCCTGTATAACAGCGGCAAGATATTGAAGGGTGACAACTACTTCAGTGATCCCATGCCGCTTCAGGAGCTCCAGAATATGAACAATTGCGGGCCTGTCGACCACGGGAACCATCGGCTTGGGACGCCGGATCGTAAGAGGGCGCAAGCGAGAACCTTCGCCGCCCGCCATGATTACAGCTTTCATAATATGTGCCTCATAGGTGCCTCCCGGTGACTACGGAGTGCGAACGTCGAGTGAGCCTGGTGACACCGAACGTTGTTCGAGAAGGCTATGGCTAAGAAGAACCAGGAATGGGTAAAGGCCAGGCGGGCGCGACCTATTTGGTACAAACTTGAGGGGAGACGCGCCATTGCGCCTGATTGGATTATACAATATGCACGAGGGAACAAAAAGATGTATAGTAGCGTCTACATTCAGGAAGTACAAAATCTAACCTGGAGGACATAAGTTGATATCCCGCAGAATAATCCTGGGCGTCGTGAGTATAGTCGCGCTCTTGCTGATGGCAGCCTGCGACAGCGGCGTACAGAATACACCTACCTCGCCGCCCCCCGCAGCGGCCACAATCACGCTCGAGACCAGCGGCGGCATTGCAGGCATACACAAAGTGCTTACTATAGACCCCACCGGCGCTGCCACCTATTCGGCAGGCTCTACCAGCAAAACCGGCCAGATACCGCCAGCCGACCATAACCAGATGCTCCAACAGCTAACTAAAGCCGATTTCTTCAATCTGAAAGACACCTATGACAACGGCAACGTGGCCGACGACTTTTACTATAAGATCACAGTTAAGCAGACTGACAAGGCAAAGACAGTCACCGTAGCCGAGGTCGGCGGCAAAGACCTGACCCCTCAGGCCCTGCAAGACCTGATCACCCAACTGAACAGCTTCCAGGACACGCTGGTCAAATAGGTGTCAGGATGTCAGTTACGACCGCCGACGGCCGACCGCAGGCTCACGGACTATTGACACCTTACACCTGATCCCTGACCTCTACGCAGTACGGAGTACGCAGTATAAAAAGGAGCCACACACATGTCAGACACGCCCGAGAGAACACTGCCTACGCAGCTTAGTAGCGTGGAGATACAGAAGATACTGCCCCACCGCTATCCATTCCTGCTAATCGACAAGATCATCGAGATAGAGTATGGCAAGCGGGCTGTTGGCATAAAGAACGTGACTGCCAACGAAGAGTTCTTCCAGGGGCACTTCCCCGGCTTCCCTGTGATGCCTGGTGTGCTTATGATCGAGGCTATCGCGCAGGTGGGTGCTGTGGCAGTGCTTGGGATGCCGGAAAACAAAGGCAAGCTGGCAGTGTTCGCCGGTGTGGACGATGTACGCTTCAAGCGCCAGGTCGTGCCGGGCGACACCCTTCGCATAGAGGTGACCCTCACCAGGCTGCGCGGCCCCATCGGGCAGGGAGAAGGCGTGGCGACAGTAGATGGTCAGGTCGCCTGCAAAGGCTCATTCATGTTCGCGCTCACCAAAGTCGAGGGTATAGGCGGCTAAGGCCGGTCCTGCACAGCAGAAGCAATGGGATGCTCTATGTAGGGCGTCCCTATTTCTTTACATCGACCCACCCCAGCGACACAGCGTCCCCGAACGTTTCGCCCTCCCGGCAGCCTGTCTTGAGCGGCTGGATCGTCCCGTTCTCGGCATGGTACATCCCTGCCACCAGCCTGTACCGCCCTGCTGCCAGGTCCGCAGGCACAGGGAGTGACGCTGTATCGGTAATGGGTGTGTTGGCCTGCCATTGCGTTGTAGGGACAGCGGCCCCGGTCTGTGGGTTGTCCTGTCCTGTTACAAGGTCGCCTTTTTCGTTTACCATGTGAACAAAGCTGGCGTAATTCTGCGTTAGAGAGCTCACTGCGTGCCACCAGAGTTGCACGCGCATCGTTTCGCCCGCCTTTGCGCCATCATGTGCCACCCCCGGCGGCAAGCTATAACCGTCCAGCACTATCGTCTGGCCGCTGCCGGCGAGATCGCAGTCAGCCGCATACTGTGGCGTTGAAGGGAAGAGCTTCGGCTCGTATGCCTCGATACTGCCGGGGAACTTGAGGTTGTAGCTCGCGCCGAATACCTTCAACCCCTGCTCGGTCCAACGCACATTACCTTGCAGCAAGAAAATAAAAGAGAACCGCCTGTCCAGAATCGACTGGTTGAACGCACTATCGTCCCATTCGTGCAGGTCGGCCAGCGGCACAAAGGTGGACGCATCTTCGTAGATGATCTTCTTGCTGTTGCTAAGCAGTAGATAGGCGTCCTCCGAGAACATATCGCCGGGCGTATTAGCCACAAGCCTCGACAGCCCCAGCATCTCGCGGTTCTTGTCCTCGTTGGGCCACCCGCTGGTAAACCAGGTCTGTGGCGGATTGAAGCTGAGTATTTGCGCCACCAGCAAGATAGCCAGCGCCGCCCAGCCCACGCTGCCCGCCACAAGGCCGGTTGGGCTCCCGCGCCTCGCCAGCAGGGTTCCAAGGTAGGCCGCACAGATGCCCACGAGAATGCATGTGGGCAGCAAACCGTCCATCAGGTGGTTGAAGTTAGCCCCCTCGTAGCCCAGCTTGCTCAAGGTCGCCGCCCACCCTATCACGCTGTAAATCGCCACAAGCCCAAGCGGGCCGCCCACCCGCGCACGGACATCCTGCACCAACGGCTTATCCCGTCGTGGGAAGAGGGCGACCACCGCGCCCACTAAGCCTGCCCCTCCGATTATTAAGATGGGCCAATATTCGTTAATAAGAGCCGTAATTGAGCGAGTGAAGCGGCGTCCCGTCTGCGGCAAAGAGTGGTAGCCGACAAGATGCTCCCACAGCCCGCCTCGCAGCAGAAAGTTGACAGCAAAGAAAGGCACAAAGATCATCAAGCATAGTGTAACGCCGAAGCGGATGCCCATGCGCCAGTCTCGCACTAGCAGCCACAAGCCTGTAGCAGCAGCGCCCGTGAGGGCAGATTGCTTCATGTAGAAGGCGAGCGTAAAGAAGAGCGCGGCAATAACAATGGCAGCCGGCGGCCTGACGAGCGCCCACCGTGTGAGACTGCTTTTCGGCTCGCTCCCCTCCCTCTTTTCTGTTTCTTTCCGCGACATGGCAGACATAATCCAGGCAACGCCCGCCAGATCCAGCGCCATAGCGGGGATGTCTTGCTTGAAGAAGGCCGACCACACTATCACAGGCGAGAGCGTAAGCCACAGGCCGCCAGCTAACGCTGCTGCCGCCAGGTTGCCTACCACCTTCCACACGATATACGCGATAAGGAAGGTCACAGCCATGGTAAAGAGCAGCGAGATCGTACGGCCAACGCCAAAGGATGGTCCAGTCAGCCACTGGAACGGCGCGGTCAGGAGAAAGAAGAGCGGCGGGTAGGGTGCGGAGATAAAGCCGTCAGGCCCGTTGTGGGCGTAGATGTTCTGTCCTTGCGACAGCAGATAAGCCGCGTTCAGGTTCACACCCTCCGCATAATCGATCTGCCAGGGCCACGCCACGCGTGATATGCCTACCTGCACGAACGTAATGATGCGCGGCAGCAGGCCGAGCACGAAAAGAGCCGGCAGCACCCAGCCCAATATCTGGAGGGGCGTTCTGCCGGCTCTGCTCACCCTGCTACTAGCTGTATGTTCCTCGGTATTAACCGAAGTAGCCAAGCTCGTCCTTTGCTTCTTCGCTCATCATGGACGGGTGCCAGGGTGGCGCGAACACCAATTTGACGTCTACCTCTTCGATGTCCTCGAACTTCGATAGGGAACGCCGCACGTTCGTAATCAATTCGGGGCCGACCGGGCAACCGGGGCTGGTGAGCGTCATCGTGATGTCCACTTTATTATCCAGCACATCGATATCATAAATCAGGCCCAGGTCCACGATGTTGAGTCCAAGCTCAGGGTCGTATACCTCGTTGCGGATCGTTTCTCGCACATCATCGTATTTAGTCAGCATGGCCGAAGTGCGAGCGTTGCTTGCGGGCACTGCGTTTGCCTCTGTTGCTTCTGTTGTTACATTCTCTGTATCTGCCATTATATTATCCTCCGTGACGGCTTTCCTGCGTGGTCTGCCGTCTTTGTATCACATATGGTCTATAGTCTGCCAACACTCTATTATACCGCACATTACGGCTGTGTTGACAATTGTGTGGCCATAGTCGGCGTTCAGGGTTGGGATGGAGCAACCTGACAGTTCGTTAAGGGAAGGCCCACCGCCCGCCGCTACGCTCATGCCCCTCCCCGTCATGGGCTTTCAAGGGTAGGTTTATGGGAAGGGGTGCAGGGGCGAAGCCCATGACGGGGGTATGGGGGTGTCCCCCATTCTTCCTTAATAAGACTCCCCTCTCCCCGCTGTGCGGGGAGAGGGGTTGGGGTGAGGGGCATCTCATTGGCTATTTCTTGGGATTACAAAAACTTACCTTTGGAAGCCGCATGCGGGAGGGGAGCAATAAAAAGAAGAGGAAATGGGGACACCCCCATACCCACGGACAGGGAGGACCCTGTCAACCCCGAACACTTACGCCATGCCTGTAGAAGGATCACCCACTTCGTCCGCCGCAAAGCTGTTACTTCAGCACATTATCGACGTTCAGGGTGAATTGCGTGCTCACGCCGTTCACATTCACCGTGTAGGTGCCTGCCTTCAGACCCGCAGCATCAAGGCTAACCACCTGTGTAAAGGGTGTGATTACCTGTGCGCAAACGGCATCGCCGTTACGCGTGACACCAACCGTCACGGTAAACGTGTTACCCTCCCGCTTCTGGGCAATCTCGCCCAGCTTCGTGCAGTCATCCTGCAGGTAGCCCTTAACCTCAACCTGTACCTGTACCGGGAAGGACTCCAGCATCCTTATCTCTATAGAATCCACTTTCGCTTCGCCGCTGGTCATATTGCCTCCCGGTGTAACAGTCGCCGTGGGTGCAGGCACGACTGTGGGTGTTGCACTCGCCCCACAGCCCGCAAGCGCCATAGTCAGCAAAAGCAAACAAACAAAACCTATTCTCAACTGGTTCATCTCAACTCCTCGTTTGGATCAGCACAGATAGATGTGCTTTGATATTCCTCTTAGGAACGTTTGGAGTGGCGGTTTTGTTTCGCAATGAGCGTGGCCCATGCGCCGTACTTACAGCTACGCCTACAAAAAGAGCCTCCCTGTGGAGGCATCTTCTCTATTCTTTGTGCAATGTAAGCGCGACCTGAACCGCCCAAGCCTGCTAAGGTTCGCGGCCGTTTTCCGATGGAGGGGCATCGCCTGGCTCAGCGATCTCGGCGTAGCGGCCCATGTGGCGGAACTTATCCCGGCGCGCCTCCAGCAACTGGCGAGCACCCTTCTTGGTCTTGAGGTTGAACCTGGCCTGCAAGTCCGCCAGGTGTCGGGATATGGCTTCGTGTACAGCGTCCATTGTCGCGCTGGGGTCGTTGTGCGCACCAATTTCTGCGGGTGTCTCGCCCTTTGGCTCCGGTATCACTTCGTCAATCACCCCGAACTCCAGCAGGTCGGGTGCCGTTATGCGCATTGCCCTCGCCGCGTCGGAGGCCTGGGCTGCATCGCGCCAGAGTATAGCGGCTGCGGCCTCAGGCGTCGCGACCGAATAAGTGGAGTTCTCCAGCATGAGGATGCGATCGCCTACGCCGATAGCGAGCGCGCCGCCACTGCCCCCTTCACCGATCACCACAGCAATAAAGGGCACCTCGATTTGAAGCATGACCAGTATATTCTGCGCGATTGCCTGCCCGATGCCTCGCTCTTCGCCCTGTACGCCCGGACTCGCGCCCGGTGTGTCTATAAATGTGATGATCGGGAAGCCGAAGCGGGCGGCGTGCTTCATCAGGCGTTCCGCTTTGCGGTATCCTTCCGGCTGGGGCATACCAAAGTTGCGGGTTATGTTCTCTTTAGTTGAGCGCCCCTTCTGCTGGCCAATAATCATTACCGTCTGGCCATCGAAAGTGGCAGGCCCGCCTATAATCGCCGCGTCATCACCAAAGAGACGATCGCCATGTAGCTCCACGAAATCGGTGCAGAGGCGTTGTATATAGTCGAGGGTATGCGGGCGGTCGGGGTGGCGGGCCACCTTCACGCGGTCCCAGGCAGGCAAGCCCTCATCGGGGCGCTGCTCGACTACACTCTCCGTCTTGTGACTGATCCCCGACGGAATCATGTCGCGATACGAGCCAATTGGGGTTTTGTTGTTGGTTTGGTGTTCAGTCATTGCTGCTTACCGGTAATTGTGTACCCTTGCCTGTAGCTCTGCTATCGGCCTGTTGTTCGTGGAGCTTTCGCCGACTTCATCAACCCCTGTAGAGCTTGAGTAGCTTGCTTATGGTAGAGCGTAGCTCTCTGCGCGGGGTGACGATATCCAGCATACCGTGTTTCATCTGGAACTCGGCGGTCTGAAAATCAGGGGGCAATTTTTGCTTGATGGTCTGCTGAATTACACGCGGCCCCGCGAAGCCGATCAGCGCGCCTGGCTCTGCTATTACTACATCAGCCGACGAGGCGTAGGATGCCGTCACGCCGCCTGTGCAGGGATCGGCCAGCAGGGAGATATGCGGCAGTCGGGCCTCTGCAAGCTCCGCGAGCACAGCGGTAGTCTTCGCCATCTGCATGAGGGAGTAGATACCTTCCTGCATGCGTGCCCCACCCGAAGAAGAGACGGACACAAGCCCTACCTTATTATGCGCGGCCAACTCGGCGGCGCGGGTTAGCTTCTCGCCGTAAACAGATCCCATACTGCCGCCAAAGAAGCGGAAGTCGGTAACAGCGAGAACAACCGGTGTCTCTTCAATGCTCGCTGTGCCGTAGATAATAGCGTCGTTGAGGCCCGTCTTGGCTCGCGTGTCCTCGAGTTTCGCGCCGTAGCGCTGGCCCAGCGACTCGAACCCGATCGGATCGAGAGGGAGAATACCGCGGCCTTCTTCCTGAAAAGTATCTTCGTCCGCGAGATAGGCAATACGCTCAGAAGAGAGCAGTCGGAAATGGTAGCTGCACTTCTGGCAGACCTTGAGATTGTTCTCAAGCTCGCGATTATATAGGAGTTCGTTGCATTTGGGGCATTTGGTCCAGATATCCTCGGAGAAATCACGGTCCGATTTCTGACCACGAGTGTCTTGCCGCTGCTCTTTATCCTGCCCTATGGAGAAGTAGCGCGGACGGCGCAAAATATCTCTCAACCCGGCTCCCTGCTCCTGATAGATTATCTCTTCATACCGGCGGCAGAAGAGACTCGTCTATTATACCACAGCGTTCAAGAAGAGTATCGCCCGAAAAGCGAAATAGCGCCCATCAGGGCGCTATCTTTTTGTCCGACGGCGGCATTCTAGAGCCTGTTATGAACATCGGATAGTAACTACAGATGCGAAAAAGGGTGGAGCTGGACCTGGCCTCCCTGAATTGCACTAGCCCGGCTCGCTTCCTGACCATCACTTCATGGCAATTCAGGACAGCCATAATTCGAGGCAATTATCCAGTTGGATTACTTGGCATGATTCTTACACCTATATACACCTCGCTTTTCACTTAGGGACTGTAAAGTGCAAACAGGAGGACTCCGCTCTGCGGATCCCCTTACAGACTTGCATGGACAGCGGAATTGACAATTGAAAGAGGAGGTTGGACATGGCAGCCTCAACTGCAGAACGATTGTCGGGCGAGGTTTTGCGAGAAGGTGCTGATTTAAATGCCGACCCATCATGGAGAAATCTGTACCGTATAGGGGTAGTCTCAGCAGGACTCTCCGTTCTCCTGATCATTGTACCAATCGTGCTCGTATTCACAGTGCCTCAGCCCCCGTTCGCCGGTGGCGCTGAGGTTCTCAGGTACATTGCCTCAAATAAGCCGGTATATCTGATCGAATTCGTGTCGTTCGTGGGGCTCGGTTTGCCGGCCCTGGTTGTCTTCCTCGCCCTCTACGCAGCTCTCAAGCATTTGGACAAGAGCTTCACAGCGCTTGGTGCCATGATCGGTATCGCGTCGGAGATTATGGCCCTGGCTTACAACAGCAGCCCCCCATCGCTCAACGGCGGCCTGCTATACCTTAGCGATCAATACACTGCAGCCGCTACTGATGCTCAGCGTGCCTCGTTGGCAAGTGCGGCTGAGAGTCTTATGGCGGTGAGTAACACACCAGTGAATGCCATAGGGATTTTGACCGCACTCGGCATTCTGCTCATCTCCCTGCCCATGTTAAGAGGTGTCTTCTCAAGGGGCGTGGCATACCTGGGAATCGCGACGGGAGTAGTAGGTATAGTGTGTGAGCCTCTTCGAGACCTGATAGGTCCCGCATACTTTGTCTATGGTCTTCTCCTCCCGGCCTGGTTTATTGCTGTCGGCTGGAAACTCTACCGGCTGGGATCGAGTAGTCCACAGGTGAGCATAGTAGGGCGAACCGTGGCTGTAGCTGGACAGAGCTAAACGCGGATAATGAAGTTCATAACACGCTCTAGTGGCCCGAACCGCCTCTGTTGCGGCCTGTGCCTGTGGTGTGCTCTTCTTCGTCATTATGCGTGCCGGTGATGTTGTACTCGTGGCTGCCGCTTGCGCGGTGCTCGCGTCGTCCGCCCCCGGCCTCTTTGTCCTTACCGCCCGCGTGTTCGCCATGCAATCCCTTGTCGGAGTGGCCCTGTCCCATGTCTTGTACGGGTTCTTTCTCGTGCTGATGTCCCATAGTGACGTGCTCCTTTCATCGCTAGATACAAAGAAACCAAGCAAATGGCATGCCATTTAGCGCATCCACACCCCACACTCGCAAAGCAAAGGGACGCTAGAATCGCTCTACCGTCCCTTCGTGCCACAGCTGCTTGCTTGCTAAGATTCAGCGAGCTTGCGCATGAATAACGTGGATGCGTCTATACCTTTGAATACGTTGTCCAGCTTCATCTTTTCGTTGGGTGCGTGCAGGTTGTCGTCGGGGAGGCCGAAGCCCATGAGCACAGACGGCGCACCCAGCACCTTGCTAAAGAGCGATACAATCGGTATGGAGCCGCCTGACCTCATCAGCACGGGGTCTTTGCCGAACACCTCCTTGAGGGCGGCCACGGCAGACGTCATATATGGCGTATCAGTGGGCAGAAGCACAGGCTCGGCGTAGTGGATCAATGTCACGTCTACAGTGGCGTAGGAGGGGCAAACGCTCTCAACGTATGCCTTGAACGACTGCCAGATTGTATCCGGGTCCTGGTCGGGGACGAGCCTCATGCTTATCTTGCATTTGGCGATAGCCGGTATAACAGTCTTCGCACCCTCGCCCGTAAAGCCCCCGATAATGCCGTTCGCATCGAGGGTAGGACGTGCCCACACTCGCTCCAGGGCAGAATAACCCGGCTCGCCCATCAGCTCCTTAGCGCCGATTTCGTGCTCACGCATGACATCTTCATCGAAGGGCAAGCTGCCCCACTGGGATCGCTCCTGCTCTGTGAGCGGGCGCACACTATCGTAGAAGCCGGGCACCTGGATTACTCCCTGCTCGTCCTTCAGCTTTGCGACAATATGACAGAGAATATTGATAGCGTTTGGAGCCACGCCGCCATACATGCCCGAGTGAAGATCGTGGGCAGCGCCGCGTACCGTTAGCTCAGTGTAGACCATACCGCGCAGACCGACATCCAGGGCGGGCAGGCCGTCGGTGAACATGCTGTTGTCGCTGATGAGAACGGCGTCACACGTCAGCAATTCAGGGTGTTCGTTCACATAGTGCTCGATGCCCTCGCCGCCTACTTCCTCTTCGCCCTCGATCAGGAAGCGCACATTGACCGGGAGCTTACCGCCGCTTTCCTTCATGAGCCGCTCGATAGCCTTCATATGGATGTATAGCTGGCCTTTGTCGTCGGCGGAGCCGCGCGCATACAGGTTGCCATTGCGCAGAGACGGCTCGAACGGAGGCGTATCCCATTCGTTCAGCGGGTCGGGAGGCTGCACATCATAGTGGCCGTATATAAGTATGGTCGGCTGGCCTTCCGCGTGCAGCCAATCGCCGTAAACAAGAGGGTGGCCCAGCGGCCCGTGCGTCTCAACGAGGCGCACATTCTCTATGCCGGAGCGGCGCAAATCGTCGGCGACCCACTCGGCAGCCCTCCGCACATCGCCTTTATTCTGCGAAAGCGTGCTAATAGAAGGAATCCGTAGGAATTCGCTTAGCTCGTCCAGGTATCGCTGCCGGTCAGCGCCAGGCCCGGTATCTTCGGTAGTGCTCATGTAGAACCTCACTGTTCAAAGGGTATAGGATATTGTACGTCCCTGCCGATTGGTTGGCAACCGGGCGGCGAGTATCGCGTTGTCAGTTGTCAGTTGTCAGTTGTCAGTTGTCAGTTGACGGCGGTCGGCGGTCGGCGGTCGGCGGTCATACGCAGTACGAACCACCTCACTGCTTCCAGGCGTATAGCAGCACATGGTTGATAACAAGCACCACCGCGAAGACGAGCGCAAGCAAAGGCTGTCCGGCGGCTGCAAGGGCGGCTGCGGCGGCGCCAAAGAAGACCACTACAAAGAGCAAATGGAGCGGTTCCTTCAGGGGCACTGCAGCCCTGGGCGATGCGAATACGCCCCACAAGACCGCCGCCGCCAAGGGCGCACCTACCGCCAGGACGCTTTTTATAACCGTCCCGTCACCCGTCTGCCAGCCCCAGTAAGCAAGTCCGGCTAGCGCACACAACTCCAGAAGGAAACTCAGCGCCAGATTAGCGCTCTTCGCTGCCTCCATATAGATGGCCACTCCTCTAAAACATAATTCCACTGATTCTAGCACGTTTGAGTCAACCACGCGTGGTTGGCAGTGCGCTCCCTGTTCGGGTTTTGAGGGTGTCTCCATACCACTAGTCAAAACATCTGCACACTCTCTGCCTGTTGTGAAATACAGGCGCTAGTGCTAGAATAGCAATATCTATGGCTGACATTTTACGCGCACCGACGCGCAGACTTATTCCAGTGGAGGAGACATTACATGAAACCCGAAGAAACCTCTGAGATCGATACATCAACAGAGCACGATACAATGGACAGCCCTTCAGATACATCAAGCAGCAGCCAGACATCTGCCGTGACCACCGAACAACACGATACTTTCCCGATCCAGGGTATAGACTACATTGAGTTCTATGTAGGCAACGCCAAGCAGGCTGCTCACTTCTACCGCACCGCGATGGGCTTCAACATCACCGCCTACTGCGGGCCTGAGACCAAAGTGCGTGACCGCGCCTCATATGTGGTTGAGCAGGCGAAAATACGCCTTGTGCTGACCGCACCCATGTATGCCACCGGAGAGATCGCTGAGCATGTGTTCAAGCATGGCGACGGCGTAAAAGACATCGCCCTGCGCGTGCCTGATGTGGACTACGCTTACCACACAGCCGTCGAGCGCGGAGCCACAGGCATAACCAAGCCTCATACAGTTGAAGGCGAGAAAGGCCACATCCGCAAGGCAGCCATCGCCGCCTGTGGCGACACCATTCACACCTTCATCAATCGCGACGATTACGCTGGAACCTTCGCCCCCGGCTACCACAAGCGCGACATCCCCGGCATTCCCACCGGCGTCAAAGCTGTAGACCACATTGTGCTGAACGTCGAGCTTGGGAAGATGGACTACTGGGTGGAATATTATGCCCGCATCATGGGCTTCAGCCAGCTTCTCTCCTTCGACGACAAAGACATCTCCACCGAATACTCCGCGCTGATGTCCAAAGTGATGCAGGACGGCACCGGGCGGGTCAAGTTCCCCATCAACGAACCTGCTGAGGGCAAGAAGAAGTCGCAGATCGATGAATACCTCGAGTTCTACGGTGGCCCAGGCGCACAGCACGTAGCCTTGATTACAGGCGATGTGCTTGGCACGGTTACCAATCTTAAGAACAACGGCATGGAGTTCCTGCGCGTGCCCCACTCCTATTATGAGGACGCTCCTGAGCGCGTTGGCGATATCAAGGAAGACCTCAAACGGCTTGAAGAGTTGGGCGTACTGATTGATCGCGACGACGAGGGTTATCTACTCCAGATATTCAGCAAGCCCGTGCAAGACCGCCCCACCCTCTTCTACGAAATCATCGAGCGTCACGGCAGCCGAGGCTTCGGCAAAGGTAACTTCCGTGCACTCTTCGAGGCCATCGAGCGAGAGCAGGAGCTACGGGGTAATCTGTAAGCGGGAGTTGTCAGTTGTCAGTTATGGTGGTCTGCGGTCTGCCGTCGGCGGTCGTCAACTGACAACTGACAACTGACAACTGACAACGAGCAACACCCATGAAGCTAGTCACCTTTTCACACCTACACAGAACGGCACCTGACCGCGTCGAGGGCCGAGACACCCACGTTGGGGTCTATCTGCTTGGGGACATGCCGCGTGTGCTCAACCTTGAGGCCGCACACGAATGGCTCAACAAGAAGCGCGGCGGCACTTCCTCAGAGCACCCGCCCATGACCATGCTGGAACTGCTGGATGGTGGGCCTGCTGCTATGGAGCGCGTCAGCAACCTGGCGATGGCCGTGTGTGAGGACGAGGAAGGCTTGTGGGAATGCTCGCAAAGTATTGACGACGTGCATTTGCTCGCGCCTGTGCCTTTCCCGCGCACCATACGTGACTTCTACGCCTTTGAGCAGCATGTCAAAACAGCCCGTGCCTTGCGCGGCCTGGAGATGATACCCGAGTGGTACGACCATCCTGTCTTCTACTACTCAAATCCCGGTTGCGTGTACGGCCCTGACGAGGACGTACCGTTTCCACGAGGCTCTAAAGAGGTTGACTATGAACTTGAAATCGCCTGCGTTATAGGCAAGCCTGGCCGCGACATCTCTGCTGACGAGGCTAACGACTACATAGCAGGCTATCTCATTCTCAACGACTGGAGCGCGCGAGACATCTGGCGCAACTTCGAGTCGAAACTGAGCATGGGCCCCGCCAAAAGCAAAGACTTCGCCAATTCGCTCGGGCCCTGGCTTGTCACGCCTGACGAACTGGAAGAGCGCCGCGAAGGCACCGGAGCCGAAACACGCTACAACCTCGGCATGTCGGCCCGGATAAACGGCAAAGAGCTATCCAGCGGCAACGCCAACACTCTCACCCACACTTTCGCATCCATGATCGAGTGGGCCTCTACCGATGTATGGCTCCGCCCCGGCGATGTCCTCGGCTCCGGCACAGTGGGCACAGGTTGTATATTGGAGTTGCGCCCCGAGAACACAGGCGGCTGGCTCAAGCCCGATGATGTGGTCGAGTTGGAGATTGAGAAGCTGGGAGTGTTACGGAACAGGCTGGTAAGGCACACAACGTAGCGTGTAGCAGGCTTGAACCCGGACGCGGCACGGATAAGCGATGATTTTGATGCGCCTCTACCTGATGAGTTTTGACTGTGAAAGGGATAGCTCTGTCTGAAACGCTGGTGAGCCTATACCTGGACGATAAAGTTGCAAGCGATGTAGTAATTACAAGAGCTTAGGAGGCTGACCTATGACAGAACTTCTGCAAGAAGCCTTTGAGGAAGCGTCGAAGCTACCCCAGGAAGAGCAGGACGCGATGGCCCAGTGGATACTGGCAGAGCTGGCCTCAGAGCGGAAATGGGATGAGGCTTTCGCTTCCTCTTCCGATATACTGGCGCAGTTAGCAGACGCAGCGTTGGAAGATTATGAGCAAGGTAGGACGACGCCAATAGAGCCGGACAAGTTGTGAAATCACACGCAAATCCACAGTTCTATAAAATGCTCCGCAAGTTACCACTTAGTGCGAGACAAGCGGCGCAAGAAGCATACAAACAGTTTGTGCAAGATCCGTATCACCCAAGTTTGCACTTCAAGCAAATACATTCTAATATGCCGATATACTCAGTTCGCATCAATATAGATTATCGGGCTGTAGGGATTCGTAAGGGAGATACCATCACCTGGTTTTGGATAGGCTCTCATTCTGACTACGATAAGCTAATCTCTGGAAAATAGACCAAAAGGAGGAACCAACGATGCCCTTCTACCATAAACTAGGCAGTATACCTCACAAACGGCACACTCAGCACCGCCGCCCCGATGGCGAGCTTTATACTGAGGAGCTTTTCGGCACAGAAGGTTTCAGCGGCAACGCATCGTTGCTATATCACCACCATCCCCCTGTGCGCGTGGTTGATATAAAGGCGTGTGAGGCTCCCCCGCTCGAAGATTGGAACCTCCCCGTCCAGCGCCACATACACACCCGCACAAAGGCCGCCGAGCCTGTGGGCGACCCCATCTCAGGCCGCCGCGTGCTGATGTACAACAGCGACTGCCGCCTCGGTATCGTTCTTCCCGCCGAGCCGATGAACTACCACTACAAGAACGGGCAGGCCGACGAGCTCTATTTTATACATGAGGGAACCGGGCGCTTCGAGACTATGTTCGGCACTCTCCCCTACCGCGAAGGCGACTATGTGCTCTTGCCCCACGGCACAACCTATCGCATCGTGATGGACGAGGGCAAGCCGCAACGCTGGCTCACCGTCGAAGGCAAGAACATACAACCGCCTCAACGCTACCGCAATGAGTTCGGGCAACTGCTGGAGCATTCCCCCTACTGCGAGCGTGACATTCGTGTGCCGGAAGAACTGCTCACAATCACAGGTGACGAGGCTGGCAAAGGTCCGTTCGAGGTGCTCGTGCGCGCAAACGACCTGCTCACCGCCTATTACTACGACCACCACCCTCTCGATGTGGTAGGCTGGGATGGCTATCACTACCCCTACATCTTCAACATCGAGGATTTCGAGCCGATCACAGGCCGCATTCACCAGCCGCCTCCCGTCCACCAGACATTTGAGGCGCACAACTTCGTGGTCTGCTCGTTTGTGCCGCGCAAGTACGACTATCATCCGCTGGGCATACCCGCCCCCTATAACCACTCGAACATCGACAGCGAAGAAGTGCTCTACTATGTCAACGGCAACTTCATGAGCCGTCGTGGCATAGATGTCGCCTCCTTCACGCTGCACCCCCACGGCATCCCACACGGCCCGCACCCAGGCGCGGCAGAGGCCTCCATCGGTAAAGACGCGACTGAAGAGCTTGCCGTTATGGTCGACACATTCCGCCCGCTGAAGCTTACAAGGTGGGCCGAGCAATATGACGACCCATCCTATCCGACAAGCTGGCTGGATGCTAAGAAGCCCGATGTAATGCCGACCGACACCGACTAGGCCTGTGTAATCCGCAACGTGGACCTGGCGTCCGGTGGCACTTCTCTTGCAGTCCTTATGTTTGGTAAGCACGGTGAATCGCCACCGCGCACACTAAAGGAGTGAACAGCCATGAGTGAACGAGGACTCGTACTGGCATTGCAGAGATTACATGACGACCCAGGCTTCGTTGACCTGGTATCCAGGGATCCGGACAGTACACTTGGCATCTATGACCTGGACGAGGCAGAATGCAAAGTGCTGATAGAGGCTGTCACCAAGAAGGATGACGCCACTCTGCGTGAAATGGCTAACAAAGTAGGCGTGGACTGGGCAGCCGACCATATCCAGGGTGTCGGTGCGCTTTCGAGCTCGGAGGTGCAACTTGAGGGTGGACCTCGTGTCCAGCCCTCCACTGCTGACGACCTTAAGGTGACCGCCTTCGGAGCAGATTGGGTAACAGGCAGTATGAACTCCGACGACACCTCGCCCGACGTGTCAGAAGACCCAAGCGGCCTCCCCATTAAGCGTGCAGGAGGCTAATCCTACAAACAGAGTCCGCGAACCCGAGATTGCCGCCAACCAACAGGCAGCTATTCCGGGTTCGCGGATTGTAATTTTGATATACTCATGCCATGCGGGATTCGCGGTATGAGTTAGACAACATGCCTGAAGAGGAGCGGCAGATCGATGCTGCTCGTCGCGGCGACCTCGATGCGTTCAACTGGTTAGTGCTTCGCTACCAGAACCGCGTCTACAATCTTTGCTACAGGATGCTCTCCGACCCCGACTCCGCGGCTGACGCCACCCAGGAGGCTTTTCTCTCGGCGTGGAAGGCGATGCCGCGCTTCAAGGGCGAGCAGTTCCGCACCTGGCTCTTGCGCATAGCCACCAACGGCTGCCTCGATGTCCTCAGGAGTCGCAAGCGTCGTCCCACCCAATCCCTCGACAGTTGGGGACCGCAGGATGGCTCGGAAGATGCTCTAGAACCCCTACCTATAGCTGATCTTGACCCTTCCATTGACCCCGAAGGCTATGCCTTGCGCTCGGAGACGGTCGCCGCGATACAGGTTGGCCTCGATTTACTGCCGGACGACCAGCGTACTGCCCTTGTGCTCGTGGATGTGCAGGGCCTCACCTATGAAGAAGCCGCCTCCGTTACAGGCGCGAACCTGGGCACTGTCAAGTCGCGCATCAACCGCGCTCGCTCCCGTATGCGCGATTATCTTCGCGAACGGGGAATAGTGCCTTCAGGTGGGGAACTATCCAGGCAGGCGCAGCGTTCTATTAGTGACGAAACGTGACGCGTGACGCGTGAAACGTGAGAAGAAGGATTATATAACGATAAATTACTAGCAAGCAGTGCAATTATGAGTAAGGGTTATGAGAACAATCCAATAAACGGCAGCGAGCACGTGCGTGAGCAGCTTTCAGACTACATGGATGGTCTGCTTACGGCGGGCGAGCGTGCAGCAGTACGTGCGCATATGGATGGCTGTGTTGACTGCAGGGCCGACTATATTGAGCTTCGCGCAACGCAGCAGGCCCTGCGAAGTATGCCCGCTGTCGCTGCGCCGCGTGCCTTCACGCTCACGCCGGAGATGGCTCGGCAAGCCCGTAAAGTCTCTCTGCTGGAGCGCATATTCTCGCATGGCAACGCACCGAAGCTCGCCACAGGTTCTGTTGTGGCTTTCCTGGTGCTGTTCCTCGTAATGGCGAATAGCAATTTTACTGGCCCTCAGTCCTCGGCTGCACTCATGGCGCAGCCTTCCGCGAAGCAGGCACCCACCCAGGGCTTATCCGAGGCGGCACCCGTTAGCCCCAACGATAGATCGAGTGAGTCGCCTGACGCAAGCGCAGCGCAAGCACAGTCTACCTCTACATCTGCGGCCCCGTCTGCGGGGGGCAGCGCAAGCGGGACCAGTCCCGAAGAGCCTACAATCGCTGCGGGTGCGGCGGGTGACTCGTCGGC
Organism: Chloroflexota bacterium; assembly: GCA_039932335.1. Taxonomy (GTDB): domain Bacteria; phylum Chloroflexota; class Chloroflexia; order QHBQ01; family JADMIH01; genus JADMIH01. The sequence goes on from JBDTQH010000030.1 coordinate 67,396, forward strand.
CAATTCACAAACGACAACCAGCGGGCTGACAGACGGCACGGCATCCCCGCCCAATGCCGAAATCACCAACAGCGAGAACAGCAGCCCCACCACAACCACAATGAAGGTGCCCTCTTCCGAACCGGATAATCCCACAACCACATACGCACTTACCGCGCCGACCTCACCCAACGACAACACTAGCCCAACCGCAGCCTCAGACAGCAGCACGGGTTGGATAGCCCTACAGGTCGGCCTTCTCGCCCTTGGGCTGGCCCTGGCGGTAGGAGCATACATAGCCTGGCGGCGTGTGTAGCAGTTACAAGCTAACCTCATAACAAGATGGGTGCAGGGACAACGCTTCCTTGCACCTTTACTTTATCCCCCTTTTCTTGCTATTCCGGCCCGCGCTCTGTTACACTGGTAATCATCCTGGGAGCTAATATCCGCGAAAGGACGCGAACTTGAGCGCGTTGGGCAATCTACGGGGCAAGCTAATACTCGGACTGGTACTCGGCCTTGTGGTCGTGGCGGGCCTCGCGATATACGCTGATTTCTCCAAAATGCTGGAGGTACTCAGCCACTTCAACTGGTGGCTGCTGCCCATCGTTCTACTCTTCACCGTATTTAACTACGTCCTGCGCTTCTATAAGTGGGACGTCTATCTGCGCCTGATCGGTGCCACAGGTGTGCCCAAAAAGGACTCCGCTCTCATCTTCGTGAGCGGCATGGCGATGGCGATGACCCCCGGCAAGGTGGGCGAGCTATTGAAATCGTACCTGCTCAAGCAGGTGCGCGGCACCCCTCTTGCCACATCCGCCCCAGTGATTATGGCCGAGCGCTTCACCGACGGCATCGCTATGCTGGTGCTTGCATCCGCCGGGCTTGTCCTGTTCGACTACGGCCGACCGATACTGGTGGGCATCGCTATTTTCGTGGTTGTCTTCCTCTTCATCTTCCAGAACAGGTCCATCTTCAACCGCCTTCTCAGCATGGGCGAGCGTATGCCTGTGCTCTCCAAGAGCGTGCATCACTTCCATGCCTTTTACAATAGCTCCTACGAGCTTTTCCGCCTACCTAACCTGCTATTCGGTGTTATCATCGGCGTGGTGTCGTGGTCGGGCGAGGTAGTGGCTTTTGTGCTGGTGATGATGGGTCTTGGGATGTCCTTCTCATGGACCCTTGTGGTGATTTGCGCCTTCACCCTTTCGGCATCCACCCTTATCGGCTCCATAACGCTCCTGCCCGGCGGATTGGGCACAGCAGACGCCAGCATCACCGGCATGTTGCAATTCCTGGTGCCGCGCTATATCACCGGGTTCGTCATGACCCAGAACATCGCTGTAGCCGCGACCCTGCTGATACGCTTCTCCACTCTCTGGTTCGGCGTGGGCCTCGGCTTGATCGCGCTCACCCTTATACAGCGCCGCCTGGGCAGCATCGAGAAGATAGCCGCCGACACTGACGAAGCCGAGACACCAGCAGGCCGCGACGCCCTGGCCCACAGTAAAGGCTAGCCCAGGCAGCCGCCCGCCCAAGATGGCAAACCACATTCCCACTTCCCAGCGTGTCGTCACACTCGAGAGCCTCATTGACATGTTGCCCGAATGGCACGGCCAGGGTAAGAGGCTTGTGTTGACCAACGGCACTTTCGACGTGTTACACGTTGGGCATGTGCGCTACCTTGAGGCCGCCCGCCAGCTGGGTGATATACTGGTGGTGGGCATCAACTCGGACAAATCTGTGCGGGGCTACAAAGGGCCGGGGCGTCCGGTCGTGCCGCAGGACGAGCGCGCGGAAATAGTGGCTGCGCTGCGCTGTGTCGATTACACGACCATCTTCGATGAACCGACCGCCACACGTCTTGTAGAGGCCCTACAGCCCGCCATATATGTAAAAGGCGGCGACTACGACGGCAGCAAACCCCTTCCCGAAGCCGATGCGGTGCACGCCTACGGAGGCGAGGTACATATAGTGCCGTTTGTAGCCGGCCACAGCGCCAGCGAATTGATAAAGTTGATGAGGCGGACGCGTGAAGCGTGAGGTACTGCGTAAAACGTAAAGCGTAAAACGTAAGATCATAATAACTTGGCGTCTTGGCGTTTCAAACCCGTCCTTACGTTTTACGCTTTACGTTTTACTTCTCATTATGATTTCCAACACCGACCTGACAATCAGCGAAGGACAAACAGAGGCGCTTGAGGCTCAGGCCGAGGCCTCTGCTTTAGAGCCCCAGCGCCGCAAATCGTCTACAGGCGGCAGGATAGCACGCGCCGCTCTTGTGCTTATAGCGGGCACGATCCTGAGCCGTATTGTCGGTGTGGGGCGCGAAAGCAGTATCGCTTTTCTCTTCGGCGCGGGCTCTCAAACCGACGCCTTCACTATAGCGAACAATGTCGTCACTATCGTCTACGACCTGCTGCTTTCAGGAGCAGTCAGCGCGGCGCTGGTGCCCGTGTTCAGCGAATATACCAATAACGAAGGGCAGCGCCCCGAGTTCGGACGTTTGGTCAGCACTATTTTGACCGTCGCGGGCATCTTTCTGCTCGTTTCGGTTGGCGTGCTGGAGATTCTTGCCGAACCCCT
>JBDTQH010000031.1:0-69503 GCA_039932335.1 Chloroflexota bacterium
GACGTTCGGGCCGGAGGATGTGTTCAATTATATGTATGCGGTGATGCACTCGCCCACGTACAGGACGAGGTATGCGGAGTTCTTGAAGATAGACTTTCCGAGGGTTCCGGTGACGTCGGATGCGCGGCTGTTCAGGGTGCTGTGCGGGATGGGGGATAGGCTGGTGGGGCTGCACCTGATGGAGGAGCGAGTAGCGAGTGGGGATGAGGGTATCATGGTGGCGTTCCCGGAGAGGGGGCGGAATGAGGTTGAGGGGGTGCGGTACGAGGCAGGGGTTGGGGGTAAAGGGAAGGTTTGGATTAACAAGGAGCAGTTCTTTGAGGGGGTGCCGCAGGAGGTGTGGGATTTCCACGTGGGCGGATACAGGGTGGCGGAGAAGTGGCTGAAGGACAGGAAGGGGCGAGTGCTGAGCTATGAGGAGCGGGAGCATTATAAGGGGGTTGTGCGGGCGTTGTGGGAGACGGGGCGGGTTATGAGGGAGGTGGATGAGGCGATCGGGGAATGGCCAATCTCTTGAATGCGGAATGTGCCCGAATGCGGAATGCGGAATTGGGAATGCGGAATTGGGTTGATTGGATGCGATTCTGCGCGGTGAGTATAGGAGAAAGGGCGCTGTGGGGAGATCCGCAGCGCCCTTTTGTGTTGGTGTTGTTAAGGTGTGTGGTCGTTGGGGTCGTTGGAGTTTGTGTCGGGGCGGCCGGCGTTGAGGGTGCCGATATTACGGCGGCGCAGCCAGGGAACGCTGAGGATGAGGAGCAGGACTATGCCGACGATGGCGATCCACCACGCCCAGCCGGTGTCGGTGCCATTGGTGGCTACTGTGGAGTTAGAGCCGGCGGTGTTGTTGGCTCCGGTTGTGCCTGCACCGCTGGTTGTGCCGGAGGAGCCTGTGTCGGAGTTGGTTGTGCCCGCGCCACCTGTGCCGCCTGTGGAGTCGGAGCCGGTCGTGCCTGCGCCGCCGGTGACGCCGGAGTTCTGAGCGCCTCCGGTTCCGCCGGCATCAGCACCCGAAGCGCCTGTGCCGCCGCCTGTGGTGTCGGAGCCTGCGCCCGGGGTGGTTGTGGTTGTGGCGGTGGCCTGCTGGAGTGGGGCGGTGGAGGTGGCGGCGGAGGCTGTGTGGGAGGTGGACGCAAGGTAGGCGATGCAGGCGAGCAGGAGTGTGGGGAGCAGGAGGGCCAGGATAAGGCGCTGTGCGAGGGTGCGGGGGTTGGGTTGGCGTTGCATGGTGGGGTTCCTATCTAGTCTGTGGGTGGAGCAATTGGGTGGGTTGACCGGAGGAGGCCGGTTTACAGGGAAAGTAGTGTAGGCAAGGTGAGTGCCAAGGGTCGGGGTGTTGGACGGTTGGAGGTGTTGCATATGGGACGGACAAAGGAAGAAGGGTGGTGCTTGGGGCATGACAAACCCGCCTGATGGGGCGGGTTCGGTGGGGGTTGTCTTGAGTTGAGGTGAGTCTAGATGTGGCAGGTGGAGAGGCCGCGCTTTTCGAGGTATTGCTGGTGGTATTCCTCGGCCGGGTAGAATTGGGCGGCGGGAGTTATTTCGGTGACGATGGGACGCCTGTAGTTGCGGCTCGCGTTGAGCTTTTCCTTTGAGGCGCGGGCGATGGCTTCTTGCTCAGGGGTGTGGTAGAAGATGGCCGATCTGTACTGGCTGCCGATGTCGGGGCCCTGGCGGTTGAGGGTGGTGGGGTCGTGGTTTTCCCAGAAGACCTTGAGGAGGTCCTGGTAGGAGACCCTGGCGGGGTCGTAGGTGACCTGCACTACTTCGGCGTGGCCCGTTCGGTCGGAGCAGACGTCGCGGTAGGTTGGGTTGTCGAGGGTGCCGCCGCTGTAACCGACGGCTGTTGAGACGACGCCCTTGATCTGGCGATATGCGGCCTCTACACCCCAGAAGCAGCCTGCTCCGAATGTTGCCTTTTGTGTTGTTGTGTTTTCCAATGTGTTGTTCCTCCATGTTATGTGCGTCTGCTTAATATACGTTTGTGGGGGGTGTCAGGTGTCAGATATCGGCTATGATCGCCGTCGGCAGACCGCTAGGTGTCGGGGCGCGGAGTTTCGTGGATGGGGTTGGGCTGTATTGAGGGAGGGGCGTGCGTGGGCGGCAGACTATGGGGTTCGGGGTGTGGTTGTTCTTACGCCCCTACGGGGCTTGCTACGCTGACGTGGGGCGATTCCCCACGCTTACGCATGGGGCTACTTTCTTGCGCCCCTACCGGGGCTTGCTGCACGTATACCCACCAGGCAGTGTCATTCTGAGTACCGTGCTAACAAAGAAGTGGCAGGTAAGCTCACTGCACCAGGCAGTGTCATTCTGAGCGTAGCGAAGAATCCGTTCGGATAGAAATTAGTGTGGAGGTTGATTCTTCACTGCGTTCAGAATGACACCACCATGAGGGCATGCTTACCTGACACCTCTTTGTTACCGACGCGCTCAGTACCGTGCTAACAAAGAGGTGTCAGTGCCGCCGCCTCCCCCCGCATTGTCATTCTGAACAGAGTGAAGAATCTCGTCCCCTTCTTTTCTCTCGGGATTGCCCTTCAAGCAAACATCATCCTGCTTTGCGAGATTCTTCACTTCGTTCAGAATGACAACGGGGAGTGGGGCCGACGCATCCTGCACATCTTTGTTTGCGCCTCGGACCGCCGACCGCCAGCGGCAGCTGACCCCTGACAACTGACGACTCGGTACTTACCGTATTTCGTGCAGATCGGTGGCTACTGTGTGGTAGGGGACTGTGCAGTTGCGGCCGTTGCGTTTGGCTTCGTAGAGGGCCTGGTCGGCGGCTTCTATGAGGGGTTGAATTGCGGGGATATGTCTGTTGAGGACTGCTACGCCGAGGCTGATGGTGATGGGGATTCGGAGGGGGTCGGCGGGTATGGTCGAGTCCGGGTCGTCGGGGGTGTGATCAGGGTGGTTGTCGGATTGGAAGGGCTGGGTGGCGACGGCGCGGCGGAGGCGTTCGGCTATTTCGAGGGCAGTATCGAGGTCGGTGTCGGGAAGGATGACGGCAAGCTCTTCGCCGCCGAAGCGAGCTACTTTGTCGCCGTCGCGCACAAGCTCTACGAGAAGGCGGGAGATCCAGCGGAGAACATCGTCACCGACGTTGTGGCCGTAGGTGTCGTTGACGGATTTGAAGTGGTCGATATCGATCATTATGAGGGCAGCGGGGAGGTCGAAGCGCTGGTAGCGTTCGGCTGCTTCCTGGAGGATGCGCTGCATTTCGCGGCGGTTGTAGAGGCTGGTGAGGCCATCGCGCATGGCAAGCTCATGGAGAATTCTTTCGGCGCGCTTGCGGTCGGTGATGTCGCGAGCGACCACGCAGAGGACATCTCTGCCGCCATAGGTGATGTGGCTGTCGCTGACTTCGACATGGACGATTGTACCGTCTTTGCGGCGGTAGCGGCGCTCGAAGGAGAGGCGCAGGCTGCCGGTGGTGTTGTGGAGCTTGATGGTGGGGGTGGCTTTGTCGAGGATGAGTACGTCGTCGAAGGTGATATGCTGCAGCTCATCGAGGGTGTAGCCGAGGAGGATCTGGGAGGAGGCGTTGGCCTGGATGAAGCGCTGGGTTTCGGTGTCGATGAGGAAGATTGCTTCGGACGTTTGCTCGACGACTGCGCGATAACGTTCTTCGCCTTCTTTTAGCTCATCGTGGGAGAGTTGGAGGGCGGAGAGCATTTTGTTCATGGACGTGCCGAGGTTGGCTAGCTCGTCGGAACCGGAGACGGCGACTCGGCCGGACATGTTGCTGCTGGCGGCGATGCTCGCAGTGTCGCGGTTGAGGCGGGCCAGCCGTGAGAGGACGATGGTTTTGAGGAGGAGGAGAACGACAATGCCGAAGGTTACGCCTGCGATGATGAGTGTGAAGGCGTAGTACTGGATGGTATCCTGGCCGCGTTCGTAGACGTCGCGGGGCATCTCTGCTTTAAGGATGAAGACGGGTTTCTTGTAGATGTCGGAGAGGAGCGTGTAGCCTGCGACGGACGATTGGTTGAGGGGTTGCACATGGATCGGCGAGGCCTGAGCGGGCGCTTGCACGAGGGCTGTGAAGGCATCTCTGAACTCGGTGGGCATGTTGGGGGTGTCGATGGGTTGGAGGGTGAGGTCGAGGAGGGTGGTCGCGGCGAGGCTCTGCATCTGGCCGGTGTCGAGCAGGCGACCAAAGATGATTGTGCCCGCGACCGGGCCAGTGGAGTTGCTATGGACGACAGGCTCAGAGGCGATGAGCATGGGGGCTTCGGGGAGGGCCAGGATACCGGTGAGGCTGCTCTCGACGTTGGGGTGGCGGAGGAGGGGACTGCCGTTGTAGATGTGGTTTTTCAGGCTGGCGGGGTTGGGTAGAAGCTCGCCGGTGAGGTAGTTGAAGTTCTTCTGGAAGATTATGCGGCCATCCAGATCCGCGAAGAGCATAAGGTTCAGCCTGTTGCTGGTCATGGTGGTGTTGTCGGCGAGGTTGGCGGTGAAGTACTCCTGGTCGTTTGTCTGGATGTATTTATATGTGTCGTCCCAGATTGACCAGTCGCGGGTGGTGCCTTCGAGGGCTATGAGATTGTCGTCAATGGCACCCTGGACACGTTCGACGTTCTGCTGGGTGGTGAAGGCTTCCTGCTGGGCGAAGCTGCCGAGGACGATGACGCGGGATGCTGTGTAAAGGACGGCGATCAGGGCGATAAGGGTGAGGCCGATGATCAGTAGCGTCTTGCTTTGTATGCTCATGGGACGAAACCTGGATCCTGTACGAGCGCCGCTGTATTGCTTGTTGTGTCGGTGTAGTGTAGTCGCGAATGTTCGGTTACCGGTTGGGAGTTACGGTTCAGCGGTGACCTGTAACTCTACTACGGTTTTATCCCGCGGCTGTATAAGGCACCGCAGGTAACCATATGATAATGGCAAACGGCGCTGATGGTTATAGGAAAATGGTAGCGAAGCTGGGGGCTAAGAGTACCGCGCCGGTGGTTGTCAGGTGTCAGGGGTTAGGGATCAGGGAGTTTACGGATTCACCGCAGAGGTGCAGAGTACGCTGAGTTTCGCTGAGATTCTTAACGTTTGCATTACGCTGAGGGAACAGATTAAGCGGCACATGCTGACAACTGACAACGCGGTACTGACCCTGGGGTCTGTTTTCAAAGCTGTGTGGGCAGTCCTCTCGCCCAACATCTGTCGCAAATGGCGATAACGACAGCCTCAGTGAAAAGTACAGCGTCTGCTAGCGGGGAGGGGCGTATAAAGAGCCACCTCTATGTTCGTGTTATCGTCGCCGGAGTTGAGATACTGCACAACTACCATCCATTTATTCTTCTGTCTGACCTGCGCTGCCCAGCCTTCGGTCACTTCCCAGCTGCCACAACTATACAAAACTTCACTGCCCCAGCCTGCGTCTGTCAGTATCCCTTCATATTTCTCACGATTGGTGGGCCAGTTGCCCTTCATCTCCATAACCTTACGCTCGACTAGGCGCTCTTGCAAAAAAGAACTTATATACGGCTTTCCTTCTATAAGACGTGCCCCCGGAAACATCGGTATTTCGGGCGGAGTGTTAGACACAACGTATACTGACGCAGCGAATAGTGAGAAGAGTATCGATAGCAGGAACAGTATGCTGAGAATTATCAGCTTATTCTTGCTACCGCCGGGTATTCGCTCTTTTAGTATTGTCAGCACCGTGTTAATCCTCCAGGGACCTCCTGTTCTATCAAGCTTTGAAAGCAGGACCTAGTTACTCGGTACTCGGTACTCGGTACTCCGCGGCCGCGGTCGCCGCCGCTGGTGAAGTTGTTCGTAGATTGTGCCCAGTTTGTCGAGGCGGGGGCATAGGAACTTTACGGCTCCTATGGTGGCCAGGAGGGAGGTGACGATGCGGAGCCACCAGTCGGCGGAGAAAGGCTGCCAGGAGAGCCAGAAGTCGGGAGAGTTGGCATAGGCGATGCCGGGGCGGAACCCGAGGGCATGGGACGCGCCGTCGAGGATGAGGGGGAGGCCGAATAGCAGCATGACGATGAGGGAGACAGGGCGACGTAGCCAGCCGAGCCAGTCGATTTGGCGGTCGCGGCCAATTGTGTAGACGATGCCGAAGAAGAGGGAGCCTGCGTAGATAGCGGTGCAGCGCCAGCAGAGGCAGACAGGCAGGCCGCCAATGGAGGCAGAACGCTCGGGTATCTGGTCGCAAACAAGACGGTATGCGCTGTGGATGGTGTTGTAGAAGCCGCTGCCGATGCCAAGTGAGGGGGTGAGTGGGGCGAGCCATGCAGCGCCGAGGAAGAGCGAAAGGGAAGAGATTATAGCGCCTACCCTGTGCCGCCAGAAGAAGGAGCGGATGGGGTGGGCGTTCGCGTATGCGAGGTCGGGTACGGCGGGGGTCCGCTTGTTAAGGCGGGCGGGGGTAGGAGAGGCGGCCTCTGATACGCGGGCGGTGTTGAGGTAGGACAGGAACTGTGATTCTGTGAGGGATTCGGCGTTGTAGAAGGGCGAGCCGGGGGCGTCGAAGAGCACACATGGAGAGGGCGCACCATCAGGGGAGAGTGCTGTGTGGATGGTGAAATCATGGGATGCGGCAAGCTCCGCGAGCATGTGGTGCACTCGGCTGCATTCGGCGCAGTCTTCTCTTGTGTAAAGGGTGATGTTCATGGGACGTAGTTGTCAGTTGTCAGTTGTCAGTTGTCAGTTGACGACCGCTGACGGCAGACCGCCGACCGCTGATGGTTCTGTTCCGATGATTGTTTTACGGATTCACCGCAGAGGCGCAGAGGGCGCTGAGTTACGCGGAGGTTCTTTTGAGGTTTGTATTGTGCTGTGGATAGCGAGTATGCGGCACACGGCAATCAGCGGTCAACTGACAACTGACAACTGACAACTATATTGTAGAGGACGGGGTTGGGATCGACCATAGCTATTTGGTCATAGAGGGCTGGTGCGAGGGGTCAGGGGCGGGGGTTGGTGGCAGGGAGGTTTAGTTGGGTGGGGAGGCTGCCGGAGGCTTGCTCTACGCTCCGGGCGGGGACCTGGAACTCGTTGCCGCGCTGCTCGGCTGTGTTGCGATAGTCGAACTTGCGGATGACTTCGGACAGGTTAGCGAGGGTGCTTGCCAGCTTCATTTCCTGGGCCTGGATCAGTACGCGCAGATGGTGCGGGTTAGTTATACGGGGGAGTGCCTGGCGGAGATGGGGCAGACAGAGGCCTGTCTGGTTCAGGCGGTAGGCGGCCATGAAGGAGTTGTGGGAGAGGGCGTTGACGAAGGCTTGCAGCATGTCTGCTTCGAGCGTGAGTGTATACAGGCAAGCGGGGCATGGTGCTGTGGGGGCGAGGTCCGCGGCGAGTGCGCGGGCAGGGGCTGTGTCGCCGGTGTTGCCTCCGAAGAGCCTTTGCACTTTGTTTCGGAGGCTGCCTTCAGTGGGAGTGGTTGGCGTGGGGTGGGTATCACTTGGGGGTGCGATGTGGGTCTGCATGATGTCGAGGGCGTGGTTGAGGACATCACGGTAGATGAGGGCAGTGCCGAGGGTGTCTTGCAGGCGTAGCCATTCCTGGCCGTGGGCGGCACAGTAGCCGAAAGCTTTGCGGATCTGGTGGCGGGTGTCGGGGTCGTTTACGCTTTCGTAGGAGATGGCGTCGAGATAGCTGACGACGCCTTTCTGCACAAGGCGGCAGATGGGGCAGGCGGAGTCTGTCTGCTTGAGGGCAGTGAGGATGTTGAAGGCGGTGGGGTCGAGTGGCGCGCCTCTGTGGGGGCTTGTGGGGGTGTCGCTGTCGGAGGTTGCCATGGGGTGTTTCCTTCCGGTTCGGTTTGAGGGGCGGCATACCGCCGGGGTTTTGCTTTTTATGTGGGATTATGGTGACTTCTTTATTTTACCGTAAGTTGAGGACAGAGGCGCTGAGGACATCTGTGCAAAGTTACTAGAATAGAAACACCCCTCACCCCCAACCCCCTCTCCCCGCTGCGGCGAGGCGAGGGGGCTTTTAAAGATGAGCAGATGGGGGACACCCCCATACCCCCGGACAGGGAGGGCCCTGTCAACCCCCGTTGGTTGGGTGAGTAGCCAAGAGAGCAAGGGACACCCATACCCCCGGACAGGGAGGGCCCTGTCAACCCCTTTACTTGGGTGAATTGCAAAGAGAGTAGAGGACAATCCAGAACCCCTGACAGGGAGGGCCCTGTCAATCCCTTCTGCTTGGCTAGTCTGAGGAGGTTGATTACGCCCAACCCCGTCCCGGCGTCGCGTGGAAATGGAGCTTCAGGAGACGAGATAGGTTAGGGGACACCGCCCCCCGCTGCGCTCATGCCCCGGCAGGCGTTCCTCTTGCACCCCTTTGTATAAGGCTGGCATGGCGGGCATGACCACGGACAGGGAGCGCCCCATCACACCTCACATTTGGGGTGGCTGCGGCTGGGAGGGGAAGGAACTTAGTCGGCTCTTGTGGCCAGGATTTTTGTTTTGTGTGGGGATTGGGGGATGGTGTAGCGCGGGTGGAGGGCGGGTTGTGGGTGCAGGTGGGTAGGCATTTGCATGCGGAAGAATGCGTCTACTACTTCGGGGTCGAAGTGTTTGCCGGATTGCTGGGCTATGTAGCTGTACGCTTGCTCTTTGGGGAGAGCACTGCGGTAGGGGCGGTCGGAGCGGAGGGCATCCCAGACATCCACTATGGCGAAGATGCGGGCGGCGAAGGGGATTTCCTCTCCTTTCAGTTTGCCGGGATAGCCGGTGCCGTCCCACTTCTCGTGGTGGTAATAGGGTATGTCGAGGGCCGGCTTGAGGAAGGGGATGGGCGAGAGTAGCTCAAGGGCGTAGGTGGGGTGCTTGCGCATGATGGCCCATTCCTCATCGGTGAGGGGGCCGGGTTTTAGCAGGATAGCGTCGGGGATGCCCATTTTGCCGATGTCGTGCAGGAGCGCGCCTCGGCGGATATGGAGCAGGGCGGCTTCGCTCATGCCCATGAAGCGGGCGAGTTTGAGGGTCATCTCGGTGACACGGCGGCTGTGGCCTTCGGTCTCTTCGTCGCGCAGGTCGAGGGCGCGCGACCAGCCCTCAAGGGTCATATCGTAGGCAACAGCCAGGCTCATATTGGAGTGCTGCAGGTCGGTGAAGAGCGTGGCGTTGTCGACGGCGATGGCTGCCTGGCCCGCTAGAGCCTCCATGAAGCTGATCCATTCCTTATCGACCTGGAGGGGGCCGCGATGGAAGACCTCCAGCACGCCGTTTACCTGTCCTTTGGCGATGAGGGGCACGACCGAATAGGCGGCGAACTCTTCTTCGGCCAACAGGGAGGCGCGGGCCATATCTTCGGGATTGTTGAGCGGCATTACGCCGATATCCTGAATCTGCAAGAGAGCACGCCCGGCTGAGCCTTCGCCGGGACGTATGGACGTTTCTGTTACTGCATTGGAGTGGAAGCCGCGCCCGCTGCTGTAAGTCAGCATCATGCTGTTGCGGTCGAGAAGCAGAAGGGAGGCGGCGTCGACGTGCAGCTGCGTACAAACCTGCTCCAGTATGACGTTGAGGGTTACGCGAAGGTCGAGGCTGGAGGTAATGGCGATGTCGATGTTGCGGAGAGCAGCCAAGCGTTCGACCTGGCGCTGCATCTGTTCTTCTGCCTTCAGGCGCTCGGCAAGGCGCTGGCGGGCGGCTTTGTAGAGACGGGAGTTCTCTTCGTTCTGGCGGGTCAGCTTTCCCGAGGCGTTATAGACAAGGGAGAAGAGGGCGGTGTAGAGGAAGAGGAAGCCAAAGCCGATACCGGTCCAGAGGAAGCGATCGGTGTACTGGATTCTCTCGGAGAGGTCCTGGGCGTCATAGTAGCCCTCGAAGACGGCTGAGATGTCGCTTTTGCCTGCCATGCGAAGGGGGGCGTATATATGGAGCAAATCGCCGTAGCCGCGCTGGTCGATGTCCTCGGTGGAGGAAGCAGGGACGAGGTGGGCTGCTGTTGAGCCGGAGAGCACCTCGATGAAGTCGTGGTTGGGTTCGACATGAGTGCCGACCAGGTTGGCTTCGTCGGAGTAGACGACCGTACCCAGGCTGTTCCAAATCCGCACACGCACGAGGCCGGAGCCGCCAAGGTAGGAGAGGGCACGCTCAATGTCGGTGTAGCTCTGGCCGCCGGCTCCGTTCGCCAGTAGATCATCCTTGAGGTAGGGGCCGACGACAGGTGGGACGACAGCGGCAACGGTGAGCTTTTGCTGCTCGATTGCCTGCTGCTCGAACTGGAAGGTGAGGCCAATTCCCAGCAAGGCGCCTATAACAGCGAACAACGCCAGGCTAACTATGGAGAACTTTGCGATCAGGGATAGTCTTGGCATTGGGTGGTGTCGGGTGTCAGTTGTTAGTTGACGGTGGCGGTCGGCGGTCTTTGGTTAGGAATGGGCTAACGGCATGCGACATGTGTATTTGCCACAGGGCATAACAATATCATACGCAAGAAGATACGGTGATCCCATATGAAATGTAGTTATTTATGAGTAGGATAAAAGTCCCGATGGGCAGATCTGCGCGCGGTTTGAGAGATGGGGCTGGAGGCTGATTGCTGAGGAGTGTGATGAGTGTTATTCTGAGCCCACACAATGTAAGGAGAAGGCAGTGAGGGAAGAGGCAGCAGCGGCGAGCAAGTTGACGACCTTTGGGCCGGAGCTTGCGCAACTGATTGTGGTGAGCATGTGGGCATCGACGTTCCTGGTTACGAAGGCGGCTTTTGCAGAGATTTCGCCGCTGGCTTTCGCGTTCGTGCGCTTCGCTCTAATGACGGTGCTGGCGTTTATCGTGCTGGCTGTGCGGGGCAAGGGGCGATTGCAGACGATTCGCCGGGCCGATGTGCCGCGCTTTATCGTAGCGGGGCTTACCGGCTACACGTTGTACCAGCTTGGTTTTGTGCTGGGGTTGGACCGCACATCGCCGTTTTCCAGCTCGTTGCTGATTGCTATGGTGCCGTTCTTTACGATGGTGTTCCTGGCGGTTCGAGGGGAGAGGCCGCCGCGTCATGCCTGGCTTGGACTGGCGGTAGGCATCGCGGGGGTGGTGCTGTTTCTGACGGATAAACAGGGGAGTCCGGGGTCGCTGCTGGGTGATGCGCTGAGCCTGGGTGCGGCGGTCTCATTCGCGCTGTACGGGCTGGTCAATCGACCGCTTGTGCGCGCTTATCCGCCGGAGACGTATACTGCTTACGCTGTGCTGGCGGGCAGTATTCCGCTGCTGGCGGTGTCTACACCTGCGGCGATAGAGCAGCCCTGGGGAGCTATTTCGCTGTGGGGTTGGATCGCTATTATTTATATGGTGGTGCTTCCGGTTTATGTGGCGTATATGCTATGGAACTGGGCGATTGCCCGGCGTGGGGCGGCAGCTGCGACCAGTTTTAGCTTGCTGGTGCCGATAATCAGTGGGTTGCTATCTGTGCTGATTTTCTCAGAGGAATTTGGTCCTGCCAAGTTGATCGGGGCGGCCCTTGTGCTGGTGGGGTTGGTGATTATTCGCAGCCCGGGGATGCGGCGGGTAGTGGGGAGGTGATAGGATTGTAGAGTAGCCTCGGCAGGAGTATAATACGAGCCACCGCGTCGTGCCACATCGCTCTACCAGCGTCTGCGATAAGAATTTATCATTAGCAGCCGAGTACAGGAGGCACAAATGACAGCCAAAGTAGTGGCTAATCAGGCTCAGGGGATTGAGGCAGTCTCCCCTTCTTATGAGAGGTTCGCAGGCAGCGCCTCTCTACTGGCTGCGGCAGCCGGGCTGCTTTATTCGGTTGCGTTCGTGGTGCTGAAGGATCAGCTTCTTTACTCGCTCTTCCTGATGCTGGGAGGCCTCTTCACCACAGGTGTGCTGGTGGCTCTTTACGAGCGGGTGCGCAGCTTTAGCCCTTCCTTCGCGCTGCTGGCTCTGCTTCTCGGCATCGTGGGTGCGCTTGGGTCGGCTATTCACGGCGGGTACGATCTGAGCAATGCAGTCAATAGTCCAACCTCGGACCCCATCGCGGCGGCTAACCTACCCAACGAGCTTGACCCACGCGGCCTCCTCACCTTTGGACTGGCGGGTTTGTCGGTACTGCTCTTTTCGTGGCTCATCTCACATGTGACTTACTTCCCGAAAAACCTCGGCTACCTCGGCTATTTGCTGGGCGTGCTTATGGTGGTTATCTATTTTGTGCGCCTGATCATACTTGACCCGAACGCAAGCCCGATTATACCTGCTGTGCTTGGCATTACGGGGGTGATAGTTAGCCCCGCGTGGTATGCATGGTTGGGCTTAGTCTTCTTGAGGGGTGGGCGTACAGAGAGCAGTGCCAGCTAACTGCCCGGTCTTTGTTGGCGATAGTTGATGTGTTCGCCGAAATAGGGTATTGACAAGTGGCTTAGTCCGTGCTAATCTAATGGTGTTAGGCAAAACTAACACCATTAGATTAGCACGGAGTTACTATGCGAGACGATGGTAGAGCGGTTTTGTCGCCCCAGGAGCGGAGGCGGCGCAACCGCGACGAGATGACGGTGGCGATCCTCGATGCGTCTCGGGCAATTATGCGCCAGGAAGGTGCCGCGGCGCTCAACCTGAACGAAGTAGCACGGCGGGTGGGCCTGCGCACGCCATCGCTCTATACTTACTTTGGCAGCAAATCTGAGCTATATGATGCGCTCTTTCTCCTGGGGGTTCAGCTTTATGCGGAGCGCCTTCATACGGTTTGGGCTCAGCCGTTATCGCTGTGGGAGAACTTCAGAGCCGCCCTCGAAACATACATGGTTTTCGCTCACGAATGCCCCGAGCTGTACCAGCTTGTGTTTGAGCGTCCGGTACCGGGCTTTACTCCGTCTGAGAAGAGTATGGAAGCCAGTTTGTCGCTCCTGGCGGAGGCGAACGCTAAAGTCGATGAAGCGTTCCGAGCCGAGGGCGTAGTGCCGCCCATCCCGTTGAGCCAGGCCACGGACCTGATGATTGCTTTAGAGCATGGTTTGACCTCTTTACACATTGCTAACGAGCCGGATTTGCCAGCAGGCGAAGGACGCTTCGGTGCACTCATACCGGCGGCAGTGGAGCTGTTCAAAGCGGCCTGGGGCGCAACAAAGCCAACTGAAGAAGCGGGAGGATAAGCGAAGATG
Organism: Chloroflexota bacterium; assembly: GCA_039932335.1. GTDB lineage: Bacteria > Chloroflexota > Chloroflexia > QHBQ01 > JADMIH01 > JADMIH01. The sequence goes on from JBDTQH010000031.1 coordinate 13,061, forward strand.
CAAGCTATACCAACTGAGACCCGATATGTGCGAAGCGAGACTCTGCCAGGACCGGTGCGAGATGCGGTGCGTATTCGTCCTGTGACGCGTCGGGAAGCATATGAATTGGTTCGTGCTGAGTACCAACGGATGGTGGGGCTGATTTTGTCTCTGCAACCGGACGATTGGCAAAGGCCAACGGCCTGTGCGTTGTGGGATGTAAAGAGCATGGTTGCCCATATAGCAGGAGCGCTGGCGGGGTATGCGAGCTGGACCCAGTTCAAGCGCCAGTATAGCCCTCTGTCTTATAAGCCATATAAGGGGAAATATACCGAGCAAGTAGATATGATTAATGCGGTGCAGGTGGACGACAGGAGAGATCGCTCGCCGGAAGAACTCATAGCGGAGCTACGGACCGTTGGACTGAAGGCCCTTGCAACGCGCTCGAGGATTCCCGCGCCTATAAGGGCTATACGCATTCCAGTGGGGCGATTCGGGTTTATCTCGCTAGGCTATTTGCTTGATACGATTTATTCCAGGGACATGTGGATGCATAGAGTTGATCTCTGCAACGCTACGGGGCGCGAAATGAGGTTGTCGCCTGAACATGATGGGCGCATTGTTGCACTGGTTGTGAGGGATCTTGTCCGTTCGTTAGCCCCCAAGCTGGAAGGGGCGTCGGTGCTGTACGACCTGCGGGGTCAGGCAGGCGGCATATATAGAGTGGGGGAGAAGGCCGTGCCAACTGCTACCATCAGGATGGATGCTCTCGCCTTCAACCTTCTGGCCTCGGGCCGCACCAGCCTTGCACAGGCGAGAGCACTCAACCTGGTTGAGATCGAGGGCGATACGCGGCTGGCAGACCTGGCCCTCAAGAACACCGCTGTATTATATTAGTCCTACAGCCGCCATATATGCTGGTATAACATTCGGTAAGAGCACAACGTCCTTCTATATATAAGCTGGAGAAGGCAAGCAGATCGCACCGGCAAGCTGTAGTGTTAGCACGTATGTGTAGACTATAACCAATGGAGCAACCACAGATATATGTTGGTACGGCCGGTTGGAATGTCCCCAAGCCTCTGGCCGGGCGCTTTCCGGTTGACGGCAGCCACCTGGAGCGGTACTCCCGCGTGTTCAGTGGCGTGGAGATAAACTCATCGTTCTACCGGCCACATAAGCCCGCCACATATGAGCGCTGGGGGGACGCGGTACCGGACAGCTTTCGATTCGCTGTGAAGGTGCCGAAGGTGATTACTCACACGCGACGGCTCAAAGAGGTGGATGAGGATCTGCATAGCTTCCTGGGCGAATGCCTACATCTGGGCGCAAAGCTTGGCCCGCTTCTGATACAGCTTCCACCCAGCCTCGCCTTTAATGCGGAGACGGTGGATGCTTTTTTCGCGGCGTTGCGCGGGCAGTTCGATGGTGATGTGGCGTGTGAGCCGCGACATGCTACCTGGTTCGCGCCGGAAGCAGACGTTTTGATGGCAGATTATCAGGTGGCACGAGTGGCCGCGGACCCATCGGTCGTAGAGGAGGCTTCGATGCCGGGCGGCTGGGGTGGTCTGGTGTACTACCGGCTTCATGGATCGCCGCGGATCTATTATTCTGCATATCTACCGGCCTATCTGAGCGACATCGCGCAGAGAGTTGAGGAAGCTGCGGCAGCAGGCTCGCAAGTGTGGTGCATTTTCGATAATACCGCTGAAGGAGCGGCTGCCGGAGACGCGCTCACGGTGAAGGAAACGATGGGTGAGCAGAGTGGGCGGAGCTGAGGGGGTGGCGTGCTGCGCGAGGGGTCAGGGGTCAGGGGTTGGCGTCGGCAATAGTTGATCCAGTGGCAGGGTATCTGTCGCCCCTACGGGGCTTGGCTACCTGGGTGGCTGATTCCCCAGGCTTACGCCGTGGGGCTACCCTCTTACGCCCACTTCGTGGGCTATGATGGATTGGTCTCGTCTGGCAGGCTTGCGCATGGGGCTATATGGGGCTATGATGAAGATGCATGGGACGTGATCCTCAACCTTATTCTGTGGGACTAATCTCTATCGCCCACTTCGCGGGCTTAGTATTTTACCAACGTAACAATAGCCGTGTTGCAACTCTTCTGCAGCCATTGAGCAGAGCATGGTGTCTTTACTGCACATGGTCCCTGCGGGGTGCATGTTGGCGCCTTCGTGTAACTGTGCTTCCGCTATTGCTAACGGCGCACAGTCGTGGTCAAGTCTTCTACTGTATGCGTGTGAGAGGTTTATCATGCGAAGATATGTCCTGGCTCTGATCGCCGGTGTAGCAGTTGGACTGTCGTTAGCCTTCTTCCTTATATCCGACCGAAACGTGCTCGATGCTGCGCCCGCTCCGGAAGCGTCTCAGTGTAGAGCCTTCCCTCAAACAGGTAAGAGTGTATGCGGCAAGTTCCTCCAATACTGGCAGCAGCATGGCGGACTGGCACAGTTCGGGCTTCCGATAAGCTATTCGTTTATTGAAACGTCGCCCCTCGATGGCAATCCATATACAGTTCAATACTTTGAGCGTGCAGAATTCGAGTTGCACCCCGAAAATAAGCCGCCATACGACCTGCTGTTAGTGCAACTCGGGACGTTCAGGTTTAACGAGAGATACAGCGGCTCAGGGCCACAACCGCTGCCGTATACGCCTGTGCCTGTACCTACACCAATGGCCGGCAAGGGCGTGATTACCGGTAAGCTCGGCTTTCCAAGCGAGGTCATCCCTCAACTGTATGTTTATGCTATTGAAGTGAATGGCGCTCACTACTATTCCCTACGCACTAATCCCAATCAACTAGACTACGCGATGGGTGGCATTGAGCCGGGTACCTACTATGTTGTAGTGTACGCTATATCTTCGGTCAGCGGCGACCAAGGTGAAGCTGGGTACACACAAGCAGTACTTTGCGGACTGCGGTTCACATGTACCGATCACACGTTAGTCGAGGTGCGCGTTGCGACCGGTGCCGTATCAAGCGACGTGAATGTAACAGATTTCACCTCTCCACGGGGAGGTTTCCCGAAGAAACCATAGCTTATGTTAGTTCCATATCACTTACGGTGCGCTGCCGTATGTGAAACGTTCCCCTTCCTGCTCTTTGTAAGATACTTTACAGGTATGTTGTTACATACTTCGTATCGTCATATCCCCTCCTCACCTACAATTGGCTCAGACAGCCAATATCCCTCACTCCCTAATTACCTGGTCACCTACTCATAAGGGTCCGGCTGGTTTTCTACAGGCGGCACGGGGCGTAGGTTCCGCAGAGGCGTGCGGAGACGGGAGAGCGAAGATGAAGACACTGTTTGTAAGGTGTGGGGTGATTGTACTGGTTATGGCGGCACTTTTCAGCGTGTGCGCACCTACACGGAGCGGAGCTACCTCAATTAGAGGGGGTGTGCCGCTAGCCCTTGACCAGCTTTGTCATTATCAGCGTGGGGAAGTTTCCATTTTCCCTATGTACAGGGTAGACAGGGAATGCCGGATGTTCCTGAGGTCTGCTCCCGGTGCGCCGGCCAACTCTTCTCAAGAGACATACAGCTACAACTGGCACATGTATCTGGTGTAGTTACAGCACAAATAGAGCAGAATAAAGAGAGGCTACTAATAGTGCTAGTAGCCTCTCTTTATTCCGGTTATGCGAGTGTATTGTTAAACCTTCAGATTTAGGGTGGAACAATGTGGCATCCTGGTAAGGGAATGCCATCCGTTCCCTGCTTGGCTCATGCAACTCCCAGTCATGGCTTTTGGGGGTAGGTCTTTGTGAATCTCAGCAAATAGACGATGAGATATCCCTCACCCCTCACCCCCAACCCCTCTCCCCGTTTCGCGGGGAGAGGGGAGTTTTATTAGGGAAGGGGGAGAATGGGGGACACCCCCAAACCCCCGTCATGGGCTTCGCCCCTGCACCCCTTTGCATAAACCGTTCCCAGAAAGCCCACATGTGGGAGTCTAAGAAGAAGGGGCAGAGTGGGGGACACCCCCATACCCCCGTCATGGGCGCAGCCCCTGCACCCCTTCTCTAAAACCTATCCCTAACCCAAACCCCCGACTTCGCGCATACCCCGTCAGGGGAGTACCCCTGCACCCATGGTCTGGACTCTTACGCGTTTTGTGGGTGCAATAGTGCAAAGGTGTATGGACTGCTGCTTACCTGTGCATTGGGCCGTTTATACCGCTGCGCCGAAGGAGCAGGAAGATACCAGCTGCTACCAGGGCGATGGGCCAGGCATAGCCGAGCCATACCAATGCCTGCAAAGCGTTCCCGCCTATCAGCAGAGCGCCGCCAACGATGGCCATGATGCCGCCGGGAATCAGCGGCCACCAATGGAGATCGCTTGTAAATAGCCATGAGAGAATGGTGATGCTTGCCCAGCCTGCGGCGAAGGCAAGCAAGAATATCCCGCCCTGGGTCTCCTCATTGACATTCGCGGCTATCCAGTCGGTGGTTATCAGCCAGGTGCCGAGGCTCAGGCCGATGAATATTCCCGCCGGTATCATAAAGGCCGACTTGTGGGCGGCGATGCCCCAAGCCAGAAATATCAGGGCCAGGGCGGGCAGCACGAGCATCGCTGTAAAACTGGAGTTGGTAAACTGAGCCACCAGCAACACCAGGCCCACTGCAATTAGCCCGACCGCTGCTATCCACCCTCTGTCCTCTTGCGCTTTATCCTCAACGCGCGGCTCACGATCCCGATAATGGGTAATCATCGCCTTGTCCCTCCTTTTGTGCTGATTTCTCTTTATGTCTATTTCGCCTGTGCATGGCATTTATGGCCCTGTGCGCATGACGGCTGCGCTATATCTCGGCCGGTAGTGATGCCTGCAGTGCCCCGGCGATCTCATCGGCCCAGGCCCTCACATCCTCCCAGTCGCGAAAATCACCTGTGGGGGATTTGACCACTTTCAATATGAGCCGCTCGCCAAACCCAAGATCGGCCGGGTCAAGCTTGCCCTCGAATACCTTGTGGTCGGAGGCTTCGACCCTGATCAGTCCGGTTGAGATCTTGGCCGGGTCTACGGGGGGCTGCTTGTCGTCCGCGCCCAGAGGCCCACTGCTGAACAACCACACGGGCAGCATGGAGAGCTGTGGCTGGTATTGTTCGGCAAAGTTTCGGGCCTCCGGCATCCATCTCCCTGCATAGATCGCGCTCCCCAGGATCACTGCATTGTAGTCCCGGATGTTGTCTATATGGTCAACCTTGCACAAATCCGCAAAATCGACCTCTATGGCGAACTTGCGCAACTCCTCAGCGATAGCAGATGCGATCTCATATGTGCTGCCATGCTTGCTCGCGACGGCGACAAGCGCCTTCTTGTTTCTGTCCATATTAGTGTCTCCTTGAGCAATCTCAGCCGTGAGATTGCTTACCTGCCTTGAATAAGGCTGATGTCTCCAATGCCCGTCTTCACATCGACATTGATGGAATGGTCAGTGGTGCCATACGCCGAATTGGTGTACGTCTTGCCGTTGGCCGTCAAGCCGCCGGAGTTGATATTACCGAGGCCGCCATCAGCGGTTACTCGCGCTCCGGTGTTCTCGGGCAGGATGATGGTCAGTTTGCCTACGCCGGCATTGACAAGCACGTTGACATTTTGAGGCGCGTTCAGGCCTGTGAGATCAACGGTTGTCTCGCCCACACCGCTATTCACCTCTAGCCTGGTCAGGTTCAGCCCGCCAAACCTGAGGTTGCCTTGCCCCACTCCCATATCCACCTTCATGGTCATTGGCACATCGTCCTTGAAGCGCACATTCCAGTCGTTACGGATATTTGCGGAGGTATTTATGCCACGTGCGGCAGGTTGCTCAATTAAAAGCGTGCCTTCAGAACCCTGCGCGTTTAGGCTGTAGGACACAATAGGCTTCCACGTATCCACGTTATAGGTGAAGGTAGCCTCCATCAGATCTCCCGCGCCTCCGGACACGTCGAGTGTGCCCACACCCATGCTGACATCCACTACAACCGACCTGGCCTCGCCAAGCGGTACTGACTGCATTTCAGTCCTCAACTCGCCCACCGCGGGATTTGTCAGCCCGCCAACCGCGTTTGAAATCATGAACAGGGCGGCGACCAGGAACAGTAGTCCCAGCAGAACGAGCGCGCCCAGTATGGAAAGAATCACCACTACAGGGCTGACGCCTTTGCGGGCTGTCTCGGGCTGCTGCGAAATAGGCTGGGGCTGGTAGGCGGGTTGCGCAGCCTGGGGTGGCGAATATACAGGGTAGGTGGGTACGCCATTAACAGGCTGGCTAGCTGTGGGCATATGCGGTTCTGGGATCACTCTTGCGGCTTGCGCGGGCGGCTCCAGCACCGGCGCGCCTATGCCGTTCGCCCTTCGCTCAGAACTGCTGTTATCGCTGTTCATTGCTTTTCTCCTTCTTCGACCTGCACCATAAGCTATGTGATTCCGCAATGCGGAGTACTCCCACTTTACTTTAGCGCGCAATGGTGGATAATCAGGTGAACAAGCAACGACAGAAGGTTACAACTTTCCTTGAAAGGTTGTTTGCTCTCATTTTGACCTGTTTACACTATTTGCTCAGGCACAGGGCTTAGTCCAGCTCATCTTTGAAATAGTAAGCAACCGTCGCCATATGCATGCCTTGCCTCTCGTCCTGACCGGCTGGAGTCTGCCGGGCAGACTCAGATGATTCTGCCCGCTGAGCTTGATGCCGAATCGCGATTGCCTGCTCCGGCCCGATAAGCCCTTGTTCAAGCCACCGCTCGATGTCGGCGTGCGTAAAACCGCGGCTTTTGCTGCTGTCAGACATGGTCGTTCTCCTTTCCTGTTGCCGTGCTGGAGTCAAAGTGTGGAACCGACTTGAGTGTTCACACCTGGGGTGGAGTAATCTTCAAGTCTTGTTTGTACCAAAGCACCCTCACCCCCAAACCCCCTCTCCCACGCGTGGGAGAGGGGGCTTTCTATTGTGAAAACAGGGGACACCCCTGGTACCCCGTCAGGGGCAAGGCCCCTGCACCCCTAGTCTGAACATTTACGAACCGACTTGAGTGTAGTTCAAGGAAAGGCCCGCCTGCGACAGTAAAGCTACTTAACTATTCGTATTGAGGAGAATAGCAGCATAGGCATAAATGCCTATCGTCAGGAACTGTGGGCGAAGAGGTATTAGTGTTCAGATTTGGGATGGAGCAATCTGGCATTCAGGTAAGCCGGGACCCTCCCCCGACCCCTCCCAAGCGTGGGAGGGGAGTCTAAATAGAAGGGGAGAAAGGGGGACACCCCCATACCCCCGTCATGGGCTTCGCCCCTGCACCCCCTTTCTCATAAACCTACCCTTCAAAGCCCACGCTTGGGAGGGGAGTCTAAAAAGGGAAGAGTGGGGGATACCCCGCCCCGCTCTTCGCCCATCCCCCGTCAGGGGCTTCGCTCTGCACCCATCTGCACATCAAGTCTGAACATATGCGCGAGGAGGGCAGTTGGTCACAAAAGTGCCATAGAAGTAAAATACAGTGATAAAACGCACAAGGAGGAGGCGGCCTTATTATCTGAGTAGCACGAATAGTGAGGGCCGCATAATCACGTTATGACGACAACCATACCCCCCAGACCTGAAGCGCCGGTAGCCCCGGCCCACGACATCCTGAAGTACGAGAGGCACCCGCTGAGCGCGATTTTCGAGCCGCGTTCCGTAGCGGTTATCGGCGCGAGCGAAAAGGAAGGCTCGGTTGGCCGTACGATCCTGTGGAATCTGATCAGCAGCCCTTTCGGTGGCACCGTCTACCCGGTCAACCCGACCCGGCCCAGTATACTGGGCGTAAAGGCGTACCCCGATCTGGCCTCAGTCCCCGGCGCGGTGGACCTGGCCGTAATCGTCACCCCCGCACCCACAGTGCCTGGTATCATGGCTGAATGCGTCGAGAAAGGGGTAAAGGGCGCTATTGTCATCTCTGCCGGGTTCAAGGAGACCGGGCCTGAAGGGGTAGAACTGGAAAAGAAGGTGCTCGAACAGGCCCGGCGCGGGAACATACGCCTGGTGGGGCCGAACTGCCTCGGGGTGATGCGCCCGCCATCGGGCCTGAACGCTACATTCGCGAGCGGCATTGCACGGCCCGGCTCGGTAGGTTTCATCAGCCAGAGTGGCGCGCTGCTCACTGCTGTGCTCGACTGGAGCAGGCGCGAAAACGTGGGCTTCTCGGCGTTCGCATCGCTCGGGTCAATGCTCGACGTAGGCTGGGGCGACCTGATCTACTATCTGGGTGACGACCCGCACACCCGCTCCATCGTTATTTACATGGAAACCATAGGCGATGCGCGCTCGTTTCTTTCCGCGGCGAGAGAGGTGGCGCTTACCAAGCCGATAATCGTAATCAAGCCGGGGCGCACAAAGCAGGCAGCCATGGCAGCAGCCTCGCATACAGGCTCACTCACCGGGTCGGACGAGGTGCTGGCGGCGGCGTTCAGCCGTGTGGGCGTGCTGCGCGTGGACACCATAGCAGAACTGTTCTACATGTCGGAGGTGCTCGGCAAGCAACCTCTCCCAAAGGGTCCGCGTCTCACCATTGTCACCAACGCGGGCGGGCCGGGCGTGCTGGCGACCGACGCGCTCATCACGGGCGGCGGGGAGCTTGCGCAACTGTCGCCCGAAACCATGAAGGCCCTCGATGCCATACTGCCTTCCGCATGGAGCCACAATAACCCGGTGGACATCCTGGGTGATGCCTCGCCCCAGCGATATGCCGAGGCGCTTTCGATTGCCGCTGAGGACCCCAACAGCGACGGCTTGATGGTGATATTAACGCCGCAGGCCATGACCGACCCAACCGCAACAGCCGACCAACTGCGGCCATACGCGAAGATAGCAGGTAAGCCGGTGGTGGCAAGCTGGATGGGTGGTGAAGAAATCGAGCCGGGTGAGGAAGTCCTTCGCAACTCAAACATCCCCAATTTCCCCTACCCTGATACAGCGGCAAGGATGTTCAATTACATGTGGCGCTATAACGATAACCTGCGCGCACTGTATGAGACCCCGGTGCTGCCAGACGACGCTGGCAGTTCCATGCATCGCGAGCGGGCAAAGCAGATCATCGAGGCGGCCCGAGGAGAAGGACGCACCCTACTCACCGAGTTCGAGTCGAAGCAGTTGCTGGCAGCCTACGGAATACCCGTGGTGGAGACCCGCATCGCGGCCAGCGAAGACGAAGCGGTGGTGTGCGCTAACGCTATAGGCTACCCGGTGGTGCTCAAGATCTACTCGCGCACGATCACGCATAAGACCGACGTGGGCGGCGTGCAGCTAAACCTCACCGACGAAGAGGCGGTACGTGCCGCATATAGCAGTATCGAACAGTCTGTAAGGGAGAAGGTAGGCGCCGAGCACTTCGAGGGTGTGACGGTGCAGCCGATGATCCAGTGGACCGGATACGAGATAATAATCGGTTCGAGCATAGATCCTCAGTTTGGGCCTGTGCTGCTGTTCGGCATGGGCGGGCAGCTTGTGGAGGTCTTCAAAGATAGGGCGCTGGCTCTCCCACCGCTCAACTCTACCCTCGCGCTCAGGATGATGGAGCGCACCAAGATATACACGGCTCTACAGGGCGTTCGAGGCCGAAGGCCCGTAGACATAGAGGGCCTTCAGCACCTGCTGGTGAGGTTCAGCCAGTTGGTGGTCGAGCAGAGGCTGATAAAGGAGCTTGACATTAACCCTCTGCTGGCATCGCCCGACCGCCTGATCGCGCTGGATGCCAGGGTGGTGTTGTACGAGCCGGAAGTGCGCGAAGAAGATGTGCCGCCGCTCGCCATCCGCCCTTACCCACTACAGTATGTACAGCAGTGGACGGCAAAGGACGGCACTCCGCTTATGATCAGGCCGATCCGCCCCGAGGACGAGCCGCTTATCGTAAAGTTCCATGAGAAACTGTCGGAGCAAACGGTGTACAGGCGCTACTTTGAGCACCTGCACCTGTCTGACCGGATCAAGCATGAACGGCTGACACGAATTTGCTTCAACGACTACGACCGGGAAATCGCCCTGGTGGCCGAGTACGAAGACCCCACGACGGGCGAGCGCGAGATAGTAGGGGTGGCTCGCCTCAGCAGGTCGCGCACAGCGAACAACGCTGAATTCGCGGTGCTGGTGGCCGACGAGTACCAACGTCGCGGCATCGGCACAGAGATGTTGAGAAGGCTAGTGCAGATCGGCCGCGACGAGAAGTTGCGAAGTATTACAGGCGAGATACTGCGCGACAATTACGGCATGGTGCATGCCAGCAGGAACGTCGGATTCGAGGTTCGCAGCACGCAGGGCGATGGGACTGTGAAGGCTTATATAGACCTGGCGAGCGAGCAGAATCAAGCCTCAAATTAGGGGTTTGCCTGATTGACAGAACCGAACATTTGTGCTATTATGGTGGGGCATCGTGACCGTCACTATGCACCCAATTAATCCCTGTTCCTGGCAGCATAAGGAGAGTAACAGCAATGGCTAATCATCCTATAGTTCACGTCGAGATACCCACAATTGTATCGAAGGCTTCTGCGGAATTCTACGCCAACACCTTCGACTGGAAGCTGGATCACAGTCCGGAGTTTGACTACTGGCAGTTCGCTGCTGAGGGCGGGCCGGGCGGCGGTTTTATCGCGGTCGGCAGCGAGGCGGACGCCAGGATTAACGAGCCGGTCATCTACATCGGCACAGACGACATCGAAGGCACACTCGCCAGCATTGAAGCCAACGGCGGCAAGACGGTTATGCCGAAGACCGAAATCCCCGGCACAGGATGGTTCGCTTATTTCACCGATCCTGCGGGAAACAGGATGGCCCTGTACACGAGCATGACTGCGTAGAGGGTGATCGCGGAGCGTGATAGTCCGGTTCTGCTAATCACGAAGACCGTCGAGCTGTCGTAAATCCTTCGGAAAGTCGGTCAATTAGCTCTACAAAGCAAAAGGCGCTGCGTCCTGTGATGCAGCGCCTTTTGCTTGTTCGATTCACGAGCTACACCTTACTATTCCACGGCGATGTGGCCGATTTAGAGAGACACAAACGTTAGCTTCTTTGACTGGGCACGCAAAGTGCAGAGGTAACGGTCGAAGTCGAGTGGCTCCCCGACCCTTTGACTGTACGGTAAGGACTTCAGCAACTTGTACGGTCAGCCTGTTTGGGACATAAGGGGCAGATTTATTCCTTGCAACCCTGGGAGCCGCCGGCTTTTGTCGACCTTGCAGAGCAGTTCAATTGTAGAGAGGAGCAAGAAGTATCCTTTTGCGTTGTAGCTTACGCTACGTGGAGGTGCTACAACCCTGGTTAGCCGGATGGCTGCAGGCAAACATCGGGGTATGAGGTTCCCATTTCTGAACTAGTAACGCGGTGCATTGGAAGTTCGAGAAGGAGAACACAAAATGACAGACCAGACGAAAAGGTCAGGCTCCTGGCACATAATCTCGCTGCTGATTTTGATGACAGGCTTATTGGTCACGGGCAGTGTGGCCCTCGCGGGGGCTCCCACATCGATACCGGGGCAGGGGGAGGTTACAACCCCCAGTCGAGTGCAGGCCAGTAGGAGCACTGATTCTTCTCACAGGCCGGGCGTATGGAATCCGGCAGCGCCAATTACCTTCGTGCTTGACGATGGTACACAGGAAAACTCGGTAGGGCTCAACAACGGCACAATGAGCTTCCCTGCCATCTGGCTGAACCGCTTCATGCCAGCCAACGGGGACTTCCCACTAACGCTGAACCAGATAAGCATTCAGTTCCCAAGTGCTGCAGATGCAGGGCGTAACCTGGTGGGCCTGACAGTAGACTTGTTGGTCTACATTGATGCTGACCGTAACAACGATCCTGCCAATGCAGTGAAGTTAGCACAGGTTCCCGTGACGATCACCGTAGCAGATGGCACAACGTTCGATAACTTCCCTGTAAACATAGTCTCAGCAGCACCTGGTGACCTGTACATCGGCTTTGCTGACACATATAACAGTGGTGGAGTAACCCCTATATCGTTCCCCGCACCTCTTGACACGACACTCCCTCACCAGGTCAGAAGCTGGGTAGCAGGACAGAGCACAAGCGCAGACCCCGACTACAACAATCTGGCCAACAACGACACTCTGGGTACCATAGACAGCCTGGGTCTCCCCGGCAACTGGGTTATCCGGGCCAGCGGTGACACTCTGACCGGTGGAACTCCCACCTCCACGGGGACGAGCGTACTCCCCACCTCCACCAGCACTGCCATTGCTACCTCCACCAGCACTGTCGTTGCCACTACGACCGCCACGATCTCTTTGGACACACCCACAGCTACGGCCACGGCATGCGCTATTACCTTCGCGGACGTATTGCCTGGCAATACATTCTACCCCTTCATCACATGTCTCGCCTGTAGAGGCATCATCAACGGCTATCCATGCGGTGGCCCTGGCGAGCCTTGCAACACTACCAACGAGCCCTACTTCCGGCCATCTAACAATCTGACTCGCGGACAGGTGACCAAGATTGTCGCCGAATCTGCCGGTCTGACCGGCGCTCCCACAGGACAGAGCTTCGAGGATGTGCTCCCGGGCACAACCTTCTACACCTACACAGAGCGCCTATTTAGCATAGGTGCGATTGGTGGCTACCCGTGCGGTGGGGTAGGCGAGCCATGCGTGTCGCCTGGTAACCGTCCCTACTACAGGCCCGGTGTCGATGTCACACGCGGCCAGATCACCAAGATCGTGAGTACGGCAGCAGGTTTCACTGATCCCGCGCCGACCACCAACACCTTCGCTGATGTGCCCGTTGGCAGCACATTCCACGTCTATGTGGAGAGATTGCTGCTCAACAGGCCAGGCGTAATGAGCGGCTACCCCTGCGGCGGACCGGGTGAGCCGTGCGACCCCCAGCAGCGTCCTTACTTCCGACCAAATGCAACCCTATCGAGGGGGCAGGCATCGAAGATTGTGAGCAATACCTTCTTCCCTAACTGCCAGCCCGTCGGTCGTATAAATACGAAGAAGTAAGCCCGCCAACGCGCAAGAAGGGTTTACGCAAACAAGTAAACGCGCAAGAAGACAGGCCACTTGTTTTGATACGAGTGGCCTGTTTTGGCAAACCATGATCTGTAGAGCGTTGTTCTATACACCTCTATGTGTCGTTAGCATCCGTGGTTAGAACCTCGGGTAACAGGTCCACTGATTGCCGGGCCATCTCATATTGACAAGGTGCTGACGACCATATAAAGAGGCCTAAATTGATTGCCCATAGCAGTCGGCATATAAGCTTGGGTGTATAATTGCGTTGCTATGTCCAGACCCAGGCCCCACATCGTAACGAGGGAGCAGGCACGGAGCCAGCAAATTCCCAACAACCTGCCGGCCCAGCCTACACGCGTGATTGGGCGTGAAGCGGCGGTGGAAGATGTGCGGAATCAGCTCGCAAAGCCGGATCTCCGGTTGCTCACGCTGACGGGGCCAGGTGGTGTGGGCAAGACTCGCCTCGGCCTACAAGTTGCTGCCGGCCTGCTCCATGACGCTTTCATTTCAGGCTCACGACTGGATACGGAGCAGACGTTCACGGACGGGATCTATTTTGTTTCACTGGCTGCAGTTAGCGATTCTAACCTGGTCATATCCACCATCACGCAAGCTCTTGAGCTACGCGGAGCCGAGCAGAGGCCTTTGCTTGAGCTCTTGAAGAGCTACTTGCAAGGCAAACAGATACTCCTGATTCTCGATAACTTTGAGCAGGTAGTCACAGCATCACCGCTCCTATCAGAACTGCTAGCCGAATCCCCCGGCGTAAAGATTATGGTCACTAGCCGGGAGATGCTCCACTTATACGGCGAGTACGATTATCCCGTGCCTCCACTCTCTCTACCCGATCCGAACATGGTCTACAATCTCGATGCGCTGTCGCAATATGAAGCTGTAGCACTGTTTGTGCAGCGTGCTCAGGCAGTCAGCCCTGATTTCCAACTGACAGAGCGCAACGCCCATGCTGTAGCCGAGATCTGTCAACGGTTGGATGGGCTACCGCTGGCCATTGAGCTTGCTGTAGCGCGCATTCTGGTGCTGCCACCTGAGGAATTGCTGGCGCGGCTAAAGATTAGTTTGAGGTTGCTGACTGGAGGTGCACGCAACCTGCCCGAACGACAGCGAACATTGCAGGCCACCATAGACTGGAGTTACAACCTGCTGGACTCAGACGAGCAAGCCTTATTCAGGAGGCTAGGAGTGTTTGTGGGCGGGTGTACTTTGAATGCGATCGAAGAGGTATGCAGCAGTATTGGGCAAGGAGAAGATGGGATAGACATCCTTGACGCAGTAACCTCTCTTGTTGGCAAGAGCTTGCTGCAACGTCAAGAGGAATGGGGCAAGAGCGGAGCGGACGGTGAGCCGCGTTTTATTATGTTGGAAACGATCCGTGAGTATGCCAGGGAGAAGTTAACGGAGGTTGATTCGAGCAAAGGCGGCGCACTTGACTCGACCGCTGACCGCCATTGCGAATACTTCCTGCAGTTTGCCGAAAATGCGGAGCAGGGAACAGTTGGAAGTGAGACGCCCCTGTGGATGGGGCGGCTAGACGCTGAACAGAACAACCTGAGAGCGGCATTGGAGTGGAGCCTATCGCGAGACGGTGGAGCAGAAAAGGGACTGAGGTTGGCAGGCGCTCTGGCGCGTTACTGGGATAGCAGGGGCTACTTTAGTGAAGGCCGGCAGTGGTGCGAACGACTCCTGAGCCAGCCTGAGCCAGCCCAACCAAATATGGCGCGCTCTAAGGTACTCCGGGCGCTGGCACGCATGACCTGGCAGCAGAGCAACTTTACAGAGGCTCACAGGATCTATAAGCAGAGCCTGGGAATGTCCAGGACGTTAGGCGATGATGCCGGTGTAGCCGCGTCATTGCTAGGGCTCGGTAGCGTAGCCATGTGGCAGGGCGACTATAAATTAAGTCGTTCACTTTACGAGGAATGCCTGGCTGCAGGAAGAAGGCTGGGTAGCCCTCATCTTATTTCCAGTGCGCTCGCTATGATAGGTGTAATTCTCATGCGTCAGGAAGATTATCGAGCCGCACAGTTACCGTTCGAGGAAGCACTGGCCATTAACCGCGAATTGGGCGACGACACAGGTATAGCAGATACGCTAATAAAGCAAGGATCTGTAGCCGTACACCTGGGAGAATATCAGAAGGCAAAGGCGCTGATTGAGGAGAGCCTTGGCATTGCGCGAGACCTGGGAGTGGGGTGGATTATCGCTATTTCCCTCGCACGGCTCGGTATGATAGCTCTGCGCCAGGGCGATACCCAGCAGGCGGAGTTGTTGCTGACGGAAGGCCTGGGTCGGGCGCAGGACTCGGGGCTTACACGATGGTCGCAGTGGTATCTGGTGGGCCTGGCCGAGGTCGCTCGGTTGCGAGGAATGATCATACGTGCTGCGAAGCTGATTGGTGCATCTGAAGGTGTTCTGAGTGGGGCAACTGCTCATTATGAGCCTGCTACACATGGTCAGATCGAGCAAACCATAGCAAGCGTCAGCGCCGAGCTCGACCACGAGACCTTCGCGAGGCTTCAGGCGGAGGGGCGAGCCATGACACACAAAGAAGCTATAGCTTACGCTATGGAGTCTAGCTCCGGAGCGACATCTGCTGAACGCGTTGTTACAGACTCTCACGCCAAAGCCGGTATCGAAGTCACAACGGAAGGTCGGAAGGCCTATCCGGATGGCCTGACCGAGAGGGAGGTTGAGGTGCTGCGCCTCATAGCTGTGGGCAAAAGCAATCTGGAGATTGGACAGGAGCTTGTGTTGAGTCGGCGGACGGTCGAGCGACACATCTCGAACATTTACCAGAAGATTGGATCCAGCGGCAAGGTAGCAAGGGCCGCCGCCTCCGCCTATGCCCTCCGCCACGGTCTTGCTACATAGACTACGTGTTCACCACCAAACAGAATACGTGCACCTCAAGCAAGAATGGGTAACTGCACGCATTGCAGCTACCCATTCTTTGTCTATAGTCTACACAAGGGTGGTTCGCCGGACGTCAACAGCTTCGGCACGTGACACCCGGCAGGCCACCCCGAACAGTTGGCCTGCAAGAGAGTAAGAGCAGTGTAGATGAGCAAAATGTAAAGGAGACCAAGAAATGATTACCGGAACCAGTGAAGGGAGACCGCTACGAGCGGGCGCACGGAAAATCAAGCTCTGGCTATTTATGGTTGGGTCGGTAAGTGCCCTGTTTGTAATGTTACTTACCAGCAGCTTCGTAGCTGGAACGGCTTTCGCCACCCCAGGAGCGGGTGTTAGCCAAACACCGATCGCCTCAGGAGCGCTACCCGAGCCAATTCGTGTCAAGTTCAAGCAACATGGAGGAGCGGGTGATGTGATGGACGTTTCCCATCTCTCTATGCTGCAAATCACAAACGTGGACGTTTCCAACATCGCCGTCGTGAAGAACATTGTCCAGCCCGGTGGTTATTTCGGTTGGCACCAGCATAGCGGGCCGTCGTGGATAGTCGTTACACAGGGTACTCTCACATTCTACGACGCAGACGACCCGACGTGTGCCGGGTATCCTGTCTCCGCCGGAAAGGCCTATTTCGACGCCGGAAATCACACGCACAACGCCAGAAACGAGACTAATCAGGCGGCCGAGAACTATGTCGTGCGTATGTTCCCGGAGGGTGGCGCAGCACGGATTGACATGCCAGCTCCGGATGTGTGCAACTTCTAAGCGTACACAAACAAGTAGACATGTGCCAAAGCAGGCCACTCGCTTTAATACGAGTTGCCTGCTTTGGCAAGTTATGGATTGTAGGGCACTTTGCTAAGGGCGAACGATTCCCTATGGCGCGCCCGGAGGGATTCAAACCCCCGACCCTCTGATCCGAAGTCAGATGCTCTAGTTCGCTGAGCTACGGGCGCATGTGCTTTGCCATTATAACATCCTGGACGCTGTTCACAAAAGGAGAGCGCAGCCAACTTGCGTTGATTGCGCCCTCCCTGCTTTTATCAGCGACGAATTAGATCAGGCCCAGGGCTAGCAGTGTTGCCACGGTGGAGGCGAGCACGAATACTGCCAGCCAGAGCGGAGCGTTACGCCGGTAGAGAGTCCAGCCGTCGGCGGGTGGCTCCGAGACGGACGTGAACGCCAGCACCAGCATCGAGGCGAACAGGCCCAGCCGCATGGTGGGCCACCCTGTTAGCCAGTAGATTACGGCGAACACCGCACCAAGCAGCAGATTGGCTATCATGCCTGCGAAGATGATACGTGCCGACGGGCTGAGGTTGAGGCTGCCGGTGCCGCCTACCGATAGGCTTCCGGTTACCGGCACTGTCACCAGATCGCCCGAGTCGGCGATGGCCTCGGCATGTGCTTCCTGCTCCAGGTCAAGCTCCTCGGTGGTGCGGCTTCTCCGCGAACCCGTGCCGCCGCGATTGGCTTCAGTCTGAGCGTGCTCGCCGGTTACCTGCAAGCGCGTGACGTTCTGCCAACCGTAAACAAACCCGAACGGTATGCTAACGATGCCGAGCAGCACACCCATCGGCCACAGGTGATGTAATGTAGTGGCTTTGTGCCTCCTGGCAGACATCCGCTGGGCAAGTTCGTTCGCCCCGAATGCCAGCGCAGACACTATGAACGCGACCGGCAAGAAGAGCAGCGCTACTTCAAACGAGCCGTGCCCCGCGCCCCATGCCAGGCCCAGCATGCCTATAAGTGCGGGAACCCCGATAGCAACAAGGAGCGAACGGCTGCTGCTGCCGGGCGTCACCAGGGCAGGCATTGCCTCCCGCACTCGAACATCCAGCATACCGGCCAGTTTGCCAAGTACACCCCTGGTGGGGATGAGACCCATCCGGTTGGTCAGCCTGTCGTTGCCCACCAGCGTATGTGCCAGCAGCAATCCAAGGATAAGCAGCGCGGCTAGCCTCGCCAGGAAGTCGCTCTGAGGGCCGGAAGGCGCAGGCAGAGGGCCAGCTTCGTCGTAACGCAGGTTGTAACCCCAACGCAGATCCTGGGGACCGCTGGCCTTGATGGCATCGCCTTGTGCCTTCTCCGCTGTCAGGAAGTTGCCTATGCCCGACTTGTAGGCTTCGGTGGCGAGGTTATGGTTGCCTAACGCATAGTTGGGGCTGGCCGCAGCCGATAGCGATAAGTAAGATTTCGCCACGTCAGGCTTGCCGTTCTGCGCATACCAAACGCCCAGGTTGTTCCAGGCGGGCGCTAACGCCGAGTCGAGGGCGAAAGCCTGCTTATAGCGCATCACCACCATGCCGGGGTTAACGCCCGGTTCCTTGCGTGCGGCGTCGCCTGTTTGCAGGGCCGCCTCGGCGGGCACCGATGTGCCGTTACCCATCCAGAGCGGTCGTCCTACGCCCGTCAAACTTTCGGCATCGCGCAGGTTGCGTACAACGCCGGATACTCTATAGGCGTTCACGGCTTCCTTTTGCTGCCCGGCCTGCTCCAGCAAGAGAGCACCCGCATAGAGAATGTCGGGCGCATCGGAGTCGGTTGATACTTCAGGCGAGATTGCCGCCGGATCGTAGCCGCCGTCCTTCAGGACAGTCAGCCCATCTTGCGCGCTCTTGCCTTTGGTGAGAGCCGTGGTTCGCGCCAGGCTGCTCAGTGCTGCTGCTCGACCAGATGCACCCTTAGGCAGGTCTTTCAGTGCGGCCCATGCCTGCTTGTATACTTCGGCAGCCTTGCCGTAGAGGTCTGATGCCCTGTCTCCGGATGCCGCCGTAGCAGCCATTTCGTAAGCGTTGCCACCGTACAGGTTGAGCAGGCCCACGACATGAGTAGGTTGGCCGGCAGCGCTGCCCGTGATGTTGCTTACCAGAGAGTCAATCGCGGCCATCGACTGGCTGCTGTTTTGCTTGCTCCATGCCGCCGCCCTCAAGAGTTGGGCGTCCAGCAGTTCCTGGCCCGCTTCGAGCAAGCCCAGGCTTGATGTTGAGGTTATCACCGTGTTAGCCACAGTCGCCATGTCGCCCGCCGATGGGTCTTTGCCAAGCTGCCGGATCACATCTTCGGCCTGCGCGAGAGCACCGTTATAGTCGCCGCTGCTCAAGAGAGCCTGGCCATATGAGATCAATAGAGGCGGGTCGTTCTGGTTGATCACCAGTGCCTGCTTATACTCGCTCATGGCGGCATCGCCGCGGCCCATGAAGCTCAGGAGGCGCGCCCGGTCGTGGTGGATACGTCCTTGCAGGTCGGTTGCAAGCCCCTGGCCTAGCAACATGTTCATATCGTCCAGCAATTGCTCGTAGCCCCGCTGCTGTAGGCCCAGGCGCAGCCATTTGCGGTAGAGTCCCGCGCTGCTCCTGCCGAACTGCAACGTATCCTGATATGTCTTGTAAGCGGTAGCTGGATCGCGACGTGCCCACTGAGCGTCGCCGAGCGCCTCCTGTGCCAGCCCACGTGCTTCCTCGAAGGAGTTCCGCACGTTCTCGTCGGAGCCTGCGGCCAGCTTAAAGTCGATTACCCGGTTGAACTGCTTGATTGCCTCGTCCGGCTCGCCGTTGCGCAAGGCTGCCAGGCCCATCCAGACAGGTATCAGGTGGAAATCTGCGGTTTCAGTGTTGGTTTCCGCGGCCCGCATGCCTTCGTAGGCAGCAGTATAGTTGCCCACCAGGAAGTTGGCAATGGCCCAGTTATAGCTGTATTGCCACGTCTTGGCGTCGTTGGAAGCGGCTGTCTGGAATGCGACTATAGCATCGCGCTCAAGCGCTTGCTGCTCCTGACGGTCGGGGGCAGTCAAGGCGTGTATAAGGTCCACGATGCCCAGGCCGTTGATACCTAGGTTTTCCCTGGTGTCGGTGTCGGTCATCTGCTGGTAAGAAAAGGTCACACCACTTAGCTTGGCGGGGTCGGGGTTGCTCTCAAGTCCGCTGTCCCTAACTCTGACATTTATGCCGCTGGTAGAGCCGAATATCTGTCCGATAATGGCTCGCTGTGCTTCGACAGAAGATGGGTCGTTATTGATTACGCCGTAGATGTCGGGCCATGTCGAGGAGAGGTTTCCTTGCTGGCGCTCGATAAAAGTCAGGTAGGGGAAAACCGTACGTTCTATGCCCGTGGCGTTGAAGCCAACGCCAACCGAGCCGCTGCCGTCTATGCGAGGTGTAAGGAAGGCTGCTCTGTTAGGGGTCGCTACAGACATCGGGGCGAGCAATGTTAACAGGATCAACATCACAAGCGCGACCGAAGCAATAGCGCGGTGCGAATCGATGGGAAGATTAAGCCCCGCTGTCTTGCCGTCGGCGCTGGCACGAGGCGGTGCGCTCGCGGCCTGCGGAGCTACTCTGGATGCTGCTGTTGTTGGTTTACGGGTGGGCGGCACCGCGGCGGCCCGTGACCGTTTGTCGCGAGTGGCCATTAGCGTGTCTCCCTCGGAATATACCTGGAACCGTCCCAGCGCCATGCCTGCACGCCTGAGACGTTATCGGCTACCACTTCATATATGCCGTCGTCATCGAGGTCGGCGACCGTAACATCAAGCTCGCCGTCAAACAGGGCGTCTTTTTCTGGCGCGCCTGTGGAGGGCACCATTTTGAGCGGGATGGCCTTATGCGTGTTGCGGTCGTAGCGCAAAAGCTGGAGATGAGCCATGCCATCCAGCGTTGTGGTGCGAAGCTCCAGTATGGGCGAGCCGTCACGCAACAGATCGCCGCCATTTGTGCCGCCAAACTGGTTAGAAGCAGCAAGAGGTCGCGCTGTGCCTGAAATCGGATCTGATTGCCAGCTCAAGTTCCACTCTCGGAAGACAGGGTCATAGGTCATGACGCCGAGTGCGCTGGTGTTCTCAGTGGTGAGCGGCGTACTTACGCCAAGCCGCGCCCCGGCGATTGTAACCAGCACGTTGGGCGGATTGTTGCCGTCCAGGGGCAAGATGTCGCGCTTAACCGCGAGGTTGCCCGGCGTGACAATACCGAAGATGTTCAGCACATCCAGCGGGTCACTGGGAGGAGGCCCTGTGGGGGTGAACCTTGGGGCGGGTGTTTCGTCCGCCACGGTGGATGTGACGGTAGCAGTGTCTGTTAGGGGTTCTGTGACAGTTGTTGCGGTTTCGCCGGCTGCGGGGGCAGTCGCGGCGGGCAGTACAGTTACTGTCGATTGGGCAGCGGTGACAGTCTCGGCCTGCGCTGCCGGGGCGGCTGAGGGTGACGAACACCCTGCCACAATTGGGAGGAGCACCAGTAGCAAGCAGATTGCAGGAATTGCTCCCAACAATCGCCTGTGCGCTGGCACTATAGCTTTTTCTGGCATATCAGAGTTATTTAGCTCCAATCCGGTTAAAGAGTAATATTCCTGGCGCGGATAGCGAGGTATCAAATTATTGTACCATGACCATTTAACCCGCGCAAGCCATGCCCCCTGGCGAAAGCGTTCAGATGTAGGGTAGAGCGATTAGACATATTGGTGTGGGAAGGCCATCCCCCAACCCCTCCCATATCTGGGGTTTCAAGGGTAGGTTCTTATAAATCCCAAGAAATAGCCAATGAGATACCCCTCTCCCCCCTTCGCGGAGAGAGGGGAGTTTTATAAGGGAAGAATGGGGGACACCCCCATACCCCTGTCGTGGGCTTCGCCCCTGCACCCCCTCTTATAAACCTACCCCACAAAGCGGCCAGGGAGCGCCCCTGCAGCCCACTATCTCTAGTCTGAACACTTACCCCCTGTTAGAGCACTACTGCGGGCTATTGCGATCTGTCGTTAATGTTATTACTGCCTGGCCTCGTCAGCGGTTCACTGGCTCGGTATCGCGACTACCCATGAGCAAGCGCCTGCCTACCAACGCGAGCGCGGCGGCGAGCCAGAACAGCGCGGCCATATGCGGAAACTCGATGTTGAAGTAGTAGTGATCTACCAGGGCGACGAGGAGCGCACCCAGCAGCGCGGCTGTCCCGCCGAGCAAAGCAGTGTCGAGCAATGACCACTCTGCTTCTTCAGCAGTACCGCGAGGAGGAGCATGGCGTATGGATGCCACCAGCGCTGGAATCGTGTTGGCGAAGAAGACCGCTATCACTATCAGAAAGAGTGCGAGGCTAAATAACCCGGCCCTCTCCGCAATTGTCAGGTAGACGCTGGACACGCCTGTTGTAAGGTCCAATTCACCTGCTGTGCCGAAGCCCACGCCGAACGCCGGGTAGCGCCCTATGATGTCGAGTGCGTTCCTGTACTCGGCCAATCGCATCAGGCTGGCAGGGTCCTCAAAGCGCAAGCCTGCGGCCAGGCGCGCGAGATAGCCGCTGCCCAACCCGAAGACGAATATAACAGCCGCACCGAGCACGCCCCAGCCCCACAAGCGCCTGTAGCGAAGGGTGGCCACCAGCACGCCGCCTGCCAGCACGCCTCCGAGAGCAGAGCGAGAATTGGTTAGCACAAGCGCAACTATGTCGATGAGCAGGAGGCTTCCCAGCAGCCAGCGGGGCAGCAAAGGGCGGCGCGCCAGGAATGCCACGCCTGTCAGGATTACTATTACTACCAGCAGACCGCCAAAGGAGTTGGGATCGACTTGCGTGCCCACGGCCCGCTCGCCAAGCGCGGGGTTATCTTCTACATAGCGCACAATACGGTCGGTGGGATAGCCGATGACGCTCAGGCGCGATAGCAGGCTGGTGGTCAGAGTGTCGGGCAGCCGCCATAGTATGACGCCCAGCGCGGCGGAAAGCCCTCCCAGCAGTATAACCGACCGCAGTACGAGCGCGAGGGCTGCCGTTGTGCGGATGAGGTTGGTTATGGCGAAGAAGATGCCGATTGCCAGCAGCAGCTTGATGTAGTTGTGTATGACATCGGTGCTGGCGTTACGCGCTAGCCCTAGCACAAATGCAAAGAAAGTGCTGCCCAGAAAGAGCAACAGGGGCACATCGAGCGGAGTGCGTACCAACCCTTCGCTTGTGTTGACGAGTGCACGCAGCAGCCACGCCACATACAGGAGCACAAGCCCGGTCTCCAACAAAGTGGGCGTGAGGACAGCCAGGCGCACAGGCAGAGCGGCGAACGGCAGCAGCATGACGGTCGCAATGACCAGCGCCATGTCGAACATGGGGCGCGTCACCAACCATGGCAGAGCGACCAGCGCGATTAGAGCCGCGAACGGCACAACGGGGTTGCCCGCCACAATGGCCAGGCCGCCTGCCGCACCGAGACCAAGCGCGAGCAGCACCAGTGTGATCTGGCGCATGATTGTGTTGTCCTGCAGGCGGTTTTGTAGCTGGTTTATCATGCGGAGTTCAGCGGGCTTTCACGGTGGCTTAGCGGCTGGCCCTGCCGGCTCAGATCCACTTACGCCACTTGAAGAAGCCCAGCATCCCGGACATAACCCCAATCATGATTGCTACAACGAGCCAGAAGGCTAGCGGGTGTTGCGCGGCGGGCAGGTCGATGTTCATGCCGTAGATGCCTGTGATGAGCGTCATAGGAAGCAGGATGACGGAGATTATGGTGAGCACCTTGATAATCTCGTTGGTGCGGTTGTTGGTGAGCGAGTTGACTGTATCGCTCAATCCTTCGATAACCTCTTTATAATCTTCCAGGGTATCCCAGATCTTGCTCAGGTGGTCGGCAATATCGCCGAAATATTCTTCCATGTCCTCGTTGAGGAATGGGCGGGTTTTGCGCTCCAGGCTGTTGATGACAGGTATGAGGGGCTTAATCAGGCGGCGGAAGGCAATTACATCACGGCGCACAACAGAGATTTCCTGCACGCTCAGGCGAACGCGCTCCTCGAATATCTCGTCCTCGATTTGCTCGATATTCTGGTCGATCTTGTTGAGGATAGGGAAGCAGTAGTCAACCAATCGGTCCACTATAGTATAGAGAAGGTATCCCGCCGAACGACCCATGTATTTCTGGCGTGCCGGAAGCTCCTCGGCGCACTGCTTGAACAGCCGGGTCAGGGGCTTGAGGTTGCCGTTGTGGACGGTTATGACGTAATTCGCCCCTACAAAGAAATCGACTTCGCTGGGGGTTGTGATGCGTACCAGCTTGGAGTAGACGGGGAAGTGCATGACGATGAACGTGTAATCGTCACCATCATCAATTTTTGGGCGCTGAATCTTTGAGAGAGTATCGTCAAGGTGGAGAGGGTGGAAGCCATACGTACGGCGTAGAAACTCGATCTCTTCCTCGCCGGGATGGATAATATCCACCCATGTGACACCATTATGTGTGATTTTGCGGGCGTTGAGACCACGTGGGCTAATGGGCGGTGGAGCCGTGCCACGCGGCCGTGTACGGGCATCCGAGGGCGCAGGCACACTGACCACAGGCTCGCCACTCTCGTAGTTTTCGACGTGAGTAGTGTGTGCCTGTGACTCCGCAATTGCACCTGTTGTGCGCACGCTCGCGCCATCGTCTGGCTTTTGCACGGGATTCGCCTCTCATAATGGTATGTTACCATTATAACCCTGTGCAAAAGTGGAGAGCAAACGGAGGGACGACCGCGGACGGCGCGGTGTCAGTTGTCAGTTGTCAGTTGTCAGTTTATTACGGGTTCACCGCAGAGGCGCAGAGAGCGCAGAGGTTCGCTGAGGTTTTTGAGGTTTATATGGTGCTGAGGGATGAGAGTATGCGTCACAGGTCGTTAACTGACAACTGACAACTGACAACTGCGTCAGCGGTCGCCTACGAGATAATATTGAACTCCAGAGATCGTTGCAGGCGGGCGGCCTTCTCTTGCGGTAGGGGGCTTAGTGCGCGGCGCAATTCGGCGGGGTCGTGGCCGAGGGTGCGCATGGCATGGAGGATCCGCTGTGTTAGTTCAAGCTGGCTCTTGATGGAAGCTTCGGCCAGCAAGTATTCAAATGGCACGACAGGCAAATCGAAGTTCTCGAAGCGCACGCGGCGGGTTTCTGCGCGTAAGCCCAGACCAACGGGGTCGGGGTGGACATTGCGCACATATGTGACCTGCACAGTTGCGCCCGCGATAGGCCAGCGGCCAAGCCATGTTGCTTTGCCGCCCACGCTCCACGCTACAATGCGCTGGTGGATGTTGGAGCGCCAGCTTTCCGAGGGGGCCATGTTGCCGCCCACACGATAAACAATGGTGGCTGCCGTGTCGGGCGCTTCGTAGGGCTTCATAAGCTGCGCGAAGTATGCGGCAGCGAACGGGGAGATGGCTCGAAACTCGATCAGGTCGGGCTCGATAGTAACACCCTGAAGGTTTAGCGAAGCCTCGCCCGCAAGCAGCCAGGGGACGGGTACGCGGGTGGTGGGGTCGTAAACTCGCTTCAACGTTAGCCGCAAAGCCTCAGCCCAGCGGCGACTCATCGGTACACTCATTGCTCTATCACCTCACTATCTGACTCTAAACAACTCTAATCGTTCTACTGCGTACTGCGTAAGGGGTCGGGTGTCGGGGGTCAGGGGTCAGGTTGCCCGTTGTCAGTTGTCAGTTGACGGTTTGTGCCGCATACTCTCTTCCCTCAGCACCCGGCAAACCTCAAACACCTCTGCGTAACTTTGCGCCCTCTGCGCCTCTGCGGTGAGTCCGTGAATCCTTGATACCTGACCCCTGACACCCGGCACCTCAACACCTACTCTCCTGCCCAGCTTCGGCGCAGGGGGACAGGTTCCTCTACGGGGCGCTCGCGGTTGGGGGGCATTCGGGTGATGCCTTCGGGTGGTGTGACTTCGCGGCTGTCGCTTCGGGGTGCGTTGGCCCAGGAGTTTATCAGGTCTACGGCTTTGCCAACTTCACTCGAAGATACGCTTCCCGCCTGGAAGCGCAACAATTCTGCATTGAGCGATACCAGGAAATCACCGCTGCCCAGCAAGCCTTGCGCGCCTGAGCCTTTCATGCCTGTGGCTATGCGGGCCAGCTCAGTAGAGGGGGTAGTGCCCGTGATCCGCGCGCCCCACTCCACGTTCAGGTCGAGGTCGGGCCGTTCCGAGGAAACCACAACGTGCATATCGTGCCTGCTTCCTGCGCTCAGCAGCGTATTCAGCGCGGTTGCCACCTCACTGTTGGCGCGTCTGTTAGCTGTCGAGAGCAGTGTATCGATGCCATCAATCATTACGACCAGAGCAGGTCCGTCCTGGTTGGACTGCTTGGGGTTATGTTTGAAGCTCGGCTCCTCTTCCTCGTCGAAGAACAGTTCATCGCTCTCCAGCTCAGCCTGTAAATTGTCCCGGCGAGCCAGCGTGCGCAACACCCACCGCAAGCTCACCACACAATCCATAGGCCCTGTCGCTACAGGGCAGGCCAGGTGGGGTAGACCTTCCATACCTCTGAAAGCCACGCTTTCGCCCGTAGCATCGAGCAGCAGCAGCTTCAAACGATCGGGCGAATTATGGAGAGCCAGCGACATCGCCATACCGCGCAGAAGTCTGCTCTTGCCGGAGCCATGGCTGCCCGAAATAAGCAGGGGGTCTACATCAGAGGCGTTGAGCCTGAGCAGCAGAGGCGCGCCCTCGGTATCAAGCCCAAGCGTGGCCGTAATGGGCGGCACCACGTCAGCCACACGCTGCACAAGCGGCAGCAGCCTGACAGGTATGGGGTCGGGCCGCGGCACCTCCAGGAAGACACCGTTACCCGACGCTTCAGCCGCCAAACGGCAGGCAGACACACCTAACGCTTCGGACATATCGGCAACCAACGGCGAAAGCTGTGTGGGCCGCACACCGGTAGGTAGCACGATATGGAAGTGTGCCAGCCTTGGCGACAGCTTGCCGCCATCGACACGCGCCCTGATTCCGTGGGTGTGCAGCACATACTCGATGCTGTTGGCCTGCTTATCTAATATATCGCGTAATGCCATAGTGTAACCTCAGAACAATCTCTAATAATCTACTTCTAACTCTTACGGTCTTGGCTCACTGTCTTCGCGCCAACCCTAGCTATTTGCGCGGAGCGGTTCTCTGGATGCTGTCAAAATGCTGCGAATAATGTCCCAAAGAATCTCTCGAAGGATCAACCTCCATACTAGTGTCTACATGAACGGATTCTTCGCTCTATTCAGAATGACACTGCCTGATGGGGTGCTCTTTCCTGACACTTCTTTGTTAGTACGGTACTAGTTGTTCGCGCTCGATTTGAGCACCATCGTTACCACGCCCTGCACTCGCACGGGGTCACGGTCGGCTTCGCGGCCGGCAAACAGCCTGATCGGATCGGTTGATGCGGTAGCCGACTGGAGGAATACATGGTCGCGCCGCTTGTAGAACCGCTTGAGGGTAGCAAGACCTTCTGAGCCGCCCGCTTCGCCGTCGCTGTAGTTGGCTACAACGAAGTCGCCGTTTTCTGCCCAGTTCTGGGGACGTATTATGACTACATCACCCGGCTCAATGCCTACGTGGGTCATAGATGTACCGCGCACTCGCAGTGCATATGCGCCTCCCCTGGCAAGGCCCTTGTCCACCGCCACGCCGCCATCCAGGCAATCATAGTCCTGAAAAGCCACTGTCACATCGTACTGGCCTGCTGCTATCTCGCCAATCACGGGCAGATGGGCTAGATTGGCCTGCTTGCCTGCTCCACGCACCATAGAAGAGATGTATACGCTGCTGTTGTGCCGGTTGCGCACTCGCTCGGCAACGACCTCGGCTTCGCTTCGCCTCTCGGCACCCAGCACCCGGTAGGCCGCTACATCGGGCTTATATGCTTGCATACGCACTTTTCGCGGCTGGTGCTGCTCACCACCCTCGACGCTGAAGCGTGCCCATGCAGGCTCCGGTCCAAGCTGTGGACCCGACTGCTGTGTGAACCCTGGTAGACGTATAACCATCTGTTCAGTCTCCTTTTTGGGTGCGTGCGAGGCGGTGATTGCCTTGAGCGCCGCGCTGCCTACTTTACAACGAAAGGTGGCATACTGATCTTTCTAGTCTCTTATATCCCAAAATTACGCCTCTATTTGATACTCTCATGCCTGGTATCACATCCGGATGGATGGCAAACCGGCCATGGGATACCCAGGGCCGGAGCGCATGTTATTGCTACGTCGCTTGCACGACGTGTATTGAGGCTAAATTATTCGCATTGCTGCTTTGTGAGGCGCTAGAGTAGTATCTCGTCTCTAGTCCATGCGGCGGATCACACCAATAACGCGGCCTTTGATCTCAACATTGTCGGGCGCGGTATAGATGGGGTCCATGGTGCTATTGGCGGGCTGCAGCCTGACGCGTCCCTCTTCAAGATAGAACCTCTTAAGGGTTGCTTCCTGCTCACTCTTGAGCCATGCTGCCACGGTCTGGCCGTTCTCAGCGGTCTCACGCGCTTCCAGTATCACCAGGTCACCGTCATTGATCAACGCATCGATCATCGACTGCCCCTTGACGCGCAATGCGTACAGGCGGTCAATGTGGTTTGCGTGCCTACCGAGCAGATCGCCTGTAACCTCAATCTGATCTTCTGTGGCTGCGCCCATGCGAATTTCTTCAAGCACGGGGATCGGCATACCGGCAGCGATAGGTGTCGGCGCGATAGGTATCATATAGGAAGGCTGGCGATTGCGGCTGCGCCCGGTGGCGTCGACGATCTCAATAGCGCGAGACTTGTTGCGATCGCGCCTGATATAGCCGGCATCTTCCAGCGCCCTCAAGTTATAGTCGACCACGGAAGTGGAGGTGTTACCCGAAGCTGTGCGTACTAGACCAGCACTCTCAACCTCACCCTTTATCTCGCGTATGGAGGGAGCATATCCGTGCTCCTGCATATATTCGCGGATAAAGCCAAGAATAAAGCGTTGGCGATCCGATAATTTCTTTTTCTTCATCATATCTTTCCTCTCTAGCGCCCCATTCTATCCTGGAGCTTTTCTGCAAAGTGGGCCAGTCTGCAATGACCATCACTGTGCCTCAAGCCGACTATATCATAGAACATTAGTTCCTGTCAATCCCTTTTTGCACGAATGTTCTGAAATTGGGCGTAAAATGGGGTGAGGGACGAGAAGTGAGAAGCGAGAAATGAGAAATGCACAGACGACGGCACTAACATTATTTTGTTTGCACGGCATTCAGTGGTTCGCTAACAAAGAGGTGTCAGGTAAGCGTGTCTGTTTACCTTGTCATTCTGAACAGAGTGAAGAATCAACCTCCATACTAATGGCTCCCCAGACGGATTCTTCGCTACGCTCAGAATGACACCGCCTGGTGGGGTGAGTTTAACTTCTACATCTTTGTTGGCGACGCATTCAGAATGACACCGCCATGAGAGGGAGCGACATGGACATAGTTTTGAGGTCCGGGTTCATGCGCCTTTCTAGCTTCGCGCCATGGCGCGGTCTCCCCTACCTGCCTAGTACGCAATACCTCTTCTCCCGTGACCTATCTCCTATTCCTAAAGGTGTAGGAGTAGTATTACAATTAGGCTAAGACTCCAGACTGCATAGCGGGAGATTATGCCATGCGTGAACTACTGAACATTATACCGTACCTCGATCTGGCGATCCTGGCGCTGCTTATTTTCTTCATCTATATTGGGTGGAGTCATGGCACGCCGCGCCTGCTTATGATACTTGGCTCTATCTATTCGGGCTTCTTACTCGCCTCTATTTACTATCATCTCTTTGCGGTTGCGCTTGCCGATTTCTTCAACATCGAGTCGATGTTTGTGGCCGACTTGATTTCGTTCCTCCTTTTGGACATGGTAATCACGGCTGTGATGGTAGCCCTTCTATTCAACCTTTTCGGGCACATACAGATACGCAATCGCGTTGCTATATTCGACAGAATAATGGGTACTGTGCTGGGTCTGTGTGCGGGCGTCCTTATTGTGGGGATCCTTGTAACCATGCTGCGCATTCCCTATGAAGCCAACAAGCAAAAGCTCGACGCCTCGGCGGAGCTGCCGGTTGTCCAACTGTTCAACCAGGGCTACGACCGCTCCTTCGCAGCACCATACCTGGTCAAAGGAGCCCCCTATTTCCTACTCAGCATAAAGCCGCTCCTGCCCCCTGAAGCGCAAGAAAAAGGCACAGTGCCCCTCCTCGAAAGCGTAGCTCTCCAGGAAAAATAAACTCCAGAGCACAATTTAGAAGGACAAAGGACCATCCCGGTTGGGGTGGTCTTTTTCTTTGCCTGAATGCGTAAAACATAAAACGTAAGGACGGGTTTGGAACGCCAAGACGCCAAGGTTATGTTCGGTTTAACTAATCGCTTAGGCCGTCGGCGGTCTGCTGTCGGCGATCTTATACAGTACGCAGCGAAGCAGATTCCCCGGACCGCGTAACAGAGTCGCGCAACATATCGTTGTAAGTGTTGCAGTCCGCTCACTAAACTGTAATATCCATCTTGGAAAGGAAAAACCAATGGAGCAAGACCACACGAATATGACTGAAATGGGTCTGACAAAGACCGGACGGCGCTCCGGTTGCAGTTGTTGCAGCTTCACAATGATGGGATTGATCGCGATGCCCATTCTGGCGATAGCTGCGTTCTTCCTGGTTATCTAAGCCAGGGCAAAGACATTAAGGAGGGGGACAGTAATGGAATGTATTTACCTGGTAATTATGGTATTGGCTTTAGCGGCGGTGGGTTGGGTGATTGACCTCGTCATCCCCGGCAAGATGCCTTACGGTTGGATCGGCGGCGTGGTCGCGGCCATCATCGGCGGCCTCATAGGCGGCGCGTTGTTAGGCAATTTCGGCCCGGCGGTTACGTGGAATGGCTACACCCTATCCTTTATACCGGCCATCATCGGCGGCATAATTCTCGCGGTCATCGTGCGCTTCGTCATGGGTATGATGGGCAAGCGCACTACATAGGCTGAGACCACTCAGGAACGAGAGAATCAGGAAGCAGGCTTGTTATGGCAAACAAGGAACAAAAAGGAGAGGGACGCGCCCTCACTATACTGGGCTTGCTCACAGGAGCGGCATTGGGAACAGCACTTGCGCTCACCTTCGCTCCGAGAGATGGTAAAGGGAACCGCGAGAACCTTAACCTGTGGGCGCACAATCGCCTGGACGACGTTCAACGCAAAGTTGAGCAAGGAATACGCTGAGGAATGATAGACTGTGCGAATTACGGAATAAAGCCAAAGATGTGCAGCCCTGGTAATGAATACAGTCTATCGGTCTAAGAGAAAGGTTGGACGACGATGCTAACAGGACTACGCACAGCTCTCAAGTACTTCACAATCGGCTTGCTGGCGGGGTTGCTTCTCGCGCCTCGCAAGGGTGAGGACACTCGCAAGCTATTAATGGAGCGTGGCAAAGACTATGTTCAGGAAGCAATGAACATGTCCGGTGGCCAGGCTCAAGCGTAAACGGGCTGCACCGCACAGAGAAACGCTCACCCTTCTACGACAGGCAGATATGTAGTCTGACGGGATAGGAATTGAGCAACCAAAACTAATACAGGAGGATCAAGGCAATGACATTCTGGGATATTATCGGCTGGCTGGTAATTGGACTGATCGCAGGCTGGATCGCCAGCATGGTGATGGGCCGTGGCGGCTATGGCGTCGTTGGCGATATCGTCGTTGGTCTAATCGGAGCCTTCATAGGCGGCCTTGTAGCACGGCTATTGAACATCGGAGGCCCATCGGCCAGCGATCCGATTAGCTGGGTAAGCCTGATTTTCGCCATAATTGGTGCTATAATCTTGATTGCGATCCTGCGCGCTGTCTCTGGAGGACGTGCAAGGGCTTAGCATAGTCCCGCGTTTCGTTCCTGCAGCACCTGTTCAATCACATGTCCCTTTGCAAGAGTGTTCCCAAATGCTCTTGCAAAGGGACATATATTTCATTAAACAGGATAGAATGATACGATACGATGCGCGGCAAGGGAAATAGCTCAATCCAAGGAGAAAAGAAGAGATGGGTCAGCCTAACATGAGTACACCCGACGACGGCGGCAGTAGCGCGGCGGCTATCGTACTCGTTGTAGTGGTATTGCTGGTGCTGGTGCTTTTGGTTCTGTGGCTTACAGGCTTCTTTAGCCCCAAACCTGTAGCCGGATTTTTCGGTATGCCATTACTGTAGACCGCTTTTATCAGACGTAGGCGACCTTCATACAAGAGGAGATATCAAACCATGATACCTGTTGGCGATGAGGGTACACCCCAACAGCGCGGACTGCCGGTTGTAAACCTCACCATCATAGCTGTTAACATCCTGTTCTTCCTCGCACAAATAATGCTGGGCGATTCATTTACTAACGGCTGGAGCCTGGTGCCGCGCGAGATAACCACAGGGCAAGACCTCATAGGCAACTTCACGGTGCCGGGCATAGATGGCGTTATACAGTTGACCGGCGCACCTCTCGGCATCCCCTACCTCACCCTGCTTACCTCTATGTTCATGCATGGCGGCCTACTCCACATCGGGTCGAATATGCTCTTTCTCTTTGTCTTTGGCGACAATGTGGAAGACAATATGGGCCCTGTCAAATACCTGATCTTCTACCTGCTCTGCGGGTTTGGGGCGAGCTTCTTACAGATATTTCTTGGCGGTACCGACTCGGTAATTCCAAACCTGGGAGCGTCGGGCGCTATCGCGGGCGTGCTTGCTTCTTACTTGATACTCTTCCCGCAGGCTCGAATTCGCGCCCTCATTCCGCTTGGCTTCTTTATTACTGTGGCTCTTGTACCCGCGATGTTAATGATCGGCATCTGGATACTTACGCAGATCGCGAGCATATTCTTACAGGAGCAGACCGCGGGTGGCGGTGTGGCGTTCTGGGCACACATAGGCGGCTTCATCACCGGCATTGTCCTCACCTTCGTATTCCGCGGCCGCGACAGAAGCGCGCCCATCTTCTCGCGATAGCTTTACCCGGGAACAAAGAAGAAGCGCACCCAACTCAAGGGTGCGCTTCTTTTCTTTTGTCGTGGCTAGTACCGCGCCAACAAAATAATGTCAGTGCCGCCATCAGCCATTGTCATTCTGAACAGAGTGAAGAGTCTCGTCCCCTTCTTTTCTCTTGGGACTGCTATGAAGGGAACATAGTCCTGTTTTGCGAGATTCTTCACTCTGTTCAGAATGACAATGCCATGAGGGCGCGCTTATCTCATATATGTTTGTTAGCGACGCCCTATCAGGGCTTATTTGCTAATGCCGATAAAGAGGCCTGTGTGGTTCCTGCTTAAGTTGCCGTTCTTAGTAGCCTGGGTTGCTGAACTGAGCAGCACGTACTTGAAAGGCCGGATGAAGGGTGCGAAACTCTCGTCATACTCCTGCCGGGAGTCCTGATCCATTTCGGCTTCGGCTATTGCGCGCAGCGCCGTTGTGTCTACATAGCCGATAGCGTTGCTGTCACGAATCAGGTGCTTCTTGATGTCGTTCCATTCGGCTGTGCTGCCGAGGCCCTTGCCAATGTCGTTGACCGCAGCCTCCAGCCGTGTCTGGGCGGAGGCAAAGGTTGCATCCATCACGACATAGAATCGATCTTGCACAACACCGATTAGTACGCCTTGTTCGGGGTCGGGCGTATAGAATGTGCCGCCTGCTACATCGAGCTTTCGTACAACACCCTGTGCATCGTTCGATGAAGCTAGCTTGTCGAGCAGAGCGAGTGCCTTCGCGCTCTCCTTCAGCTTTAGCTGGAACACGGCTGATGGGGCTTTATCGCCGCTCTTGTCATCATAGGAGACGCTGAGCACATAGTCGCCGCCGAGCAAAGGTAGAACCTCTTGCTCCGGGTCGATGCCGAACTGCTGCTGGAAATCTGCCAGGCTCCTGTTGATCTCCTCGCTCATGTTGGGGTCTTTGCGAAGACTCTCAAGAGTGCCTTTCAGTACGCTTTCCAGGTCGGTGCCCGCGAAAAAGCCCAGCGAACCTACAGGCACATCGCGGAGGGTTGCTTCGTCCGGCTTGGCGCTGGGATTGATCTGCACACCGCTATTCATGACGCTCAGGTCGGCCTCGGACGCGATATCCAGTTGCATACCGTCGTTGGCCGCGCTCAGAGTCAGGAGCATAGCGCCGTTGGCGCTTTGGACAGTGCCGCCCTCCGCTGAAAGCTCAGGCATCACAAACTGCGCCTGCTTGTAGATTTCAGTCAGGTTGATATAGAGAGCGGCGATCCTGTCTGCGGGAACCTGGCCTGACAGGGCCTTGAAGGTGGCATCGTCCTTGAGTGTCTTGTTGTCCTTGTACTGGTTGATAACCGTCTTCAGCGGATCGGCTTTTGCGCCTACCAGGGCTGTTGAGCTATTGTCGAGCAGAGCGAAGTAGATCTCGGTGGTATTGGTTACGAACTTGCGGATCTCGATGTCGCGGTATTTCTCGACGAGTTCTGCCTTGCCCGCATTATCGGCCTGCTGCTTGAGGTCGGAAATCGGCCCCTTCTTGTTGAGGGGGTTAAAATCGAGATCTACGATGCCCACCACATTACGGCCAAGTATGTCGGTAACGGCGGCTTCAGGGTCGTCACCCTCCGAGGAGTTCTTCAGCTTATCGAGGTCGTCGCTGCTTGGCGGCAGGAGTGCGATGGTGACGTTATTACCCAGGTAGGTGGCCAGAGTATCGAGGTTAGCCGGATCAGGTGTGGCAATGCTGCCTGCTTCACCGAGCATATCGGTCGCCTGGCTGGTGAGCTTGGCCCATGCGTCTTTGAAGCCGGGCTGCTCCTGGAAGGCAGCCCCTAACTTGTCCATAGCTTCTTTCTGGCTACCTTCCAATACAGGATCAAAAGTGAAATAGCCAAGAGTGTTAGGAGGTAAAAGCCGCTCAACCGAAACGGCGGGCTTGTTGATAAAGTTCTGATAGAGGTAGAAGCCACCACCACCTAACACAGCCAGCAGCACAATGGCTACAGCGCCAACAATCAGTGGAGTGCGGCTGCTTTTCTTTGCAGGAGGGGGCGGCGTTGGCGCAACCTGCACAGGCTCTGACGGCGGAGCGTAGTTGTATTGCGGCTGCTGTGGTTCGGGTGCGGGCTGGTACTGGGGTACGGGCTGGGTGGGTTGGGCACCGTAAGATTGCGGCGGCGAAACCTGGGTTGGCGGTTCGACCCGAAAGCCCTCAGACGGCGCGGCCTCTGGAAGAGCATTGTCTCCGATGGGCTGTCCCGTGCTGGGGTCGAACCGCCAACGTGGTTTTTCGGGGGTGTTGCTGCTATCCATAAAGATTTCCCTCCTGAATCGTGATTGATTGCTTGACCGGCTTTGCTGTCAAGCACGGAATACCGAGTAGCAAATACGGGCACGACGAAAAACCGCCGGCCATAACTATACGGATTATAGCGCATGGCGTTTCAGGGGGATATAGGCCCTTTGTAGTAACTGTGCCAGATATTGGTACGGTAAGAGGGCATTGGCTATGCACCTCACTCCGCTTATACCCTTTTGCTTGGATAGAGTGGGAACGCCCCTCACCCCCAACCCCCTCTCCCCGCTTCGCGGTGAAAGGGGGCTTTTATAGGGGAGGAGATGGGGGACACCCCCATACCCCCGTCATGGGCTGCGCCCCTGCACCCCGTTCCGGCAAACCTACCCCTGAAAGACCAGTCATGATGGGGAGCAATAGAAAGAAAGGAGATTGGGGACACCCCAAACCCCCGGACAGGGAGTGCCCTGTCAACCCCCTTACTCGGATGACCGGCCAAAAGAGTACGTGATACCCAAACCCAGGATAGAGCTCACCCTTTCAACCCCTTTGCGAATGGGATTGGGCAGGGGGTGCAGGGGGTGCAGGGGGAACGCCTGCCGGGATGTTAGGGGTGTCCCCTAACACTTCTCGTATAAAGCCCCCTCTCCCTGCTTCGCAGTGAAAGGGGGTTGGGGGTGAGGGGTCGTGGCATTCTTCCGAAGCAAGACAAGTTGACAGGGCACTGTCTGTAAAGTCAACAGCTGCCATATTGGCTAAGTGCGTTTCAGGCTCGCTTACTCTACGGGTAGGGCGGTGACAATTATTCTGTGAGTATACGTGACGTACGGCCAGCAGGTTATGAGGGTGAGTTGCTCGAAGCCGGTGGGATTCATTACTTCGGCGTTCTTCAGGCGTTGGGCCATGCTGACGCCTGCTTCTTTTAACTTCCTGATATCAGTCACGTGGTAATCGTACTCTTTGCCTGCCTGCGTCCAGACCTGAATTATGTCTCCCGGCTTGAGGTTTTCCAGGTAGCGGAACACTTCGCCTCTCCAGTTGTTGTGCCCGCTCAGTACGATATTGTTGCCTTCGCCAGGGTTTGCCGAATTGTAACTGTGTCCTGCCGCGTAGTCGGCGACCTCCCATGTGTTCTTTTTGATGTACACTTCGTAAACGCTGGCATCAAGCTTGATATTGG
Source organism: Chloroflexota bacterium (assembly GCA_039932335.1). Lineage (GTDB taxonomy): Bacteria > Chloroflexota > Chloroflexia > QHBQ01 > JADMIH01 > JADMIH01. Next base: position 49,157 of record JBDTQH010000031.1, read on the forward strand.
GAGAAGCAATACGCACGATGCGTCCCGCCAGATCGGGTTTGTGGTCGCCATAGCGCACACCGTTCGGCAGTAGATTAGGGTCAGGTCTGAATGCTGCTATGGTTGGGGCGGGTGGAGCAGGTGGTGTTGTGGCCGTAGCCGTGGGCAATACCACTTCAGGCGTTGGTGGCAAGGTTGGTGCTTCAGTAGGTGGTGCCGGGGTCAGCGTCGGCGGGTCCAGGGTGGGCGTTTCTGTGGGCGCGATTATGGTAGGTGTGGCCGAAGGCAGGGAAAGTGTTGGGCGCGCGGTTTCGACTACGTGCACACCTAAAGCAAGGATGGTTGGGCTGACCCGCGATTCGACTGTGCTGGAGGGCAGGGTGCTGCGCACGAAGGACATGACCGTCATTGCCATCGAGGCGATGAGGAGAAGGCAAGCCAGAACTATCAGAATGATGGAACTGCGGCTAGCTAGAGCGTAACGTTTTATCATCTTGAGTCGAATATAACAAATGGAATATAGAGATAGCAACACCCAATCTAGCTATTTCACACATGCTGATGCATATAAATGACCGATGCGGTTAAGCATTCAGACAAGCTAGCGCGAGATATGAAAGGAATGATAATGCGAAACTCACCACCCGGCGAAATGCTACCGCCAACCAGGCTGCCGATAATCATGGACGATGTGCGCGCCATCTTCCGCACATTGAACATCGAGCAAATCACCGATGATATCAAGCGAGAGGCATCGGCAAGGCTCGCTATCGTTGGACCTGTGAACGCGGGTAAATCAACCCTGTTCAACACGCTGGAAGGCAAGAACGTAGCCGAGGTTGGACCGATCCCCGGCACCACGAAGGTACCGCAGCAGCGCACGGTCGGGCCATTTGTGCTTGTAGATACGCCCGGTTTCGGCGAGGTGGGTGGGGTCGATCGCGCCGGCATTGCCGCGCAGAGCGCCGCCGGGGCCGATGCTATCCTGCTCTTGCTAGATGCCGGAGCGGGGCTTCGCCAGGGCGATGCTGAGCTACTCAAGTATTTGCAGGGATTACACAGGCCGGTAGTAGTCGCTCTCAATAAGATAGACATCCTGGGCAAAGATTTTCAGCAGGTGGTGGATGATGCGTCCACTCGCCTGGGAGTGAAGGTAATACCGATTTCGGCTAAAAAGGGCACTAACATCGCGGAAAAGCTGATCCCTGAGCTAGTGGATGCGCTGCCCGATCTGGCTGTAGCCCTGGGCCGCGAGCTACCTGCACTGAGGCGGTCGGTCGCCAACAAGGTGGTGAAGCAAGCCAGCATACTGAACACCGCAGCGGGAGCAGAGCCAATCCCGTTCATTGACATCCCCATACTGCTGACTACGCAAGCCCGAATGGTGCTGAGGGTGGCTGCTATTTACGGCGAGTCGTTCACTGCGCGCCATGCCAAGGAGCTAATCACCACGATAGGCGGCGGGCTTGCCTTCCGGTATCTCGCGCAACAGGGGGCCAAACTTGTGCCCGTTGGCGGCTGGGCAGTGGCGGCCGGTATCGCGGCCCTGGGCACATGGTCGATCGGGCAGGTAGCAATCGAATATTTCGAGAGCGGCAAGCGGCTCACGCGCTCGCAGATGCGCGACATGTACAAGAATATCAGGAAGCGCGATAAAGAAACGTTGGAGAAACCCTAACGCCGAGGAGAAAACAAAAGGAAAGGACGAAGGCTAAATACCTTCGTCCTTTCCTTTTGTGCTTGCGGATATTGGTTATCTTCTGTCGCCCAGCCTGTCGGGGTTCAACATACCGGAACCCAGTCTGCCCGAGTTTAGAGGGCCGGAGAGGAGACGGGTGGTCAGAGGACCTGTAACGACCTGGTTGCCCGAGCCATTCTGGGTAGCATCGGAGGTGCGATAGTGAATGCGCAGCACCTGTGTAGCAGGGTCCGTCCATTGCTTGGCTTTTAGGCCCCAGCGGTCCATTACCACGGTAAGGGTCTCGACCCACCACTCCGTATCAAAGACAGAGTTGCCTGCGTGCTTGAGCGCTGTCTGCAGCGCCGGTTCGTCTATTGTAATGACCGCTCCCATCAGGGCCTGTCCCCTGTACAGGTCCTCGGCCTGGCTCCACATTATGCGGCCCATGGCAAAACCCCCATTCTAGTATTTGGCCGTAGAAGAAGCCTGAGCAGCGCGAGGCTCCTGTGCCAAATTATAACAGAGGATGGTTAGTTATTTGCCATTACTTATGGGCTATTTACTACCCGCAGTCTGGGGTAGGACCACCGTAATGATGCGGTTTTGAGGTGGGGAAGACGCTTGCAGGTCTTTTATGGAGAAGACGAGCGGTTACTCGAACGACGAGCTGATACTTACACGCGAGGGAAAGGGAGCACCCACACGGACACCACAACGGCAAATACGATGCTGCCAGCGATCACGAAGAGGTGAAAGACCTCATGGAAGCCGAGGACGCGAGGGAATGGGTTGGGGCGCTTCATGGCGTAGATGATACCCCCGATTGTATAGAGGACGCCGCCCATTATGAGGACCAGTACGGGGCCCCAGCCAAGAGCCTCTACAAAGGCGGGCAAGACTACGATGGATACCCAGCCCATAGCGATATAGATGATGCTGCCCACCCAGCGGGGAAGGTTGCGCGCAAAGACGACCACAAATACGCCCACCAAGGCCAGCGCCCAGATTGCGATAAGCGAGGTCACGCGCACCCAGCCATCCAGAACGTTGAAGCAGATTGGCGTGTATGTGCCTGCGATGAGGATGAAGATATTGGAGTGGTCAAAGGAGCGCAGGACTCGATGGGTGCCCGGCTGCCACCTGCCGATGTGATAGATGGCGCTCACTGTATAAAGCTCTATCATGCTGACGCCGAACACCAGCATAGAAAGCATGCGAGGCAGGTCATCCGCGCTGACCCACACAAGCACCAGCGTGAAAATAATAGAAGCAAGCGCCCCGGCGGCATGGAACCACCCGCGCAGGAGCGGCTTAGTCTGTGCGGGTAGAGATTGGCTGTTGTTGTTTGTGGTTACCATGGGTCACCTCCTTGCTGCCTGCTGCCTGGCTCTATTCTACCGTATTTGTCATTCGTGGCGGAGAGCGGCTAGAGGGTCGAGGCGTGCGGCTCGGAAGGCAGGGTAAAGACCGGCAACTATGCCGACCAGGGTGGCGAAGACCATAGACGCGACTACCAGCTCGGGCGTCAGCACGAAGAAGGGAGCGTCAATGGGTATCTGCTCTTGCTTGAGATATTGCACAATAATCGCGTTCAAAGCCAGCCCAAGCAGCCAACCAAGAAGCACCCCCACAACGCCGCCAAGCAAGCCGATCAGCCCTGCCTCCACCATAAAGAGACGCAGGACATCGCCGTTGGTCGAGCCGAGCGCCTTCAGGATGCCGATCTCGCGGGTGCGCTCATAGATTGCCATGATCATGGTGTTGACAATCCCAATAGAGGCCACAAGGAGGGCCAGCAGTCCTACCGAGGAGAGCATTATCTGGAGGATAGAGAAGATGCGGTTCACCTGGTCAAGTATGGTCTGGAGGGTGGCCGAATCGAATCCCAGGTCGGTGATCTGCCGGGCGACGCGAGTGGCATCGTTGAGCGAGTTAGTATGCACCACGATGGAGGTGTAGCCGTCGGTTTCAAGGATGTTGGGGTCGTCGTACCACCACTCTTTGACCGCAAGCTTGTCTGCATTACCAAGCGCTGTATCTTGCGTTACAGGCACGACGCCGACGACTGTTGTCGAGAAGGTCTGTTTATCGCCGCGCGGGGCCGTAACGGTGAGGGCAGCTGACTTACCGACAAGCCCCGCAAACTGGGCCTGGGCGTAACCGGCACCCTGCAACAGGCGCGAGCTAAGGACGACGCCGTGAGCATCGGGCCTGTTCTCGAGCGCCTCGCCTGCCAGTGGTCCGGCGACGGCACCCGTAAAGAGGCGGCTCTGCGGGGCACGCTCGGTAAAGCCTATGGGGAATGTCTTGCCGTCGATGGTGAGGGTCATCTCCGGGATAGATGGGAGAGACATAAAGACTTCGACGGAAGCCACGCCGTTGAGCTTGCCTATATTATCGACCGCTGCGGTGTTGAGAGGCTTTTCGGGGTGCAGACGGGCGGAAGGGTTGAAGGTGCCTGCGGGCGCTCGCTGCACGTTGGGCGAGACAAAGATGGTTTCCAGCCCAAGCTGCTTGATGGTGTCGGTGACCTGCTTCTGGATACCGATGCCCAGCGAGACCATTGTCACTATGGTAATGATGCCCACAAAGACGCCAATAGAGGTCAGCACCGTGCGCACTTTGCGGCGGCCAAGGTTCTGGGTGGCTGTTAAGAAGGTGTCGGAGAATTTCATTCTTGTTAGCTTCAGGAGCTAGCTTCTGGCTCCTGCTGCTTCTTCTATGGCGACGACCTTGCCGTCGCGCAGGCGAACTATGCGATTGGCGTAGGCAGCTACCGTCATGTCGTGTGTAACGATAATCAATGTGAGACCACCTTCGTTGAGGTCGCGGAGCAGGGTCATCACCTCGGTGCCTGTGGCACTGTCAAGGTTGCCTGTCGGCTCATCGGCCAGCAGGATAGACGGCTTATTGGCGAGGGCACGGGCCACGGCAACACGCTGCTGCTCGCCGCCTGATAACTGGGATGGTCGGTGGTCGGTGCGCGCACCCAGCCCGACGCGGTCCAGGAGGTGGCGGGCGCGCTCACGGCGCTCGGCTTTGGGTACACCGGAAACCATCAGGGGTAGCTCCACGTTTTCGAGCGCGGTCCGGTAGGGTAGCAGGTTGAAGCTCTGGAAGACAAAGCCGATGCGCTCGCGGCGGTGAGCGACCAGGCGGCTGGCCGATGCGCTGGCGATGTTCTCGCTTTCTACCCAGATTTCGCCGCTCGTCGGACGGTCAAGACCGCCGATCAGATTTAGCAAGGTTGACTTGCCGGAACCCGAAGGGCCAACCAGTGCGACCGCCTCACCATGTGCGATCTCCAGGTCGATACCCGCGACCGCCGAGACGTTGTTGGGCCCCATCCGGTATTGCCGGGTGAGGCCCAACAGTTTGATTACAGGTTGTTCTGCGACTGCAATAGACATTCGAATAACGAATTACTGATCAGGAGCTAGCGATCACGAATTGGTTTAGACCTTCGTAACTGCCGGCTCCTGATTGGCAATTACTTCAAGCCTTCGGCTATCTTGAGGGTTTCGTCCAGCGACAGCTTGCCGCGGATTGCTACCCACACGCCACTGTCTTTCTCCTGCCAGATGAGGGCTGTCCAGCCTGCACCGTCAGGCGAGAAGGCTTTGGCCTGCACACCGCGCACGGTTACGTCCTTCATAGCGCCTGTGCCTGAGCCGTTGACGCCGCTGAAGTCGTCACCGAGGCCGCGCTCGATTTCGGTCTTGCCCTGCATGAGGGTGAAGTCGGCAGAAGGGGCGGAATAGCTGAGCATAAAGCCGCCACCCATATTGTGCTGCATCTGGGTTACACCCACAAGGGTCGCGCCTACCGGCAGGTAGGAAGGCTCAAGGAGCTTCCAGCCGTCGGCCTGAGCAGCAGCCTGTGCCGCGGGGAGTGTGGTCTGCTTCGGTTGCATCTTGTCTGCCATCTGGTCGAGATCGACTGTCTTAGAGCCTGCAGGCACCTGCAGCACAAACGTTGCCGCGTCGATTGTGGAGTTCAGGTCAAGCTTGCTGGCGCTGTATGTAAAGCTGCCCATGTTCGGGTGCTCGATGGTGAACTTGAGCGGGATCCAGCGGTTCTGGTCTACGTACAGGGTGGCATGGAGATCCTTGATGAGGACGCCTGCCTGCATCGCGTACATCTGCGGAAGGCCAAGGAGGGTAGCCGCGTCTGGCTTCATCGTTACATCGAGCTTATAAGCATCCAGCCCCGCGACCTTCTCGCTGCCAAGCAGTTTGACGTCTGCCGCTGAGATTATCTTGTCCAGTTCCTTCTCAACATCAACGCTCGCTAGCATGCCCTTCATCTGGGCGGGCACTTTGTCCATCATCTTGGAGGGTGTGCCTGTGTAGACAGTGTTGTTCTTCGCGTCGAGTGCATATACTTTCTGGCCGTCGTAAACTACCGTGGCACCCTTGGCCTCAGGATAGCTGGCTGTGACCACTTCGGCGCGCATCTTGTCGGGCGACTGCCGCCAGTAGTTGATAGTGGCGGAAGCAGTGTCGGGAAGATGAGAAAGGTCGATGTTCCCGGCGTCCATCATGCCGCCTTTAGGAGCAGCGCCGCCCATCATGCCGCCCATGCTCCCGGCCAGGCCGGAGATAAGGGTCTTGAGGCCATCTTTATTGATGGTGAGGTTGAAGTCGAATGTGCCCTGCACACTGGTGGTTGTCTTCATGGTATCACGCATCTTCTGCATGATATCGGCGGCAGTAACCTGCTGCCCTGCTGTGCAGCCGCTGATAACGCCGCCCAGGACAACCATAACCGCAATGGGCGTCGCTACGTGTGATTTCTTCATAATTCTTCCTTCTCCTTTGCTTTTCCAACCGCATATATGAGAGGTCTGATTGCCTACAATAATTATACGCTGAAAAGGGCTGCAGCGATACAACAATTCTCCTTAAGATTCTACATCTGATGCGGTGTTGTGTCCAGCACTCATGTGCGCTGTAAGTGCTCAGATTTAGGGTGGAGCACTCTTCAAGTTTAGTCTCTACTGAAGCACCCTCACCCCCAAACCCCCTCTCCCATGCGTGGGAGAGGGGGCTTTTTATCATGAATACCAGGGGACACCCCTGGTACCCCGTCATGGGCTTCGCCCCTGCACCCCGCTACCCCTAGTCTGAACACTTACGACACGTTCGGCACCTGTTCAGACTAATGGTTGCAGAGCGGGGTGCAGGGGCGAAGCCCATGACGGGGGTATGGGGGTGTCCCTCATTCTTCTCTCCTTCTTAGACTCCCCTCCCACACGTGGGAGGGGTTGGGGGTGGGTCTTGGCTTAACTGGAGGTAAGATTGGGCCACCCTAAGTCTGAACATTTACCGAACGTGTCGACGGATTGACAGTCCAGGCGCGGGTCGCGTATAATCAAAGGTACGATATGCAACCGGGCCTGTGGTGAAGGGGGGGATATAAGGTGTCGGAAGTTACAGTTGGCGACAATGAGAGCTTCGAGAGTGCTCTGCGGCGCTTCAATAAGAAGGTACAGCAGGATGGCATTCTGGCCGAAGCACGTCGCCGCGAGTACTACGAGAAGCCTAGCGTGTTGCGCAAGCGAAAAGAAGCTGCGCGCCGTCGTAAGGCGCTACTCAAGTCCTCCCGGTAATAGGTAGGCTAAATACGTTTATATTGGCGAAATGCCGGCGAAGGACGAAAGTTGAAGGGCGGATGCCGTTCCCTTCTTTCGTCCTTTGTGATTTAATGAGCAGAAATCCAATTCACCTCGCATCCTACACAACAATCCACTATTCGCGATAACCAAAAGGGATAGAACGAGCACTATGACACTAAAAGACCAACTGATGAACGACCTGAAGGATGCCATGCGCAGCGGGGATGAGCTTCGCAGAGAGACTATCCGCATGGCGCGCTCCGCCGTGAAGAACGCAGAGATCAACCGCATGGGAGAGCTTGACGACGCAGGCGTCCAGGATGTGCTGCGCAAAGAAATCAAGCAGCGCCGCGAATCCGCCGAGGAATATACAAAGGGCAAGCGTCCCGAGCTGGCCGAGAAGGAACTGGCCGAAGTCGCGTTGCTCGAAGCGTACCTGCCTCAGCAAATGAGCCCGGAAGAGATCGAGACAGAAGTGCGCGGTATAATAGCCGAGGTAGGCTCTAAAGAGATGAGCAAGGTTATGCCTGCGGTTATGAAGAGCCTGAAGGGTCGAGCCGACGGCAGATTGGTGAACCAGATAGTGACAAGGGTGCTGGCGGAGTAAGGGAGACCAGGGGTCAGGGGTCAGGATTACGGATTCACCGCAGAGGCGCAGAGTGCGCAGAGGTTCGCTGAGTTCTTTAAGGTTTGCATGGTGCTGTGAGGAGTGAATAGGCGGCACCTGACCGTTTCCCTTCTTAAAGTACCGTCCCATTACTGGGAGAGGCTGGAGGTGGGCCTTTCCTTACCTGGATGCCAGGTTGCTCCTACCTTATCTGAACATTTACTTATCAGCACAAATTGGTGCTGTATGCTGTTGTATGTTGTATAGTGTAGTGATATATAGAACGCACCGCGTGATTACTGAGGCGCAACCTGGCGAATTTACGGGTGCTTGTTCGTTATACTCTTTGTGACGTAAGTCTTGTGCGTTGGAATCCATGTCACGTTTCCCTGGGCACTGGGTAGAGTAGCCTGGCGGTTGGCCGGTCACGCTTGATATTTATCCCTAACCTCCAAACCTATGGGTGAACAACCAACCAGAGAGCAGAACGCTCCGGGGAGTAAAACGGCCCCACTCCACGACGGCAATTCTAGTAACGGAAGCTCGGCTTCTTCTGAAACCGCAACTCCGGCAGCACCGCACCGGCGCGCATCAGTCGCCCAGGCGTCCGGTATACGTGCGCTGCGCCGTGCCATGCCCACGCTGAGATCGCGCCCAACAGGGCTGCAAACAGTGCAGTACAAGGGTAGACCTCGCCACCTGGTGATTTCGGGCATCCTCCTCACTGTCATACTTACCTTTATTATGACTGTGCCCCTGATCCCAGGACAGGTACAGATTGAGCCTGGAACCCCGGCTTCCCTGGATATCTTCTCGCCCAGTTTTATTCGCTTCGAGTCGAAGGTGCAGACAGAGAAAGCACGGCAAGAAGCAGCGAACGACCCCGCTAACGAAGTGTGGGTGAAAGACGTCAACATTGTTAACCGGCAGAGAGCGCTGTTGGAGAGCAACCTATCTGCTATTGATGCTATGCGGATTAACGCCAACATGGAAAGCCCCAGGACAACCTGGCGCGAGCCTGCGTTGCAAGGCATAACAGTGACCCGACAAACGCTCGACATGCTCGTTATGCTGCCCGACAGCGACTACAGGTACTGGCGGGATAGCAATGTGCTAATCGCGTATGACGCTATGATGCGTGACCGCCGCATTGCCACTGAAAGCGACGTTGATGCGGCCCGCGCTGCTCTACCCGACCGCCTTGCGGCATCCCTGACGCCCGCCCAGAAGGCGGCAGCCATCGCCTTTATCGCGCCGATGATTACAATCAACGTGAACATCGACCAGGAGCAAACCGATCAGCGGCGTAAAGATGCCGTCGAGAACATCAAGCCTGTGACACAGACGGTGCAGAAGGGCGAGGCCATACTGCGGCAAGGCGAGCTTGCCACGCCTGAGGCCATCGAAAAGATGCAGGAAGCGGGGCTGCTCAACCGCGATATATCGCCGCTGACCATAATGAGCACGGGTATACTTGTAGCCTTGCTGATGCTGCTGATGCACATATATATATTCAGGTACACGCCGAGCGTGTGGCAGCGTCAGCGGCAAATGGTGCTGGTGGCGCTGCTTATTATCGGTACCGTATCAGCGGCGCGTCTCTTCCTGCCGGGTCATGCTATTCTGCCTTATTTGCTGCCGGTGGCCGCGGTGTCAATGCTGATAGCAGTGTTGATTAACACTAATGTGGCGGTGCTGGTGACCTTCGTGCTAGCGGTGCTGACAGGACTGGTGGCGACCACAAACAGCCTTACAATGGACCTGCCGCTCTACTATTTTGTCGGCGGGCTGGCGGGAATATTCAGCCTGACGAAGGTGGAGAAGGTCAGCACATTCGCCATGGCCGGCGCGAGCATTGCGCTGGGGTCGTTCCTGACGGTGTTGGCGCTGCGTGTGCTGGTCGGTACTCCGGTAGACTGGACATTGTTGCAGACGCTGTCGCTGTCGGCTATCTTCAATGGCGGTGTCTCGGCCACTATTACCTATGCATCGTTCTCGCTGCTGGGGACCTTGTTCGGCATCACTACACCCCTGCAACTGATGGAACTTGCACACCCGGATCAACCCGTGCTGAGGCGGCTTATACAAGAGGCCCCCGGCACTTACCACCATTCGCTTGTGGTGAGCAACCTGGCCGAGCGAGCCGCCGAGATGATCGGGGCCGACGCCTTGCTGACTCGCGTGTCGGCTTACTACCACGACATAGGTAAGGTTGTCCGGCCTTACTACTTTATCGATAACCAGTCGGGCATGAAGAACGTCCATGATGATCTACCACCGCGCGAAAGCGCTGCCATAATCGCAGGGCACGTGACCGATGGTGTCGCGCTGGGTCTCAAGCACAGGCTGCCAAGGCGGCTTCTGGACGCCATACCACAACACCACGGCACGATGCTGATAAAGTATTTCTATGTAAAGGCTCTGAGGGACGACCCGAACGCGAATCCCGACGATTTCAGGTATCCCGGCCCCAAGCCGCAGACCAAGGAGAACGCCATCCTGATGCTGGCCGACGGGGTTGAGGCGACGGTAAGGGCGATGGCGCAGGCAGGCGCGCTCGATAAGCCTGTGACCCGAAACAGCGATGCGAGCGAAAGCCCAGGTCTGTACAACGACATGGCTACGCTGCCTGATGACGTGATCGCCAACGTGGTACACAAGACGATCAACGAGCGGATCGAGGACGGCCAACTGGACGAGTGCGACCTGACAGTGCGCGACATTGCGCGAATACAAGAAGCGTTCGTGAGCATGCTGAAGGGCATCTACCACCCGCGAGTGCAGTATCCCGACGCTCCGAAGAGCGGGCGCGATAGCGAACAGCCCGCCGACGTAAAACCAGGCGTTGCGGGCGAGCCGGCCGGAAGCAATATTGCTGCCTTAGCGCTGGTCAGCACGAACGGACAAAATGGAGCGGTTGTGAACGGCAACGGCAACGGAGTTCTGTCTGGGGGTGTGGTAGCAAGCAGCGAGACCGCTTTGCCGTCATCAGCTATCGGCGGCCTTACGTCGAATTAGCAAGCAAGAGCAAGGAGAGCAGGCAGGTGTCTGACGAGGTCCATAACAGCGCGATAAGAGTACCTGATGGTGGAGAGGTCGAGGCCGATCCCGGCTCAAAGTATCTCATCACTGTGCAGGTGGAAGAGCAGTATGAAGATAAGCTGGATGCTGATGCGCTGCACAGGCTGGCAATGAGCGTGCTGCATGCCGAAAGAAAAGAAGGGCCGTTGGAGGTCGGCGTGGTGGTCACGACCGACGATGAAGTACACGCGCTGAATAAGGAGTACCTGGGACACGATTACCAGACGGACGTTATCTCCTTCGGCATGGAAAGCGAAGAGGATTTTATTACGCCCGAAGAACGGCCGGAATACCTGGGCGATGTGGTTATTTCATACGACCGTGCGGCAGAACAGGGTCCGGAATACGACCACACGACGGAACAGGAAGTAGCCACGCTATTGATACACGGCTTGCTGCATCTGCTCGGATACGATGACATTGACGATGAATCGCGGGTGCGGATGCACGCCCGGCAGGATGAATTATTAGGCAGCTCGGAGTTCGGAAGGCTGAATGGCGACAACTGACGAGCGTCCGCAGGCTCCCAAAGAACAGGATGATAGTACAGACAGCCCAGACAAATCCCCTCTCCTTGCGACCCAATCGCCCGGGAGAGCGGGATTTCTTGCTAGTTTCCGTTTTGCTTTCGCAGGGCTAGCCTATAGCTTCAAAACGCAGCGCAATTTCCGCATACATGTAGCGATAGCTTCGCTAGCCGTGCTGGCCGGAATTATATTGGGACTGTCGTGGGTGGAATGGGCGGTGATTGCGCTGCTCGTCGTGCTGGTGCTGGCCGCTGAGATGGTTAACACCATGATAGAGTCGCTGGTTGACCTTGTAACGCAAGAATATCACCCACTGGCGAAGGTGGCAAAGGACGTAGCGGCAGGCGTCGTGCTGTTGACCGCCATCGGTGCGGTAGTAGTGGGCGTGTTGATTTTCCTGCCGAAGCTATGGGCTATATTCGGGCGGTAGGTTTGGGGCGTAACCCCTCGCGTATACATCTTCAGGCCTGGTTGCCGTCGCGAACACGCTGGGAGGACTGTGTTAGCACGATAACCAGGCATTCCTTTGTGTGCAAGGAGAAGCGGGGTGCACTTAGCGCAGAGAATGTCTACTTTAGAGGGTTATACACCGAAGAACTGGCTTGACTGAGTCCATATGGCTCAGTTATAATTAAGGCGTGCCAACCATGTCATGGCGGCGGGTCATGACAGGTGCAAACGAAGCAATGAGGCTTCAGCTAACTCAAAAAGGGAGCGTATAATATAATGGCAGAAACAACTACAGTAGCAAGCGTAGAAGATAGCGAATTTCAGCAGGTCGTGCTCGATGCCGACAAGCCGGTAGTGGTAGACTTCTGGGCACCCTGGTGCGGCCCGTGCCGCATGGTCAGCCCTATCGTCGAGGAATTGAGCCGAGAGTATGGCGATACGGTGCAATTCACCAAGATGAACACCGACGACAACGAAAATACAATGATACAGTACGGGATCACAAGCATTCCTACCCTGATTATCTTCAAGGATGGCCGCGAAGTGAACAGGTTGGTGGGCTTTGCTCCCAAGGATCAGTTGAAGCGTCAAATCGACCGCTCTCTGTCCGCATAATATAGAACCAAAAGCAAAAGAAGAGAGGCTCCTTGGTGGGGGCCTCTCTTCTTTTGCTTTAAAATAGTGGCGAGCTTAGGCTCGTGCCGAAGCTTGCTTTATTTTGGCCTTGGCATAGGTATCAGGAGGAGGGGTTGTGAGGGCGATCTTCACGGCCTTGCTGAAGGGAGTCAGCGCGAAGCCGCCCAGATCGTGGATACGGTTGTCGTCGGTATGGCTTCCTTCAAGCAGCATAGTAAACTGGTCTTTGGTGAGCAGCTTGGGCGCAACCGCCTCGACCAACGGTACTGTGGGCCGGATAAGGAAGAGCGGGGCGTGGAAAAGGAAACCTTTCTTGCGTTGAGCAGAGAGGGTACGGCGCATCATCTCGTTGTACTCGAAGGTTTCCGGGCCGCCGACCTCGAAAGTCTGGTTGAGGTAGCGGTCGTCTTCCAGCGCCTGGACAAAATAGCGAGCCATATCGCGCACATACACAGGCTGTACAGGATAGTTGCCGGGGCCGATAACGGGAACGATTGGCAACATGGTTAGCTGCTTCAGGAGGGCCGTAAACTCGCCGCCCGCGCCAATCAGGAACGACGGCCGGAAGATAACGTATGGTATGCCGCTAGCTTTGACCGCTTCCTCCCCACGCATCTTGTTGCGGAAGTAGCCCGTGGACATATTAGTTGCGCCCAGCGCGCTCATATAGACGAAACGCTTGACGCCTGCTTCTTTGGCCGCCTGCACAACATTTTCCGTACCGAGGCCCATCACAGTGTCAAAGGTCTGGCCTTTCTTTCTGGATTCGCGGATTATGGCTACGAGGTGTATTACCTGGTCCACACCCTGCATGGCGCGGCGCACTTCATCAAGATTGGTGACGCTGCCCGTGGCGACGCTGTAGCCAAGCGAGCGTAGCTTATCGATATCAGCGCCCTCACGCGAGAACACTCTTATCTCGCTGCGGGGCATCTTGCCCTCAAGTGCCTCAAGAATGTATCCGCCTACGTATCCGGTGCCGCCTGTTATAAGTAACATTTCATGGCCCTCCTGTATATCCCGCCATTCTTTCCGTGATTGTAGGCTCACTATAACACCTTGTTCATGGTTTGTCAATAGTTTGTTTGGTGATTGGTTTTTATTCGTTCAGTGCATTTATTCACAGGGGACGCCAACTCGCCTGTGTCGCTGCCTTCCCTCTTCTTTGTCATCGTGACTATTACACCAACAACATAATGTCAGTGACGTCTCCCCTTCCCTTTGTCATTCTGAACAGAGTGAAGAATCTCGTCCCCATCTTTTCTTTTGGGATTGATGTAAGGGAACATAGTGCTGCTTTGCGAGATTCTTCGCTTCGCTCAGAATGACACCGCCTGGTGGGGTGCGCTTACCTGATACACCTTTGTCACGTAGTGCTAGGGGGCGTAGATTAGCTTATAAATGCCGTAGTTGCGGTAGACGATTTCGAGGTAATCGGCGGTCTCGAAGAGGTCAATGCGTTCGGTGAAGAGATCGGGGTCGAGGAGGGCGGAGCCTTGCAGCCAGCGGTCGGCGTTGCCGGGGCCGCCATTGTACGCCGCCAGGACGGGGAGCATCTTGCGGTCGAACTGGGGAAGATTGCTGGCGAGGTAGTATGCGCCATAGCGGATGCTGACGTGCGGCAGGAAGAGATCGCCCAGGGTATAGTCGTTATCTCCAAGCTGCTGGGCAATACCCGCACCGGTCGAAGGAATTACCTGGGTGAGACCGCGAGCATCGGCCCCGGAAAGAGCGTCAGGCACGAACTGGCTCTCCTGCTTCATCAGCGCATAAAGAACCAGTGGGTCAATGTTGCGCTGCTTTGCCTCGGCCATGACCAGATCGGTGTAGGGGGTGGGATAGAGCGTCTTAAGAAGAAGATCAGGCTGCCGGGAGGGATCGCCTTTATCGAGCGCAGATAGAGCCTGCGCTACGCGCATATAAGTGAATGGAGGCGCATGATAGCGGAGATACAGAACCATCTCGGCAAGGGCTGAAGCATCCCGGCGATTCACCATTTGCTCGGCGACGACGCGGAAGCCCAGGTGCGCCTGGTCTTCGAAGCCAAGGTTAAGCAAAGCGGCAGCGCGGCGCACTTCGGGAGAGTCCTGTATCAGTGCTAGAGTGTCGGGGGTCGTCGCTGTGAGCGTGCCCATGGCTGTAATGGGCAGGCGCACCGTGTCGGTAAGATTAGCGGCCCATGTAAGAAGCTCTGCCCGCTCTGCTGATTCGGCGGGATAGTTCGGCGTGGTAAGGCTGGCCGTAATAGTGGTTGTCGAGGTGTAGGTTGGAATCAGCGGTCCACCATCCGCTTCCCCGTCAAGAAGCGAGCGCGTGCGGAAGTCCAGATAAGAACCGGGTTCGAGCGTGGAGACCTGCTTTATTGTGTCGCGCCAGGCGCTGTTGCCCGCGCTTTTCTGGAGCTTGGCAGCCCAGAAGAGGGCCTTCGTTTTGAGGGTAGGCGAGATTTCGGCGCTAAGAGCGGGGGTGATAAGAGTAGCTGCGGTGTCGCGATCTTCGAGGCGGTATGCCAGCACCGCGCCATTAATACGGGCCAACGCGGTTTCATTACCGGCATTGGGGTAGCTCTCTATGGCTTGCTTGTAGGTGCCTAGCGAGGCGTCCCACTGCGACTGCTCTTCCAGGGCATCGGCCGCGCGGCGAATAGCTTCGGGAGCCTGGGGCGATGTGGGATATGTCTGGACGGTGGCCGTGTACCAGTTGTAGGCCGAAGCAGGGTCGCCCAGTAGATCGAACGCACGCCCGGTCAGTAGGGCAGCAGACTGCCGTTCCGGCGAGTCGGGGCTGACAGTGCGCAGGATGTCCATGAAGCCAATAGCGTTCCCATAGTAACCGGCATCAAAGGCTATCTGCGCGGCCAGCATAGGGGCGACCGTGCCGCTGGCGACGGCGGTTGGATCGATCTTGAGTAGGCTGTCGAGCGCTGTGTAGCGCCCGTATGGATAGCTGCCGGGCTTATTGATGTAGGCAAGCAGGTATTTGGCCGCGCCCGGCTTATCGCCTGCCTGGGCGGCTTCATCGGCGGCCACAGCCTGGGCAGCGCGTCCCATATTGTCGAGCACAGCGCGCGGGCTCTTTTCTTCTTCGGCAGCCAGCCGCTCATAGGCTTTGCGCGCGCCTGCGTGGTCGCCGCGCTTCGATTTGACATCGGCCAGGGCAGCAAGGGCCTGGCGCAGATCGGGGTCAAGCGGCTTGCTGTCTATGATTTCGTTGTACAGCTTTTCGGCTTCGGGCGTGCTGCCGAGCAGACGCGCTTGCATCAGCTTGACGGCATTGGCGGCAGGACCACCCAGGCTCGCATACTTTCCGTAGACCGCGGCGGCATCCGAGAAGCGGCTCATCTGCTCGTAGATTTGGCCCGTCCGCAAGAAGGCAGCGGGAGCGCGAGGGTCATCCAGGCCGGCGAAGACAGAATAGGCGCGAAGAGCAAGCTCGCGCTGGCCCGATGCGGCATATGCTGAGGCAAGGCCCCAGAGAGCATCTCGCGATTCACCGGGTGTGTCCGACCCAACCAGTGCTGAATATTGCGATATGGTCGAACTGTAGCGCCCTTCGGCTTCGGCACGCCTGGCCTCACGGAGAGCTGAAGTCCAACCGTCAGATGCCGGGCGCAAGGTCAGTTCTGCTGTGCTGTCTTTTTGAGCGGAAGAGAGCTCAAGAGGGATGGGTGTAGACGAATTGATGAGAGCGATGGTGTCTTTTGGTAGGTCTGACTCGCCCGATGCCGGTGAGGTGCCGGTCTGTTTGGAGAGATAAGACCAGGTAGCCAACGCGATCAATCCTACTGAGAGAAGGGCGATACCCAGCACCATGAGAAGATTGGGCCGGGTGCGCGCAGGCCTGGTGGGAGCGGCCGCGGCGGTCGAAGCAGGCTGTGGGGCCTCGGACGCAGCAACAGGCTGTTCTTCAGAAGAAAGCGGGCCGGTATCGTAACGGCGGACTCTGGCAGACGGTGGGTCGGTATGTGGTGGGTTCGGATCCATGGCTCGTGTCTCAGGTTCCCTCCCAGTATAGAGAGGCTAATGGCGGGCGTCAAGTTTGGAAGAGCTATTGTGGAGAGCGTTTTTGGAACGCCAACACGGCAGGACGCCAGGGATTCTTATGTACGGATTCACCGCAGAGGCGCAGAGAGCGCAAAGTTACGCAGAGGTTTTTGAAGTTTGCATCGTGCCGTGGCAAGAGAGTAAGCGGCACAATCAGGAGGCGGTCTGCGGTCTGCCGTCGGCGGTCGTAACTGACAACTGACAACTACGTCTTCCCCCTCGGCTGGCGAACGACCAGCATCCGCCAGCCGGCGAATATGAGAAGGGCGGATAGGGCGATCAGAGGGAGGGCTACAGCTAGCATAGTTTTTCGGCCCATGCCTGTTGAAAAAAGATAGACAGGCCAGACATCGGCCAGGTGATGGGTGCCGGGATCGTAGTACCAGCGAGGTTGGGGGTAGTAAGGCGGCAGCGGTAGGGATTCGGCCATGCTGTTCGGGAGGGTGTGGCCCGACTGGGTTAGCGTGATGCTCTCCAGCTTGAGGCCGATGTCCTCGTTGCGTCCGCCTTCCTCAAGCTCTGAGGGGTTCCAGGTGTCGGTCTGGAGTATGATTCTGGAGCGGTTGCCCTCCAGCGCGAAGGAGTAGTCGGTACTGATGGGAGGGACGGGAACGGCCTGCGGTGTGACCGGGTTGCCGTTGAGCAGGATAGTTAGCGTGGCGCGAGGCAACTGGGGCGGGCGGTGATCGATAAGGCGGAGGGTTATAGAGAGAGGACCGCTGGCCGCCGGGTTGACGTCGAGGATACCGGAGCCGGTAGTCCAGCGCGGCAGGAACTCACCCCGAGACTTGTCGCCTTCACTGTAGGAGAAGCCGCCGCGAAAGATGGTGGTGCCGCTGCGCTGGAAGGCCTGCAACGACCACTCCTCGGTGCGCTGGTTTAGCAAAGTGATGTGGCCCAGGACCGGCGATGCGTCGGGCTTCCAGTAGCGGGTAGCGTCGTCGTTGACCACATTGATGTACGTGTCGAAGTTGACAAGTGCCCCCATGAGATTGATGAAGAACCCGAGCGCCACCACGATTGCAACGGCGAGGGCGACCGCCGTCCCTGAAGGGAACCCTGACCGCCGACCACCATCCCCCGACTGCGGTGCAGTTGGTATCGTCTCCTGATTCCTGACACCCGACCCCTTGCCCCCTACGGCGTATTGCACAACGGGGAGAATCGGCAGGAGCAGGAAGGGAAGTGCCGGGGTGAGGTAGCGCGGGCCCCACGAGCCGTCGCCGGGCCAGAAGGAATAGACGCTGAACAGGGCAAGTATGGAGATGGAGAGCAGGGCGATAAAGGCGGCTTCGGGGCGGTGTTTGCGGGCGAAAGGGAACCAGCCGAAGAGGGTCAGGAGGACGGGCAGGGCATACCAGATAAGGCCTTTGCCTGTAGAGAAAAGAAGCCCGACCAGGCCCTCCAGAAAAGGCGTTGTCAGGACGCTTGCCGGATTAGTGCCGTAGCCCGTGGCGAGAGGTCCGCCAAATACGAGAGTATTGTAGAGGAAGAGCGGCAAGAGGCCAAGTATGAGGCCTACACCCCAGAGCAACGCGGGCAACAACGACGAGGAAAGCTGTGAGGCGGGACGGCGCAGAGCAAGAGTGTGCCAACCGAGATAGAGCAGAAAGGCCGGGAGGGTCACCACATATTGCACCTTTGTGGCGACCGCAAGCGCGAAGAGAGCGCCCGATGCGAGAAGCGGCAACCAGTCCGGTACACGGGAAGCAGGGGGGTTGTCCGACGATGTCTGCCTGCGCGCAAACCCGATGTAGAGCAGGTAGAACGATGCAAACAAAGAGAGTGCAACAAGAGGCTCGGAGAAGAAGGTGCGGCTGTGCGGCCAGAGGAAGGTGGAGAAGGCCAGCACGCCCGCCGAAAAGAGCCCTGCTCGGCGGGAATAGCCGAGCGCGTGCGCCATCGCG
This sequence comes from Chloroflexota bacterium, assembly GCA_039932335.1. Lineage (GTDB taxonomy): Bacteria > Chloroflexota > Chloroflexia > QHBQ01 > JADMIH01 > JADMIH01. Next base: position 67,685 of record JBDTQH010000031.1, read on the forward strand.
GCAAAGAGAGCTACCAACCCGGCCATTATAAGAGCGTTATACGAACCCAGGATGAGACGCAACGGATAGCCCGACTGGTCTTTCGGGAAGAGACCTCCAACGATGCGCCCAACGGCTACCCAGGGTACGGCTGCGAACGACTGAGCGGGGCCATACTGGCTGTAGACCTGGCCGTCCACACCCGGCACCTGCACAAGAGAGCGGCTGGGCGACATGGCCCAGGTTCCCTTCTCGACAACGGCGCGCGATGTTTCGAGCATGGTTTCCTCGTCGGGTGAATAAGTGTGGCCCGACATGGTGAGGATGTAAATGCCCAGTACCAGGAAGAGAAGCCCGAGCGGGGCTTTAGATTGTACAGTGCGAAGCGTTTGGCGCGAGTTGTTCTGCTCAAGGCTCATGCTTCACAGAGTATAACAGGATTCAGGCAGTAGGCAAGTTGGCACGTGAAAGCATATGTTCAGACTTAGGGTGGATCAACCTGGCATCTCGGTATGGGGAGACCCTCCCCCAACCCCTCCCACACGTGTGCGGGGAGTTCTATTAGGGGAGAATAGGGGACACCCCATACCCCCGTCATGGGCTGCGCCCCTGCACCCCCTTTGCATCTCAAGTCTGAACACTTACACGTGAAACATGAAACGTAAGACCATATTAACCATGGCGTCTTGGCATCTTGGCGTCTTGGCGTTTCAAACCCGTCCTTACGTTTTACGTTTTACGTTTTCGTCCTCATCGCGTGCCAGCCAGCGTTTCGGTGAACTCTATGTAACGCTGCCAGTCGCTGCCTTCGGGTATCTCGGTGAGGCCGGAGTCCTCGAAAAACCACCAGCCTGCAAGCACGGCCTGGGCGATTGCCCAACCGCGTATGCGCTGGCGGTCAAAGCCTAACTCCTCGGCCAGTTGGCCCATTCGGCGGGACAGCATGGAGGCGAGGTTAGGAACAGAGTACAAAGCGGGCATCGGGTTGCGTATGAGTGCGCCTGTTTCGTAGGCTGCTTCGCCCACTACCCCCTTGGGGTCTATGGACAGCCAGGGTTGGCGCGTGGCGGACAATATGTTGAAGTGGTGGAGGTCGCCGTGGAGAACAACAGGCTCGTCCATTGACGCAAGCAACTCGGCGAAGAGCCGTTCTGCCAGGTCAACCAGCTTTTCGGGGAAGGGGCCTGTGCCGCCGAAGTGTGGCCGCAGCTTGCTAAGACCGCTCGCCCAACCGGCCACAGTGGGGAATGAGTGCGTGGCGGGTGCGGGACGCCAGAGCTGCTTCATAACAGAGGCTGCTATAGAGATGGCCTCTTCGTCACTCTGCACGGTTACAAGCATGTTGCCCGGCACCAGGTGCTCCAGGAGCATGATGGCCCGTTCGTTGTCGAGATCAAGCAGTTGCACCGAACCCTTGCCTGCATAAATGGTCAGGACGTCAGTTTCCGTAAAGAACTCTTTGTCAGGGTAGCATATCTTGACTACAACGGTGGTGCCATCCTGCCGCGTGGCCGGTGCAGCGTAGTTGTATGACAGGCCGGAGAACGGAGGGCCGATAGAGAGTGACCAGCGCCGCTCGCAATAGGCGAGAAGATCAGGCAATCTCGCTAACCACTCGACTCCCGGCAGGCCGCGCTGCTCCGTGTTGACAGCGATAAGGCTGCTCGGAATAATGAATGGTGGAGGCATGGGGTATTATAACGTACCGAGTACCGAGTACCGAGTACCGAGTACCGAGTATCGAGTACCGAGTACCGAGTACCGAGTACCGAGTACCGAGTACCGAGGTGTCAGGTGTCAGGTGTCAGGTGTCAGGTGTCAGGTGTCAGGTGTCAGGTGT
>JBDTQH010000032.1:0-69343 GCA_039932335.1 Chloroflexota bacterium
ACAACAGGATCGGAGAATCCCATCTTTTCGTCAAACTAGCACCATTCATTGCGTACTGCGTATGACCGCCGACGGCAGACCGCAGCCGCAGACCGCAGACGGCCATCTACTGACAACTGACAACCCGATCCCTAGCCCCTGACTCCTAAGTACCAGACTAACAAAGAAGTGTCAGGTAAGCTCAGCCCACCAGGCAGTGTCATTCTGAATAGAGCGAAGAATCCGTTCGGCTAGAAATTAGTATAGAGGTTGATTCTTCACTCTGTTCAGAATGACAAGGTAAACAGGCACGCTTACCTGACACCTCTTTGTTAGCAACGCACTAAGCAATACGGAGTACGGAGTACGGAGTACGAATAGCCCACCATGCTGGAACGTCTGAAAAACCGCGCACGCAGTCTTAAGACAGAAGTCTATGCCCTGTATCTGGCGTACCGCGACTCCCGCGTGCCTCTCTTTGCGCGCATCTTCGCCGCCTGCGTGGTCGCCTATGCCTTCAGCCCGATAGACCTGATACCCGACTTCATTCCCGTCCTCGGCTATCTGGACGACCTTATACTAATCCCACTCGGCATAACTATAGCTATCAGAATGATACCGGCACCCGTCATGGAAGAATGCCGCCTGAAGGCAAAAGAAGTCATGGCCGAGGGCAAGCCGGTCAACAAAGCGGCCGCCGCAATAATAATCGCCGTGTGGCTCCTGCTGGCCGCGCTATGTGTCGTGCTGTTGGCGCGGTTCTTTGGTCAGTGAAGTGATCACTGATCTGTGGATATGGGATTCACCGGAGAGGCGGAGAGAGCGGAGTTTCGCCGAGGTGCTGAGGGGTGTAGAGGAGGAGATTATGTGGAACTCGGCAGGCGTAAGACAGCGCGTTCTCTAAGAAGTATCAGGGTAGCTCGCTGCTCAGGAACTGTCCTACTTTTTCCTCCCACAAATCTGGCGCGGTTGCTACTAGCGACTCGTGCCCGGCCCCGGCAAACTCTACATGCTCCTTATATCCGCCCAATGCATTGTAAATAGTATTGCTCTGCTCAACTGTGACGCGTGGATCTTGCTCGCCATGCAGGATCAAGGCTGGACATTGCACTGATCGCGCATAGTCAGCAGGGTTATTGGAAAACCCATTAAAGCCAAGCTGTACACTTCCCCAGAAAACCAGTAGCTCAGACGCAGGGAACGAAGGCAGCCCCATAGCGTTGAACCTGTTGCCAACCGTCGAGAGCAGCCGGTCGAATGGGCTTTCAATGATCACGGCATCGGGCTGCACGCCACCAACCGCCATAGCCCTTAGGATAGCGGCCGCACCCATCGATATGCCATAGAGTACAATCTTCCTGTTCGGCCACTCGCTCTGCGCGTAGTCAGTGGCAATCGCTACATCGTCCGCTTCGCGCACCCCCAGGGTAGTAGTTGCGCCTGTTGATCCGCCTGCCCCACGAAAATCGACCAGCAATAGATCATAGCCCAGCCCATGCAGGGCAGCCGCTTCTGTGAGCAAGCTCTCCTTGCTCTCGCCATAGCCGGTAAACATTAGTACGATTGCGCTTGCGACTTCCCCTGGTACATACCAGCCTTCTATCGTTTCGCCCTCATTGCCCGCAGGAATGGTATTCGTCTCATAGAGCAGCCCTACATCAGAAGGAGTGTGCTCGTTCTGAGGTCTGGGCACAGTAACCCCTGTTAACACCGCGCCTATCTTCTCGCCAAAAGACATCTCTTCCGGCTTAGGTGTGCGCACGCCGGCAGGGGCGTAATGCGTCATCGCCCAGGCTTGCATCCATGCAACGCAGTTCAACGCCAGCACGCCGATCAGCAATGCCAACAAAAACCACCTGACCCCTCGCACCCGCTGAGGTGCTCTCATAATAAATCTCCTGGCCGGATAGACAACAAACTTGTTAACCGCACTTTGACTCGCCATTAATACGCTGGTAAAGAGTTGCCACTAGAATAACAGGGATAACAATATTATCAGCTTTGTGCTGTTCAAAATGCCGGCTTTACCAATTGACACCGATCAGATTGCGCTTTGCGCACACGTCAGCCGCTCGTTTTGAGCCGTTATGCGAAATTACCCCTACACAATATGCGAAAAATCTGCTAATATTCACTAGAGTTATCCGCTGTCGTATGACCTAGCCTAAGACAGGTGACCTATTGGCTACTACTTCTTCTACGCAGAAGACGATTGCTTCTGCTGAGGCCAAAGTTCGGACAAGGACCAGGGCACAGAATGACCTGGGCTGGGCTTTGCTGTATATGGCCCCTGCCCTCTTCCTCTTTCTGGCTTTCACCTTTATACCATTCCTCCGCTCCATCCAGCTTAGCACCTTCATCACCGACCAAACAGGGAATATGGCACGCTTCAACGGCGTCAATTACTATACGCGCATTCTCAACCTTGATGGCAGCGGGCGCACCGAATATCTCGAAAGCATCCTTACTACCATCAAGTTTTCTCTGCTCGTGGTGCCTCCAGGCATAGTTGTCGCGATCGGCCTCGCGATGCTCGCCTCGGCAAAGCTGAGAGGCATCCAGATATTCAGGACCATTTTCACAGGCACTGTCGCCATCTCAGTGGCAAGTGCCAGCGTCATCTGGGCGCTCATCTACAACCCGAGTATCAAGATGACTACGTGGCTCATCGACCTGCTTGGCCTCAAGACACAGGGATTGCTCCTCGACCCTGCTACCGCACTTCCTGCCGTCGCCTTCATGACCATCTGGACCAGCCTCGGCTTCAACTTCATCATTGTACTGGCCGGCTTACAGGCCATTCCCCAGGAAATGTACGACAGCAGCACAGTGGACGGAGCCGGCCCATGGAGCACATTCCGCTCTATCACGCTGCCACTGCTTACACCCACTCTCCTCTTCCTCTTTATCATTTCGACAATCAGTGCCTTCCAGGCATTCACACAGTTCAACGTACTGATTGCCAACGAAGGGCCAAACGGCTCGACCAATGTAATGGTCTTTGCCCTCTTCACTGCCTTCTTCAAGGATAACCGCTACGGTTTCGCCTCAGCGATCGCGGTCGTCCTCTTTGTCGTGCTCATGATCCTGAGCCTGATTCAATTCCGACTCCTTGATAGAAGGGTGCATTACCAGTGAGCATAACTTTATCCAGCCAATCGCGTTCAATAGCCGGTGCAGGCACCGTCAGGCGTACAACGGGTACAGAGGTATTAAAGCGCATTGGCCTCTATATCCTGTTGACACTGGCGGCGGCGATCTTGCTCTTCCCGCTTTTCTTCTCGCTGTCGCTTGCGCTACAAGGGCCTGTGATCGCCCCGAACCTGTTACCCAACTTTGATAAGCTCGATTGGGCTGTGTTCGGGCAGGTGTTCGCGCAGGAAGGCAACCTCGGAAGATGGGTGCTGAACTCGTTCGTGGTGTCGCTCATCGTAACTATCGGCCAGATAGTCACTTCGGCGTTGGCCGCTTACGCCCTGGCTTTCTTCAAGTTTCCCGGCAAGACCTTCTTCTTCTTCGCTTTCCTGGCAACGCTGCTCATCCCGTGGGAAGCCACCCTTGTCCCTAACTACCTGACTATCGTGGGCCTCCACTGGAACAACGGCTATCTGGGACTGATAGCGCCCTTTTTGGCGAGCGGCTTCGGCATTTTCCTGCTACGTCAGTACTTCCTCACAATTCCAACAGAATTGTACGAGGCAGCGGTGATCGACGGCTGCGGGCGGTTCCGCTTCCTCAGGTCGATACTGCTCCCTCTGTCGAGACCGGCTATCGGCACGCTCGCGGTCTATGCGTTCTTGAACACATATAATCAGTACTACTGGCCACTACTTGTGACCGATACCCCCGAATGGCGCACCACCCAGGTTGGTATCACAGCGTATAAATCGACCGAAGTGGCACTCTACAACCTGCAGATGGCAGCGACACTTATCGTGATGCTCCCAACCATCGCGCTCCTTATCATAGGGCAGAAGCAACTCGTGAAGGGCCTGACAAGTGGCGCGCTAAAAGGCTAGGCGAGTAGCGGATACTGAGGACCAGTTACCAAGTGAACCGGATGGCCCGGGGACTGGTACATTAACACATTGCAGTTTGAGGCATCTACTATTGATTGACCATCTATTTAGATGCCCCAATGCTGAACACTCACCCTTATTGGTGGGCGCACAACAGCAGCAAGGATATATCAGGAGGAGGAACAAACATGGCTAAACAGAAATGGTTTTCCGTCTTAGCTGCGGGCACTATGCTTGCGAGCACCTTCGCTTTCGTCGGCGGTGGCTCCTATGCACAGGGTACCTCGCAGACTTTCCCAGAGACGGGTAAGACCGTGAGCGGTCGCTTCCTTGAGTACTGGAAGGCCAACGGCGGCCTCCCTCAGCAGGGCTACCCCATCACCAACGAGCAGCAGGAGGTCTCCGACACCGACGGCAAGACCTATACAGTTCAGTATTTCGAGCGTGCCGTATTCGAGAAGCACCCTGAGAACAAAGCCCCGAATGACGTATTACTCTCACTACTGGGCAACTTCGCATACAAGGCGAAGTACGGAACAGCAGGAGCACCTGGCCAGAAGGTGAGCACCGAGAACCCAACCAAGTTCAGCCAGACCAACCACAGCGTTGGCGGCAAGTTCCTGGCATACTGGAACAAGAACGGCGGGCTTGCACAGCAGGGCTATCCCATCTCGGATGAGTTTACCGAGAAGAGTGACCTGAACGGCAAGGACTACACGGTCCAGTACTTTGAGCGAGCGGTATTCGAGTTGCACCCTGAGAACCAGGCTCCTTATGATGTTCTCTTGAGCCAGCTCGGCACTGCCCGCCTGAAGGCAAAGCAGACCGTCGCATCCGGCACGCCTACGGTCGTAGCCGGCACACCCACGCCTGTGCCCGTGGTTCCGCAACCCGCAGGCTCGACCAAGATCACATTCTGGTACGGCCTGACCGGGTTCAACGGCGGCGTAGTACAGCAGTTGGTGAACAAATACAACGAGAGCCAGCAGAAATACTACGTGGAAGCTATCCAGCAGCCTAACTACGACGACACAATCAACAAGCTGAACACCAGCCTGGCAGGTGGCGCGCTCCCTAACGTGGTGCAGATCTACGACATCGGCACACAGAGGATGATCGACACCAAGCGCATCCTCCCTGTTCAGGATTTCGTGACAAAGGACAACCAGCAGGCCCTCATAGACGACCTGGAGCCGGCAGTACGCAGCTACTATACGGTCAACGACAAACTCTACTCGATGCCGTTCAATAGCTCCGCACCTGTCATGTACTATGACAAGAACGCCTTCAAGGAAGTCGGCCTCGATCCCAACAACCCTCCGCAGACATACGATGAGGTAATCGCCGCCGCCAGGAAGCTGACCAAGAAGGACGCAAGCGGCAAGATCGTCAGAAGCGGTGTTGACTTCACACTCTACGGCTGGATCCTCGAGCAGGAGATGGCCACACAGAACGCGGTTTACCTGGAGCCGGACAACGGGCGTGGAGCCCAGCGCGGCACCAAGCTTGTATTCAACAGTGAAGCAGGACAGAACTGGCTTAACTTCCTCAAGCAATTGCAGGACGAAGGGATTGGCCGCAGCGTTGGCCGCGCCAGCGGTACCACCAACGGCACAACCCTGGGCGCCAACTTCTCCAAGGGCGATGCAGCCATCACCTTCGAGAGCATCGCGACACTGCGCGGCTGGAGCTCGCAAGCAGCAGCCGCAGGCGGTAAGGTAGACATCGGCGTGGCCTTCCTGCCCAAGCCCGCGGGCGCGCCAGGCGGCGTAATCATCGGCGGCGCTTCACTCTGGATAACCGACCAGGGCACCGCTACGCAGCAGGCAGCTTCGTGGGACTTCGTCAAGTTCGTTTCCAGTCCTGAGAGCCAGGCGTTCTTCGCCTCCAGCACAGGCTACTACCCAACCCGCAAGGCTTCCTACGACCAGCAGCTGATGAAGGACGCTATCGCCAAGTATCCTCAGTTCCAGAAGGCTGTTGACGAATTGCGAGCTACCAAGGCCACCTCCGCCACCAAGGGCGCGGTCTTTGGAACCTTCGCAGGCGCACGACCGCTCGTGGAAGGCGCGATGGAGCAGTTCCTACTAGGGAATTTCCCCACCGCTAAAGCTGCCCTCGACGACGCAGCCAACAAGGCCAACGACAATCTCGACGAGTACAACTCTACAGTCACTCCGTAATAAGGTTTGACCTCAAAGGAACAGGGCCGTCCCCGCAAGGAGATGGCCCTGTTCCTTTGTGCAACTGTTCACAGTGGGGCTGCAAGGACGCTCGCCTGTCCCGGATGGGGTAGTTGTCCTATATCTCTTTCTTACTTTCTTATCTGCCTAGTAAAGGGGTTGAGAAGGCATTCCCTATCCGCATTCCGGGGTTAGTGCCAGCCTTGGTCAAGGCGGTGCAGGAGGAACGCCTGCCGGGGTACTAGGGGTGTCCCCTAACACTCTTCTCTTCTTTTATTAGACTCCCCTCCTGCGTGCGGGAGGGGCTTGGGGTGGGTCTTCCCCCACCGATAAGTCTGGTTGCTCGCGCCCATTGCATAGGGTAGAGTAGAAGCAACAAAGCAAGCCACCACACGCGAGGTAATACTCATGGAGAACTACATCTGTGTAACATGCGGCGTCCAGTACGCCCCTACCGAAAGCGCACCCACCCACTGCCTTATCTGCGAAGATGAGCGCCAGTATATCGGCTTCAACGGCCAGCAGTGGACCACCCTGAAAGAGCTACGGGCTAACCACACCAATACCCTTCAGGAATCCGAGCCAAACCTCACAGCCATCACGACCACGCCCACCGTCGCCATAGGCCAGAGCGCACGCCTGATCCGGGCCCCAGGCGGCAACATCCTCTGGGAGTGCATCAGCTTGATAGACAGCAGCACGATTGAGGCTATAGAGAAGCTGGGCGGTATATCTGCGATTGCCATCTCCCACCCGCACTTCTATTCGTCAATGGTCGAATGGAGCAAGGCATTTGGCGGCGTTCCCATCTACCTGCACGAGGCCGACCGGGAATGGGTGATGCGACCCGACACTGCTATAGTCTACTGGAAAGGAGAGCAGCACCCTCTGGCAGATGGCATAACCATCATCCGTTGCGGCGGCCACTTCCCCGGCTCATCTGTGCTCCACTGGGCGGCAGGGGCAGAAGGCCGGGGCGCACTCCTCACAGGCGATACTATCTACGTGGTGTCCGACCGCCGCTACGTCAGCTTCATGTACAGCTACCCCAACCTCATACCCCTGGCTCCCAGCGCCGTCCGCCACATAGTAGAGGCCGTAGAACCGTTGGAGTTCGACCGCATCTACAGCAGTTGGTCCGACCGGGTTAGGAAAAGCGGGGCAAAAGAATCGGTGAGAAAGTCGGCAGAGAGGTATTTAGGGCAGATCGAGCAAGTATGAATCAAAACAGGCAGTTCCGCTTAATGGAACTGCCTGTTTTATTTTGCTTACTAACTAATTACCCGATGCTGCCTTCCATCTGAAGCTCGATCAGCCTGTTTAGCTCGATCGCGTACTCCAGCGGGATTTCGCGGGTGATCGGCTCAACGAAGCCGTTCACCACCATGGCGGTCGCTTCGTTCTCCGAGATGCCACGGCTCATCAGGTAGAACAACTGGTCCTCACCAACTTTGGAGACTGTCGCCTCGTGCTGGACTGTGGTCGAGTTGTTGGCTACGTTGATGGTCGGGTAGGTGTCCGAGCGGGCGTCCTCACCAATCAGGAGGGCGTCGCACTTGACGTTCGCCTTGCAGTGGTGTGCGTCCTCGGCAACTTCGAGCAGACCGCGATAGGTTGCCCGGCCTGTGCCCTTCGAGATCGACTTCGACACAACGTTCGAGGTTGTGTGAGGAGCCTTGTGGACCATCTTCGCTCCTGCGTCCTGGTGCTGGCCGTTGCCCGCGAAGGCCACCGACAACACGTCGCCCCTGGCGCCCGGCTCCATCAGCCATACAGCAGGGTACTTCATCGTCAACTGGCTGCCCAGGTTGCCGTCAACCCATTCCATCGTCGCGTCCTTGTAGGCGGCTGCGCGCTTGGTCACCAGGTTATAAACGTTGTGCGACCAGTTCTGTATGGTCGTGTAACGAACCCGTGCGCCTTCAAGCACCACGATCTCTACCACAGCGGAGTGCAGAGAGTTGGTTGTATATGTAGGTGCTGTGCAGCCCTCTACATAGTGGACATACGAGCCGGGCTCGGCGATAATCAGTGTCCGCTCGAACTGTCCCATGTTCTCAGCGTTAATTCGGAAGTACGCTTGCAGAGGCACGTCCACCTTCACACCCTCAGGGATGTAGACGAACGACCCACCCGACCAAACAGCCGAGTTGAGAGAGGCGAACTTGTTATCACCCGACGGGATAATCGTGCTGAAATACTTCCTCACAAGGTCGGGATAATCACGTACCGCTGTGTCCATGTCCACGAAGATGACGCCCAGCTTGGTCAAGTCTTCCCTGAGCGAGTGGTACACCACCTCAGATTCATACTGCGCGCCTACGCCCGCCAGGTACTTCTTCTCGGCCTCGGGTATGCCCAGCCTATCGAAGGTGTTCTTTACCTCAACCGGTACATCGTCCCACGAATCAGAGTTGCGGTCCGAAGCCCTGACATAGTAGAAGATATCGTTAAAGTCGATATTATTTAGCTGCCCGCCCCACTGAGGCATAGGCTTCTGCTCGAATTGCTTGAGCGAGCGGAGGCGGAACTTGGTCATCCATTCCGGCTCGTTCTTCATCGAGGAGATTTCGCGGACTACGCTCTCATCAAGCCCCTTGCGCGACTTGAAGAAATAGTTCTCAGGCATGGCGAAACCATACTTGTAATCCTCGGTAGCAAGCCCCGTCTGGACGTTATCAATCTCTGATACCATTACGTTCCTCCGTTCAAAGGTGCGGCCCTGCCGCGTTGCGCTGTTTGTTGTACAATATACTTTATGAAAGCAAATCTCTTTTGCAATATGCTTTTGTGTCTATTGTATTATACCCCACTCCATGCCTAATTTCAATACTTTCTACAGCTTTAACTGTTTTTTCTCCACGCTTTGCAGAAGTATTCGCGAATGTCCAGGTCGCGCTACGTACTAATTGATGAATATCGCCCTAATCCATGACTATCTTAACCAATATGGCGGCGCTGAGCGTGTGCTTGAAGCGTTGCACAGCATCTACCCCTCTGCACCTGTCTACACCTCTATTTACGCACGAGATAAGATGCCTGCCCTCTACACGAAGTGGGACATACGCACGTCCTTCATGCAGCGCCTTCCGAGGGTGACAAAGCTGCACCAGCTCTATCTCCCTGCGTACCCTATCGCCTTCGAGACATTTAATCTTTCTGAGTACAACGTCGTGCTTAGCAGCAGCAGCGCCTTCGCGAAAGGCGTGGTCACGGAAGCAACGGCGCTGCACGTCTGCTACTGCCATTCTCCTATGCGCTTCGCCTGGAACTACACAGATTATATGCAGGGTGAAAAGATGGCAGGCAGGGCCCGCTTCGTCTTGCCCCTGGTGCTCAACTATGTTAGACTCTGGGACGAAACTTCGTCCCGGCGAGTTGATGCATATATAGCAAACTCGAAGGTGGTGGCGCGCCGCATACGAAAGCGGTATGGCCGCCAATCGGTCGTCATCAACCCGCCTGTCGATACACGGCTCTACACTCCTAAGCAGGGAGGTAAGCACGGCGACTACTTTCTGGTCGTATCCCGAATGATCCCTTACAAGCGGCTTGATATTGTTATAGACGCCTTTACGAAGCTGGGCCTGCCGCTTAAGGTCGTCGGGAAGGGGCGTCAGGAGGCCGAGTTGCGAGCGCGTGCAGGGTCGAATATCGAGTTTATCGGGCAGGTGCCGGATGCTGAACTAAAGAAGCTTTATGCAAATTGCCGGGCCTTTATTTTCCCCGGCGAAGAGGATTTCGGCATCACGCCCCTGGAGGCGCAGGCGTCGGGCAGGCCGGTTATCGCTTACGGCGCAGGCGGTGCGCTGGAAACGGTAGTAGCAGGTGTGACAGGGGAGTTCTTCTCCAGCCAGACCGCCGAATCACTTGCAGATGTAGTAAGTGGCTTCAACGAAAACAGCTACGACCATACTGCAATTCGCAGCCATGCCGAAAACTTCGATACAGAGGTTTTCAAGCGGCGTATCGCCGGGTTTGTAGCAAACAGGCTTGAGCAGATGAAACAGGACGGCTGAAACCAGAGTGAGCAACGAAAGTCAGGATACCGCTCCGCAGTCGGAGCAGACGAAAATGAATCCGCTGCTAGTCCCGCTCTTCGATGAGCTAAGTGGCGAGCGCGTAATTCTGCGCCCATACCAGGAAACAGATGCCGCAGGCCTGCATGATGCCGTTGACGAATCACGCGAGCACCTGCGCCCGTGGCTACCTTTCTATAACCAGCACAATAGTGTAGACGAGGCGCTTAGCTGGATCATCAGCGCGAAAGCGCGGTGGCTTCTGCGTGAGAGTATGAACTGCGCCCTCATAGAGGCCGCCACAGGGCGCTACCTGGGCGGCATAGGTCTGCACGTGCATAGCTGGGAGATACCGTACTTCGAGATCGGCTACTGGCTGCGCAAATCGGCTGAGGGCCACGGCTACATAACCGAAGCCGCACGCCTGCTTACCGATTTTGCCTTGAATAACCTGAGAGCCAAACGAGTAGAAATACGGTGCGACGAGCTCAACACGGCAAGCGCAAACGTAGCCCGGCGGCTGGGCTACCTCGAGGAAGGCTGTTTTCGCAACGATTTCCAATCACCGGAAGGCGCAGTACGCAACACCCTGGTCTTTTCCCGCATACCGGGAGAAACGAGAAATGAGAAATGAGAAACGAGAAGAAGCGAAGAAATGAGACAATTGAGTAGATAGGCAAAGTAAAACTTAATCACATTTCTCATTTCTTCGTTTCTAAAGGAGCATCATGGAACTTCGGCAATACTGGAACGTTATATGGAAGAGAAAATGGCTGGTGCTTGCCATTATTGTGCTGGCAGGCATACTCAGCAGCGTGCTCTTCCTTACGACAAAGAAATATTACCAAGGCAGGGTGATGTTCATTACCCGGCAGGAGCCTACGCCTGATACCGCCCAGCAGCAATACTTCATTTTCGACAGGTATTACAACTGGTTCGGCTCTGAGTTCCTGGTGGATGATTATACAAATATTACTCAGAGCGACGCCTTTGCGAATAGCGTGCTTCAGACTATGCACAGCGCTAATTTCTCCCAGCAAATCATCGACGACCTAAACCAGAAGTATATACTAAGCACAGAACCAGGCCAACCTCTCGCACAGCTTGGCAAGCAAGATCTGGATGATCTGAACAAGGCAATAGATAAACTCAAGGTCTCGGACATCAAGAGCAATATCACGTCTGATCGCAAGCATCGTGAACTAGCCCTGACTGTTAAAGGCTCGACCGGCCCCCTCATGAAGGCGATTGCCGACGCGGCCGCCATCGTGCTGACCGATGCAAAGCTAAAGCCGATCAAAGGCGAGATGGTAGACGATAAGGCTATCTTCTCACAAATAGACGAGATTGGCCCGGAAACAATGGAGTCGAACCGCAATAAAGAGCTTATCAACGCGGTGATACGAGTAATCATGGGCATCGTGGCCGCACTCGCGCTGGCCTTCCTGCTGGAATACCTGGACAGGAGCGTGCGAGACGAACAGGATGTCAAACGTGTCCTTGATCTCCCCGTGCTGGGAGCAATACCGAGGGCGTAAGTCACAATCATGCAACTGGATATACAACAAATCCTGCAAGGACTTCGCAAGCGCTGGTGGCTCGCGCTTATTGTCGCGCTTACCGCCGCTGCGGTAGCCTATCTGTATAGTAACTCGCAGCCGCAAGTCTACCAGTCGCAAGTAACTGTGTCGGCCAAGCCTGTGCCGCCCGACAACGGGCTAATCGAGGCCATCAAGAAGACGCTGCCCACATATGCGCGAGAGATGGCGAACACACAGCTTATCACGCAGGTCGTAGATGATTATCACATCCCCGATGTCGATCCGGCTAACGTTGCCCTCAAAACACAGGCTCGCCCGGACGACAACTCTATCGTGATGACCGTTGACCACGCCAGTAATCTGGTGGCGGCGCAATTGGCCGAGGGCGTATCAAACGCTTTCATAGAGAAGCAGGCAGCCGAGAACCAGCAGGCGAACGCCAGCGGCCAGCGCGTGGTGTGGGTAGTGACCCAGGCCGCAACCGTTCCGAGCGAGCCATACCAACCACGGCCCAAGTTGTACGCAGCGGCGGCGGGTGCATTCGGCCTCCTGCTTGGATTATTGCTCGCTATCGGCCTCGAATTGCTCGATACTTCGCTCAGGACACCGGCCGAAGTGAAGCGCTACACAGGCATCAACACAATTGGCGTTATCCCAAAGGGGAAGAGCTAAGATAATAGACCGCCGACGGCAGACCGCTGACCGCTGACGACGGAGTGAACCACATGGGCACGAAGAGCAGGAAGAACCCACTATGTTTATCATCGAAGTACATGGTAAAGTAGCCTCGGCGGTCGGCTTTCTAAACGTAGACCGGAAGCTAAAGGAGAGATAATTGGCGAAAGTAAAGACAACCAAGGACAGCGCGGCGGGCCTGGTGGCCTTCGCGGAGCCTCGTTCAGCGGCCGCTGAAGCGTACCGCGCATTGCGTACCAACATCCAGTTCGCAAGCCCTGACAAGCCGGTCCACACCATCCTGGCAACCTCAACCAGCCCTGACGACGGCAAATCGACCACCATTGCTAACCTGGCGATCACCTTCGCGGCGGCAGGCTCGCCCACCGTGCTGATCGACGCCGACCTGCGGCGGCCCCATCTGCATTCCATCTTCGGCCTCTCTAACGATACAGGCCTTACCTCGCTTATAGCGGAGATGGCCCGCAACAGAGAAGGCATCACCCCCGAGCTGCCCCTGCAAAATACGCAGGTAGCAAACCTTCAGGTGCTGACGAGCGGTCCTGTGCCGCCCAATCCCGCCGAAATCCTCGGCTCCAGGCGCATGGGTGAGATCCTCGATATACTCAAGCTCAAAGTAGAATATATCCTGATCGATACCCCGCCAATAATAGCCGTGACCGATGCCGCTATACTCTCGCCACGCGTTGATGGCGTGCTCCTTGTGGTGAATGCCGGCAAAACTCGCCGCGATCTTGCAGTGAAAGCCCGTGACATTCTGCAACAAATAAACGCCAACATCCTGGGCGTAGTGCTAAACAACGCCGAAGTAGACAAGAGCGCGTATAGTTACTACGGATGAGACGCGGCGGGGCGTGAAGCGTGAAGCGTGAGGCGTGAAACGTGAGGTACTGCGTATTGCGTACTGCGTATGACCGCTATAACCGACACCTGATCCCTGACACCTCACGTTTCACGTTTCACGCCTCACGCCTCACGCCTCACGTCCCTACAATCAATGATAGACATCCACACCCACATCCTGCCCGATCTTGACGATGGCCCTGCTGACATGGACACTTCCGTGGGCATGGGCCTTATTGCTGCTGCCGAAGGGTTTACAGCGATAATTTCGACCTCTCACAGCGAGCAGGCGGCTATCGAAGGTCACGAACGTCTCAGTATGAGGCTGGACGATGTGCGGGATGCATGGTCCAAGGCGGGGCTGAACATACGCCTTGAACTGGGTATGGAGATATTCCTGCGGCCCAACACCCTCGACCAGTTAAAGGCGGGCCACCTCTGGGCATTAGCGGGCAGCCGCTATCTACTTGTCGAATTACCCTTACAGCCGTGGCCCACCTATGCGGACGATACCCTGTACGGTTTGCAGCTTGCGGGATATGTCCCTGTACTTGCCCACCCTGAGCGGTACACAGCCATCCAGTCTGATCCCGGTAAGATGTATGAGCTTGCGGAGCGCGGTATCCTCGGCCAGGTAACAGCAGCCGCTGTCATAGGCGAGCACGGGACATCTATCAAGAAATGCAGTGAAATGCTGCTTCGCCACAACCTCGTACAGTTCATCGCCACGGACGCCCACAGCACAGGCCGCCGCCACCCGCGTATTGCCGAAGCGCGTGCCTATGCTGAAACAATGGTCGGGCCGGAGTTGGCGGCAGATATGGTACAGGGCAATCCGGCGCGTATCCTTGCGCACGAAGCGATTAGCCTCGACCCACAGCCGGTAGCCCCGCGCAAGAGCTTCTTCGGTAGCCTCTTCAGCCGCTAATAGGGCTGGCTATTTTACTGCCGTCACCCTCAGCGTGTAGCTTGTTGTATGGATATTGTGCGTGGTCGTTCCTGACACAATTAGCACAGCCCTGTCCCACTCTGTGCCAAGTCCATCCACAGTCACGCTCGCGGTGCCGTCGGGCAGAATGTCCACAGGCTGCACATCGAACCCTGTCTTGCTGAGTTTCACGACCGCTACGTAATAGCTCTGCGGCAGCTTATTGGCGAGCCGCACAAAGCCGCTCATTTGCCAGCCATCGGGAGCATCAGTCTCGGCGCTGTCGCTGTAGCCTATCTCAGGGATCGTGATGTCGTCCACAGCCAGACCGCCCGCATTATAGCCGTCGTCGGTGATATATTCGAACCGCACAAGCGCTTGCTTGCCCGCATACGCGCTAATATCAATCTGCTCGTGCAGCCAGCCCTGTTCGTCCGCGCCCGGTTTGTCCGCGCTGCTGCCGCTGTAGCCGTTGCCGAAGTTCGTGCCGTTAGGGTTGGTCGCACCGGTGCCGGACCCCTGCAAGGTGTCCCATGTCGTGCCGCCATCCGTAGAGACCTCAACATACCCATAATCAAGGTCGGCCTCAGTGTCGAACCAGATGTAATAATCGAGTGTTGCCGCGCCTACCTTGCTCAGGTCGAACGTGCGTGTCATTGAGCTATCGACAAGATCGCCCCGATTGCTCCACCAGATGCCTTCGCCGCTGTGGGCGGGCGCCTTTATCACGGGCACTTCCTTCTGCCCGGCGAAATTAATCTGCAAAGTCGAGCCGCTATCGGGCGGCAGCAGCTCTATATAGTCGGAACCGAACTGCGAAACGGTTTCATGGCGCTCAACAGGGTAATTGCGCAGGCTGTCCTGTGTTGAGACGCTCACATCGCGGTCAGGATATGCCAAACCATCTGCGTCCGCGCCCGGAACTACATCCAGCAGATTAGCAAGCACCCACTTCGCAAAGACGTCTGCGAAGCGCTCAGGTCTGCCCATACTCTTAAGCGCATTATCAATGACCTCTGTGCCCTGTCCCGGCGACGAGACCATTGTGCGGATCATATCGTCGCCGCCATAGTGGGTGCGCAGGAAATCAAGGAACAGGAACGACGCCCCGTAATTGGCGCGTGCTGCGTCCGCGCTTGCCTGCCAGGAGTTCAACTGGGTGTCAGGCTCGCGCATAAAGTCGCTGTCCACTCCCGCGATCTGGTAGCCGTTCATCGCCGAGGCAAGCACCGACGCACCCTCGTTGAGCCACACATCATGGTTAGCGTGCTCGTGCCAGTGGATCATATGCTGGAGCTCATGGGCCAGCGTGCTCTCCACCCCGTTAAAGCCGCCGTCCACGTTGATATAGATGATCTCCCGCTCGTTGCTGAAGGGGTTAATCATCCGAGTATATTCGTCCGCCGAAGAGAAATAGCCTCCTGCTCCCGGTATACTGGCGAACAGCATTGTTATGCGCGGATCATTATCTACACCGGGCGTCCACTCTGTGCCGAACAATTCGTGGTTGGTGGGGTATATTGTGCTGTCGAACGTCCGCGCCGCACTCCTCAGCGCAGGCGTGTCTACGGGGCGGCCATCCTGCACGTACCAGTAGGCATGGTCGGTCACTTCGCGTATGGTGGCCGTGGTTGTGTAATATCGCTTGTTCGGCAGGTCGCTGATGAAGAACGTGTCAACATGTCCCACTTTGTAGTCGCCTGCAGGTCGGTCTGTAGTATGCGGGATGGCCTCGCCTGTCTTGAACTTGAGGCGCGCCGCAATAGAATAAAGATCGCGCACAGGCACATCGCTGGCCTGCAGCGCGAGCAGCGCCCTCTCCGCGGGTGACGCAGGTGTGCTTGTAGGTGCGGGCGTGGGCAGACGGGTGGCCGTAGCCAACACTTCGGGCTGCGGTGTGGGCGTTGCCGTATCGACCTCAGGCCCGTTAAGCCCACCGGGATGGCCCGGCGTGGGGTTGGCCTGTGAGAACGCGGTTGGCGTGGCCCTTATGACAAGGGCGGATGTGGGTGTGCTCTCTACAATGGCAAGGGTGGTTGGTGTAGAGGCGGCAGGAATAACAACTGCTGTGCCTGTCTCACGCAGATAAAGAAAGCCAAGTAATACGATGCCGATAATGCCCACCGCCAGCACGACAAGTGCAAATAGAGGACGTTTCCGGTCGCGAGCGGCGAGGGGAGCTGCAGGATCCCAGGATGTATTCGACATAAACTCGTGCTGCGTACTGTCTGCCGCGCAGGATCACCACGTAAAAGGGCAATTACGCAGCAGACAGCACGCAGTACGCACTAACTCCTATTCAGTCTGATCTTCGTCCGGCTCCATAAAGAGGAACCATGCCATGTTCACTCCGAGAAAGATCATCAGCGAGAAAAGAATGCCTTCAACGACCAGTGCACTCAATCCCAAACCCAGCAGTCCTGCCAGCTCAGGCACAATCGCGAATACGCTGATGAGGCCATAGAGCGGCAGCGCGACCCACTGCCCCACCCGAATGAGGTCAAGATTCCTCGACGTGGCCTGAAGGGATGATACCAGAAAGTATACCGATACGATTCCGAACAAGCCACCTATGCCGAAGGTTACGCGCCACA
Organism: Chloroflexota bacterium; assembly: GCA_039932335.1. Classification (GTDB taxonomy): domain Bacteria; phylum Chloroflexota; class Chloroflexia; order QHBQ01; family JADMIH01; genus JADMIH01. The sequence continues at coordinate 16,803 of JBDTQH010000032.1, forward strand.
GAAATGCCGCCTGGACCGCAACCAACGACATCAGGCTCATCGTGCCAAGCAGAAGAAAATGCAGCGATATGGCGTGTGCCATCTTTCTCCTGGTGGGTTGGCTCGCCATCTCTACGTGCTTGAATTGTACTACTACCCACCATAACCCCAGCAGCGTAAAGCATATCTGAGATGCAGTTGTATAAAAGCTCTCTATAGTCACGTTGCGCTCCTATGAGATGCCGTTGATTTGTAAAGGTGGTTGCGGGTGCGAGTTGTGATAAAGAACTCCACCTGCCGTGTAGCCGGCTGATGTCTATTATGGGCTATACCGCTGCATGGTGCAAAGCTAGTTGGCCCGGTAAGTGTTCAGAATAGGGTGGAGCGAGCTTACATCTCGATAAGGGAAGACCCGACCCCGTACCCCCGGCACGAGAGTTGCCCTGTACCCCCGCTACCCTTACTCCTCTGAAAATAGCGGACGTAACATGATATCCCAAAATAGCTGCGGTGCAGGAAGTAGAGCGCTCCAGACCTAATGTGCGGTAGAGCGTGCGTGGGTAATGGACATGTCAGTGCTCTTGTTCTCCTCGATGTTGCCACGGTAGCCGAGAAGAGTCATGCCGTTGAGCGTTACCAGAAGTGACACACCCATATCAGCCAGGATTGCGCCCCACAACGGAAGTGCGCCGAACGCGGCCAGCACCAACGCGAGCGCCTTTACCGCCAGCGATACAGTTATGTTCTGCTTTATCACCGACAGTGCGCGGCGCGAGAGGAGTATGGCATAATCGAGGCGCGAAAGGTCGTCGCTCATCAAGGCGACATCGGCCACTTCGAGGGCGGCGTCTGTGCCCGCGATGCCCATCGCGATGCCTACATCAGCAGTCGCCAGTGCGGGCGCATCGTTCACACCGTCGCCAACCATCGCCACTATGCCGTGCTCCTCGTGCAGGCGGCGTACAGCCTCTACCTTTTCGGCAGGCAGAAGATCGGCCATATAGCTATCCAGTCCGAGGCCCGATGCGAGCGTCGATGCTGTGCGTGGATTGTCGCCAGTGAGCATAGCTACATGCTTCACGCCTGCCCGCCGCAACTTGTCAATAGCCTGCTTTGCATCGGGTCGAGGACTATCGGCCAGCGCGATCACGCCCAGCACACCGTCCTTCGTACCGACCAGCACAGCCGTCTTACCCTCCGCATTGAGCGCATCGAGCCGGGTGGTCACACCGTCCAGCGGTATGCTCTGCTCGCGGAACAGGCGCGTATTACCCACGTAAATTACGTCGCCATCTACGGTGGCACGTGCGCCCAGGCCGGGAAATGCTGTAAAGTCGCTTGCTTCCAGCGGAGTAGGGCCGTTACGGTACAGCCTTGAGGCATGGACAAGTGCGCGAGCCAATGGGTGCTCAGACCTGGCTTCTGCTGCCGCGGCAAGCTGCAACAGGTGTGTATGGTTGCCGTCCAGCGCGTCCACGGAGGCCACCATGGGGAGACCCACTGTGAGCGTGCCTGTCTTGTCGAAGGCCACCACACGCACCCTGCCAAGCTTCTCAAGCGTGGCCCCGCCCTTTATCAGCACGCCCCGCCGGGTAGCAGCGCCAATCGCCGCCACGATGCTGACGGGCGTGGAGATCACCAGCGCGCAGGGGCAAGCTACTACCAGCAGCACAAGCGCCCTGTAGAACCATTCGCTAAAAGGCTGGGCGAAGAAGAGCGGCGGCACCGCAGCCACCAGTAGAGCCAATGCAATCACGATGGGCGTATAAATCGCGGAGAAGCGGTCAACCAGCTGCTGCGAGGGTGCGCGCCTGCCCTGGGCCTCTTCTACCATGCCGATGATGCGTGCCAGTGCTGTGTCATCGGACGCGGTTGTCACTTTTACGACGAGCACTCCCGGCCCGTTTATCGTACCCGCGTAGACCTCCGCGCCGCTCTCCACGTCCACCGGCACGCTCTCGCCTGTAATGGGCGATTGGTCCACCGAGGATGTGCCGCTCACCACCACACCATCGAGGGGCAGGCGCTCGCCGGGGCCAACCACCACGGCCTCGCCCACCGCTACATCCTCCACGGGCAGACGTATCTCGCGAGCCATCGGCAACCCGGTGCTGCTGTCTGTGCGCCGCACGAGGGCCGTTGTGGGGGCAATCTCCATCAAGGAGCGAATAGCACTCCGCGTGCGTTCCAGCGTATAGGCTTGCAGTGTGCCTCCGAAGGCGAAGAGCAGCACGACCGTGGCAGCTTCGCCCCAATCGCCTATCGCCATAGCGCCGATGACAGCGATGGTCATGAGCAGGTTCATATCGGCCCGCCCTGACCGCAAAGCCAGCAATCCGGCGCGCGCAAAGCCAAATCCGCACACCACTATGGCAACAGCAAAGAGCCCGTTCACAACCCACGTTGGGGCAGACGTGAACGATAGAGCGAACGCCACCAGAGATACAACAGTGCCGATAGCCGTGGTCAGCACCCGCCGCTCGCGCTGCCAGTAGGGTTGCTGCTGAAGCGCAAGCCGCCCTATCATGGGTGTTGCCCTGTAGCCTGCCTCGCCCACCTTGCGCTCAACCACGCCCGTGAGCGCGGCAGAATCACCGGCAGGCTCTACAGACAAACGCGCCGCACCGAAGTTGACCGTCGCTGACCCTACACCCGGCAGGGCAGCCACAGCCTTCTCAATGGTGCGCGCGCAATCGGCGCAGTCCATACCCTCGATGGAGTACTCTATTGGCTTGTTCCGGATTACAGTGCTCATAATTTCAACTCAATTCGAGAAAAGAAATTGGATAATTAAGACGGTGCCTTATGCACCGCGCAAGTGCTCCAGGCAGACTTCAAGCAGCGCGCCGATGTGAGCGTCGTCCAGCGAATGGTATATTACTTTCCCGGCACGCCTGCTCTTCACAAGACGCAGCCGCCTCAGTACGCGGAGGTGCTGCGACACCGCCGACTCGCTTATGTCAGCAATGGCCGCCAGGTCACAGGTGCATAGTTCCATGCTGAGCAAGCTGTATACAATCTTGGCTCTGCTGGGATCTGCCAGGGCTGCGAAGATGTCGGCGAGATCGCGGTACTCCTCAGCGGGCAGTAGCATCGCCCGGCCAAGCAGCACGTTCTCAGGGTGGACACACCGCACCTCGCAGGTGTCTCCGCCCGGCTCACGCCTCAAAGTCAGCGTCGTTGTAGTAGGATTTGCCTCGCTATGCACCATATCCGCACCCCATCAATTAAGTAGTTGCTAAATCGTTCCACCGATATTTTACCATATCATATGGCCGCCCGCAATAGGGAATCCTGCTCCACTTGGGCTACTAGCGACGCGCAACCAAACCGCTACCATAGTTACCAGATATGCGAGCGAGTACCGCCTCTCCATTGTCGTTCTAAACAGAGTGCTAACAAAGAAGTGGCAGGTAAGCTCACCCCACCGGGCAGTGTCATTCCGAGCGTAGCGAAGAATCCGTCTGGGTAGAAATTAGTATGGAGGTTGATTCTTCACTCTGTTCAGAATGACCAGGTTAAGAGGCACGCTTACCTGCCATATCTTTGTTAGCGAAGCACCCAGAATGACAAGGAAGAGAGGACATAGCGACACGGACATTATTTCGTTGGTGTAGTAATGTGCAAGTAAGTGTTCAGACTTATGGTGCAGAAGGGGTGCAGGGGCGCAGCCCATGACGGGGGATGAGCGAAGCGGGGGGCGGGGGTCCCCCACTCTCCTCTCCTTCTTAGACTGCCCTCCCGCGTGTGGGAGGGGCATGAGCGAAGCGGGGGGCGGTGGGTCTCCCCATAGCGAGATGAGGGGCTGCTCAACCCTAAATCTGAACATTTACATGTGCAAAACCGTTTGCCTTCACTGCAGGTCAGGTATAACATCCTCACGCTCAGCACCCGTATACCGGGGCTGCGGGCTTTCTATTATGAACTATCCATAAAATAAGGCAGGGTTCGCCAAATGCGAATAGATTGGGCACTCTTAACGTTGCTGGGCTTCCTCTGGCTGGCAGCGGATGGGATATCTTTGAGAGGCATTGGCAGTCTGAGCAAACGCATCGGCAGGCGCAAATGATGAAGGAGCCGCAAAGATCGGTCAGCCTGCTGGACGCCGAGGCTATGCGCCGCGCCCTCACCCGTATCGCGCACGAAATCCTTGAGCGCAACGGCGGCATGGAAGGCCTTTTGCTGGTAGGAGTGCGCACACGCGGCCGCCCTATCGCTCAGCGCATCGCTGACCTGATAAAGCAGTTCGAGGGCGCTGAAGTATCTGTGACCGAGCTTGACGTTACGCAGTACCGCGATGACCGCCGAGGCACAGCATCTGCGCAGGAGCAAATGCAGGGAGAAGGTCAGGCCGCGCAACTTGAGGTAGAGGGCCGCAAGATTATCCTTGTGGACGATGTCTTCTACACAGGGCGGACAGTTCGCGCCGCCATCGACGCCATAATCGACATGGGCCGGCCCGCCAACATACAGCTAGCCGTGCTGGTGGACCGCGGCCACCGCGAGCTGCCCATCCGCGCCGACTACGTTGGCAAGAACGTCCCCACATCGCTGGACGAGCGGATTAAAGTACGCCTCGTTGAGACGGACGGTGTGGACGAGGTTATTCTGGTGAAGCGAACATAGGCAAGAGAGCACCATGTTGGAACGCAAAAGGAGTGTGCCGGCATACAGCACACTCCTTTCTTATGGTATCCGGCCCGGCTAATTCATAACGCGGCGTATTTTCGCGCCGAGCGCCTCCAGCCTGTGCTCAATCGCTTCGTAGCCGCGGTCTATCTGGCGCACGTTGGAGATCGTGCTTTCTCCATCGGCGCACAGGGCAGCTTGCAACAGGGCCATACCTGCTCTGATGTCGGGGCTGGTGATTTCGTCGCCGCGCAGCTTCGACTTGCCCACCACCACAGCGCGGTGGGGGTCGCACAACACGATCCTCGCGCCCATGCTGATCAGCCTATCTACAAAGAAAAGGCGGCTCTCGAACATCTTCTCGAATATCAGCACCGTGCCCTCGGATTGCGTTGCGATCACCAGCGCGATACTCATCAGGTCGCTGGGGAAAGCGGGCCAAACGCCGTCGTCTATCTTGGGCACGGCCCCATGCAGATCATAGTCCACGCGCAGATCCTGCCCGCCCGGCACGATAATGTCGTTGCCTTCTACATGCAACTGCACACCCAACTTCTTATAAACCAGGCGCGTCATCCGCATATGCTCGGGCACAGCGTTCCGTATGCGTAGCTCGCCGCCCGTCACTGCGGCCATACCGATAAAACTGCCCACCTCCATGTGGTCCGACATAATGGTGTGCTCGCCGCCATGCAACTCAGGCACACCCTGGATAACCACAGTGTTGGAGCCGATGCCGCTTATCTTTGCCCCCAGTGCGTTCAGCATCAGGCAAAGATCCTGCACATGAGGCTCCGAGGCGGCGTTGCATATATGGGTTTCGCCTTCAGCTAGGGTAGCCGCCAGTATCGCCTGCTCGGTGCCTGTTACGCTGGCCTCATCCAGGAAGATGTCAGCACCACGCAGGCGGGTCGCCCTCATCGTATACTGCTCATGATGTACAGTCACCTGAGCGCCGAGCGCCTCCAACGCCAGGAGATGTGTGTCGATACGCCTCCTGCCTATGGCATCGCCGCCCGGCTGCCCCACAACGGCGTGCCCGATGCGCGCCAGCAGAGGTCCCGCGAACAGCAAGGATCCGCGCACGCGAGCCCCGAGGTTCTGGTTAGGCTGGTCCTGTACGTCGCGGGCACGTATGGTGACGACGTGATTCGACGCCAGGCCGCTATCGTCCACTTCCACGCCCATACCCTTCAGCATAGTGAGGAGTGTACGCACATCTTCGATATTAGGCACGTTGCGCAGCGTGACGGGTTGGGAGGTCAACAAACAGGCCGCGAGCATTGGCTGGGCCGAGTTCTTATTTCCGGCAGGCGTAATCTCCCCGTGCAAGGGGTAGCCGCCTTCTACGATGAAGCGTTCCATTATTCTCCTGGAGTTGATAAGGCACAGGCCGCGCAGTTAGTGCTGCGTTTGTGCCCTATCTTGTAGCAATCAAAGTCAAACTATAGTATAACGCCTGGTTAGCATCCGGTGCTTTCAAGTTGAGCCAGTTTGTGCCGGCATGCAACTCGTCGCCTGAGATAACGACAGATACGACGCCTGGATTATTGGGCAGATTGCCTACCTGCACGGGCCGGTCGCCCAGGGTAAGCAAAGGCACCCCGCCTGCCTGGGATTGAGGCGTTTCGCCCTCAGCCGCTGCGTAGCGAGACAATGCCCACAACGCATCTGCTGTGATCGCGGGCGTGCGCCATCCTGCGCCTTGCCGCGCTTCCATCAAAATACGCACATGATTGCGCGCCGCTGCCGAGTAATCAAGCAGATCACGCGAACGTGAGCCGCCCGCAGGGAGCGATTGTAAGCCGACGACCAGGGCCTCCAACATGGCAGGCGACGCTGAGGGCACGGCATCTTTCTCGGTTAGAAGAAGTCGGTCGAGCAAGGCAACAGCATCGGCGCTATTGCCCACCTGCCAGAGCGCCAGGGCAAGCCACGCCTGACCATCTCGCGTCAGGCCGCGCTCGCCAAGCCCGGCTGCTGTATAGGCCAGCATGAGCCGCACCGAATCGCTTGGCACAGGCGTGTAAAGGGACAACACATACAGACCATACGCGCGCTCGTCAAGCGTGCTGGAAGTAGCATCCGCGTGGACGGGGCGCGTCACCTCATTGCTGAGGTAATCGAGGCCTCGTCTTATTACGCCCGCATCCGGCACAAGCTGCAGCGAGCCGCCCGGCGAATAGGCCGATTGGCGGTGCATGGCCAGCAGCACCTCTGCGGTCTTTCGCACGCTGCTTGCGCCCAGCCCGTCAAGCGTGTAGCTCCAGCCACCATCCTCTCTTTGCGCCGAATAAAGCTGCTGCAAAATAACCGACCGCTCTACGCTCGAAAGCTCGATGCCGTCAGGACGAGCGGCGTTCAGGAGCACATAGGCTGACGCTACCGACGCGGGTCCGCTGAGCCGTGCCGCCGCCATCGACACACCCTGTGTGTACTCTACCCACCTGTCGTGGAAGTCCATGACGGTCCCGGTGAGCGAAGGCAGGAGAGATGTCGAAGCGCGTATCTCCAGTTGCAAAGTGCCGGCAGAAAGACCCGACGGCACCGCTACACCTACGCTGCGCTCGCCCGTTAGCACGCCCGCTGTGTATGTAGTGTTTGTGCGCGGGTTCTCGGTCGCGTGCATCGCCAGGGGCCAGCTTCCGCTGGAGCCTGAGCTTGGCATGAACGAGAAAGTCACATGCCCTGCACCCGGCCTGGCTGATACGGCCTGCCAGTCGAACTGTCCCCAGCCGCCCGCCACCACATCCACAGCCTGTGAGGAAGCACCCACGATGCGCGCCTGGCCATCTGTTGTTGTGCGGAGCCCTGTGGAAAGCGGCTCAGTTGAGGGGTTATGAACGACTACGGAAACTGGTCGCGTTTCACCGGCCGCCGCCTGGTGCGCCGGTGGTAGCTGCACCCAGGGGCCGGGCATAACGCGCACCAGGCCCCATGACACGGTTTCCGTTCCGGACGGCGTTGCCGCCGCAGACATGACATACCAGAGGCCGGGAGTGCTGGGCGCTTGCAGCGTCGTGGTGAGCGTGCCCGCAGCAGGTAGCAAGAGCGAAGGCTCCCACGCCAATTCTGAGGGTGACGCCTCGCCCGAAGCACGCCTCAGCCACACAGCAGCCGTGCCGCCTGTGCCCACGCCCTCCAGATTGGTGAGGGTTAGCCGCAGGGGGAGTTCAGAGCCTGCCGTCACAGAATAGGGTGTTACGACTTGCAAGTTGGCATCGGGATATTGCGCGGGCATCAGCGTGATGGTGCGCGAACCCGCTGCACCTGAGGAGCGAACAGTGAGAGTGCCACCCGCGAAACGCTGCGAAATCTCTACAGTGGCGTCGAGCAGACGTGCCATATCTAGCGAATAGCTAACATGTTCTCCCGTAGGCGACTCGGCCTGCAAGAGAATGTCGCCCGCCGGGGCAGTCTGGTTGAGCAGGACAACCCGTACCTTGAAAGGTGCATCAGAGGCAGGACGCACGACTACAGCTACGTTCAAATCGGGCGATGCAAGCTGGGTCATCCCGTAAAGCGCGCTGTGCAGTGCCGTCAGGTCAAGTGAGGACTTATCGGAACCAATCAGCCCATCGTGCGATGCGACTGCGCTCAAGAACAAGCCCGGCTCATTGTACCGGGTGAACCAATCGGGCAGCGGCGACACAATAAGGGCACGCCCGTCAGCATCAGTGGTCGCCGTCACAGGGTCCGATACCCAGCTATCGCCGGGTATGCCCAGTGTCCCTGTCACCAGCGCACCGGCCACAGGCTCACCGCTTTCACCCAGTACGCTTACCGTGCGGGTGATTGTTGTATCCCCTATCTCAGTCTCCGCGCTCGGCACAATATAGACGCTCAGTGTATCGCGTTGTACGGGCAGAACCGTCACATCAAAGTCGTATTTCTGGCCGCCGGAGCGCACATTTATGGTATACACGCCCGGTTCAGCATCAGGCGAGATGGGGAAGAGGCCGCTGATGCCGCCGACGCTATCAGGTTTGAGGTTGAGCATAGCGACCGTTGCGCCGCCCGGCATCACCAGCGAGACAAGAACATCCTGCTCGGCCACAGGAGTGGCGGCCACAAAGCTGTTGCCGTCGTGCAGCAGCAAGCGGAAATTGATCGTGCCGCCGGGCCTGTAGGCAGACAGGTCGGTTATGAGGTCGGTCGGAAGAGTATTTTCGTTTGCATCGCCCCAACGCACGCCGTCATTTAGCAGTGCGGAAGCAACATGCCCGGCAGGGTCGAGCGCCAGGGCTAAACCGGCGTCGTTGGCCGCTGCCGTGGGGAGCCACAGGCCTGATTGGTCGGCCAGCCCTTTCTCAAGCAGCGTGCCTTTGGACGAATAGAGTGAAATCTCGGCACCCGCCCACGGCCGCCCGGCCTCAGTGGTCGCCCATAGCGGCGAATTGCTGCCTGTGACCGCAAGGTGATCATCATTCACCACCAGCATTTTCCAGTCGCTTGCAGTGCCGTCCGGCAGCGCGGCAACCAGCAAGTAGATGCCCGGTGTGAGGCTGTCCAAGTCAACGGTGCCGTTGCGCTTCGACAGGTCAGGTCGTATCTGTGCGAGGTTCTGCAAGGCGGAAGGATAGCCCGAAGGCAGTAATCCACCATCCGCTTGCGCGCCAACCTCAGACAATCGCGCCGCCGGCAGAGCATATACATCGAACAAAATGTTGCTGAGAACGGATTGCTCCGCGTTCGCCGTGTAGGGCACAGCGACAGCACCGCCGGCCTGAGCAAGCAAGATACGATCACCCGGTAACTGCAGCGGGGGAGCAGCCACATCGACCCGGTACTTGAACTCGAATGGCTGCCCAAGAGAGCCACCATCAGCAGTCGGCGCGTTGGCGCTCACTCGCAGGTAAACGTACCCTTCGGCGACGGGCGATTTCGGCGTGGCCACAAGTTGCGTGCCTGCTGCATCCCATTTGTAGTCCAGTGGGATAACATCGTTTGTCCCGACGGCGCGTAGTGAAATCGCTTCCTGTGCCTGGACTTGCGACATAGGCACGTCGAACGTCAGGGTCAATGAGCCTGTGGGTGCGAGGGCAGTGCCATCAGGCAGGTCGGTGGCGACGGTATGCGCGGCTTCTGTGCGAAACGACCAGTTGGTTCCATCGCGCAATGGAGTGCCCGCCATCGACAGTGCTGTGGTAGTCAGGGTTACTGTATATGTGATGCCCCTGAGCAGTCCGGGCGCGGCAGGCGTAAAGCTCAACTCGTTATCAGCATCCCATTCGTACACACCGGCCACAGGCGGATCTATTTGCAGAGCATTCTCTACCGAACCGCGGTCCATTGGCTGGTCGAAGCGTATCTTGAGCGGCGCGTCGAGCGCCACAGCCTGGGTCGCATCGCCCGGCACGGTGCGCACGAGGTTAGGCACAGCCACCGGACCGCCAACGCCGCCCTGACCCGACGATACGGCGCTGATGGGGATAGGCGTTGTATCGACAACGGCTTGCCCTCTGTCGGGCGCATCCTCAAAGCCAAGCTTGTTATAGCCCCAGAGAGGAGGAAGCAGATTCAACGAGTATGCAAGGCTCAACAGCGCGACGAGACAAGCAGCGGTGCCAAGGGCGATCCGCCCCGGCGAGGGGTCGAAGCGCAAAAGAATACCTGCCGCGCTCAGGCGGAAGGAGCCAAAGCGATGAGCAGGCTGGGGTGCCGGGCGTACAGGCGCCATCTGCTGCGATTTAGAGCCGTGTGCCCGCACTTCGTTCAGGATGGCGTTGCGCACTCTGTCGGATGGGTGGGTTTCGTTTACCCCCTTCAGGAGCACATCGGTCTGGCGAGCGCGTGCAAGCCATGCCGCACAGTCAGCGCACACCTGCACATGGGCAAGCAGATCACGTCGCTGGCGCGGCGTTACTTCGTCGTCAACGTATCTTGAAATGAGTTGCCTGTAACGGCTACAACTCAATGCGCCCCTCCGAGCCTATTGTCCAGATCAGAAGGCTTAATGGTGTCATGGGTGTGCGACACGCGATTATATACTTCGATAAAGCTCTCACGGGCACGAGCCAAACGGCTGAACACAGTTCCCTTTGGTATCTTCAGGATTTCGGATATCTCTTCGCAGGAAAAGCCTTCCACCGAGCGCAGCACCAGGCACACAGCCAGCGCAGGCGGCATCTCAACAAGTGCGCGCCGCACCATCTGCGATTCGATAAGCTGGGGTGTGAAATCGTCCGAGGTGAACTCGTCGCTCTTGTCGGTTTCTTCGAGGATTGGCATCCAGGTAATCAGCTTGCGCCGCCGCAACACGTCGAAGCAGGCGTTTGAGGCTATCCGGTAGAGCCACGCGCCAAGATTGGAGCCGTGCGCTATGCCGTGGATGCTCTGGAACGCCTTCAGAAAAGTTTCCTGGGTGATGTCGTCCGCTAGCTCCTGGTTGCCCACCAACCTGTAGACATAGCGGTGTATTTGCGGGCTAAAATGCTCGTAGATGATGACAAAAGCCTCGTCATCGCCACTGCGTGCGCGTTCAATAACGGCTATATCCATCTGATTACTCCGGCGCGGGCAGGATAGTGAGAGAGGGGTAGAACAACGACGAGAGAAGGTGGCGGATAGTTGTAGCGAGTATAGGTATATGCTCTACGATTATAGGAGGGATGCGGGGATGACGTCAAGACGCTAGTTGGGACGTGACGCGTGAAACGTGAAACGTGAAGCGTGAGGTACTGCGTATGACCGCCGACGGCAGACCGCGTTGTCAGTTGTCAGTTGCCAGTTGCCAGTTGCCAGTTGCCGATTTGTGCCGCTTACTCGCTTCGATTCAGTACCGTCTTAAACCTTAATAACCTCTGCGTAACTCAGCACCCTCTGCGCCTCTGCGGTGAGGTCCGTACTTCCAAGATGGCTATTTACTCCACGAAGCGCACCTCGTAGCTTTTTGCGTCTGATTCTACAAAGCGGACCAGCGCTTCTGCTTCTTCTGTGAGTGCGGCCCGGTTTTGCTTCGTCAGCGAGTCGAACGGTTCAATATAGAGGGTGGCGATGCCTTTCTTCTTCTCTACCTTCCAGCCGCCGCGCACGAATCCATCCACCAGAAAAGTAGCCCGCACCCTCAAACCGGGAAGATAGACTTGCGAGCGGTGTGCTTCCGCGATGATCCGGGTGCGCTTCTGGTGAGACAGGAGCAGGTTGTCGTACTCCGGCAGGAAGCGTTCCGGCACAGCAGTGTCTTCATAAGGGATTGTTGCGTCCGGCAGGTCGAATAGCTCACGACCCTGTTCGTCACGGTATGCTTGCAGCTCCGGCTTTAGCTTCACGAACACTTCCTTTAGCTTGCCAAAGCCCGACCATGTCTGCATGTCGGTTACCGACGCAGGACCAAATGCGGCCAGGTAGCGGAACACCAGCAGACGCATATTCTCTTCTGTTGGGATCGGCTCACCGAGCCAGCTTTCCGCGAGCGCGAACTGCGGATTGCCGGGATAGCTCCAGCCGCTGCTCACAGGCACCTGCACAAGCGGCACGTGTGTTCGCACGGCGTAGCGCATCGCACTCACATCGGTATCAGGCATTAGCTCGGTGAGCATGGCGCTTATCTCAGCGAAGGTGCGCGGCTCCTGGGCTATATATGTCCGAGCGGCTTTAAGCACCTTTTCAATATCGAAGTCGGCACCTCGGTTCTTGGCTATTGCGTCAGAAGCCTGTGTGAGCACCGCCTGTAGTGTAGCGCGAAACAACAGGTAGTCCCTGGCTGTAAGGAGATGGAGTGTAGCTCGGACAAAGGTGGCCTTCACGACTGTATGGTCGGCGACCAGACTGGCAAGGTCGTCCCTCTGGAATCCTTGCAAGCGGGTCCATAACCCAACATAAGGCGACATGGCTGCCTGCGCCTGCAACCCGACCAACCGCTCAATTGCCGCAGGCACATCCAGCTTAGCACGCTCCAACAGCATCTGGCGGCTCAGTGTCGCCCTGTTGAGTTCTCGAAGGGTCAAAGTACGATCCGACATAGTTGGCTCCTGATGACGGTAAGGCGGCAGCGTTCCGACGGTGAAGAATTGGCGTTTCGCATATCGTAGCCCGCCTCGCGTCAGGGCGTCCGCTCGCCCATTATCGCCGCTAGTTCGCCTGAGGCGCGAAGGCGGTTGATGGTTGCGTCTACCCGTTCGGCCAACCCGGAGGCGAGAACGGGCATGGCAATCACAAACGGTTCGTCGGTAACGGGCGGCGAAAGGATAGCTATTGCACCTGTGTGTTGCCCGGCGTACTCTTGCGCTGAGGCGTTATCAGCTATACAGGCATCAACTTCGCCCCGCTCTAATGCATCAAGCGCGTCGGCAGCAGCGTGATAATCGGGACGTACCTGCATTGTCTGCAAGCGGGTGCGGGCCAGCCGCCGCGCCTCTGTGTCGGCATTGGAGCCTAGCTCTACGCCCACTCGCTTGCCCCGCAAGTCGTCAACACTCTTTATTGCCGTTTCACCTGTGCGAACTACGAGCACCTGCCCGGCCTGATAGTACGGCACGGAGTAGCGTATCTCTTTCTGCCGCTCATAGATGAATGGCAGCGCAGAAACGAGCATGTCGACCTGCCTGTCAGCAAGCGCATCATAAAGTGTGTCGAGCGCCAGCGCCTTGAACTCTACCTGAACACCGAGGTCGGCGGCAATAGCCCGGGCAAGATCAACGTCGCGTCCTTCAGGCTTGCTGTCGCGCAGGCTTTCGAACGGTGGATACGTGGGGTCCATTCCCACCCGCAGCGTGCCGCGGCTGATGATGTCGTCAAGGTAGCGGTCGGGCGGACGCTGTTGCCCCGCCCACAGACCTATCCCAACCAGCACGAGCAGCAGCGCAATGCCCGCGTTCAGAGCCCACTTCATCTAGCGCTGCCCCTCAGCGTACTTCTGCACCTCAAGATAGACTGCTTTCGGGATGAAGTCGCTTGTCAGGAAGGTGTAGTTGTCGAAATAGGTGTAGGCGGGCGAGGGCAGACGCGACGCCCAGAGCGTCACAGCCTTGCACCACGGCCACTCTGTCCTGGCCTTCTCATATGCGCGCACAGTATACTCCACGCGCTGAAACGGCTTGACCCCATACGACCAGCGCGGGCTGTCGTTCCAACCGCCCTCTGTCACGTACACCTGCTTCGCGCCGTCGCCGTGGCGCTCCATCACGCTGTACAGTTCCTCGGTTCGTGCGAAGTTCAACTTGTCGGGCGCGGCAGGGTCGTCCGGCGCGTTCTTCAGTCCGTATGAATGGACTGCCACGGCATCAAAGTAGGGCGCAGCCCCGGCATCATAGAGCTTATCGAGGTAGATGAGGTCATTTAGCGCGAGATTACTTCCTTCTCGCTCAAGGTTGGGCGCCAGCCCCGCGAGCATCACAATTGCCGTGGGGTCGGCTTCCTTCGCCCTAGTGTATGCCACCTTTAACAGGTCGGCGTAGGCGGCCGGGTCGGGTTTGCGCTGTCCCCACTCGGCGGCGGTGTTTGGCTCGTTCCATATGATGTAGTGCGATACCCGTCCTTTGTACCGCGATACGAACGCATACACGAAGTTGCCATAGTCGGCGTAGTGCTCAGCGTCAAGGTACTTCCACGTTCTGTCGGCAGGCCGCGCCCATCCGGGAACACCATCCAGCCGCGCCAGTAGCGTAACTCCGGCCGCCTGTGCAGCGTCAATAACAAGATCGGCGTGCTCCCAATCGTACCTGCCGGGGTCGGACGGCTGTATGTATGACCAGGGGAAGAACTCGGTTGCCCATGTGCCGCCCATCTCGCGCAGCATCTTGAACTCTTCCGTGATCCTCGCGTGGTCAGGCTCGTCGGTCAGGCGGGTGTGCAGGCCGATCTTCTCATTGCGTACGACGGGTGGTAGTCCAACGGTCGGCGTTACAGTTGGCAGTGGCACAACCGTGGGCGCGGGTAAAGCAGGAAGAAATCCCGCGACCAGCAGCAAGGCCACCGCGAGCGCCACCAGAATAGCATAGGGGCGGGCTTGCGGCCCACCCCTGCTTTTTATAGAAGGTACGGAAGAGCCTTGCAAGAGTTAGTCCTCTATGCCCAGTCCCGTTATAACAAAGTGGGGCACGTCAGGATCGGCTCCGGGCACAAAGAACCTCCAGTATTCGTATTTGAGGGTATGGCTGGGAAACAGCTCAAGACTGCAACCTCCACTCAGCGTTAGGCGGACGCTCCCTGTGTGATCCGCCCAAATCTGCTCCACAATAAGCAAGTTCTGATTGAGCACTTCACGAAACGCCAGCATCCGCTCGTCAAGCCTGGTTGAACCCTGTACTTCATAATCAAAGCCCGGCGGTTCGTTGTAGGGGTCTGCGCCGCCGGGAAAGTACCGATCATCACTGCCTGTCACGATTCCATCAGGCCCAACAATGCGCCATTCACATTGTACATGAAGCGCATACTCACCAGCCTGACGTGTGCCTCCCGTGTAGTCTTGAACAGCGCGGGGCGCACCAAACGAGAACCAGTGAACGGGGCCGGCATGCCCGGCATCCTGTAAGGGCAGGCCAATGAGCACCTGAAATAGGTTCTCAATGCGCTCCCCAGTGTTCATACAGTCGTGCCCCGTAACTCGGCGGTCGTGATCACAAGAAACTGCTTCCAAAACATAGCCTGAGCCAACACGCTAGCCCTAATATGCCCTCGCGAACACTGCACGCTCGTTGACAATCTGCCCGGTCACGATACAGGGCCCGCTGTCGCCTTTCTGCTCCAAGGGAATGCAGCGGTGCGTGGCTCTGGTATCGTTCTTTATCTTTTCCTCGACTTCGGCCAGTGGTGCCACAAAGGCATGGACGAATTTGCGATCCTCGATACCCTGCACTAACTCTGCGTAGGTTGCTGCATAAACCGTGTTGGCTTCGCGGAACTCTACCGCTCTGCGGAACATCGAGTTTTGAATGTCGTCCAGCAGTTCCGGCACGCGCTGTTCTAATGCATCCACGCCAACAAACTCTTTAGCTTCCTTCGAGCGTATGTCGCGCCTTGCCAGCACCACGCTGTTGTTCTGCACATCGCGCGGCCCGATCTCCATCCGCAGCGGCACGCCCTTTAGCTCCCACTCGTTAAACTTCCAGCCGGCCGACTTGGTTTCGGCGGCGTCCACCTTTACGCGAATACCCGCCTTCTTCAGCATCCTCGAAACGCGGTCTACCATCGCGAGCACATCACTCTTTTCCTCGTCCTTGCGCCAGATCGGCACAATCACTACCTGGTGAGGAGCCACACGCGGCGGCAGAATCAGCCCAGCCTGGTCGCCGTGCACCATTATGGTCGCGCCGATGATGCGTGTCGACATGCCCCAGGATGTCGTCCAGGCATACTGGCGCTGGTTGTTCTCGTCGAGGTACTGGATGTCATAAGCGCGGGCAAAGTGGTCGCCCAGGTTATGCGATGTGCCTGCCTGCAACGCCTTGCCGTCGCCCATCATCGCCTCGACTGTGTACGTGCGGAGCGCGCCGGGGAACTTCTGCCCTTCGCTCTTACGGCCCGGTATGACCGGTATCGCCATATCGTCTTCGAGGAATGCTCGATACACTTCGAGCATCATGCGCGTGCGCTCTTCGGCCTCCGGCTCGGTGGCGTGCGCGGTGTGGCCTTCCTGCCACCAGAACTCGGATGTGCGCAGGAAGAGGCGGGGACGCTTCTCCCACCGTACCACGCTACCCCACTGGTTTATTAAGATCGGCAGGTCACGGTATGACTGTATCCACTTGGCATAGATCGGGCCGATAATGGCCTCAGACGTTGGACGCACCGCAAGCGGCTCGGCAAGCTCTTCGCCGCCGCCTATTGTGACCCACGCGACCTCAGGCGCGAAGCCTTCAACGTGCTCTGCTTCCTTGAGCAAGAAGCTCTGGGGTATCAACAGGGGAAAAGCGGCGTTTACCACGTCGGTCTCCTTGAAGCGGTGGTCAAGGATGTCGACTGCGTTCTCCCACAGGGTGTAGCCGTAAGGCCGCACGACCATGCAGCCGCGCACAGGCGCATCTTCAGCCAACTCGGCCCGCATGACTACATCGTTATACCACCCTGGAAAGTCCGTCTCCTTGTTGGCAAGCGCCTGCCCAAAGCCCTTCTGCTCTGCCTTCTCACCCTGTGCCATTGTGTGATGCTCCTCTGGTTTGTACTGCGTATTGCGTATTGCGTAATTCTTGTTTTTCGCGGCGCTAATTAATAATAGCTACAATAAAGCGCGTCTAAACACTATAGCAAAACGCCTGTTGAGCGTCAAACATAATTCTGGATGAGACAGGGCTGATGCAAAGTCGGAATCGGGCGTATCCTCTTGTCGGTGTCATGCTGAATAGCGGGCTAACAATGCGGTATCAGGTAAGCGCAACCCACCAGGCATTGTCATTCTGAGCGTAGCGAAGAATCCGTCTGGGTAGAAATTAGTATAGGGGTTGATTCTTCACTACGTTCAAAATGACAATGCGGGAGGGCACGCTTACCTGATACCGCATTGTAAGCGACACACTGAATGAAGTGAAGAATCACCACCATTGGCAGATTGCAATGGAGGTTAATTCTTCACTCCGTCCAGAATGACAAAGTCCAGAGGGTAGCCAGTGCACTATCATTTCTCACTTTGCATCAGCCCCGCTGGATGACGTGCGTCCCCGGTGTCGGCGAGTCTTGGCCAACACCGGGGGAGTCTCTCACAGCCCACGAAGTGGGCGTAAGATAGTAGCCCCATGCGTAAGCGTGGGGAACGCGTCATCTATGCAGGTAAGCCCCGTAGGGGCGACAGACGCAACAACGTGAAGGGCCGCCTCATATTGCGGCTTGTTAGTAAGAAGCACTACCCCTTACCGCAGTGCCTCAACAGCGCCCGGCACTTCCTCCAAGCTCGTCACCACAGCCTCAGCCTCTGATCCTGCTTTCTGCAGGTCGTCCCAATTCGCGTTGTGCAGCCGCGCTGTTCGTTCGGCCTGTGCAGAGAACCAGATAGCGGATAGCCCGGCGGCGTGCGCTGCCTGCACATCGTATATGGCATGGTCGCCGATGTGTACGGCTTCAGACGGCACTGCGTCCAACCTCTCAACCGCCCGCCGGAATATCTCCGGGTCGGATTTGTAAATGCCCTCTCCGGCGCTTGTCAGCACTTCATTGAAATACGTTCTCAACCCGAGCGTTTCCAAAGCGCTCTCCACGAAGGGCGGAAACCCCGCGCTCGACACCACACCCAGTCTATAACCGCGCTCGCTCAGACTGCGGAGGCACTCGTGCGCGCCCGGCATAATCTCCAGGTCGAGCAGGCAATCGTACTCAAGCTCGGCAACCACCGCCAGCAACGCCTCGTCCGGCACATGGTAATCCATCTGTGCCAGTACGCGCTTCGTGCCCTCGAACGCGCTTAGTTCAACTCCACTCTTGCGCACATCGGCGCGTAGCTCGCGAAACAGCTTTGTGGCCTCTTCAGGCGAGTGTTCCGGCTGTCCATCCAGATAGCCCTCAGAACGCAGCCGAGCCAGCGCCAGCCCCGGCAGCGTCTTTATCTCAAGCTCGAGCCAGGAGTCGCACGTTGCCAGCGTGTTATGGAAGTCGAACAGCACGACCTTGATCATATATATGCCTTTCAGGCGGCTAAACCGCACAAGAAGTGGTATTTCCACCGGTTTCCCACCAAATTGCTTTAAAGATTGTGGAAAACCCTATTGACGCGAACGAATGTTCTAAACTATTATCAGAACAAGGAATAGAACATTAGTTCTTCAAGACGGAGGTAACCATGAAACAATACTATAACGAACAGCCTGGACGCAAGCAGGCTCCCAACTGGGCAGAGGGTACCGCTCCCCGCAATCTACTTAACCGCCACGTCCCTTCGCTGCTGCTGATACACCTGCCGGAAGAGGACGAGTGGCAGATCGCCACCCTGGCCGAAACCGACGCCATCGCCGACCCTAATTCGTACCTCGGTAGGCTGCTCCGCTCGCATTGCGCGCTGATGTCCCTGCCCTACGCATCCGACAACTAACCTCGTTTAGGCCAACTGAGTTTTTAGTGAGAGTTTTAGAGAGAAAGTGAGGCATACAATGGCTATAAACGCACGCACACAGGGGGCGAACGCCCGCCAAATAAACTGGGACGATCTGGCCGACAGGCCATCGCCCCAGCGCACCGGGAGCTGGCTGCCGCTGGATGATCTTGATGATGATCCCATATATGCGGCCACTCCGCAACTTCAGTCGATGCCCGCACCGAGCCGCCAGATCGCGATGCCGCAGCCTCAGCGCAGACGGCAGGAAGAGATTGCCCCAACAAGGCCGCAGCCTACCCGCGCTGCCCGGGCCGCTCAACCGGCGACAAAGGCCAACCCGCTCGATAGAGTAGTGCCGACCAAAGCGGTCGCGATGCTGGCAGCGCTGGCGATCACCGCTCTTGCCCTTTATGTAATTCTGGGCGCGGCATTTGAGTGGGCGCAGGTCAGGATGGACGACTTGCAGTACGGCAGGCCGCGCACCGTACAGATGGACGCCTATGTCGGGCAGAATGAAGCCGAGGGAGTGCCGTCGCACTTTATCGCGATGAACTTGAACCGCAGAGTAACTATCTTCCAGATGCCGGGCAGCGACCCCACCAAGGTCAGCACGATTGTCGGCCCCTACCTCTTCGGGCAGGGCGAAGACCTCACTCCGGTGCAGTTGTCGGCGCAGGACGTGAACGGCGACACGAAGCCCGATCTGATTGTCTCAGTCAAGAACGAGCAGTTACTCTACCTGAACGACGGTGCTACCTTCAAGCTGGCGACGCCGGAAGAGCGCGCCGCCATCCAGAAGAGCATGAGTGTCAAGCAGGCTCCCCTCGATGGGTCAGGCACAGGCGTGGCGGTGAGTAAGTGAGCCGGGCCACAGCGGTCGCCTACGACTTCCCGGCAGTAGCTGCGCCTCCGGCACAGGATAACTGGCCCGGACGTGGCAACAGCAGTTCCTACCGCCTCCTGGGTGACGACAACAGCGATCTTTTCGGCCCGCCACCTGCTCTGCAACTGCACCTTGCAGGCGACCTGGATTGGGACTTACCGGAAGAGCAGGGCTATCTTGGCCAGCCTGTCGAGATGCCTTATGCCTACTTCGCATCGCAGCCTGAGGCGCGGCCGCGAGCCTGGTTCATGTCGTCTCGCTTGCTTGTAGGGCTGGTAGTGGCGCTCGTTCTGGCGATCGGCCTCATGCTTGTCACTCCGGTGCTTGCCAGTGGTCGCTTCGGCGGCGCGGGTAAGGGCCTTTCACTCAGCAGCTATTCGGACCTTATGGCGGGCACAGCTTCATCTGTTGATGCAGCCGGTGTGATAGATGTTTCAACAGGCCAGCAGGAGCCGCAGCCCGAAGCCCCGCAGCCAGCGAACGTGCCTGCGCCCCCGGCAGCACAATCCGGCGACTACAGCCTGATTGCCGCGCCCAGCACGAGCGTCGCTAAGATCGAGGAAGTGCTCAGGAGGTACAATTCGCCCGCTGCGGGGCAGGGTCAGCTACTTTACGATCTGGGCGTGAAGTACGGCATCGACCCGGCTTACGCTCTGGCCTTCTTCGTACACGAAAGCGGCTGTGGCACGCAGGGTGTGGCACGCTTTACGAACTCGCTCGGCAATATTCGCTGGACCGCAGGCTTCGAGAATTACCAGGGCTACCGCAAATACGGCTCGTGGCAGGAAGGCATAGAGGATTGGTACAAACTCCTCACCGACCTCTATATTAACGGCTGGGGACTAAAGACAGTAGACGCCATTATCCCCGTCTACGCTCCCGCCGCCGACAGCAATAACCCATCCGCGTATATTGCGTCTGTGAAGGCGTCGGTGGATAGCTGGCGGGGGAAATAGTAGCCGACCTTGTTGTCAGTTGTCAGTTGTCGGATACGACGCCGACGGCAGAGGCCGAATGGCGAAGACAAGATAGGCGCGAGTGTGAAAGACGAAGGCTAACTACCTCCGTCTTTTCGCTTTGTAGTCTCGTCAAGCAGGGGAATAATGTCCTGTATAGTGGTGAGGCGAAGGCAGTCAAGGGGTGCGGTGTGGCGGTCATCGCGATCCAGGTAGATGCCGTAAATGCCCGCAGACCGCGCTCCGAGTACATCGTTCACGTAGTTGTCGCCGATGTGCACGGCCTCTGCAGGCGAGACACCTGCTCTGGCCAGTGCTTCCCTGTATAATCCCCAGCCTGGTTTCCCTTCTCGCTGCACAGTCGATACTATGATAAAGTCGATGTACCGCCCGACGCCGAGGGGCAACAATATCCCCGAAGTCAGGTTGCTCGCCCAGTCCGAGATGACACCCACTATATACCCGCGTTCATGCAGGGCACGCAGTGTGGGCAACGCATCATCGAACAGGCACCACGCACCAGGCTCGCTGTACGAGGCGTAGACCGCTTTCGCGCACTGTTCGGCCTGCTCTGCCAGTCCCAATTGATGGAAAATGTAGAGGTAATACTCGTGCCACAGGCGGTGAACTTTGGCGTCCGATGCCCACAGGTCGGTATCTTTGCGATGGGCGTGGTGAAGTTGAGCGGCGGCGCCGGGCAGGGCAACTTCCACTGCCTCATGCGCAAGGGTGATGCCGCATTGCTCCGCGGCACGCACGCAAAGATCGCTCAGTGATGCTTTGCCGTAGATTAGCGTAAGCCCGGCGTCGAAGAAAACGGCGCGTATGCCTGCTGGCAGGGTCGTCACATCAGGGCTGCCTGCCCGGCGTGTCTGCCGTTTGTTCTGCGGCTGCCATGCGCTTTTTGCGGGAGAGGCGATGCGCGAGCGGCACGTCCGGCCGCGCACCGGCGGGTGCCGGGTTGGTCTGCGTCAGGTCCACCTGTTCCAGCTTGTAGGCGGCCACAATGGCACAAACCAGCACGACCGCGCCCACAGCATATCCTTCGATCAGATCGGCCTGCATTACTACGAGCGCGGCCACACCAAGAGCGCCCTGCACCAGGTACAGCACCAGCACCGCTTCGCGCCTTGTGAGGCCAAGCGCGACGAGCCTGTGAGAGAAGTGATCCTTGCCGCCCCTGCTGATTGGTATGCCGCGCCGGATGCGGGAGAGGGTGACAAGCGTCGTGTCGAAGAGCGGCACGCCCAGCACCAGCACAGGCACCATCCAGGTCACGATGTCGAAGTTTGCCGGGAACCTTAACTTGATGCCCACAGCCGCCAGCATGAAGCCCAGGAAAAGTGATCCTGTGTCGCCCATAAAAATGGAAGCGGGATTGAAGTTGTAGTACAGGAAGCCGATACACGCGCCGACCAGCACGGCCGAAAGGGGCGCTATGAGGTTCTGGTCGGTGAGCGTTGCGATAAGGAAAAAGAAGACCGCTGCCACAGCCGCAACCCCGCCCGCCAACCCGTCCATGTTGTCCATCAGATTGAGTGCGTTGGTGATGGTGACGACCCAGAGGATTGTGGCGATATAGTTCAGGACGGGATCGTGCAGAAATTCTACGCGCACATTGGTGAAGTAAAGCAGTGAAGCCGCGCCCACCTGCCCAATCAGCTTAACCAGCGGCCGCAAGCCCCACTTGTCGTCCCACACGCCAAGCATTGACATGAGAGTCGCGCCGATCAGGATGGAGGCCATCTGCTGCACGTACTCGAGATGTCCGACCAGCACCAGGCTCAATATTACCGCGAGATATATGGCCGCCCCACCGAGCAAGGGTACAGGGTTCGCATGTATCTTGCGCGCGGAGGGTGCATCCAGCACATCGTAGCGCCGTGCCAACCTCTTTACTACAGGCGTCGCCACCACCGAGAACACCAGTGCTGTGAGGAAGATCAGCAGCAATGGCCCGATCGGAAGCGGGGTCAGCACCGGTACCTGGTTGGTGGTTATCTGTGTCAGCATGTTTCGAGCATTTGTAGCGGATAATGCTTCGACATGTGTATTCGCATATTACCCACTACGTTTCCGGGCTGTTACTGCACCTTTTGCAGTGCAGTCTCGGCATCCTTATAACCCGGCTTCAAGAGCAAAGCTCGGCCATATTCGAGGCGAGCCTGCGCAGGTTGTCCGCCCCGCTGGAAGCCGATACCCAGCCCGTAGTGATAGATCGCCGCGTTCTCGGTGATTTTCCTTACCTGCTCATCAACCCAGGTTTTTGTCGACTGGTTCACCCAGGTCGGGTCGGCCAGGAGAGTTTGCAGGGTGGCATCGGGCACATTGCCCTCGGCAGGCAAGGTTACACCGCGCGCTTTCAAGAGTGCCGCTAGCTGCCCCTCCCAGTCCTTCATGCCATTATCCATTGCGGTTTTGACATCCTGGTAGCTGGGATTGAGCAGGAGAGCACGATTGTATGCGGCCCTCATGTCGTCAAGGCGCCCCAGCGACTTATATGTCAGGCCAAGACCATAGCTTGCCATCGCGGCGTTGCTGCCCAGAGTCTGCATGGTCGCATCTTTCCAGGTCTGGGTGGCGGGGTCCATCCAGGCGGGGTCGCGCACAAGTCTCTCGAGGGCGATGTCAGGGACGCTTCCCGAAGCGTTCTTCGCCTCTGCCACGCCGAGGCCGGCCAGATAGGAACGGATTTGATCTTCCCACTTGACCGTCTCGTTCTTCAGCGCGAGTTGTACGGTATCAGTCAGTATGTTGTTCACCACATTCGCGGGCAGCTGCGTATTCGTCTTGGAGAAAGGCTGAGATGCCTCCAGCAAGAAATCTATGCGCGTGCCTATCTGGGTGTCAACGAACTGGGTCAGATCCAGGCCGATTGTGTCGGAGTAGGCTTTGCCTGTTTCCAGCATCAGCTTGCCGTAGTCGGTCTCCCCATCGGTTGGCAGTGTGCCGCCGCTCGACAGCAGGCTCTTGACGTTGGCTGCGCGCTCTTCCAGCAATTGCCCCTTTATGAAGGGCGTACGTCCAAAGGTCGGGTCAATATCATTCTGCGAATGGTCGAGCGCTTTCATCGCCTCAGCGAACTGGTTGTTGCGCGCATAAGCGACAGAAAGCTCATCCCACAACTGGGCGTTACCGGGCGTGTGCTCGGTGGCTTGCTGCATCCACTGCACCGCCAGGGGCGACTTTGATGGATCGCGCCCACCGCTCGCATCGCCCCAGTAGAGGTAAAGCCGCCCCAGGTTGGCGTAGTGGTCGGTGTTCATCGGGCTAAGCTCGTTTGCCCGCTTCAATATTTGCTCGCTGGTGCGCAGCCTCAACAGCTTTTCATCGAACCGCTCCTGGGCTGCTTTGGTGGTATCCTGCTGGTCATAGTTCTTGCTGGCCCGGATGTTGTATTGCTCGGTATCCGTGCTCTTGGCGGCCTCCAGCCATGCGCGCCCCAGGAATAGATAGTAGTAGTCCTGGTTCGGCTGCAACTGGATGGCCTCGTTATAGAACTGCAAGCTACCTGGATATTCTATCCGCGTCTGCTGGTCTACCTGCGTAAAGTAGCGCTGCGCGTTGTCATATGCCTGCGCTTGCTTGAACAGCGTGTCGGCCTTCACACTGGCCGTATTGACCGTCCAGACGATGAAGAGCGCCACAACCGCGGCCACTCCGTATAGCACCAGCAGCAACGGGCTTCGGTACCACTGTGTATTGGCTGAGCCTCGTGCGCCGCCATATTGCATGGCGGGCTGCCTGCGGCGGCCGTCGCCGGACTGTCCTCCACCTCGGCTGCCTATCGTGCCCGAACCGCGCTGCGGCTGCTGCACCGGCTGTGAGGCTTTCGATCTGCTCTTTGGCAGCGCAGGGCCGGCTGTCGTAGGCTTACCATTCGCGGTCATGGTAGCTGTAGCTGAGCTTGTTCTGCTGCCCGCGGCGACCGCAGCGGCCACAGGCCTTGCTTCTGTAGTGGCAATATCCTCGGTGGTCTCGCCATTCTGGCGGAGCGCGCCGTTCTCGTGAGCGCCAACCTGCCCATCTATGTCGGTTTCTTCAGCAGGACGCAGGTATCCGGTGATGTAGTAACCGAAGGCCACCATCATGCCCAGTATCAAGTAGAAGTAGGTCCAGGTTGATGCGATCTGTATGCCTGTCTGGATCTCGACAAAGTGCGAAGTCACCGCCGAGAGCATGGCAATAGCAAACAGCCTATCGCGCGTGTTAGTGGCACGCTTCAGCAGCCTTATCGTGAAGAAGAAGAATGTGCCCACGAGGAAATAGTAGGCAAGCAGACCAACCACACCGAGCGTGACCATCTGGTCGAACTCGACGTTGTGAGAGCGATCGGGCGTGGCATTACGCAATTCTACCTGCGCCAACTCCGGTGGGTAGAAGCGATTATACGCCACGTACATCGCCTCCGGCCCCCAACCGATCAGTGCGCGGGCAGGATCGGAGAGTATGAGGTCGGTCGCGCCCTTCCAGATGAGCGTTCGCACCTTGCCGGTGCCGTCCTCTGTGCGGGTAAGCGTGCTCAGGCGGGCGATGCCGGAACCCACGATAGGCAGATTATCCAGCCCCTGCAATGGCGAGCCGGGTATGTTAAGGGCAGCCACGAAAAGGGCTAGTACAAGCACAAGGGCCGATGCCGCGCCACCAAGCCGCTGCATCCAGCGCACTCCACGACTGCGGCCAATTAGCCACATCGCTACCATAAAGGCCACCAGGCCGGCCCCAAGGCCGAGCCACGGGCCGCGGCTCTGCGTCAGATAAATACAAATCAGTTGTACGACCAGCAAGAAGCCATAGCCAATGTTGAGCGCGGCCCGCACAATGCCCCTGTCGGAGTCGGCATAACCCTCCGTGCGCTGAAGGCGCGAGAGCGCATATCCACCCGCAGCAACCAAGCACCATAGCAGGAAGAAGGCGAGCGCTATCCAGACTGGGCGGCCCCCCTCAAAGCCGACATTCAGATCGATATTGCCTGTACTGCTGTTGCTTTTGATTTCCCAGGTAAGAGGCATGGCGACAAAAGCAGTGAAAAAGACCAGTGCGCCGATAATCGGCATGAATACGCCTGTCTGGCGCGGGTCGTTTCGGCGGCGGCCTACCCACTCAACCGCCAGTACCGCAACAAAGAAATATACCAGTGCAACCGGCAGCACCCACCATGTGCGGCCATCCGGATAAGGCAGGCCGGCCATTAGCTTAAGCGCCAGGTAAAAGACCAGCAGGCTTGACAGTAAGATGCCCATTCCATTCGCCACCACAGCCCAACCGTAGTCAGCACCGTCGGAAGAAGGACGCGGGCGGCGCGTAACTCGTGCCTTATTTACGTCGGGTTCTACTACTTCTACGCTGGCTGTCTTGCGCGCGGCGAGTGAGCCTGATGCGCCGATGAAGAGCCTGTAGAGAGTGAACGGCACCACCATGATGAGCCACGCCGCAACAAAGATCGCGTTGCCCATAGTTGAGGCGACACGGGTAGCGGTATCCCCTGCCCACGGAAGCGGGTCGAGATGCGCTGCCTGGAGCAAACCGTAGAGGGCCACAGGCATTGAGGTCAGCAGCATGAAGTTAAGCAGGCGGTCCACCTGGGCACGGGTGCGCATATTGGCAAGCACCATGATACCCAGCATGATATAGCTGTACTGCGTATATGTGCCTTGACCGCGCTGGTACGAGCCAAGTATGGAAGCATCCGGAGTAACAGTGAAGATAGTGCTGATCAGATAAGCGAGCGCATATACAAGCACCGCTATAACAACGGGCACGCGCAGGAAGCCAAGCCACGAAGGCCCTGCTGTCTCCACAACGCCGCCCGCCGCGGCCCCCATCTTACCGGAACGCGTGGTCGCATCCGAGCGGGTAGCACCGCGCCAACCGCGCCAACCGCTCTCACCCAGCTTGACCAGCCACGCTACCAGCATGATCAGCACAAACGAGCGTAGCGTAGTTATCTTATCCGGCTCGAACACCCGGCTGCTATAAACGTTAAAGAATAGAGGCGCAAAAACGGCTGCCGCCAGCCAGCCCCCTTCAATAACCCTATCCGCATAAACACCTAACCTGGTCAGCAATTGTGTCTCCTTGTTCCGGGAAGTAAAACGTAAAACGTAATGCGTAAAACGTGATCAACAGTGCGTGATAACGTGTCGTGCTCTGACTTCCGTCCTTACGTTTCACGTTTCACGTTTTACGCCCGCCCGCCTCACGCCCCAGTCACGCAATCATGCTCTTTGCGCCGTCTTTTACCCTGCCGATTTCGAGTAGCATTTCTTTTGCGTTCTCGATGGCAGCGGGGGTTGGGGGTGCACCTGCTATCATGGCGGCTATCTCTTGTAGCTGCTCGTCAGGGTCGAGACGCTCTACCCGAGTGCGGGTGCGGTCGTCTACCACCTGCTTGGTAATCTTGAAATGGTCCTCGGCAAAGGCCGCGATCTGAGGAAGGTGTGTTATGCAGAAGACCTGGTGGCTCGATGTCAAAGCCCACAGCTTCTCGCCCACAACACCGCCGCTTCTACCACCCACGCCCACATCTACCTCGTCAAACACCAGCGTAGGTGTGAGGTCGGCCTCGCTCAAAATCGACTTCAGCGCAAGCATTATACGCGAAGTCTCGCCGCCCGACGCGATCTTAGCCAGCGGCTTGAGCGGCTCGCCGGGGTTGGGCGACAGTAAGAACTCCACGCGATCTACTCCCTTGTCTGAGTAGCTCCACCTGCCGGGGCGGCCGGGTAACGGCACACCATCGGCTGCTTCGTTTTGCGTTATCTCTACTTCAAAACGTGCGGAACCCATGAGCAGATCTTTCATCGCAGTTTCAACGGCCCGCGCCATCTGCTCGCCTGCTTTCTCGCGTGTCTTGGTCATCCTGGCGGCCAGCGTGCCTATTTCCGCCGCCAGGCGCTCGCTTTCTTCCTGAAGCGCTATTACTCTCTCTTCGCTGTTCGTGACAGTGTCAAGCTCGGCGGCAGCCCGCTCGCCGAACGCGATTACGTCGTCCAGCGTCGGCCCATACTTGCGCTTTAGCTCGTGCAGGAGTGAAATACGCTCCTCAATCTCTTCGAGCCTCGACGGGTCATGCTCTATGCTCTCACGGTACGAACGCAGCGTGCGGCCTACTTCCTCGACGCTATCATAAATGGCGTCAAGAGCCGCCTGCTGTTCTTCCATCGAGCTGTCAAGGCGTGCTAACTCAGCCAGTTGGCCTGATGCGTTCGCCACCGCGTCACGTACCGATTGGCCGGATGCCGCAGCCACAGCGCGGCCACCCCTGCCCATGTATGCGCCTTCTTCACCCGCTTCGATCAGCAGGGCATAAATAGAATCGCACAGGGACGATAGCTTCTCAGAGTTAGACAACCTTGAGCGCTCGTTGGCAAGCTCTTCGTCTTCGCCCGGCACAGGAGCAACCTTCTCGATTTCTTCGACCTGGTAGGTGAGGAGGTCAGCCCGGCGAGCAAGCTCACGCTCGTCCCGCTGAAGCTCCTTTAGCTCTTTCTGGGCCGCACGCAGCTTCACTACAAGCTCGGCAATGGTGCGCCGCTCTTCCGCGAGGCCCGCATACTGGTCAAGCAAATCTATGTGAGTGGCCGACCGCAGCAGCGACACATGCTCGCTCTGGCCGTGCACATCTACAAGGTATTCGCCAAGCTGCTGCAACGTGGGCAGATTTACCATGCGGCCATTCACTCGCGCAACCGTGCGCCCCGAAGCGTTGATCTCTCGCGAAATAATCACAACGTCGTCGGAGCTATCGTCTGTGTCGGACAGCCCGCCGTCAGAGAGCAGCTTACGAAGCATGGTGCGCGGCCCATCCTGTACGGTAGACAGGTCGAACTGGCCCTCGACGCGCGCCGACTGAGCGCCGTGGCGCACGAATTCAGGCCCGATCTTCGAGCCAAGCAGCGCGCCAAGTGCATCAATAATGATAGATTTACCCGCGCCGGTCTCACCCGTCAAAGCATTGAAGCCGGGTCCCATGCGAAGGTATAGCTTATCTATAATGGCAAAATTGGAGATATTTAGTTCGGCAAGCATATTCCAAACCGAGAAAATAGAGAAGAGCCGCGTTCCTGATTCTGTAAGTAATATGTCTTTGGCGGAAAATGGGCATATTAATCTTACCACATCCCGCGACTCGACCGCTAAGACTGCCCTTGCAGTAATGCGACAATTATAACACGCACAGCCCCGAACTTCCTCAAATGACATCACGTCAGAGAACCGCGCAAGAGTTCAGGGAGAGTGCAGGGGCGCTCCCCGACGGAACCATGCCAGCATGGCACGTTAGGGGTTAGCATGGCGCTCCCTGTCCGGGGTATCAAGGGTGTCACTCACCCTCTTGGCTCTCCACACAAGCGGAAGGGGTTGACAGGGGCCTCCCTGTCAGGGGTATGGGGATGTCCCCATCTTCCCTCCCACTTATTTACTCCCCTCTCGCATGCGGGAGGGGCTGGGGGTGGGTCTTCCCATACCTGGATGTCAGGGTGTTGCACTCCGATTCTCAACATTTTCATGACCACCCAAAAGAGACAAATAGAAGAGCCCCCCAACCCGGGAAGGCTCTTCTATTAGCTTGCGATAGAGCAGAACTATATCTTCGTTCTGTGCTCTGTTTCGCTATAAGTTGTGCCGGTCGTGCGGTTCGTACCGAGTGCCAACTGAGCGAGCTTGGATATGATCCAGCCGACCAATGCAACCACCACTATCGCAACAAGCGACTCAAACTCGACTACGCCTGTGCCGGCCGCGCCGGGATAGGTGATGGAGCCGCCAAATAGCCCTGCGAAGGGAGCTACAAGCCAGCCTGTTACACCGTAGATAAGCTGAGCGAAGCCGGTGTTCTCGTTAGCGCCGGCTGCGAGCAAGCCAAACCTTATAAGCAGTAACACCGAGAAGAGGCCCACAAGGAACCAGATAGCTCTGCTGAACCAATCAACCGAAGCTGCCTTCTCTGCGGCAGGATCAACGACCCGCTCGCTCACGTTGTGCGCTACCAGCCTGTCGCCGGGGTTAGTGGTTGTGGTCGTCGTCTGCGCGTTCATCTGGCTAGCAACAGGTGCCGCAGGTGTGCCCGTGGTTGCCCCGGTCTGTGTAACTGTTGTCTGCGCGGGCTGGCCGGCGTCCACAGTCTCGTCGTGTCTTATTACCTGGCGTTGATTATCGCCCATATCTTTAACCTCCTTGACCATTTGCGTGCCTCTGAATTGAGGCTAAGTTCCCGTTACATGCGCCCTGAAATTACTTACTATGACGGGCACTGCATAAAAAGCGTAACTTGTTGTTGGCACGTATGTTATGACGTAATTGTTGCCCGTTCTACATCTACAGTCGCTAGTTAAGCAAGAATCGTGCCACATCCTGCATTCGGCGTCTTTTGCACTATGCTCGCAACAGTAAATGCATGTTCTAAAGGATAACCTATTGGAAGGGTAAGCCTTAAGTCCTAATGGGGCTTAGGCTCTATGTCGCTATTAGCGGCTGAAACAAACCTATATAATAGGCAGCGTAATCTGCACGATGGGCGACGCCGCTACGGCCACTCTCCGCTTCCATGCGTGTAGACCTGTACCCAACACAGATATCAGGAGCATTAGATGGCGCACCAGATGGTTCGCTACCAGCCCTATTCAGACAGCGACCAACATTACGAACCGTTGCTCGCGTTTGCCCGCGAATATGCGCCCCTTCTATCTCCCGGCTTTACTGCACCGCTGGAACAGAGCGGCCAATGGACAAAAGAAAGCGAATGGGCGTCCATCGAGTCGGGCTGGCAGTACGGCACGAGCAGAGGCTTCAAAGTGGTATTCCACGAAGAGCTAGAGCCGAGAGCGGACGGCATAGCCGTGAGCGGCGTCACTGTCAGCGCCTTCGGTATAAAGAAAAACTGCGCCTTATCAATTGAGTGCAAGCGATACTGGTACGACCCTCGCTATCTTCTACTCGAAGTAGACGGCCCCGAAAATGAGATCGCACAAATCGCGGGAGCATTTCGCGAGCGGTTCGGCGGTGAGCAGCTTCTTGATGAGGTCCACCTACAGCGGGAAGCCACCAGCGCGATAGTGAGCCTGAAGGTGGGCGCGTGGCCTGCCGCCGAGATGCAAGCGCGCGCTGTACTCAAACAGCAGCCCGACAACATAGACGCCCTATTCGCGCTCGGCGTGGCCCTCGCCGCACAGAACAAAGAATATGAGCAGGCCGAAGAATACCTCAAGAAGCTGCTCGTGCTTGACCCAACGCGCTATGACGGCTGGTACAACCTGGGCAATCTCTACCTGGAGCATGGGCAGTACAAGCGGGCTGTAAAGCAGTTCCGTAAGGCGCTGGAGCTATCGCCCGGCAACCACCCTGCCCTGTTTCGCATTGCTGTTGCCCTTGAGAAGATGGGCGACACAGACGGAGCAATCGAGGCATACGAGAACGCCATAAAGACATCTCCGAACCCCGGCCAGGTATGGCACTTCACAGGCATGGACTTCGAAGTGCGGGCCAAAGAAGCACTTCAACGACTCAAAGGAGGCAAAGCGTGAAACCCGGCACCCCATCTACCCTCTCGCTCTGGAGCGCACTACTGGTATTCTTCGTGGCCTTTACTACATTAGCCGCACCGAGTATGGCCGCGCCCGCACGTCAATATGACGGCGAGAACGAGGTCGGACCGGTGGAGGCGCTTGCTCTCGACAGCACAGGCAACGGCTGGGCATGGGCCGAGTTCGCGCCGCAGCGTCCCGGCACCAATTACCTGGTCAGGATAGATAACGGCCAGTGGCGCATCGCGGAAGATACCACCACGCAGCCAACTCTCTTACCGTCCGGCCTGACCATGTACAAGATGGTGCTCACTGCAAAAGGAGACGACGGCTGGGCGGTAGGCCGCACAACCGAGCGATATCCTGTGCTCTGGCGCTACCAGGCAGGCAGCTGGAAGACGGTCAAGCTAGATGTGCCGGCGTCAGCACGCATCGCCAGCAGCCTCACCATCAATGCAGACGGCACCGACGGCTGGATGAGCGTCTATGACATGTTGAATGACGAATATGTGCTGCTCCGGCTTCGCAACGGCGCATGGAAAGCTGTCCCGCAGGTGAAGGGCGGCATGATCGCATATGCAGCCATCAGCCCTGACGGCAAGAGCGGCTGGGGCACAGGACGCTACGGCACCACGCCTGTTGACGCTGTATTCAAGCTTGAGAACGGTGTATGGGTTAGCCCGCCCATCAAGACATTTGAACCGCGCCAGGTAGCCACAGACGTTACCGCTGATAACGCGGGAGGCGGCTGGGCATTGGTGAACAATACGCTGGTTCGCCTCAACGCTGACAAAAGCACAGCCGTTGCATATACGGCTCCTGACAAAGTTACTCTGCGTTCCGTGGCGGTTGATGCATCGGGCCGAGGCTGGGCGCTCGCCGACAAAGATCTAGGCGAGGTTGAGCAGCCGGGCGGCTTTGAGTACCCACGCGAGGCCATCACGCTGCGTCTCAACGGCGACAAAGCCGCGCAAGTGGAGCCTGCGTCGGCAAGCTTCCCCAAAGACATCTGGCCGCGCGTAGTCGCCGTCACACCCGATGGTGGGCAGGCCTGGGCGGGCGCTAACGACAAGGTCGGCTACGGCAGCCTGATCAACTTCCGCGAGCCATGGCCCTATGGAGGCAGCAATACGAGCGGCAATAAAGGCCCCGACGGCATGGCCCCCTTGCCCGGTAGAGGCCGCTGCTTTGCCGAAGTACAGTTCTGCTTGCGCGGCGCGTTCCTCGCATTCTGGGAGAAGAACGGCGGCCTGGAACAACTTGGCCTGCCTATCACGACCGAAGTCAGCGCTACCATAGACGGTAAAGATTACCTCGTGCAGTACACCGAGCGCGCACGACTTGAATACCACCCTGAGAACAAGGGCAAGCCAGGCGAAGTGCTGCTAGGGCTGCTGGGTAACATCCTGGTAGAGCCCCGCCTAAACGAAGTGCCATTCGGCCCATTCCCGGCCCCCGCAAGTTCCGGCGCGGGCACACAATATTTCCAGCAAACGAGCCATAATGTGGGTGCGCCCTTCCTCGGCTACTGGAAAGCAAAAGGCGGTCTCCCCCTATTCGGCTACCCACGTTCCGAAGCCTTCGCTGAGCAGAATCAAGTAGACGGCAAGACCTACCACGTCCAATACTTCGAGCGCAACCGCATAGAATATCACCCCGAAAACGTCGGAACCCGGTACGAGTTCCTGCTAGGGCTGCTGGGCGCTGAACAGTTCAAGGCAACATATGGGTTTGCGCCGTGAGGCGGGGACCGGAAATGAGAAGTGAGAAGTGAGAAGTAAAACGTAAAGCGTAAAACGTAGGTACGGTATTGAACGCCAGGACGCCAAGATATTAGGGCTTACATATTGACGCAGACGGTCAACTGACAACTGACTACGCGGTCGGCGGTCTGCCGTCGGCGATCATACGCAGTACGCAATACGCCCACGCAACAACCAAAACAACCGGCAATCGTTCTACTACTAACAGCAACCATTTTGGGAGGTATATTGAAGTGAAAACAACAGTTCGTTCGGTCGGACAGCGTCGGGTCTTTATTGCTTTGATGGCGCTTGTTATGTTGGGCGCTTTGGCTCTGCCTGCATCGGCGGCACCAGGCCGGCAGACGAGCGATACGCTCAAGGTTGGCCCGGTCGGCACTCTTGCATTGGACAACGTGGGCGGCGGCTGGGGCTGGACCGGCCCTGCTGAGAAAACCGGTAACGGCCACCTGATTCGCCTCCAGAACGGCGTGTGGCGCGACGTGCCCAACGGTGATGCTGCGGGTGGTGTGCTCGCCGGGCAAACAGCAGCCGTCTATGACATGGTGCTTTCCGGCGATGGCAAATCGGGCTGGGCTATTGGCGCGGGCGGCGGTCAGCAAATCTACCAGTTCAAGAACGGCACATGGACGCGAGCCGCTAACCCGTTTGACGCAGACACCACGTTTCAGGACCTCACCGTCACAGCCGATGGCACAGACGGTTGGATTACAGCCCAGGACCGCTCTGTACGCATGGTAGTTGCCCGCCTACGTAACGGCCAGTGGGTGCGCGACTACCAGCCTGTGTTCGCCGAGATGCGCTTCATCACTGTCAGCCCTGACGGCAAGAGCGGCTGGGGAGTGGGCTATGGTCGCAACCAGGGCGAGTATGTGGCCGTCCGACTGGATAAAGGCCGTTGGGTAGACGATCCCGCCCAGATGTATGCGATACCCTACAACTCGGGGCCTGTGACAGTCGACAACCTGGGCAATGGCTGGACAACCGTCCCACCCATCGCGAGCGCGCTTATACGCCTCACGCCGAAGGGTGCAAGGTCTGTTCTCCCCGACCCCAACTCCGAAAAGCCCGATCTCTACCCCTCGCTGGTCTTTCAGGAAGTGGAAGTAAACGCCCAGGGACGCGGCTGGGCAACCGCTACATACAAACCGCAACCTGACCCAAGGTTGGATGTGCAGCCTATCAACCAGCCGCTCATGCTGTGGCTGGATGGAGACAACTACACTCTTGTCCCTTCGGATGTTATCCCTGCTAATTCGCAGGCGGCCAGACCAAATTACGGCGGGCCGGTCGCCTTTAGCCCTGACGGCGCGCATGCGTGGCTGGGCGCGAACACAGGCGAGTCGCAGTTCATCAGCTTAACTGAATTGCATGAGCCCTGGCTCCATGATGCGCCCGTTGCCGCTGCTCCCCTACCGGGTGCGGGCCACTGCTTCGCTGAGGTGCCATACTGTTTGCGTGGCGTGTTCGCAACCTACTGGGACTCGCGTGGCGGCCTGAACAGCATGGGCTTCCCGATTACACCCGAAGTCGAGGAGACTATCAACGGGCAGAAGTACACAGTGCAGTACACGCAGCGCGCCCGCATGGAATATCACCCTGAGCACCAGGGCACTCCTTACGTCGTACTGCTAGGCTTGCTTGGCAACACCCTTGCCGACCCCAGGCAGAACGAGGAGCCTTTCCTGCCCGCCCCTGCCAGCCCTACGGCCAACTTCCAGTGGTTCAGCCAGACCCGGCACAACGTTGGCGCGCCTTTCATCACCTACTGGACCTCGAATGGCGGCCTGCCCGTATTCGGCTACCCACGCTCTGAGGCATTCAACGAGTCGAACCAGGCCGACAGCAAGACCTATCTCGTCCAGTACTTCGAGCGCAACCGCATAGAGTTCCACCCCGAGAACCGAGGCACCCAGTACGAATTCCTCCTGGGCCTACTGGGAGTAGAACAGTTCAAGGCAACCTATGGGTATACGCCGTGAGGCGGGGCGTGAAACGTGAGACCAGAAATGAGAAATGAGAAGTGAGAAATAAAACGTAAAACGTATAAAGGGGATGAGCAAGATAGATCGCTCATCCCCTTCATTCTTGTGCGTTGATAAGGCGAGAAATGTGAGGACTAGCTCACTTCTCATTTCTCACTTCTCACTTCTCATTTCTCACTTCTCATTTCTCATTTCCGGTCCCGCGCCCCTAAATCACCACAGGATTAACAAACAGTAACACGATTTCGCCGTTGGAGAACGAATAGTCTGTGTAGCCGCAGAAGTTGAAGCCTTCTTTGCGGCAGAAGGCTACGGCCGGGTAGTTCTTGGGAGACAGCTCAAGCATGAAGGCGCGTACATTGCCCTGGCCGTAGCGTGCCCATCGGCGGGCCGCTGCAAGCAGCATTGAGCCTATTCCCTGCCGCCTTAGCGAGTTCGCTACCACCAGGGCGTTCACCCAGCCTATCCCGGAGCTTGGCACGACGGTCACCACGATGTAGCCGCACATCTTGCTTCCCTGTTCGGCCACCAGCACCAGATCGGCGGCTTCCCACTGCTGGAGCCGTCCAAGCATCGACACCTCGTTACCTTCTCGCAACGATGCCGCCACCTGTCCCAGCACACGGCGTGCTCTCGGCAATTTGACCGGGCGGAAGGTCACGCTCAGCGGGCTATCTCCCAGCGTTATGGTGCTTTGCATGCTGTACGGGGCCGCACCCGGCTCTCCCCGCACCGACTCGACTTGCCAGGTGTGTGTCGCTACGTAGCTATCGTCCAGCGCGAGGCAAGAGCGAAGGTCGTCGCCTTCAGCAGTGCGAATATCGACCGGCTGGTTACCGCTTCTCATTTTGCCACCGATTGCTGAGTAGATGCTGCTCGCCGTCTGCGCGGCCTGTGCTCTTCTGTGAGGTCTGAAGGATCAATCACCGTGCCGTCAAGCTCAAGCGTGGACTGGGTCGTTATGCCCGCCGACTTCGCCAACTCTATTAGCGCCTCGCTCTCGGTGAATATTGCACCATCGGCGTTACTCTCCGCCAGCAGGGCAGGCAGCCTGTGGAACTGAGCCTGCTCGAGCATAACGGCTGGAGGCACAGGTATGGAAAGCAGCAGTCTTGGCCTTGACGATCCTCCCGCCGCGCTAAGCAGCGCCCCGTCACGAACGCGCGCTGATATAGTATCCCAGTTATCCTCAGGCTCTATCAGCACAAGGGTGCGGGCCGATTGCTCGTTCAGCTTGCGGTATAGATAGGTAGCCACGATCTTAAGGGTCGCCGCCACGGGCACAGCCAGCAGCAGACCCAGTATGCCCGCCAGTGTAGCGCCCGACAACACCGAGAAGATCACCACCAACGGGTGGAGATGAACCAGCCTGCCCACCACCATCGGCATCACAAAGTTATCCTCGATCTGCCTTAGCACTGTGTAGGTGACGGCTACTGCTATCGCGAGGCCAATCTGCGACCACCCAAAAGGTGCGGACCCCTGAGTCAACGCCACAAAAACCGCTACACCGCCCGCGATGTAAGGTCCAACGAACGGCATCGTTTCGACCAGACCGGTAAAGATGGCGAGCAGGGGCGCAAAGCGCACGCCCAGTATGGTCAGTGCGATATAGGAGACCACACTCATCAGCACGACAAGAAATAGCTGCCCGCGAATATAGGCTCCAAGCACACTATTGATGCGGGCTATCCAGGGGCCAAGCTCATTCCGCATCGCCGAGGGGGTGAAACGCGCAACCCCCGGCCCGATGCGATCTGCCTCCAAAAGCAGGAAGAATGTTGAAATAAGGTAGAGCAGCAACTTTATGACGCTCTCGAAGACGCGGGGTAGGGCATTGGGCACGATATTGCGCCCGATCTGCATCAGCAACGCGTTTACTTGCCTGTTTATCTCCTGATCACTACCCGTCAGGCTTATATTCACGCCAAGCAAATCTATCTGCGACTGCCCGAGCAGTTTGCCTGTCTCCCGGATATGGCTGGGTAAATCCTGTACAAGCTGCTGGACATCGCCGCTCAACGCGGGCACAAGCACACTAATGCCCCATGCAACCAATCCAAGCAGAAGTACATACGCGAAGACCGCGCACAGCCGCCGGGGTAGCCCTGTGCGGTGTGCTATCGCCAACAATAGAGGGTTCAACACGTACACCGTAATGATCGCCCAGATAAATGGCGAGAGGATGCCGCGGATCTCCCAGAGGAAGACCAATGCGATAATCGCCACTAACCATAATATGGTCGCCCTGGCCCTGGACGATAAGTGTATACGTTCAACCATGACAGTATTGCGCAGTACATAACGTATCTTCCATTCGTCTGTCGTACTGCGGACCCCTTACAGTAGCAGTATAGTACAGTAGCGCGCACTTTTCCAATGGGTGCGGAATAGCGAGTACCGAGTACCGAGTACCGAGTACCGAGTAGTCAGTTGTCAGTTGTCAGTTGTCAGTTGTCAGTATTATGGCGGTCAGCCGTCTGCCGTCTGCCGTCTTATGCAATACGCAGTACGCAGTACGCGCCTGCATTTCCACATTGGTAGACAGGATGGGGCCATGCATGGAGCCAGGTTGAGTGTGAACGGCTTGCCCTGCTGGCGTCAGCATGAAATATAGTACAGTTGCGCTTGCAATTCCTACGTGCTTCACGTATAATACTATGCGAATTGCCAGCACGAGTTTTCGAGAATCAGTCCCCTATTCTTTACACCCCAAATTGCGATTAAGGTGGCTGCAACGCATCCGCCTTTAGAGCATTTCTCGAATCTCCTCTGGCGTCACTTTATCAACCCTTAAGGACGGTGTCGATGAACGACGAGCAACCTACGCAGTCACAGGACCAGGAAAATAGTACTGCCGATATCAACTTGAACGGCACGGAAGCCACAGCCACCGAGGCTGTCGGGCTGGCTGAAGCCTCCGCGACAACCGAAGAACGAGATGACCAGGACGCAGAGGTTCCGGGCGAAACAGCCACAGTCAGCGTGGAAGACGCTGAGCCGCAGATTATGCAGGCCAGCGAAACCAGCCAGGCTGAAGGCGAACCGCAAGACGATCTCCCCGGCGCGGATACCGCACAGGCAGCGGATACCACAGATTCCCCTTCCCCACAGGCCAGCGATGCAGCAGACACGACCAGTATTGCTGATGACGCCGGTGTGGGTAGTGATGGCGGGTCTGATGAATCCGAGGAAATGGTAATTCACACGGCGCGCGATCCTCGCCTGGAAGATATGGCCCCTAACGCCTCCATGGAAGATCTCCTCAAGGCATCCGAGCAGCAGTACCGCACACTAAAACACGGCGACGTCATCGAAGGCACCGTCATGAAGCTTGGCCGCGAGGAAATCCTCGTGGACATTGGAGCCAAGACCGAAGGTATCATACCCAACCACGAGCTCCAGAGCCTCTCTCCTGAAGAGCGCGAAGCAATGCAAATCGGCGACCCCGTACTCGTTTCCGTGGTGCAGCCCGAGAACAACGAGGGACATTCCGTCCTCTCGCTCGACCGCGCACGCCAGGAGCGATCGTGGCGCGAGCTGCAGAAGAAGTTCGAGGCCGGCGAAGTGATCCAGGCCAAAGTCAGCGGCCACAACAAGGGCGGCCTCCTGGTCAACCTGGAAGGTGTGCGCGGTTTCGTGCCCTCCTCCCAGATTTCTTCGATGCCTCCCGGTGAAGCCAACAAGCAAGCCGAGATGGCTCGCCTGCAGAACACAACCCTGCCCCTCAAAATTATCGAGATCAACCGCAACCGCAACCGCCTCATTCTCTCCGAGCGCCAGGCAGTACAGGAGCAGCGCGAGAGTATGCGCACCCTCCTGCTTCGCGAGCTTGAGCACGGCCAGGTACGACCCGGTACAGTTTCGTCTATCTGCGACTTTGGTGCCTTCGTGGACATCGGCGGGGCAGACGGACTCATCCACCTCTCCGAGCTATCGTGGAAGCGCGTTTCGCACCCGAGCGAAGTGCTCAAGGTGGGAGACCGCATAGATGTATATGTCCTGTCGGTCGATCCTAACGAGCGCAAGATAGCTCTTTCGCTCAAACGGACCCAGCCCGAGCCGTGGACAACCATCACCGAGAACTACCAGCTAGGGCAGTTGGTGCGTGGCACGATCACCCAGCTCACCACCTTCGGTGCGTTTGCTCGCCTTGAAGACGGCATCGAGGGCCTGATCCACGTATCTGAACTTGCGGAGGGCCGGGTGGCTCACCCCAAGAACGTGGTGAAGGAAGGCGATGTGCTTGACCTCAAGGTGATCCGCATCGACCCGGCCAAGCGCCGCATCGGTCTTTCGCTCAAGCGTGTAAACGAAGACGCTGAAGGCGCAGGTGCAATGGGTGAAGGCGGCCAGCCATCTGAAGGCGGCGAGTACGATGACGATCGACCGATGAGCCAGACCCAGCAGGTCGAAGCCCATTCGGAAGAAGGCCGCGAAGCAGGCACACGACGCGAATACCAGCCTTCCGCGCAAGCCAGGCAGTTCGAGCAGCGCCAACCGCAGCAGCCACGTCAGCCGCAGCCTCCGAGGCAGCCCCAGCAGCCACGGCAGCAACCTGCAGCACGCAACGACGACGCTGAGCCTATGGGGGCACTGGCACAGGCTCTTTCCGCTCACCTTGCCGCAGGCGAGGATGAAGAGGATACCACCTCTGCCGCCACCCCTGTAGCGCCTGAGGTTGAAGCGGCAGCACCCGACACCCAGCCCGAGGCCGAGGATACCGCTGCTGCCGAGCCTGAGGTAGCACCCGAGGCTGAGGTAGCACCCGAGCCTGAGGCAGCACCCGAGGCTGAGGCTGAGGTAGCACCTGAGGCTGAAGCCGAGGACACAACTTCTCCTGAACCAGAAGCTGAAGCCGCAGCCGAAGATACGACGACCGACGTTGAGACAGATACAGCCCCAGAGGCTGCTGTTGAACCGGAAGCCGCACCGGAGGCCGAAGCTGAAACAGAAGCTGCGCCTGAGGCTGCTGTTGAAGCAGAGAGAGAGCCTGAAGCAAGCTCTTTTGCAACCGACGAAGCAGTAGACTCGGCAACCGAAGCCGCTGATACGGCCGCAGAGGAACCCGACGCCGATAGCTCCACTGAGAGCCTGGCCGACGCACCCGAAGCAGCCGCCGAGCCAGCAGAAGAAGGCGACGGAACAACAGAGCCAACCGAAGCATAATCTCGGTACGACAATCACGAATAACCAGCGATGCCGCTCCAACCGGGGCGGCATTCGTTCTAGGTTGGAGCGGCGTGAAACGTAAGTAGGAGGGTTGAAACGCCTAGACGCCAAGGTCTTACGGAGTTGCCTGATTGCTAGAGCAGTCAGCGGACAACTGACAACTGAAAGCTGACAACGCGGTCAGCCGTCTGCCGTCTGCAGTCATACGCAGTACGCAATAGCTCACGTTTTACGTTTTACGTTTTACGTTTCGCTCCAATCCATTACCATCCGACACCGATAACTAAACCATAAGTAGTGCCTTCGGCCCTTGACACAGGCATGCGTGGAGGTTATGCTTAATGGGCGGGCAGCATTGTATCGTCGGTGGATAAGGCAACCATCAGTAGCTCCCCTGCGTATTATTAACCAGGTAATACTTTATCCCCAGGATTACCGGTAAAGAGATCAGGCCCTTCCCATAAGGGCATCGCCCTCATATACGTTTTACAAATATCCCTACAACCCACACAGACACATATACGCCCCGGAACGGGACCAACTAGTTCAATTGTCAAGCCCACCGACGCTGGAGAAAGCAAATGACAGATAGATTCGATAAATTTACAGAGCGGGCGCGCAAGACGCTACAACTTGCGCAGGAAGAAGCCCAACGCTTCAACCACAATTATATTGGAACGGAACACATACTTCTGGGGTTGGTGCGTGAGGGCGACGGTGTGGCCGCCCGCGTTCTCAACAACCTCGGTATTGAATTGAATAAAGTACGCTCAGCGGTCGAGTTCATTATTGGCAGGGGCGACCGTATGGTAATGGGCGAAATCGGCCTGACTCCTCGTGCCAAGCGCGTTATCGAGTTGGCCGTTGACGAAGCCCGGCGCTTGAACCACCACTACATCGGCACCGAACACCTCCTGCTCGGCCTTGTCCGCGAGGGCGAAGGCATAGCGGCGGGCGTGCTCGAAAGCCTGGGTGTCTCGCTTGAGAAAGTGCGCGCACAGGTAATTGAAGTGCTGAAGTCGTCCAGTGGCTACGCCGCCGGTAGCGGCAAGGCAGCCAGCAAGACACCCTACGTCGATGCTCTCGGCACCGACCTTACAGCACTCGCCGCCAGCGGCAAGCTCGGTCCATTGATCGGCCGCCAGAAGGAAGTCGAGCGCGTTATCCAGATCCTTTCGCGCCGCACCAAGAACAACCCCGCCCTCATCGGCGAGCCTGGTGTGGGTAAGACCGCCATCGTAGAAGGTCTCGCCCAGCGCATCATCTCCAACGACGTACCTGAAACCCTGCAGGGCAAGCGTGTGCTGGCCCTCGATATGGGCGCGCTCGTCGCGGGCACAAAGTATCGCGGCGAATTCGAGGAGCGCCTCAAGAAGGTTGTCGCCGAGATCAAAGATACCGGTGCGATTCTCTTCATCGATGAACTTCACACCCTTGTAGGTGCCGGAGCCGCCGAAGGCGCGGTAGATGCCGCCAATATCCTCAAGCCCGCGTTATCGCGAGGCGAGTTGCAGACCATTGGTGCGACCACGCTAGACGAGTACCGCAAGTACATCGAGCGCGACGCAGCACTGGAGCGGCGCTTCCAGCCCGTCCATGTTGACGAGCCATCCGTTGAGGATACTGTCGAGATCCTGCGCGGCGTCAAGAGCCTCTATGAGGATCACCACCGCTTGAAGATCACCGACGAGGCACTCAAGGCAGCAGCTCACCTCGCGGCCCGCTATGTCACCGACCGCTTCATGCCCGACAAGGCCATTGACCTGGTTGACGAGGCTTCCAGCCGTGTGCGCCTCTATCGCTCTGCACAGCCTACCGGCCTGCGCGATGCGATGCAGGAGCTTGAGGCCATCTCGAAGGAGAAGGAGAGCCTTGTGGCCTCCGAGGACTACGAGCGGGCCGCCGACCTGCGCGAGCGCGAGGCGGGACTTCGCCAGCGCATCAGCCAAATGGAAGGCGACTACCAGGCCGAGAAGACCGCTGATGTTCCCTATGTAACAGAAGAGGACATCGCACAGGTGGTCTCGATGTGGACCGGCATTCCGCTGACCCGCATCGCCGGAGAAGAGTCGGAGCGCCTGCTTCAGATGGAGTCCGAGCTGCACAGCCGGGTAATCGGCCAGGACGAGGCGGTTACAAACCTCGCCAAGGCTGTCCGCCGCGCACGCGCAGGCCTGAAGGACCCCAAGCGCCCAATCGGCTCGTTCATCTTCCTTGGCCCCACGGGCGTAGGCAAGACCGAGCTAGCAAAGGCACTCGCGGAGTTTATGTTCGGCTCTGAAGATGCTCTTATCAAGATCGATATGTCGGAGTTCATGGAGCGCCACAACGTGTCCCGCCTGGTCGGTTCCCCTCCAGGCTACGTTGGATACGAAGAGGGCGGCCAGTTGACCGAGGCCGTACGCCGCAAGAGCTACTCGGTAATCCTCCTCGACGAAATCGAGAAGGCCCACCCCGAGGCGTTCAACATGCTCCTCCAGATCATGGAAGATGGCTCCCTGTCGGATGCCAAGGGCCGCAAGGTCGACTTCCGCAACACCATCATCATTATGACATCCAACGTAGGAGCAGACGTCATCAACCGCGACATCTCGCTCGGGTTCACCGTCCGCAGTGACGAAGCAAAGACCGCTGCCCGCGAATATGACATGATGAAGGATAAGGTGCTCGTTGAGCTAAAGAAGACCTTCCGCCCTGAGTTCCTGAACAGGCTCGACGCGGTAATTGTCTTCCACTCGCTCATGACCACCCACATACGCCAGATTGCTGATCTCATGCTAACAAGAGTACGCACTCAGCTAATGGAGCAGAACATCACCCTTGATGTTACTGACGACGCGATGGAACTGCTGGCAACACGAGGCTACGATCATAGCTTCGGCGCTCGCCCACTCCGCCGCATCATCCAGAACCTGATCGAAGACCCGCTGGCCGAGGGTATGCTGGAGCAGCGTTTCCAGCCCGATACCTCGATCTACGTGGCCGTCGAGGATGGCCTCCTCAAGCTAAGCTCGCAGAGCGAATATGAGGAAGCCAACGCCCCCGCAAAGGGCGCGAAGGGCCGCAAGAAATCCCAGAAGGACGACGACCGCGAGCCTGAGCTTTCCGGCGCAGGCACCACAGGCGAAGGCACCGGCAAAGAGTAGCTTTGTAGCATAAACAAAAGGAGACCGCCCCACTTAGAGGCGGTCTCCTTTTGTTTTGCCTGCTATACCTGCATCAGATGCGCTTGCGCCCGCCGTCCGTCACGATAACACACCGGGTCGGCTTCTTCTCAGCGTTGGCAAAGCTGTACTCTACATCGGCCGCGAAGGTGACGGAGTCGCCCTCTTCGAGAAGCAACTCGTTGCCGCCCAGTTTGCATTTGAGCGCCCCGCGCACCACTGTCAGGTTAAGGCGCGTGCCCTGCGGTTGCGGCGGGTAAACCCCGGTGCTCTGGCCAGGCGGTATGACGCACCACTCTACTTCTATGCCCTGCCGTACCAGTGAGGGCGACAGCAGGTGCCGTTCCACGCCCGACTGCGGCTCCACCATGATCTGCCGCTGGCTCTTGCGCAACACCTGCACGTCCTGACCGGCCTGGGGCGCAGGCTCGCCCAGCAGTTGCGACACAGTACAGCCCAGCCCTGACGCTATCTGCGCCACAATTCGAAGCGTAGGGCTTTTCGCCTCGCGCTCTATATCAGACAGCATCGCCCTGCTAACTCGGCTCTTCTCAGCCAGAGCATCCAAAGTCATGCCCAACTCGGTGCGCCGAGCGCGTATATTACCAGCCAGTTCCATAAGGCATTCCCCCTAAGGAGTTCTACCACCATTGTATCACGGCCGCGGGACCGGGGCTAACGCGTTGTCAGTTGTCAGTTGTCACCGCCGACCGCCATTTACGGACAACTGACAACTCGGTACTCGCTACTCATCTCCTAGCCGCCAATAATGGTATACTTAAAGCAGCAACACCTATGCCTGGAAAGATGGTTTATT
Source organism: Chloroflexota bacterium (assembly GCA_039932335.1). GTDB lineage: Bacteria > Chloroflexota > Chloroflexia > QHBQ01 > JADMIH01 > JADMIH01. The sequence continues at coordinate 60,634 of JBDTQH010000032.1, forward strand.
ATGCCTTCTAAACCTAAAAGCCGCACACTTTTTGTCTGCCAGCAGTGCGGTAGCGAACAACCTAAATGGACGGGCCGCTGCCCGGATTGCGGCGGGTGGAACACCTTTGTCGAGTCGGTGGTCTCTACTGCTGCCGCGCCCTCTGCCCTGACTGCCTCACGAGCGGAAGGGCTTGGCAACCGTCCTGTGCCGATGACGCAGGTTCGCAACGAAGACTTCGGGCGTATTAAAGTGCCTGGGGAAGAGTTCAACCGCGTGCTTGGGGGCGGCATCGTGCAGGGGTCGCTTATTCTTATCGGTGGCGAACCGGGCATCGGCAAATCGACCGTGCTCCTCCAGCTCGCGGCCGAGCTAGCCCTCTGGGGCGACAAGCCCGTTCTCTATGTGTCGGGCGAAGAAAGCCCGCAGCAGATAAAGCTGCGCGCTGCCCGGCTCGACCTCAACCCTGAGCGGCTTATGCTCCTCTCTGAGACCGACCTCGAAGCGGTGCTCGCCCAGATAGATAATATGCAGCCTGGCCTGGTTGTTATTGACTCCATACAGACCATGTTCATGCCCGATCTGACATCGGCAGCCGGTTCTGTGAGCCAGGTGCGCGAGTGTACAGCACGCCTGACGCGCCTCGCCAAGCTGCGCAATATACCGATGTTTCTTGTGGGCCACGTCACCAAGGAAGGCGCAATCGCGGGGCCGCGTGTGCTTGAGCACATGGTGGACGTTGTACTCTACCTGGAAGGCGACCGCTTCCACCAGTACCGCCTGCTCCGGGGCGTGAAGAACCGCTTCGGCTCGACCAACGAAGTAGGCGTGTTCGAGATGGGCAGCGAAGGGATGATAGAGATCACCAACCCATCCGCCGCCTTCCTTGCCGAGCGAACGCAGGGCTCTCCCGGCACATCTATCGCGGTGACGCTGGAAGGCACGCGCCCCATCCTCGTGGAAGTGCAAGCTCTCACCTCCTCCACCAGCTTTGGATTGCCGCGCCGCACAGCTAACGGTGTCGATCTCAACCGCTTGCTGCTCCTGACCGCAGTTCTTACCAAGCGGGTCGGTATGGGCCTCTCCAACCAGGATATCTACGTGAATATTGTGGGCGGCCTCAAAATAAACGAACCTGCCGTTGACCTCGCCGTCGCGGTGGCCGTAGCCTCCTCATACCGCGATGTGCCCACGTCACCGGAACTCGTGCTGATAGGTGAAGTTGGCTTGTCGGGCGAGCTAAGGAGCGTAGGCCAACTGGAGCGCCGCCTGAGCGAAGCGGCCAAGCTGGGCTTCACACGCGCTATCTATCCACCCACCACGCGCAAGCCAACACTGCCGAACGGCTTCAAGGGCCTTTCGGTGGCTACCGTGCAGGAAGCGATAGAGGCCGCCCTAACGAAGTAGCACAGGAGGCAGACAAAGGACGATGGAGACACCGACGCCAGTGCCCGTACCGACACCGACAGCCGTATCGCCCTTTGCCTTCCTGAATAGCGCCGACCCTACAACACACGTTCTGGTCACCATCGTTGAGGCGCTTCTCGTGCTGCTCGTGGCGCTTGCCCTTGCACGATATGGCAAAGGCTGGATGGTGCGCCTGCTAATGCGCGGCAGGGTCAACGTGAACGTTGCCACCCTCATCGGCAACCTGGTACAGGTGCTGATAGTGCTGATAGGAATTACAACCGCCCTGCAGATGGTGGGAGTTCCATGGGCAAGCCTGATCGCTGTGCTGGGGGCAGCGGGCCTCGCTATCTCCCTTTCGATGCAGGACCTTCTCAAGAACGTGATAGCGGGCATATTTATCCTGATGGAGCAGCCGTTCCGCATCGGCGACCGCATCAGCGTCAAAGAGGTAACAGGCGTGGTGCAGGGGATAGAATTGCGCACGACCATCCTGCGCACCGACGATCACTTGCAGGTAGTCGTGCCGAACAGCACTGTGTTGAACGAGATCATTACCAACCGCTCCACGAACGACGTGCAGCGCGCCATAGTGCAGATGAGCATAAAGCGCAGCCGCATCGGTGAGTTGAGCGAACAGATAAAGAGCATATTGGAGGGACTTGACCAGGTAGCAGAGCGCCCTGAGCCTGTGATAGTGCTCGATAGTGTGCTGGACGGCATACTGGAAGTGCGCGTCGAGTTCTGGGCAAACGCGGGCAGCAGATCGAAGGCCATCCCGGCAGTGGTGGAGACCTTGCAAGCCCGCTACCCTGACGCCAATCTGAAGGTGGTGTCGTAGCTATGCCACTTCCGCGCCGTATCGGCATTATGGGCGGCTCCTTCGACCCGATTCACATCGCCCATCTCTTGATGGCCGAGACGGTGCGCGAATCGCTCTCGCTCGACCTTGTGCTTTTCCTCCCGGCAGGCACTCAGCCCCTAAAGCAGGGCAAGAGAGCCACGCCCGCAGCGCACCGGGTGGCGATGGTTGAGCTTGCCATTGCAAGCAATCCCGCCTTCGCGCTCTCTCGCCTGGACGTCGACCGCGCAGGCCCATCCTACACCGCAGACAGCATTGAGCATCTGCGCCAGGAATGGGGCGGCCCGGAACAAACGGCGCTCTGGTTCATCATCGGCAGCGACTCCCTCCTGACGCTGCCGCAGTGGCGCGAACCCGACCGCATTATCGCACAGGCGCGCCTTGCCATCGTGCGCCGTCCGACCTTTAACGCCGACATCTCCCCTGTTGAGGCGAAGATACCAGGCATAACCGCTGCCCTCGACTGGGTAGACGCCCCGCTCATGGAGATTTCGGGCACGGAAATTCGACGGCGAGCAGAAAGCGGTCTCTCGATACGGTATATGGTGCCCGAGCGGGTGCGCGAATATATAGAGATTCACGCTTTGTACAAGCGCGGCGCTTAGGCGGCGTCTGCCGGAGCACTAACGCAAGGAGTAAGACGACTGCATGGGACAAATGGAACCTGACGAGCACGATCTTGATAGCCAGTACAGGCGGCCGTTCGGTGAGGTCGGGCGCAAAGTTGGTGAGGCTATGGCACGCGACCACCTACCCGAAAACCTCTGGACCATCGGGCAAATTGATGCGCAACCGGGTGACCACATTCTGGAGGTTGGCTTTGGGCCCGGCGTTGCCATAGAAGAGCTCTTGAAGCACGTGACGACGGGGTTGGTGGCGGGCATTGATTTTTCGCAGACGATGGTCGATGCGGCAACCCGGCGCAATATACAAGCTATACGAGCGGGCCGCGCCGACTTGCGGTACGGCGATGCGATAGAGCTGCCTTTCGCGGATGCCACTTTCCACAAGGCATTCAGCATACACTCAATCTACTTCTGGTCAGAGCCAATGTCCGCGCTGAGAGAGTTACACCGCGTGCTGAAGCCGGGCGGGTTGCTGGTGCTTACGGTGCTGCCGAAAGAGAAATGGCCGCCAAACCCTCCGGGGTCGCCGCTGGACTTTGGCACGCCTGAGTGCACACCCTATCTGGGGCGGGAACTCAAACAGATGCTGCTGGATGCAGGTTTCAGCAGCACACGGATAGAGGCAGATGCGGCGTCGCCACCCGGCTCGAACAGTTCCAACTACTCGGTGCTAGCCGTAAAATAGAGACGTGGATAGAAAGCCAAAAGGTGATAACGGGAGCAGGAATATAGCTGCCGCACAATATCGGTGCGGTTGCTGCAACTTACGCGTGCGTAACTGCGTACATTAGATAAGAAGAGCAATCCCTTCCTATATGTAAGTATCCGGAGGAAAGGAATCATGGACCCTTATACCACGAACGGTGGCGCGCAACCCGAACCGCAGACGCCTCCCTATCACGACCCCAACCCAACCCGCTATATCCCACCGCAAGAGGTAACGCGCCCGGAGGTGCCGAACAGCAACCCCGGCACCGTCGCGCCCCCTTACCAGGCCGCGGGTCAGACCGACCAGCAATCTCAGTATGCGCCGCCCAACCCGAACGGTGTGCCGCCATCATACCAGTATATAAACCAGAACACAGTGCCCTACGCGCCTGCGCCTACCCCGCGTACCGACCGCGACCGCACATTACTCGCCGCCATACTTATTGGCGCGGGCGTGCTCTTTATGCTGGGGCAGTTCTCCTTCTTCCCGGGCTTCGGCGATATAGTGCTGCTCCTGATCGGCGGCATCTTTATGTACGCTTACTTCACTACCAAGCCTTCGTACAGGGTGGGCTTCCTTATCCCGGGAGCTATCCTGAGCGGTATTGGCCTGGGCGTGCTGCTCGAAAACCTGCCGGGCATTAATTTCCTGTTCGGTGGCGACATCACGGCCATCACGCTTGGCCTCGGCTTCTGCACCATCTGGTTCTTCGAGCGCAAGCACTGGTGGGCGCTTATCCCCGGCGGTATAATCCTGCTGGGCGGCCTTTCGAGCATATTCAGGGTCGGCGCGCTCTGGCCGCTGGTCCTCATTGGTCTCGGCCTGTACCTCCTGTACGAACAGACCCGCAGGCGAAGATAAATAGAAATAGAACCAAAGAGAAGGGACGTGCCTGAAACAGCACGTCCTTTCTCTTTGGTTAACGTCCGCCACCGCCGCTTATGGCATAGCACTTGCTCTCGATGTGGGGCACGCATTTGTGCTACCTATCACGGGAGGATAAACCATTGAAGCAGGATAATTCAGAACAGAATATACGGCGCGGCGAAGACTACGGCGGACCTGCCGACTATGATGACGCAAGCGGCGAGGCGCTGGACAAGGGTAAATACAGCGGAGGCACCGCAGGCACAACCCAGGGCAGCAGCGAAGGCGAACAGTTCGGTGAGTTCGAGAACACAGGCAAGGGTACCGATCTTACCCGGGAGATGGAAGAGAACGATCCCCGTTCGGGCCTCGTCAAAGGCGGCCAGCAGGGAGCGGCCGATATAGCCGGTCCCGCGCAATATGGCGGAGAGACAGGCGGCGTCAGCAAAGGCTAGCCTGTACCAGCCGAAACAGCAAGAAAGCCACCCAGGATAGGTGGCTTTCTTGCTGTTTCAGCGGAGACCTGTGAGCGACTAATCCGGCTGGCGGCGGGCAAAGATGCGGTAGTCGATGTCTGCGAATGGGTTGTCGCGCTCCCTGTAGCTTGCTGCAAGCTCGCTAAGCTTCTCGTCGCTCGCACCGTATTCGAGCGTGCCCGCGAGATCGTTGAACCTGTCTACATGCTCTGAGAAGCGATCGGTGGAGTACTGGCGGGCTTGCCCCGTAGTATAGAGGAACTCCCAGTCGCTTGCTTCCAGCAGCACAAGCTCGCGAGCGGCCTGGTTAAGAGCCTCACGCGTGCCGCCCCATGCTTCGGGGAACCTCTCGACCAACCCTTCCATCCTGCGCTCGGCGGCGTGTACCGCTGCCCACATCCAGGTGGTTTCAGGGTTGATCCAGGTAATATGCGTGCCTGCATGCCCCCACGAGCTTTCCGGCAGGTCGATTGCCTTGTCGGGCGGGTTGCTTGTAAGCCAATCGGAAGCGGTAGTCAATTCAACCTCTTCGCTCTCGGCCAGCAAAGTGAGCACCTTCTTGAGCCAATCAACACCCTCGAACCACCAATGTCCGAATAGCTCTGTATCATAGGCCGAAGCCACGAAGCCCGGCTTGCCGTGACGCTGCCCGTACTCGCGAAGTTGGCTGGCTACCAGGCTAACGAAGTGCCGGGCATGTTCTTCAGTGCGCTGTCCCGCCTGATACGGTTCGTAGGGCTGCTTGTATGCGATATCCGCCTGGTTATCGGTGACGCGCCAGTACTGGAAGCCATGCTCGGCATCCTTGCGGTGGAACTCGCGATAGACAGGGTCGCCAGGGTAGCCGACCGCCGCGGCCCATACCTGCTCACCGACCTCGCGGTTGCGGCCCATCACGGCTACGTCAGAGTCACGCACATAATAGCTCTCGAACGTACCGCCGTCTGCCCCCGCCGCACGGCCGGCGCCATCGAAAGGCACAACGCGCTTCTCGGTAACGAAGCCTGCGTGCTCATAACCCTGCTTCTCTATCACATCGCTAACCTGGCCGTAGAGGTCGCGCTCTACCTGAGTATGGGTGGTTGAGCGGATAAGCTCTTTGGTCTCGCGCTCGGCACGTCCGAGCACTTTGCTGCCCTCTATGGCTGTACTCTCGCTGAAGAAGATGCGCAATCCTTCGTCTTCAAGTGGGGTTTCCAGGCCCGGCCTCTGGTAGCGAGATCCGTCGGATGCTGAAGCATAGTAAGCAGGCCGGTAGGCGCACTCAGGCAGCCAGATAGCGCGAGGCGCTTTGCCGAAATGCCGCTCGGTGACCTGCTTGCCAAGTTCCAACTGGCCGTAAATGGTGGAGTCGCGCTGCATCAGCGGCAGATATGGGTGGGTGGCCGCAGAGGTCAGGATCTCTACGACGCCTGCGTCCTGCAACCGCCGCAGGCCGCCAATAATGTCCCTTCCGAATCGCACCTGAAAAGTATTGAGCACATGGCGGTACCAGTCAAGATAGAAGTGGGCCAGATAGAGGAAATGCTGGTCGCCGCTCTCCTGGAAGCGCTTTACATCCTCCGTGGCAGACTCGATCTCCTGGCCCACATACTCCTCGAAGTGCTCGATGATGAGCGGGTCGGCCAACTGTTCGGCCAGCACAGGGGTCACACCGAGGGTGACACGTGCCTTTACGCCCGCCTCATGCAGGTCGGTGAGTGCTTCGAGCAGCGGCACATAGGTCTCCGCCATTACCTCGTGTAGGTTCTCCTCTCCGTGCGGCCAGCGTCCGGCCCCTCTATAAAACGGCATGTGCGAGTGCAAAACAAACGTAAATCCGCCGAGTTTCATTTGCGTCTCCCTTTAGGAACTGGTGATTAGAATATAGCAGCTACGAGTATGCCCTCACCACCGTAGCTCAACTGCTTTCCAAAACAAATAGCGCCATAATATCGTTTACGTTCGTACCCGTTGGGCCTGTCATGATAGCGTCTCCAAGTTGCGCCAGATAAGTATAGCTATCGTTGTTCGCCAGAAATGCCTCGGCGTTCAGTCCCATAGCATGCCCTCTATCAATAGTAGTGCCGTCAACTATCCCGCCCGCGCCAGGTGATGAACCATCGCCGCCGTCGGTTGCCAGTGAGGCCACCACTACGTTTGGTCCAAGTCCGGCCAACGCAAGGGCCGCGCCCAGAGCAAGCTCACTGTTTCGCCCGCCGACTCCGTTGCCGCGCACCGTTACGGTCGTCTCGCCGCCGAACAGCAGGCAGGCAGGACGCGCAACAGGCCGCCCAAACTCTACCACTTCCCGTGCAATCCCGGCTAGCACGCCACCCACTATGCGCGCCTCACCCTCCAGGTAGGTGGAGATTATGCCTGTGTTCAAGCCCACCAGTCGAGCCTTATCAGCGGCAGCTTCTACAGCCTGCACATTGTTGGCTACCAGCAGATTAGCGACCTTGTTAAAGAGCGGGTCGCCCGGCTTGGGCGTTTCGCTAACGTCTCCCGCTGTCCCCTGCCGCAATCTTTCCGGCACGCACAGAGGAATACTGTCTGCTATGTTGTAACGCAAAATAATCGCCAGTGCATCACCGAACGTAGACGTGTCAGGCACTGTTGGCCCGGAAGCTATGACATCGAGCGGCGAGCCTGTAACATCGCTCAAAATAAGTGAAAGGACATTGGCAGGCGCAGCAATGCGAGCCAACTGTCCACCTGAAACGCGAGATAGGTGCTTACGGACCGCGTTCAACTCGTTGATGGTCGCGCCCGCCCGCAAGAGCGCCGCTGTCACCGATTGAACATCTTCGAGAGTTATGCCCTCAGCCGGGGCAGTTAGAAGTGCAGAACCGCCGCCCGATATGAGGCATAACACAAGGTCGTCATTGCCCGCCTGCTCTACAAGGTCAAGCAACTCGACGGTAGCCGCCACGCCCCTCGCGTCGGGCACAGGGTGGCTGGCCTCTTTGAGAAGAACCCTCCTGTTACTTGATGGTTGTGAGGCATCGGGAGGTTCGGTGTGCCCATCCTTGACGATGACCAATCCGGCAGTGACGCGCTCGCCAAGCACTTCTTCGGCTGCCCGCGTCATTGCGGTCCCGGCCTTACCTGCTCCTACGACGTAGACTCTACCGCCCGGCGTTAGCTGTGTGAGCGCTGCGAGTGCTATGGGATGGGTCGTTAGCGCGCTCAGAACGGCTCTGTAGGGGTCGGCGGCAGCCAACGCGGCTTGCAGCACTTCCATGACAACCGCTCTATGCAGCAGCCCGCCAACAGGCTCCATCAGCAGCCCTCCACACAACGCCGCGGCGTTCCAATTCGGCCCGCTCAGCCAGCCGCCACGCCAAAGTGTAACATAGCATAGGGGTAGGGGGATGTCAAGCGGGCTGGTTAAAGGTAAATGTTCAGATTTAGGGTGGAACAACCTGGCATCTCACTATTGAGAGACCCTCCCCCGGCCCCTCCCACACGTGGGAGGGGAGTCTCAATAGAAGGGAAGAGTGGGGGACACCCCCACACCCTGTCATGGGCTTCGCCCCTGCACCCCTTTGCATCTCAAGTCTGAACACTTACTGTTATAGGGTCACAGGGCTAAGTGTGCAGGTCAGGGTAAGGTGGTGCAGGGGAGTACCCCTGCCCGGGATAGGGTGTCTGCATTCTCCCCAAGCAGAAGGGGTGCAGGGGCGCAGCCCATGACGGGGGTCTGGGGGTGTCCCCCATTTTCTTCTACTTATTACTCCCCTCCCACGTGTGTTGGGAAGACGACACTTTTGGCGTTGAAAAATGAGAGCCCATCGGCTAC
>JBDTQH010000033.1:0-67810 GCA_039932335.1 Chloroflexota bacterium
AGCGGGGGTGCAGGGGCGAAGCCCATGACGGGGGTATGGGGGTGTCCCCCATTCTTCCCTTCTTCTTTAGACTCCCCTCCCACACTTGGGAGGGGTTGGGGGTGGGTCTTAGCTTACCTGGATGTAAGATTGCTCCACCTCGAGTATGAACACGTACTCGGCGGTCGTCAACTGACAACTGACAACTGACAACTGACAACTATTGTGTATACTTACACAATGTAAGACCACGCATCTCAGGCGCTCAGGAGGAAAAGTAATGGATGGAACTCGCGCGGACGAATTGAACGGGCCGCATGAAGTTGAAATAGAAGATAATCCCGGCAGCCAGCCTATCAGGACAGGCGCGTCGGGTGACCCGGATGTTGACTCATCTTTGGAATTGATAATTGCTACTTTCCCTGATGAAGCGGCAGCAGTCGCGGCCTACGAGGAACTTCTGGAGGCCGAAAAAGAGGGTATGCTTCTCATGATTGATGTGGCAGTGGTAAATAGAGACTACCAAAACAAGCTGCATATCAAGGAAGAGCACGATCTCAAGGCGCGAGGGGGCGCCCTCTTTGGAGGAGGCATCGGCACAATAATGGGCTTCATAGGCGGTCCGCTCGGGTTGTTGGTTGGCGGGGCGGCTGGCGCTGCTGTAGGTGCCGCGGCTGCCGAGGGTAGCGACGCAGGGATGTTTGATGAGAAGCTAAAAGACTTAGGTGATAGCCTGAAGCCCGGAGCGTCAATGGTCATCGTCGCCATCGCCCACTACTGGAGCGCGCTTGCATCGGCGTTCCTCACACGCGCAGGCGGCGAGGCAACCACCATCCTGCTCACAGACGACCTGGCGCGGCAGCTTGACATCGAAGAAGCTGAAAGTAACCGTTCAGAGTTGAAGTAGCGGGGTTTGCAGCCAACTCCCGCGTGAGGCATGCGCGAAGCGGGAGACAGTGTTCCCTGGCTCTTCCCATCTACTTATTGCTCACATTCCACGTGCGGGACGGTCTCCCTTTATTGACATGTCTGGTTGCTCCACCCTAGATCTGAACATTTACCGTCACCAGGGCTGATGCAAAGTCGGTTTCTGGCGTGCCTTCCCGGCGGTGTCATTCTGAATAGAGTGAAGAATCAACCTCCATAGCAATCTGCCAGGGACAGTGATTCTTCACTTCGTTCAGAATGACAAAGTCTAGGTGCCGGTCGGTTCACCAGCACCTAGACTTTGCATCAGCCCTGCTACCGTCACGCCTGTAATTGACAGGCAGGTATACCTCGTTTAGAATTGGGCACTACTCCATCCTGTTTAGGAGCATGGTAAGAATGTCGTTTAATGAGCTAGCGGCATGGATCGCGCTCGGTTTGGCGCTTGTGTTGGGTGTGTTGTATATAGTGCAGGCTTTGCGGTTGGGGCGTATCGAGAGGCAATATAGAACGTTGATGCGCGGCACACCGGGGGCGGCAGGACTCAGATTATCTATTGGCGAGCTTGTAGCAGGCCAGGGCGAGCGGCTCGAAGTAGCCCGCGCTGAGCTTGCAGCTCTTCAAAAGAAGGTTGGCGATATGGACGTGCTGCTGAGTCACAGCGTGCAGCATGTTGGGTTGGTCCGGTATAATCCTTTCCAGGAGACAGGTGGCGACCAGAGTTTTGCTCTAGCGCTGCTTGACAACCGTGGTGATGGTGTTGTAATAAGCAGTTTGCACAGTCGTACCATGACACGCTTCTATGCGAAGCCTATCAAAGCATCGGCCTCTCCGCTGTCGCTTTCTGCAGAGGAAGTCCAGGCGGTACAGCAGGCGATGAGCAGTTAGCATAACGTTGCTGAGCGCGTCACCTGTGCGGCAATTTGCGCCTAGAGTGGCATCTTCTGTATACCATGGTGCGTTAATAGTATGCAGAACGCATTTCCGTTGTATTGCGTATAATGTGGGTGGAGCTTATGAGGGCACATTCAGTGCTTCATGTGAGCATGTGATGAACCGTATCGCCGGGGCGTAGTGTATATCTAAAAGGAAAATTAGCCTCGACAGGAGCAAGATATGAGTATGCTTCGAAATCTACGCGAGAAGAAGGGACTGACAGTCTCGCAGTTAGCAGCCAAGTCCAGTATCTCGTCGCGCGTTATACTTGAATATGAAGAGGGCCAGCACACTATTTCGCTGAACCATGCCAAATTGCTGGCAAAGGCACTCTGGGTTGGTATCGAGGATTTGATGCCCCCGGCAGGATCAACGCCCGCGTACACCCCTCCTGCCCCAACGCCTGGTCCACGGCCAACGCCCCCTCCTTCCGCATCTCCCGCACCCCGGCCTCAGCCTACACCGGGACCGGGCATGGCGCAACCACCTCGTACCACTACCGATTCGGGAACACACCCCAGGTATGAGGCTCCACGCACCGTTCGCCCCTCCAGCAGCGATGGGCAGGACGGGCGGAACACACCCGCGGGAGGGCGTGTCCCCAAGCCTGTGCGTCCTGCGCCTCCCCCACCGGGTCCGATCACGGAAGGCCAGCTAGAAGAGTTGCAGCGGTTGGCTGTGAAACTGGAAATCACTACAGAGCAGCTTGAGGAGCGGGTCGGTAAGAAGCTGGTTGAGCTAAACAGGCCGGAGGCCAAAGACTGGATTAAGAGGGCGCGCGCTATGGTCGAGGAAATCGCGCCAAGCCGCGAAGCGCCCTATGGACAGTGGCCGGAGTCGCGTGAGGACCAGGAAGCGGCTTACCTAAAGCAGCAACAGGAGGCTGGTTCTTATTTCGTCTTCAAGCTGTTCAACGGCGAGCAGGTGAGCGGCGTTATAGCTGATTTTACGCCGTACACCATCACCATCAAACTGCACGGCAGTAATGATGAGATGGTGCTACGCAAGCTGGCAATCGCCTACTACCGCCGGACAGATGCCCCGGCCGACGGAAGTGTGCTCACACCAGAAATCGCACCCGTGCAGGCCGCAGCAGAGGCCATTGAAGCAGTCGAGGCAGCCGGAGAAGCGGTTGCTCCCAAAGCAGCCAAGCCTCGCGCTAAAGCCAAGAAATCGCCTGCCGATGGCGTCGAGTCCGACCGGGCAGGCGAACCTGTAACGCCCGAGATGGACAATATGGACGAGGACAGAGGAGTCTAGGGACACAGAACGGCCCTTGCTCCTGCTTCTGGAGAGAAACAGACTATGAGCCTGAGCGATTACATCAAATTCCAGCGCGCCCTCAAGGGAGGGCTGACACCGTGGGAGATTGCCGAGGCAAGCGGGGTTCCGGCCCGTGATGTCCACCTTATGGAGGTGAAACATCGCAGGATGGGGGAAGACGATGCTACGCTGGTGCAGCTTGCTTCGTACTTTGGCGTTCCCTTGCAAGACCTCACAGCCCGGCGAGAGGCCTACCGTAAGCGCCTCACCTATTTCCTGGAAGATTGCAGGCGCGAGCCTGTCGCCATGGACCTTCAGTTGGAGAGCGGCGAAGTAGTAAGCGGGAGCGTGGTCTGGTACTCCCGTGAAGCGATAGCCTTGCAGTCAGGCGAGCAAGAAGCCGACGTGGTTGTCGTGCAGCGCCCATGGATAGCCGACTGGCGGTGCAACGGTACGCCCGACTGGGAAGTATCAGCCTCAGCGGCAACAAGCAAGAGCGCCGGGTAGCTCCCCGGTGGTCTATTATCTAACGTTACGAAGCAATTTGTAGGGGCGGTTGGTTGACCGCCCCTACATGCTTTTGAGGGCCAGCAGAGAATGAGCACAATAGATAGCGCGGAGTCTACGGCGAACGCCACTCCTCCGGCGGGAACCGAGATAGATCCTGCCCGGCAGCGGGTGGCGAAAGAGTATGCGGGCATACAGCGCCGCTTTTTCTTTATAGAGATGGGCGTGATGGCGCTGGTGCTTGCCGCTCTGCTTTTTACCGGGTGGTCGACCGCGCTGCGAGGCTGGATCGAGGGCCTCTCCACGGACTCCTGGCTGGTGGTTGGCCTCTACGGGGTGGCCCTGGGCGCGATCTTTGTTGTGCTGACCCTGCCTCTTGATTTCTACTCCGGTTACATCTTGCCCAGGCGATATGGTCTGCTCACACAAAGCGCCGCTGGGTGGGTGGTTGATACTGTAAAGAACCTTGCATTGGGCGCTGCTTTCGGTCTGGTGGGCATAGAAGTCCTCTACTGGGTGCTGCGGAGTTTCCCCGACTACTGGTGGGCGATTATATCGCTGCTGCTGTGGCTCTTCACTGTGGTTATGGCTCAGCTTGCACCTGTGCTGATAATGCCCATTTTCTACAAGTTCCGCCCGCTGGACGACCCTGAGCTGGTGAGCAGGCTAACCGCTCTCGCAGATAGGGCAGGCGCGAAGGTGCGCGGGGTCTATGTGATGGATATGAGCAGCAGGACAACAACGGCCAACGCCATGCTGGCGGGCCTGGGCAGCACTAGGCGCATTATACTGGGCGATACATTGCTGCGAGACTACAGCCACGATGAGATAGAAACCATCCTTGCCCATGAGCTTGCCCACCATGTACACAACGACCTGTTGAAGGGGTTGGCGGCGCAGGCGGTTATAATCCCCGTGAGTATGTGGGTGGCTTCGGTGCTGCTTAGCTGGGGTGTCGATCAATTCGGTTTCAGGGGCATTGATGACGTGGCAGCACTGCCGCTTCTGATTGCCGCGCTCAGCATCTTCGGACTGCTAACGATGCCCGCCGCCAACCTGCTCTCGCGCAGCATGGAGCGCGCCGCCGACCGCTACGCGCTGGAAACCACGCATAATAGGGCGGCGTTCAGGTCGGTCATGCTCAAATTGGCCAACCAGAATCTCTCAGACATGGACCCTCCCGCCTGGGTGCGGTTCCTCTTCTACAGCCACCCGCCCATCTCCGAGCGCGTGCGCATGGCTGAATAGCCAACTACTCAGCGTTAGTAAGCCTGCGCTGTATTTTGTCGCGTTCGGCACGCAGAAGGACACTCAGTCCACGACATCTGTGCGTCCTTGCACGTGATCCGGACAACGGCATACTATGTGCCCGGCGTAGCGTTGCCGCCTTGCCCTGTTCAATAGTTACAACATGGTACTAAAGTACTACTAATATTCGCCTTTTCAAAGTGAATATTCTATTGCAAATAGAATATTCAGCGGCTATACTCAGATACCTTCTTTAGCAGAATTATAGACGCTCCGGCAACCCACGGCGGACAACTGACGGCAGACCACAGAGTAGTTCCAGGCCAGGCAACGACGCCAACCTTACGGATCATATCTGCGGAATGCCGTTCACTATCTTAACTGCACAAAACCAACCCTCATCAGACCAATACACATAACGGAACGTCTAATGCCCACGCTCTGCTAAACGGCCGATCCTATCCGCACCCATGAAAGGAGAAAGGTCAAATGCGTAACAACCGGCGTCGCATATTCCAGGCAGGTGTCCTGTTACTGCTTGTCGCGCTACTCGCGCAAGCCGTACTGCAATCAGGTAAGCTCGCGGCTCCAGCCCCGGCAAGCCTATCACCGGATGCACCGAGGATGGCATCGGTAGCGGGCGCGCCTGCTGCTCAGGGTGCCGTCGTTGATGCTCCTCCATTCGAGGTCGGCACAGCCGCCTACTACGATGTCTCCCCGCCTCTGCGCGACATCCCCGCTATTGCCTACGAGAAGCCGAACGGCGTTCGCGAAATGCCGGAGCCGGGCGGCGATAACATGGCAGGCAAGCCCCTCCCACCGGTCGATGACCCGGTTGTTCAGAGCAGCTTTGGCGATCTGACATCGGTCATGCCTGCGACAAGCCGTAACTTCGAGGGCCTCAACAATCGCAACGGCGTCTACCCGCCCGACACCAACGGCGACGTTGGACCCAACCACTTTGTCCAGATGGTCAACCTCTCTTTGCAGGTGTTCAACAAGAGCGGCGCGTCTGTCTATGGACCTGTAAACGCCAACACAATCTGGAGCGGTTTTGGCGGCTCGTGCCAGACGCGCAACGACGGCGACCCTGTTGTGCTCTACGACTCCATGGCCGACCGCTGGCTCGTTTCGCAGTTCACGGCCGCTAATCCATATGGTGAGTGCGTGGCTATCTCGACCTCGCCCGACCCAACAGGCTCTTATTATCGCTACTTCTTCCAGTTCAGCACGACGGTATTCTACGACTATCCCCACCTGGGCGTGTGGCCTGACGGCTATTACCTGGGGGCTAACCGCTTTAGCGGCAATACCTACTCCGGCCCCGCCGCTATCGTGATGAACCGCTCTCGGATGCTGCAGGGCCTCTCGGCCACTTACCAGGCGTTCAACGCGAGCAGCAGCTACGGCACGTTCCTCCCCTCCGACCTGGATGGGCCAACCCTGCCGCCTGCCGGTGCGCCAAACTACTTCATGTCTCGCGGCACGAACGCTCTAAATCTGTTCAAGTTCCACGTTGACTGGACAACCACATCGAACTCGACCTTCACAGGTCCGACCACGCTCGCTACAGCAGCATTCAACCAGCTTTGCACAACTACCCGAAGCTGCATTCCACAGCCAGGCACCACGGTCAAGCTTGACGGCCTGGGCGACCGCCTGATGTTCCGGCTTGCATACAGGAACTTCGGCAGCCGCGAGTCGCTCGTGCTCAATCACTCTGTCAACGCGGGAAGCGGCGTGGCTGGCGTGCGCTGGTATGAAGTGCGAAGCCCAGGATCGTCGCCCACGATCTACCAGCAGGGCACGTATTCGCCCGACAGCACCAACCGCTGGCTGGGTAGCGTAGCGATGGACGGACAGGGCAACATGGCAATGGTGTACAGCGCATCATCATCAAGCGTCTCGCCATCCATACGGTTCACGGGAAGGCTCGCCACGGATGCGCTTGGCACAATGCCGCAGGGTGAGTCAACCCTCATCGCGGGCACAGGCTCCCAGACGGGCACAGGCTCTCGCTGGGGCGACTATGCCATGATGACCATTGACCCCACGGACGATTGCACGTTCTGGATGACGACCGAATATATCCAGACCACCGGGACGGCCAACTGGCAAACTCGCATAGGGGCGTTCAAGTTCCCCGGCTGCGGAAGTGGCCCTGCCCCAACCTCCACACCTGTACCACCCACAGCCACAAGAACGCCCGTACCGCCCACCAACACGCCTAACCCGGCCGCCACTAATACGCCGGTGCCGCCTACTGCTACCAATACCCCGGTTGGCGGCGGCTGCTCCAATGTAATCGTCAACGGCGGCTACGAGAGCGGTACAGCCCCATGGGTCCAGAGTTCTACAAACGGCTACCAGTTGATCGACCCAACCCGCCCGCACACAGGTACATATAGTGCCTATCTGAACGGCTACAACAACGGCACCGATACTATCTACCAGACGGTGTCGATACCTGCCAACGCTACTTCGGCCAATCTCTCGTACTGGTGGTATATGACGTCGGCGGAAGGCACAGGCACGGCATATGACTTCCTGTACGCCGAGGTACGTAGCACTACAGGCACGCTTCTCGGAAACGTGCAAACCATCTCCAACAGGAACACGCGTAACGTCTGGACACAGTCCAACTTTAGCCTGCTCGCTTATAAGGGGCAGACGGTTCGCGTCCAGTTCCGAGGCACAACCGACTCATCGCTCATTACGTCGTTCTTTGTGGACGATGTAGCGCTCAATAACTGCAACTAGCTCCACACGAGTTAGCTCGCGGTTGCAAAAGAGGTATGCACTTTATCGTGCATACCTCTTTTTAGTTCAGGTCCGATTGGGAGTTAGCTTTTCGCTGTACCGGCGTCATCGGTAGGGAGAGGAAGATCGCCTTCTAGGAAGTGGGTACGCTCCTGAAGATGCTCGCGGTTCAGTTGGTGCAAGGTGCTCGCACTGGGTGCGGCTTGCTCGGTTTGAGCTTCCGAGCCTGCAACCGGTTCAGGCAGGACAGCCGGTTCTTCGTCGTCTATGAGCGCATTGAGCGGGAACTCAAGATCGGTAACACTAACGTCCTTGCTGCCGTTCTTGGAGCCGTTGTTAATTTGCGGCAGCAGGCTCAATAGCTCGATGGGCAGCGGGAAGACGATTGTGGAGTTCTTTTCCGCCGCGATCTCCGTGAGTGTTTGCAGGTAGCGCAACTGTATAGAGGTCGGCTCTGAGCCGATGATACGGGCAGCGCGTGTTAGCATCTTGGACGCCTCGTACTCGCCGGATGCGTGGATGATCTTGGCGCGCTTTTCGCGCTCGGCCTCGGCCTGTCGGGCCATAGCGCGCTGCATACTCTGCGGCAGCTCCACGTCCTTCACCTCAACGATGCCTACCTTGATGCCCCACGGCTCGGTCTGCTCGTCAATAATCTGCTGCAAGCGCATGTTGATCTCCTCGCGCTGGGACAGCAATTCGTCAAGGTCGGATTGTCCGAGCACGCTCCGCAATGTCGTCTGGGCTATCTGGTGGGTGGCCCTGACGAAGTCGGTAACGGCCACAACTGCCTTCTGCGGGTCGAACACCCGGAAGTAGAGCACCGCATTGACGCGAACCGTCACGTTGTCGCGTGTGATAACCTCCTGTGCAGGCACATCAAGGGTCACCACGCGCAGGTCAACCTTCACCATACGGTCCACAAACGGGATTATGAAGAAGAGACCCGGCCCGCGAGCGCCCACCAGCCTGCCAAGCCGGAATATGACGCCGCGCTCGTACTCCTGCACCACCTTCACAGCCGAGCCGGCCACACTAAGCACCACTACCACCAGGGCAGCCAAAAATATCAGTACACCAATTATGCCTTCCATTGTATTTTGTTCTCCTTTGTCTGAACGCGAAACGTGAGACGAAAACGTAAAACGTAAAACGTAAGACCATAGAATCATGGCGTCTTGGCGTTTCAATCCCGTGATCACGTTTCACGTTTCACGTTTTACGCATATCGCCTCACATTTTGCGCGTTATATTACCGTCCTCAGGGGTAACGAGCAGGGTCAGGCCGTTGGCGGCCAGCACTCGCACTGGAGCACCGGAGGGTATCGAGCCGTCGAGGGTCTTTGCCTGCCATAGCTCGCCTTCAACGAAAACCATGCCTTCGGGCGCCAAATCTGTGCGCGTGTGGCCTATGCTGCCGACAAGGTTCTCCAGGCCCGTGGTTGGGCGCATATTCCGCGACTTCACAACTTTGTAAATGGCATAGAAGAAGAAGCCTCCAAGCCCCGTGGCTGTGCCCGCCACGACAAAAGGCGACACGCCGGGCAAACCGGGAGCCTGCGACGTGTTCACCAGCATCAACCCGCCGATAACGAGCGATACTATGCCGCCTGCAGTAAGGATGCCGTGCGAGGGCATGAACACATCAGCGATAAAGAGCACGAACGCCAGCAGCATGAACACCGCGCCTGCCCAGTTGACAGGCAGCGTGCCGAGGGCCAGGAACCCGGTCAGCAGGAAGATCGCACCCACGACGCCGGGGAATACCGACCCTGGATTGATGAACTCCCACGTCAGGCCAAGAGTGCCGAGGCTTATCAGCACAAATGCTACGCTGGGGTTTGTAATGAGCAAGAGCAGGTCTTCGCCAAAGGTCAGGTCGAGGGTCTTTATCTCCGCGCCCGCCGTTTTCAGGGTGGCATCCGTACCACCCGCCATGTGTACCACGCGCTCGTCGGCCTGCTTGAGCAGATCGGGCACGCTGGCGGCCACGATGTCTACAACGTGCTGGTCCAGGGCGGCTTGCGCGCCGATGTTGGCGCTCTCTCGAACGGCCTTCTCCCCGAAATCAGCGTTGCGGTTGTGCTGGTCTGCAAGGTTGCGTATCTGCGTAACGAGCAGGTTGGTCACTTTGCGCCGCTCGGCTGCAGTATCACCGCTTTCCGGCGTGCCGCCGGTGCTGCTGTCGCCGCCCGCGTTCAGGATGACTTCGGACGAGCCGATAGATGTGTTGGGGGCCATGGCGGCCACGTGCCCCGAGTACACTATAAATACGCCCGCTGATGCGGACATGGCTCCCGGGGGCGATACGTAAATGAGCACGGGAACAGTGCTGGCAAGTGTGCGCTGCACCATTGCTTGCATCGAGTCTACAAGCCCGCCGGGAGTGTCAAGCTCCACGACGAGGGCATTGGCACCGTCGTTCTCGGCGGCACTTATAACGCGGTCATAATATTGTGCGCTGATTGGCGTGATGGGCAGCTTGAACTTTGCTACATAGACAAAGCCGTTGCCGCCGGTTTGCCTGAGGGGTGATGCGCTCGCCGAGGAGGGGGTGAATGATTGGAACAATCCACCCAGAAGAAGGAGCAATACGCCCAACAACAGGGAACCAAGGTACGCTCCACGCAATACGCGAAAAAGAGTTGACGCTTTCTTCATAACTGTCCTCCATAACTATATACGCATGGGACTGCGATAGCGTCACACTCATTATACACGACGAGGGGTCAGGGGTCAGTTGGGGGTTGGAACGCCAAGACGCCAAGACGCCAAGGAGGGTCTTGTTTTTGGGTATGCGGCTGCGTGGGTATATAGGGGAATACCGGTGTCCCTGAGCGCTTCGATGCTCCACTATCCCCGCGTCATCGTGACCGCTCCTGCTTCGCCAGTACCGAGTACCGAGTAGTGAGTATTGGTAGTGGGTGGCGAGGGGCAGGGTATGGGGTGTGGGGTAGGGGCAGGTCGGCTTGGTGGGCTGACCTGCTTTGCCAGCTAGGCTGGTGGGTTAGGCGAGTAAGACAGAGAGTTGTTAGGCTCTCCGGCAGGGAACACCGGTATTGGTCTGGGCAGGGCCTCCTTTGGGCTTGGACCTAGCTGATGCGCACGCAGCAGGGTCTGTTCTGTGGGTTGTCATAGTAGTAATGCCATTGGTGTGGGCATTTGAGACAGGGTTTGGGGAGGATTGGGGAAAGATAGGCCATTGGGGTGAATTGCGGGTTGGGGTAAACGCAACTTACCTGAATGGCCTATGGGGGCGCAGCACGCGCAGCCGACTACCGGCAACGGGTCCGGGCCTTTACTTTGCCGCTACTACTCGCTCCAGGGCGGGTTTGTTGGTGCTGGCTATGAAGGTTACCTTTTTGCCGCCGCGCACCATGTAGAAATAGCGGCCTGCGTCGGTGCGGAAGGGGCCGTCCATGGGCATTTTGGTGAACGTTTCGCCCATCGCACCCTCGAACTCCGAAGCGTCGTTCTCGGTGTCCCACACTACGCTGGTATAGACCATAACTTCCTGCGCAAGCTTGTACATGGCGAACTTACCGCCACCCCAGCCGTCAGCACCCCTGTCGGGATCGCCCGCACCGTTCTCCTGAAGCATGATGTTTAGATCGAACTCGCCCAGGGTGTTGGTCTCCTTCAGTTCCCAGCCCTCACCGAGCGGCTCGGAAAGGTCGGGGAGCGTTACCGTTTTGGGCTGGTCAATCGGCACCTGCAAGAACTTCTCCGGGTGCATGATCTGCTCTGTCGAGCGAGGGGGATCCTGCAACGCAAGGTTGACCGTCGAGAAGCCGCCGACCTGCATAATCTTGCCAACAAACTCCGGCCCCGCCGTGTAAGGGAAGATAGTGCTGATGCCCAGGTAGGGTGGGGTCTTCACCTTAACATCTTGAGACAGGGTCTTCTGGTCGAAGAGGCTGCGGAAATCCTTACCGGTCATAAAGTTGGCCGCCCATCCATAGCCAGACAGGGTAGCGTCGCCCTCTACCAACGACCTGATCGCCATAGAGCGGTCCTGGTCGGTCGAGCCGACGGGCCATATCTTCTTCAGCTTGTAGTGCTGGTCTTGCAGGCTGTGTACATATTCATGGGCCAGCGTCACCTGGGCTTCGGGGTCGAGTTGCAGCTTATCGGTGATTACGAATAGCTCCTTCTTGATGTGGTCGTAATAACCGAGGATGCCGTCGCTGCCGAGGTCGGCGCTGACCTCATAGAAGTTGATGGAGGGGTCAGCCACCAGGCGCAGCATCCAGAGCTGCTCCAAATACTGCCGGACTTCGTCCAGAGGGAGGCTTTGCTGCATTTCCTTCACATACTGCTCTCGGAACTGGGCTCGCGTCAGGAAGGTTTCGGGCACTGTGTCCAGCGGGTCGAGGCCGCGCAGCCGTGCTGCACCTGACTCTATCCAGTTGATTTGCGTCTGGAGAGCGTCCGGAATGGCCTGGCGGGTGGGGGACGGCTCAATAGTTGGTACTTCAGTGGGGAGCGGGGGTGCTGTAGGGCCTGCAGCAACATCCACAGGGTCAGTGCTGCCCGGCACGCTGGGGTTAATGCCCTCCGAAGCAGCACTGGACTGCTTGTCGCCTGATTTCAGGTCTATGCTGATCTTGGCCTGCTGAAGGGCAAATATGCCCGCCACCATCAGGCAAATCAGGATAAGAGGTAGAATGGGTTTTCGCATGGAGGTCACTTCCAATCAGCCGGATTGTATGAATGCCGTATCGAGAGCGTGGACCACAAACGGACCGACCTTTGTGCCCGGCAGCAGAATTGGTATCAGGGCGCGTGGATAGAGCGGCATGAGTCCTACATACATGATAGGCCATCAGAGCGGGCGGGAGTATAGGCCAGATTTCCTATAGTGGATAAGTATTGCTCCTATGCGGCCCATGACCTCTGGAGACAAACGATAGGCAATGCAACTCCATTCAATCAGAAAGGGTAATCCTGACAGCAGATGTCATCATTAAGCTGGTATAATATACAGGTATAGATAGATATAAGATTATTTTGTGTAGCCGTATTTTTGGAGAGTTATAGTAGATGCCAGAGTTTCAAATAGTATCAGATTTTGTACCCATGGGAGACCAGCCGGAGGCGATCAGCAGCCTCGTGGAGGGCATCCATGATGGTATGAAGAAGCAAACCCTGCTGGGAGCTACCGCGACAGGGAAGACATTCGTCATGGGTAAAGTGATAGAGGCCACACAGAAGCCAACCCTGGTGCTGGCCCATAATAAGACGCTTGCCGCCCAGCTTTACCAGGAGTTCAAGGATTTCTTCCCCAACAACGCGGTCGAATATTTCGTTTCTTATTACGACTACTACCAGCCTGAGGCTTATGTGCCCAAGCACGACCTCTATATAGAGAAGGACGCCGATATTAATGAAGAGATAGACAAGCTTCGCCACGCCGCGACGCGCGCCCTTCTCGAGCGCAAAGACGTGATAATCGTGGCGTCTGTCTCTTGCATCTTCGGTCTCGGCTCTCCTGAGGAATACGGCAAGATCGCTCTGTTGCTGAAGAAGGGCGAGACAGTGCGCCGCCAGCGCGTGCTACGCCACCTCATCGACAGCCACTACACCCGCAACGACCAATCGCTCATTCGCGGCTCTTTCCGCGTGCGGGGAGACACCCTCGAAATCCAGCCCGCTTACGAAGAGATGGCCCTTCGTATCGAGTTCTGGGGCGATGAGATCGAGCGCATACTTGAGTTCGACCCGCTGACCGGCGAAGTGCTGATCGAGCGCACCGAAGTGAACATCTATCCGGCCAAGCACTTTATTACATCGGACGAGAAGCTGGCCGCCGCCATTATCGACATTGAGAAAGAGCTACAGGAGCGCGTGCTGGAATTGCAGAGCGAGGGTAAGATAGTTGAGGCCCAGCGGATTGAGCAGCGTACCCGCTACGACCTTGAAATGCTCCAGGAGACGGGCTACTGTTCGGGCGTCGAGAACTATTCTCGCCACCTCAGCCGCCGCAATGCAGGCGACCAACCGTGGACCCTCATGGATTACTTCGCGGACGACTATCTGCTGATGGTGGACGAGTCGCATATCACGCTGCCCCAGGTGCGGGGCATGTCGGGCGGTGACCGTGCGCGTAAGATTACTCTGATCGATTACGGCTTCCGGTTGCCTTCCGCCGCTGACAACCGCCCGCTCACCTTCCCGGAGTTTGAGGGCCACATCAACCAGGCCGTGTTCGTGAGCGCGACCCCCGGCCCATATGAGCATGAGCACAGTGAGAAGATAACCGAGCTTATCATCAGACCCACAGGCCTCATCGACCCGTCCATTGAGGTCAAGCCGACCGAGAACCAGGTGGACGATCTTGTTGAGCAGATCAGGGAGCGTGTTGGAAGGAACCAGCGCGTGCTGGTTACCACTCTCCGCACCAAGTTTGCCGAGCAGATAGCTGACTATCTGAAAGAAGTAGGCGTCCGGGCGCACTATATTCATCATGAGATAGAGGTGATGGAGCGGGTGGAGATCCTGCGCGACCTCCGCCTGGGCATTTACGATGTGGTGGTGGGCATCAACCTTTTGCGTGAAGGTCTGGATCTTCCGGAGGTATCAATGGTCGCTATCCTGGACGCCGACAAAGAAGGCTTCCTGCGTTCACGCGATGCATTGATACAGCAAATAGGCCGCGCGGCTCGCCACGTTGAGGGGCATGTCATTATGTACGCTGATGTGGTTACACGCTCGATGCAGGCCGCCATTGAGGAGACCTACCGCCGTCGTGAGATTCAGATGGCTTACAACAAAGAGCACGGCATCGAACCGGCAACGATACAGAAGGAAGTGCGCGACATCACCGAGCGCGTGCGCCAGATCGCGGAGACCAAGGCCGAGTACACCATTACACCTACGGGCGAGATCACGCTCAACCGCGACGAGATAGGGCGCATGGTAAAGGAACTGGAAAGCCAGATGAAGACCGCCGCCAAAGTGCTCGAGTTCGAGAAAGCAGCCTCCATTCGCGATAAGATTGTGGAGTTGCGAAGGATGATGGAGGTCGAGGTCTAGAGGCCGGAAGGGACACGTGCAACCAAAGTTACTCCTACACCTGGAAGGTGGGACTGTGCTCGCGGTGTCCCTTATCCTTTATGGATATGCGGGCGGAAGCTGGCTCATCTTCGCACTACTCATACTGGCTCCAGATCTGTCGGCACTTGGCTACCTGGCGGGCAACAAGGTGGGCGCGTCCACTTATAACCTCTTTCATAACTACCTGCTGCCCGCGATGCTGGCTCTCTACGGCTTTTTCGGAGCAAATCCGCTTGCACTGCAAATCGCGCTTATCTGGTTTGCCCATATCGGGGCGGATCGTTTGCTGGGTTACGGCCTGAAATACCCTTCGGCGTTCAAGGATACTCATCTTAACCGAGTATAGATAGGGGGTCTACGAATTATGGAGCCGGTCTTTTTTGCTACACCCGCAGAGCTTCGTTCATGGCTTGAGGAAAACCACGACAAAGAGCGGGAACTGCTGGTCGGCCTATACAAAAAAGGCACGGGCAAGCCGAGCATTACATGGCCGGAAGTAGTGGACCAGGCGCTTTGCTTTGGCTGGATAGACGGCATTCGCAAAGGCATTGACGAGGAGAGCTATACCAACAGGATCACGCCGCGAAAACCACGGAGCAATTGGAGCGCGGTAAATATCAAGCGCGTGGGTGAGCTAACTGAGTTGGGGCTTATGCAGCCTGCGGGTCTCAAGGCGTTTGAGAAAAGATTAGAAGAGAAGTCGGTAGTCTATTCTTATGAGCAGGGACAACCGGGCGAGCTTCCAGAAGAGTATGAGGCCGAGTTTCGGGCCAACAAGAAAGCATGGGACTTCTTTCAGGCACAGGCTCCCTGGTACCGTCGGACTTCTATCTGGCGGATAGTGAGCGCGAAGAAGGAAGAGACGCAAAGGAAGCGGCTCGCCGCGCTAATAGAAGCGTCGGAGCAGGGGCGTACTACTTAACAGGCATGGGCAGGTCCGGGAACGGCTCCAGGACCGGCCACAATGGGCCATACTATCTGTTCTTCTCGAAGGAGGTCGGGCAACGCGCCTGATCTCCTTCACTTTCTTCCTGTCCCTGATCTCTCCTCCCGCGACCACACTCGCAGGACACGTCGCTACTCTCATTCTTTATGCCCAACGGCCGTACGCCCGAAGTCTCAGAACCAATTTGGGCCAAACGGCTGCTTCGCGGGAACTTATTTAGGGGCATAATCGTCAGTATAGCAGTGGTGACGTCACAACGAATGTAAACAACGCAAACGACCCAACACAACGGATCAATTCTGGAGGAACATAGAATGAAAACGGCAAACAATAGAGTGCTGGCAGCAGTCAGCCTGACCCTTTCCGCGCTGCTTATCCTCGGCGCATTCACGCTGACCTGGCTCTTGCCCCGCAACGCAGCCACAGCATCGGCACAAAGCAACAACCAGCAGGCTGCCCAGCCTTCGCAGATTACAGTAGTGGGCACAGGCAGCATTAGCGTCAAGCCTGACATCCTAAAGGTCACCATCGGTGTCGCTCAGCAGGAAAACACCGTCAAGGCGGCGCAAGACAAAGTGGACAGCACCATCGCTGCCCTGTATGAGAAACTGAAGGCAGCCGGCATTGACGAGAAGGATTACAAGACTGCCCAGTATACTGTTGAGCCTGTAATGGACTTCAACAACCCCAAGGGCCAGAACGGCCAGGGCACACTCGCAGGCTTCCGCGTTACGAACATGATCGAGATCACCTTCCGCGACACAGCCGCAGCTCCAGCTGTAATAGATGCGCTGGTAGATGCAGGCGCGAACACCGTTTACGGCACCAACTTCAGCCTGTCGAACGTGGATGCGCTCGGCCAGCAGGTCTATGAGGCCGCAGTAAAGGACGCCCAGGGCCGCGCCGAGAAGATCGCCGCTCTGTCCAACATGAACCTTGGCAAGATCATCAGCGTCAGCGAAGTTAGCAACGGTCAGCCGGTGCCCATGTATCAGAAGGGCATGGGAGCAGGCGGAGCAGGCGATTTCGCTCCCGGCTCGCAGAACGTCCAGACCAGCCTGATTGTGACGTACGAAGCAAGCGCGAAGTAGGGGCGACTGAGTACCGAGTACCGAGTACCGAGTACCGAGTAGTCAGTTGTCAGGTGGTGGAGGATTAC
The DNA here is from genome assembly GCA_039932335.1 of Chloroflexota bacterium. Lineage (GTDB taxonomy): Bacteria > Chloroflexota > Chloroflexia > QHBQ01 > JADMIH01 > JADMIH01. Next base: position 16,782 of record JBDTQH010000033.1, read on the forward strand.
TGACTAAATAGTTAGGGCGCAGGGGCGCGGGGATTGTTGCGGTTCTTTGGAACCTTGCGACAATCCCCGCGCTTCTTTTTGGCTCCGGCGGTCGGTCGTCCGCGGTCTGCGGTCAGGGTTGTGGCACGCCAATTGCAAGTACATATGTTCTAGAAAGGAGCATATGTACAATGGCTACTAAAACACAAAACAGGCAATCTTCTAAGAATACCAACAGCAACAATAGTAACGATGACAACAGCCAGAATGGAGGCCAGAGCGACAACCTGCGCGACTCGCCTTTGATGGCTCACCTGATGAACGCTCTTGAGAAGGGCACCGATGTTGGTCACTACGGGCGGTTGGTCTTCGCTATGGTGGGACGCCACTTCCTCGATGAGGATGAGATGGTGAGGCTGCTGGCGGATCAGCCCGATCAGGACGAGACAAAGGCCCGCGCCCTCTTGCAGCAGGTGACTGCCCGCGACTACAACCCACCAAAGCGCGAGCGTATACTGGAATGGCAGGCACAGCAGGACTTCGCTATTTGCCCCACTCCCGACGACCCCAATTCGTGCAACGTCTACAGCGACCTGCGGTTCCCTGAGGACATCTACGACAACATCAACGAGTTCTACGAGGAACAGGCAACCGCCCAGGATTAGGTTCGGTTTACGTGAGGGTACTGCGTACTAGGCCGATATGCTAGATAAACGACTTTGACAAACAAACCTCCGATGTTATAGGTAAGCGGGTATTCAGACCACATACCAAACATCGGAGGGTACCCCAATGATACAGGACTTCGAGGATTTGTGCTTGTACGTGTACTGCCTGGTTGATGACATTTGGAAGGGAATATCGCACCGCTTCAACCACAGACGGCGCAACCTGACTGAGGCTTTCAACCTGCTCAGAGGTATTGTATTGGCCAACCTGGATATCGCCTAAGACCGTCAGTGCGTGTTGGATAGCCTGTAGAAGTGATTGGTTTCCATCTGGTGCCCGGCTCAGCCAGGCGTAGGTGTGAACCATCCATACAAAATTGGACAAAGTCGAGCTTAGTCCCTCCCCAACCGCGCCAATGCCCACACAGCAAACCCTATCGTCTCAACTATCAACCCGCCGACAATCACCCAACGCAGTGCGCCCGACACCTGGCTGACCAACAAACCAACCGCTATTACCTGCACAATCACGAACATCATTACGAATAGAACAGTTCTACCGCCGCTGGCTAGCTTCATAGTCGGATCTTGTTCGGGCGATAGCTCTTCCGCCATCTCAAGCGCGACCTCATCCGGGTCTACCCCCTCAACTATATTCTCGCCTGACAGAATAATCGGCACCGGGCCTGCTATGTAATATACCCGGTATTCCGCCGCAGGCTGGAACGCCGCCATCTGTCCCGGCGACGGAATCCTCAGTTTGGTGCTGCCGATCTTCACCTGGTAATTATTCTCGACGTTCGATGCTACACTCGCCTTCCCCTTGGCCACGCTGATCTGCCTCTTGCTAAATGTGGTCATATATTTGCGGCTGATCAACCACCCGATAACAGTCACCACCACGATAGCCACCACAGCTATCAACGCTGTCGTAAGCGCATCGCCCGACTGCCCGCCGCTTGTATCCCCTGTCGGTTGGGCGACTGAAAACGCGATAAACCCGCCCGTCCCAGCCATAACCAGTACAAACATACCCAGCGCAAGGTTACTGTTCGACCTCGCCGCTCTCAGCATCACCTGTTGGCGACCAGAAAGCTGTCCACCCCTGTTGATCCGTAAATCCGAACCCTGAAACATGAACGCATCGCGCAATTGCTGATTAAGCAGGTTCATACCAACACCTCACTTGTTGAACAGGACGAACAAGACCACGGCAGGTAAAGCAAGAGGCACCGCAACACCTGCGATAGTAATTCCCACATCAATGAAGAACACAAGTACCCGATTCATGGGCGTGCCATCCGGCGCAACCCACATACCCATATCATAAGCTTCTGTCGATCCCTGTACCTCGGTACGCAGCCTCTTGCCTAACCGCTCTGCCAGACTCGGCCTGATCGTCTGGAAGAATAGCTCGATCCACGACACATAAGCCGACAGCAGAACAATAGCCACAAGTCCCTTCCATGTATCACCCCACGTAAGCGGTGTGCTCCCGCCGATCGTCCCCGCTAATGTAGCCCATGCCACAAACGGTATCCCGAAGACTGCCAGCGCAATCAGCCCGATTACTCCGGGTATATTCCCTACCCTTTGTGCTTTCTCCTGTTGTTTATCCCCCGATTGCCATTTCGTACTCCCAATCTCACTACGCCAATCCCCAGACCCCTCTGCAAATCGGGCCATAACTCCGGCTACCGTACTGCCGTCCAACCTTCGTGGGTGGCTGGCAAAGCTTATTCCCTCGGCATCCTCATACACATTCAACGTAAATCCCTGCGAAGTTGTGCCCTGGGCTTGTATGAAGTCTGCCGGAGGGCGGCGCAAAGCCAGCACATCCCCCTTATTCGCCATCTGCTGTAGCGCGCTTGCGATTACTACCTCATCGGGGTGTTCGGATATGATCTTGCCGTTTAGCTCCAACCGCATATCGCCACCTCCCCACCATCTCCTCTCCAACCCTGGTACAATAATACAATACGCTCCCGCAACTCGATTTGTTCCCTCGCGGCATTGCCTTCATTGACCCCATAGCACACCAGACATAAAGGAGTGACCAAAAGGAAAGCGAGAGACCATTGCGGTACCTGGGGTACTTTAGAATGAGGCGTTACTGCGTACCGCGTATTTCCTCGTTACAGAATACGCGGTACGCAGTACGCGATACACCGCAGGATGGCAAGGAACTTGCAACACTTCTGCTCCAGACGCTACTTCATTACGTTCCGGTTTGCGGGCGCTTAAAGCGAAAGACTGCTCCTGGCATGGGAGGTATACTTACGGGCCATGACCGCCCAACTTGATACTATGCAGGAGGAGCAAACAGCCGTCCTGCCCAATAATGGCGGGTCCATGGCGCGGCGCGATTTGGCGCGGCTGGCTGCCGGTACGCTGGTAGTTACGGTTGTTACATTTCTGTTTGGGCTGTGGGGCAGCGGCGGCCATCTCGCTCCTTCCCTTGATGACACGTTTATCCATCTTCAGTACGCACGGCAATTAGCCGCCGGACACCCGTTCCAGTACAACACTGGCGATTTGCCGTCCTCAGGCGACAGCGCATTTATCTATCCCTTCTTGCTAGCCCCGGCCTTTATGATAGGGCTTCGGGGCATGGCTGCTCTCATCTATGCCGATGTACTGGGGCTGATCGCGCACCTGGCGGCTGTTCTCCTCTTCTACAATGTTGGCTACAGGCTGGGCGGACGCCCGCTTGCCCTGCTCGGCGCGGTCTTCCTTCTGCTTGATGGCAGCCTCAACTGGACATTTCTCACAGGTATGGAGACCGGGCTTTACACCGCCGCTCTGGTCGCTTTCTTCTGGGCATGGCTGCGTGGAGTCCCGCAGGGTCAATTTATTCTGCTTGCTGCTGTGGGCACGCTGGCCGCGCTGGTACGAACGGAAGGCCACATCCTCATTAGCCTTGCATGCGTCGCTACGATAGCATGGTTGTGGCGGCAAAAGGACTTCCGGCCGGGCTATCTGTGGCTGGTATTGCCATTGCTCGCGGGCCTTATACCCTATATCGTGAACCAGGTGACAACCGGCAACTGGCAATTCAATACGGCCGTCGCGAAGTCTATCTGGTATTTGCCCTACTCGCCGCTCTTTGAAAAGATCTCGCTGACGGTAGGCTACGGCATAACCGCGGCCAAGGATTTATACATGGGGCTGGAGATTGGCCGTTCTCCCTTCCCACTGCTAGCATTGCCGGTGGCCGTCCTTGGCGCGGCTGCTGCGCTCAGGAGCGAAGTGTATCGCACCGTGCATATCCTCATGCTGACAGTGCTGGTGGGCGGTATCGGGCTTGCATTGCTGCTGCCCCCGCTCCACTTCAACCGCTACTTCCAGCCTTATGACCCGCTCTTCTGGCTCTACTTCACCATCGGCCTGCTTGTGCTGATAAAATTGGCCACCGGCGCACCCGCGATATTTTACGCGTCAGCGAAGCGCTCTTCGCACACGCACGCCTGCGCTGCCGCCGGGATTGGACTGCTTATACTGCCTCAGTTTGTCGGCTACTTCTTTGCATTTGCCAACAGCACCCGCGATGTCTACTACCAGCAGATGACCTTCAGCGATTGGGTGAGAAAGTACACACCGAAAGAGACGCGACTCGCCGTCAACGATACGGGTGCGCACGCCTATCTTAGTGACCGCTATACAATGGACTTAATTGGCCTCACGGATAACCGCCTGCGCGGAGCCTATTTCGGTGGCTGGGGCAGCATTTACGATAGGCTGGCGGCTATGCCTGAGGCCGAGCGCCCGACTCACATGCTCATCCACCCGACCGTCTTTGCTGCAGGCATTGACGAAAGTGTGAGCCAAAGCTTCATTCAGCTGCTCTACTCTATCAGGATACAAAACCCAACCATCAGCGCGGGCGACACCGAAGTGCTGTACAAGATAAACTGGGAGTATGCTTTGCTCAACCCGACGCTGCCCTATCTCATGCATACGGCCGATGATCCTCTCGACTCACTGAATGTGGGCGATACCGGGGACGAAGCGCGCCACGATTATAAGATAGAAGGCCGCCAGCCCTCCATATCAGAGCAAAAGTCGATTTTGACCACAAGCAGCTACGACGAAAACGGGGTGAGCCTGACCGAGAGCGGACGGCGGCATTCGGGATGGGAGCAATTCACCCTCAAGAGCGAGCCGGGCAAGCCGCTGGTGCTGGTGTCACGCTCGATCCTCAACCCCGACGCCGATCAGCGCCTGCTCGTTATGGCGAACGGCAGGGAGGTGGGCCTATGGGAGGTCCACAACAGCCGGGCACACAACTGGCAAGAGTACGAGTACGTTATACCCGCCAATTTCATCACATCCGACCATACCACTATCCGCATAGATGCCACTTTCGACCCCGGCGGTCCCGGCTTCGCGAGTTATAGATACTGGAGCTACACTCCTTGAGCATGAGCATCTAGATGCGGGACGCAGAAGTGGTAGAGGCAAAGCGGGAGCAGATTGTAGCCGCCACAGGCCCCGCCAAACTCGCGGCTCGGTTCCCCACGCTTGTTCGGGCCGCGTTCCACACCCCTTATCCGGTGGTATTGCTGGGGCTGCTGGCTTTCATTCCGAGCATCAAGGGCTACTTTCTCTCCGACGACTTTGTGCTGCTCGACTGGACGCATGAAGTCTCGTTGAGCGGAGTCGGGGGCTTCTTCGACCCCAATACATTCTGGTTCTACCGCCCGCTGGTCAAGGTGTATTACTGGCTGGGGCAATCGGTGGTGGGGCTGCACCCTGAGCCGTTCCATATAGTGTCGATCTTGCTGCACGGGGCGAACGCTTGCCTTGTCTTTGTGGTGGTTGCCGGGCGGCACGGCACGAGATGGAAAGCGGGGTTGGCGGCAGCGCTTATCTTTCTCTGGATGCCTTACAGCGCCGAGACGGTGTCATGGATCGCCGCCACAGGCGACCTGGCTGCCACCTTCTGCATCCTAGCCGTGCTGCTGTTGATGCGTCATTACTGGCGGTCGGGCGGAGTGGTCTATCTGGCTGCATCTCTCGGTCTGTTCATGCTGGGGCTTTTCACGCGCGAAACAACGGTGCTGTTGCTACCCCTGCTCATCCTCGACGTGCTCGTGTTCAAGCGCGCACCACGGTTAGGTCGTGCTGTAGCCGCGCTGGTGTACTTTGTCGTTCCCCTTGGCATATACCTGCTGATACAGTCGAGCGGGGGGACGAGCCAGCCGGGGCGTGGGGGGTTGGCTTTCCGTAACCTGAACATCGAGTCGATACTGCTGGGCGTCACGGAGTACGCTCATGGACTGCTGCCAGGGGGCGGGCTGCTCGCGCAATTGTCACTGGAAACGCTGCGAACGGTGGTATGGGTGGAGCTAGCGGTTGTGCTGGCAGTGGCGTTCTTGCTCTGGAAGGCTCGCCAGCATACGGCACTATTGGGGCTTTCATGGATGCTGCTTACGCCGCTTATATTCGTCTTCTTCAGCGCGCCCACCGATCGCTATTTCTACCTGCCGTCCGTGGGCTACGCGATCTTCATTGCGTCGCTCATAGCACGGCTGCCTGCGTTTATCAGGCGTCACCTCTCTGGGACACCGCAGACGGTAAGGGCAGCGGCTCCGGTAGCCGCCCTGCTGGTGCTGGCGCTGCTGGCAAGCGAAGTAGCGGGTCTGCTAAGGAAGGAAAGCGCCTGGCACACTGCGGGACAGACGAGTATGCACGTGTTCGAGGACACAGAGCGCGCAGCACCTGAGCCCAACGACTATGCAGCCTTCTTCTACATCGACCTACCCGCAACCATAGAGGACGTGCCCACCTTCGGCAATGGAATGCAGCAAGCAGTGCAGCTTCTTTACGGCAACAAAACCATTGCGGCCTCTATCACAGACTGCAGCCAGCTACAGGCGCAACAAGAGACGCCCAGATACAGCTACTTCCTGCGCTACAACGGCAACGGCGTTGACGCTCTGCCCAACAAAGAGGCGTGCAGGTGATTGGGTGCGTATTGCGTACTGCGTAAGGGGTCAGGTGTCGGGGGTCAGGTTACGACCGCAGACGGCGGACAGCGGACCGCGTTGTCAGTTGTCAGTTGACGGTTTGTGCCACATAATCTCTTCCCAGAGTACAATGCAAACCTTAAGAACCTCTGCGTACCTTTGCGCTCTCTGCGCCTCTGCGCCTCTGCGGTGAATCCGTAAAATCCCTGATCCCTGATCCCTGACCTCTGACACCTGATACCTGAGACCCGACCCCTGGCCCCTGACCCTTTACGCAGTACCGGCTTCCACACGCTTGCTTACCAGGCGTGGGCCGACGTGAAGCAATAGCATGGCGAGGCCGCAGGCGACTATCAGGGCTATGCTGCCGTAGACGCCTTGCCATTCGAGCAATACGCCCAGCAGCCACGGTAGCAGCATGCCGCCAACGCTGCCCATGCCCATAACGAAGCTCGCGGCTTTGCCTGGCGATTTATGGAAGGTCGTGGTGGCGAGAGAAACCACTGTTGGGTAGACAGGCCCAATCGAGAAGCCCAGGATGAGGAGCGCGGCAATCATAAGCGACGCGCTGCCGCTCGATACCAGCAATAACACCGCCCCTAGCACAGCCCCTGAAAAGCTGACCGTGAGCAGATTGTGCGCGCCGAGTCTCGCGCCGACGATAGCGCCAAGCAGGCGTCCTCCCGTAAGTGTCAGCCAGAAGCCTGAGAGGACGAATCCCGCCGACGCCAATTCAAGTGAGGTCGTGCGGTTGAGATAGGTGATTGCCCAGCTACTCACGCCTGATTCGGTGCCTACATAAATCAGCAGCACCACCGCCAAAGCCCACAGGGCAGGGGCGCGGTAGACCGACGCAGAGACAACACCGTCTTCATGTTGGTGAGGCATCGTGCGGGGCACTTTCAGCAATAAGCAGGCAGGCGATAGGACGGCAAGCAATGTCGCCGCAACCAGCAGGGCGGGAAGCGGGCTGCCTGTGATGCTTGCTAGAAGCGATGCGATAGCAGGCCCGCACACCGCGCCGACACCATAGAACACATTGGCGAAGTTGAGAGCGGACACGCTGCGAGAGGCAAACACGACCGCCAGCATAACGTTGGGGCTAATGACCATCGCGCCCATGCCCATGCCAATCATGAGTGCTGACAGGAAGGCAAATAGTAGTGAGGTGCTTGCGCTCAGGGCAACCAAACCCAACGCTCCCACGGCCAGGCAGACGATCAGCACAGGGCGAGGCCCCACGCGGTCGTTTACCGGTCCAAGCGCAAACTGGGTAATGAGAGCGCCCATGAAGATAGCCGAGATGACAGAGCCTGTCGCCGCCAGTGTGCTGCCTGTGTTTGCGGCCAGACTCGGCAGTACCGGGCCAAGCAGCGAAGAAATGATGCCCGCCGCGAAGAATATGCAGCAAGACAGCACCAGCGCCACGATTTTATTCGCCGTTGTCATCTAAGTAAGCTCTCTTAAACCAACAATTCAGGCACACCCAAAACGCACTGCTAATAATGCCTATACTAATATTGTACCAAGTTGCGGCAACTTCGTGGTGCGCTATTTGGCCTCGGGCACGATTTCATACCCGGCGTCCTTCCAGGCATTCATGCCGCCCTTCAGGTTGTAGATGTTGGTATAACCGAGCTTTACGAGTGTCGCGCTTGCCTCGCTGCTCATGCTACCACTTCGGCACGACAGCACGATTTTCGCTCCCTTGTCGGCGGGCAATTCGCTAATGCGGTTCGCCACCTGGTCAAACGGTATGCGCGCGTCCGTGTTGGGCAATCTGCCTTCAGGAGGGGTGTGGACGTCCACGAGAAAGAAGTCTTTATGATCGAGCATGGGCTTCAACTCGGCGGGCGTCAGGTTGGTATATGTGCCGTCCGTTGTCTTGACCGGCTCACCTACATTCGCAGCCGTGCTATTGCCCGTGCTGCCGCCGTTCTGCGTGCCGCACCCCGCCAGCAAGCCTGCCAGCATTACAGAGACTATGAGTAGGGCCCATCTGCTCCTCATTAATGTAAGGTGTCTCATATCAGCCTCCTAACCGAATCTACAACATAGATTCTACCACAGTGTGCCCATTCCCCGGTATTGCTTCGGCATCCCAGCCATTCCACGAAGTGGGCGACACAAGAATAGTTGATACATCAGTTGTATGTCCGTCGCCCCTTACAGGGGCTTTGGGGTGGGTCTTCCATTGCCGAGATGTTACATTGCTCTACTCCTATGCTGAACATTTACCTGCACAGGGTGAATAGATAGGAGAGCCGCCACGGTTCGTAAAGGGCAGAGCGAAAATAACAGCAAGCCGATACTGGTGTCATACTCTAACACATCCCACAGCCCGAAAATCCCGGCACAAGAATGAGTCGAGAAGCTGACATAATTGCCCTTCGCCAAACGTTGTAATAATAGTCCTTCCGCGCCTGCCGCAGTGCATACCGCCGCTGCTTGCCTGGCACAAGCATCCACGAGGGTCGAATCGGCTAACCTGTAACGATTTGACAAACGACTTGGCAATTTAGGACAATTAGGCACTCACGGGCCCCAGGTTCGACCGGCTTACTCCATACCCCTACTTCTCAGGCACAAGATCACCCAGTTGTATAGGAGTCGCATTTAATGCTGTCTAATCCGCGCCGCACCAATTCGCTCCATAATCCACAGAGAACGCCCGCTATACTCTTCCTTAGCCTGCTTGTCCTATGCCTGGGTGCGCTGGGGTTTGGGCTGCTTGAATCATCGGAGGCTCAGGCAACCGAAGACCGCCAATCGAAACCGCAGCCTCTCCCGCAAGCACAACCCAACAAACCCCTTCCATATGAGACCGCGCCGCAATCCGAGCAGTTCTCACCGGATCGCGAGGGCGGGCCGGATGCTTACGGCTATACCTTTAGCGATAGTCGTGATGCGGGCGGCCCTGTCTACACATGGCAGCCTGGCAGCCAGCGCATAGGTGACGCTGCATGGCAGGCGGCGCGTACCGAGCTTGAGACAGTACCATGGGATGATGGCGTGGTGACATATACGCTCCCCTTCGCGTATAACTTCTACGGCACCAACTACAATGTGGTGCATGTGTCCACCAACGGCAACATACACTTTGGTCCTCCCAACGATTACTGGCCACAAAGGATTCCTAACCTTTGCGTTCCGACCAGCAGCCAGTACGCTCCCAAGGCAATGATTGCGCCGCTCTGGTTCGACTTCGTGGCATCGCCCGTGAGCGGCACTGTGCAGGGAGGCGTCTATACCGATGTGCTGGGTGTCGCGCCGAACCGAACCTATGTCGTCGAGTGGCGCAATGTTTACAAGTTTGGTGAGGAGAACGTTCGAGCCACCTTCGAGGTGCTGGTCAAAGAGAGCGGCGAGATCATCTATCAGTACCAGGATTTCAGCGGTACCGGTGTAACCGGGTCGCAGGCCGTTGTGGGCATTCAGGATTCGACAGGTGCTGTTGGACTGCCATATACCTGCTACGCGGACGATCTCACGCAGGAGCGAGCGATACGCTACCAGTTGCAGAGGGCCGTTTTCCTGCAGCCGGGCGACCGCACGCAAGGGGGAGCGCCGGGAGCACGCGTCACGTTCACTCAGACTGTGCTCAACCAGACCGCGATAGACAATTCTTTCAACCTGAGCGTCGTGGGGAGAAACTGGCCCGCCGATGTGCAGCCCGCGAATACGGGCACGATACCGAGGGGCGGCTCAGCGCAGGTGACTGTGCACGTCGATATACCTGCCGGTGTGTCACTGGGCGCGAGCGACGTAGCGACCCTTACCGCAAGCTCGACATTGCCCACACCGGGCGCATACACGGACACCGCCGTGCTGACCACCACAGCAAGCACGCTGGGTGCAGATTTTACGCCCAGCACACAGACGCGCGCAGGCGACTTTGGTTCGCCCGTGACGTACACCGTCAACCTTATCAACAGGAGCGGGCAGAGTAACATCTTCCAGCTTGGAGCGGAAGGAACGGATTGGCCCACCACGATCTCGCCCACTATAACGGGCAACATCCCCGCCGATGCGTCTGTGCCGGTTTCAGTGAGGGTGGTTGTGCCGTCGAACGCAACGCTTGCTGCCAGTGACGCGATAACCGTAACAGCGGCGGGCCAGTTGCCGGTGCCGGGGCAGTTCTTCGGCCAGACTGTGCTAACCACCACAGCGGGCGTCTGGGAGAGAAAGACTAACATGCCTCTCGCCCGCAGTCGTGGAGCAGCAGCTGCCTTCGTCCCGAACGGGCGCATCTATGCTATCGGCGGCGAGTATAATAATGGCGACACAAACCTGCCCATCGAAGAGTACGACCCACTGGCCGACACATGGACGCCGAGGGTATCCCTCCAACGAGGCGTCAGCAACGTGGGCGCTGCTGTAATTGGCAACGCTATCTACATTCCGGGCGGGTACAGCAGCGTGCAGCCTATGGGCACAGTCGCCACGTTGCAGGTATTCTATCCGCTGGAAAACAGGGTGCAGGTCATTACGTCCGACCCATTGCCCGCGCCTCGCTTTGGAGCGGGCGTGGCCGCCTACAACGGCAAGCTGTATGTTATAGGCGGCTCAGATGATACGCTGACCGCCAAGAACACCGTATTCGAATACGACCCCGCACGACCGGCCGGCAGCAGGTGGCAAGCCAGAGCAACCATGCCGACAGCGCGCGTTTATCTGGGCGCGGCGGAAGTTGACGGCACTATTTACGCGGCGGGAGGCATACCCGGCAACTTCACAGACCTGGCGACGCTGGAAGCATACCACCCGGCAACCAACAGTTGGAGCACGCGCCAGGCCATGAGCTTTGGGCGGGGAGGCCTCGCCCTCATAGGAGTGGACAGCGCGCAACCGGGTTGTGGTGGCTACCTGTACGCTGTCGGAGGAGGCTGGACCAACTACAAAGCCAGCGCCGAACGTTACGACCCGGCGTCCAATAGCTGGCTGCCCATATCGAGCGTGTCGGTGGCGCGACGCAGCCTGGCCGGAGCATATGACCCCAGCACCTACTCGCTGATCGCGGTGGGCGGCTGGGACGGCAACTACCAGAACCGCACCGAGACCATAAAGTGCAGCGGTGGTCTGCAAGTGCCTACAGCAACGCCCACTGTGCCCGTTACAACTACCGCCACAGTCGTTGCCACAGTCACACCCGGCGGATGCGCCCTGCACTTCACCGATGTATCTGCCGAAAACACGTTCTACCCGTTTGTGCGCTGCCTAGCCTGCCAGGGTATCATTTCAGGCTATCCATGCGGTGGGCCGGGCGAGCCCTGTAACGCCAACAGCGATCCCTATTTTAGGCCGAGCAACCCTGTGAGCAGGGGGCAGATTGCCAAGATAGTGTCAGAGTCGGCAGGCTTCAACGATTTTGTAACGGGCCAGAGCTTTGAGGATGTGCTGCCCGGTTCTACTTTCTACGATTATGTAGAGAGGCTAGCCAGCCGTGGTGTAATGGGAGGCTATCCATGCGGTGTTGATCCTAACGAACCATGTGTAGCACCAGGCAACCTGCCTTACTTCAGGCCGAGTGCCAATGCTACACGCGGTCAATTGACCAAGATAGTGAGTAACGCAGCAGGCTTCACTGATCCTGATCCTGCAACATTCACCTTCACTGATGTGCCGGCGGGCTCTACATTCCACCCGTATGTGGAGCGCTTGCTCATCAACAGGCCGGGAGCAATGAACGGCTATCCGTGCGGTGTTGATCCCAACGAGCCGTGCGACGCTCAGCAGCGTCCATACTTCCGACCTAACGCAACGCTATCGAGGGGGCAGACATCGAAGATAGTGGCTAACACTTTCTTCCCTAACTGCCAGACACCATAGCGTTAACATCGCGCCATAGTGGGCGGACAGAAAGGACGAAGGGGTTCACCTTCGTCCTTTCTCTTTGCCGTTAACGGGGCGTTGCGCTGCTAAAATAGCGCCTGCTGTAACCGTCACTAAAAGCGTCATGCTTTCCGTCATAAGTCGCCGCAACCTATTGATACGGCAAATAGGCTCGGATAAGATGGTCCTACTTGGGTGCTGATACGCTGCCGCATTGGTGATTATCTAAGCTCCGTCATTTATGTGGCAGCGTCTCCCAAGCCAGCGCATTCTTTCTTTCCTTTTCTTAGCACTACGGACCGTCTTGCTCTCACCGGGCGGATGCGTCCGTAGTTGCTTTACGGGCGACTGCTCTCTACTGCGTATTGCGTACTGCTTGTGATTGCCGACGACAGACCGCCGACCGCTGTTCTGTTGCAGAAGCCCTCGTTTTTTCGCATTTGTGGGTTGGCCCTACTTGATTGCTGGAAAGAAAGCCTGCGCCTGGTGAGAGTCAGAACAATGCAAGAAAGGACGAGACCAATATGCCATCACCGACAGATAGAAGACGACGGTTCGGCCAGTGGGCTGTCATGCTCCTGGCGCTGGTTGCCATCATAGCGATTGCAGCGTCGGGGCGCTTCGGGCCGCAAGCAGGAGGGCAAGCAGGCAAAGCGGGCGGGCCGGAGAGCGCGAACGGCGCGGCAGCCGTAAACAACCAGCCTGTAGCAGCGCAGAAAGTTGACGCACAGCAGTTCGGGCAGGTTACGCAGGTGCGCTCCGCTCATAACGACACCTCACTGCCGCTGCGCGAAATGGTGCCCGCTGCTCCTCAAGCAAGAACAGAGCAGGACGAGAACGAGAATCCAGACCCTGTGGGCTACGGACCCGACTTGCCGGGCAAGGATAGCGTGGTGCAGCGCTTCTTTGGACCGCTGGCGATGCCCACGCCCATAATAAACATCGCGGGCATCAACTCGGTTGGGGGAGCCTGCAATTGTGCTCCACCGGACACGCAGGGCGACGTTGGACCCAATAACTACGTGCAGATGGTCAATAACGCCTTCCAGATATGGGACAAGAGCGGCAACTCGCTCTTCGGCCCGGCGCAGAACAACACGCTCTGGGCGGGCTTCGGTGGTCCTTGCCAGACGTTCAACGACGGCGACCCCATCGTGCTGCATGACCAGCTTGCCGATCGCTGGATGCTGACACAGTTCGTCTCCCATGCGCCCTACGGCCAGTGCATCGCGATCTCCGCGACAGCTGACCCGACCGGAGCATACCACCGCTACTATTTCCCGATGGCACACGCCAACCAACTCCACGACTACCCGAAGTTCGGCATCTGGCCGGACGGCTATTACATGACGGCCAACCGCTTCTTCCCCGACCAGTCCTTTGCCGGGCCTGCGGTTGTGGTTTTCGACCGTGCTGCCATGCTCCAGGGTTCGGCGGCCACTCTGCAAGAGATCGACCCGCCAAACTACTTCTCTACGCTGCTTCCCTCTGATCTCGACGGCTCAACGCTGCCCCCGGCGGGAGCGCCCAACTATCTTGCCAGTACGAGCGCCGTCCGCGACTCCATGCGGATCTGGAAGTTCCATGTAGATTGGACGACCCCGGCGAACAGCAGCCTGACCGGTCCGACTAACATACCGGTTGCCCAGTTCGACCCGAATATGTGCGGAGGTTCGCGCAACTGTATTCCGCAGCCCAACGTCACGCAGAAGCTCGACGCGCTGGCCGGGCGGCTCATGTTCCGCCTCGCATACCGCAACATGGGCGATCATGAAGTGCTGGTCGGCACCTCGACTGTAGACGAAGACGGCAACGACCACGCGGGCGTGCGCTGGTATGAAGTGCGGGATCCGGGCGGTGCGCCTTTTGTTTACCAGCAGGGTACGTATGCTCCCGATAGTGACCACCGCTGGCTGCCGAGCATAGCGATGGACCATGACGGCAATATCGCGGTTGGCTACAGCGTATCGAGCAGCACGGTTTTCCCGTCTATTCGTTACAGTGGAAGGCTCGCTACCGACCCGCTCGGCACGCTTGGACAGGGCGAAACAACGCTGGTAGCGGGAACCGGGTCGCAATCCGCGCCCAGCCGCTGGGGTGATTACGCCTCTATGAGCGTTGATCCAAGCGACGACTGTACATTCTGGTATACCAACGAATACGAGGTAATCACGGCCGGATACACGTGGGCCACGCGCATTGGCTCGTTCAAGTTCCCGGGCTGTGGAAGTGGCGGCGCTACGCCCACACCCACCCGCACAGGCACACCGCCCACGGCTACAAGTACAGCCGTAGCCACATCCACCCCAACAGCAGTGCCATCCGTGTGCGCCAATTATGCCGTGGCGACAGGTACGGCCACCGTGGTTGGCGGCACTACCCTGCTGACGGGCAGCAATTGCGACGACTGCACGACCTACATGACCCTGCCGTTCGGGGTGAAGCTCTACGGGACGACTTTCACAAACGCCTATATAAGCTCAAACGGCAACCTTGAGTTCGGCAGCAGCGACTCGGCATACGGCAACGACTGTCTGCCCGTTGTCGTGTTCGACCACTCAATCATGGCGTACTGGGACGATCTGAACACAGCCGGCACCGACCTCGGCATCTTCACCCAGGTAACGGGCACAGCACCCAACCGTGCGCTCCATATAGAGTGGCGTGCGCAAACCTTCAGCAGCCCCAACACCGACGTGGTCAACTTTGAGATAGTGCTGCATGAAGGCAGCAACAACTTCGAGATAGTGTATGGAACGGTGTACCAGGGCGGCGACGACACAACCATAGGTGTGCAACGCGACGAGCGATACTACACGCAGGTTTCCTGCAACACAGCGAGCGTGGCAGCCGGAACGCAACTGAGCTTCACTATAGGTGACTGCCCGGTGCCGACTTCTACGCCAACCACACCACCCGTTACGGCCACGGCTACGGCCACGGCCTGCACAATCACCTTCTCGGACGTGCCGGAAGGCTCGACCTTCTACCCCTTTATACGCTGCCTGGCTTGCCGAGGTATCATCAACGGATATCCCGACGGCACTTTCAAGCCGAACAACAGCGTGACGAGAGGACAACTGGCCAAGATTGTGAGCAACTCGGCAGGGTTCTCAGATCCGGCGGGTACACAGATCTTCGAGGATGTATTGCCCGGCTCAACCTTCTATGACTTCGTGCAAAGGCTGGCATCACGCAACATAATGACTGGGTATCCTTGCGGTGGTGCGGGTGAGCCTTGTGGTAGCGGCAACCTGCCGTACTTCAGGCCGAACGCCAATGCATCGAGGGGGCAGATCTCCAAGATCGTGAGCAACTCGGCCGGGTTCACCGATCCGGCTGGAGCGCAGGCTTTCGAGGATGTACTGCCCGGCTCCACGTTCTATGACTTCATCCAAAGACTAGCGGCACGCACCATCATGAGCGGCTATCCATGCGGCAGCCCTGGAGAGCCCTGCGGCACAGGAAATCTGCCCTACTTCAGGCCGAACGCCAATGCAACGAGAGGACAGACAGCGAAGATAGTAGGCAACACGTTCTATCCTAACTGCCAGACTCCCACCAGATAACCCTAACAACCGGAGCAAAGAGAAAGGATGGAGGCCAATCACCTCCGTCCTTTCTCTTTGGCAGGGAAGAGGTGTGTATGTGGGTTCCCTTTAGCAAACAGGGAGCATAGTTGCAGCATTGACAGAACGCGCCTGTCACGGTTACATTATCCTGCTGAGCCATATGTGCTTTTCGCTGAATCACCAATCGAAAGGCTGATCTGATGACCACCCTTGACATTCCCTATATACGGCTGCATACCCAACGCATTGCGGGAACCCCATTCAAGAGACCGGAAGACGCCGTTACATGGCTGGACGCTGTCCAGGCCCAGGACTATGCGGGGGCAAAATGGGCGCTCGGCCTGCGAACTGAGGGTGCGACGGACGCCGACATAGATCGAGCGTTCAATGATGGCACTATCCTGCGGACACATGTGTTGCGTCCTACGTGGCACTTTGTGATGCCCGCCGATATACGCTGGATGCTCGAGCTTACTTCGCCGCGCGTGCACAGCTTCAACGCCTATTATTACCGCAAGCTGCAACTGGACGACGCGACTTTTGCGAGGAGTGACGAGGTTCTGGCAAAGGCGCTGGAGGGCGGGAAATATCTTACACGTACTGAGCTTGCGTCGGCGCTCAAGCAAGCGGGGATTGATACGCAGGAGCTATTGCGCGTCGGCCTGATGATTATGCATGCTGAGCTGGAAGGGGTTATCTGCAGCGGGCCGCGGCGCGGCAAGCAATTCACCTACGCCTTGCTTGAAGAGCGCGCACCAACGGCCATAAAGCTGGGGCGCAATGAAGCTTTAGGTGAGCTTTCACGCCGATACTTCGTCGCGCATGGCCCGGCGACGGTTCAGGACTACAAATGGTGGTCGGGTCTGTCTGCGGCCGATGCTAAGGCGGGCCTTGAGATGGTCAGGCCGCAGTTGATGAGCGAAGTTGTTGACGACAGAACATACTGGTATGCGGAGGGCAAGCCATACACAAAAGGCTCTTCGCCCACGGCATATTTGCTGCCTAACTACGATGATTATTCCATCGGATACACCAATCACGATGCTACGTTTGAGGCATCACAGGTTGAAAGCCATGACAGGGCGACGAGTCTCATTTTCGCACATACAATTGTTATCGACGGCCAGATTGTAGGCTCGTGGAAGCGCATCTTCGGTAAAGGCTCTGTTGTGATTACGCTGAAGCCTTTCAAGCTGCTAAGCGATGCAGAGAGCAGGGCTGTTGGCGCTGCGGCAGACAAATACGGGGAGTTCCTGGGGATGCCTGTTGTTCTGGCGGAGGGATAGGGGACGCCCCTACCCCGGCCCCTCCCTTTCAAAGGTAGGTATTTGTAAATCCCAAGAAATAGCCAATGGAAACGCCCCTCACCCCCAACCCCTCTCCCCGTTTCGCGGGGAGAGGGGAGTTTTATAGGAGGAAGAGTGGGGGACACCCCCAACCCCGTCATGGGCTCCGCCCCTGCACCCCTTCTCATCAACTTGCCCTTGAAGGCCCACATGGGGAGGGAGTTTTATAAGGGAAGAGTGGGGGACACCCCATACCCCGTCATGGGCTTCGCCCCTGCACCCCCTCATGCCACGCTGGCACTGCAGACAGAACCCCGGCAGGAGGTTCCCTGTCAACCCCTCTTACCTGAGAAGAATACGAACACCTTGCACCCTGATAAGTAGTTCCTCATGCAGGCCCTTTGCTTGGTACGCGCCTTTAGCCCGCTCTACCCTTTTCTGGTATGATAGAGGTTGGCAAAACCAGAACATAACAAGGAAACTCGACGAGGAGCTTCTATGCTTATTACATCTGCTTCTTCGACGGCGTGGCAACCGCTTGCCTCGCCTGCGGACCTCACTAACCCCGGCACTGAATGGTGGCTGTCGGTGCTCAGGCGGGCACTTATCTCCCGCGCCATGGACGATCTGGAGGTCACCAAAGAGTACCGCCCGAACCCCGACAAGCCTCTGGAAGGGCGGCTTAAGTTCCAGTTTGGCGCGAAGGGGCACGAGATACCGCAGCTTATAGCGGCGTCTCTGCTGAACCACCCGCACGACGGCGCGACCGTCTATTATCGCTCGCGGCCGCTTATGCTCGGCGTTGGCCTCAGCCCATTTGAGGCGTTCGCCAGCAACATGCATAAGGTTGAGGGCGTATCGGGCGGCCGCGACATTGGCGTGGTGTTCAACCATAAGCAGCCGGGCGGCGTGACCGTCCTCCCGGCATCAGGCGATGTGGGCGCTCAGTTCACCCCTGCGGTTGGCTGGGCGCAAGCGGTCCAGTATCGCGCCAACTCGATGAAGCAGGACGAACATAGCGGGGCGATCGCGCTGGCTCATGCAGGCGACGGCGCGACATCCACCAACGGCTTCTGGGCGGCCATCAATATCGCCGCGCCGCGCAAGCTGCCCTACGTGATGCTGATCGAGGATAACCAGTACGCCCTGTCGGTGCCCTGGCGTTACCAGACCGCCGCTGCGTCCATAGTCGAGAATATAGAGAACTTCCGCGATTTACGCATCCAGTCGGTTGAAGGCGGCGATATTCCGGCGCTCTATTCCGCTTTGCTGACAGCCATATCGAGCGCACGCACGGGCGAGGGCGCACAGATGGTGCATGTAAGGGTGCCTCGCCTGACAGGGCACAACTGGCAGGACCCCGCGGCATACAAGAAGCCGGAGGAAAAGGAAGAAGACGCCCGACGTGACCCCCTGACTCGCCTTATCGCTCATCTGCAAGCAGAACACGGCACCACGCAGGCCGATATAGACGAGATGCGAGAGCAGGCCGTCACATTTGTGCGTGAGCAAGCCGAAGCCGCCTGGACCGAAGGGCATGAGCCTCAGGGCGAGGATGCGCTCAGGCATATTTTCTCCATGCCCAGTGCCGTCCCCGACACTGCACCCATCACCGAAGGGCCGCGGCTTACTATGCAGCAGGCTATCGGCAAGGTACTGGCCGACGAAATGGAGCGCGACCCCAGCCTCCTCGTGTTCGGTGAAGATGTCGGCGCGTTCGGTGGGGTCCATCGCGTCACCGACGGCCTGCAGAGCCGCTTCGGCGAAGATCGCTGCTTCGACACAAGCCTCAACGAAGAGGGCATAATAGGTCGCTCTATCGGCATGGCGATGAACGGACTGCGCCCGGTGCCGGAAATCCAGTTCCGCAAGTATGCCGATCCCGCGCACGAGCAGATCACCGACGCCGGGAGTCTAAGGTGGCGCACTAACGGGCGCTTTGGCGGTCCGATCGTGCTGCGCATTCCGGTGGGCTACCAGCTAATGGGCGGCGACCCCTGGCACGCTGTGTGCGGCGAAGCTGTGTTTGCACACCTGCCGGGGTGGCAAATCGCCTACCCATCCACGACGGCTGATGCTGTCGGGTTGCTTCGTACCGCCCTGCGCGGCGATAACCCGGTTGTCTTCCTAGAGCACCGCCTGCTCTATAGACTGCGTGAAGCCAACACGCCCTATCCCGGCCCGGATTATATGCTTCCGTTCGGGAAGGCCGCACAGGTGCGAGCGGGTGACAACGCTTTGATTGTCACCTGGGGCGACACAGTGTACCGCTCCATCGAGGCGGCGAACGCTGTAGCGCAGACCACCGGAGCCGAGACGCGCATCCTCGACCTGCGCACAGTTGTGCCCTGGGACAAAGAAGCCGTCATGCAAGCTGTGAAAGAGATCGGCCGTGTGCTGATTGTGCACGAGGACACCATGACGTGCGGCTTCGGTGGCGAGATCGCGGCGCAGATAGCTGAAGAAGCATTCGTCTACCTTGATGCCCCTGTAAAGCGCGTGGCTTGCGCCGATGTGCCGTCGCCCACTCACCACAACCTCTTCGACGCTGTGATGCCAACCGCGAAGCGCATAGAAAAGGCGTTGGAAGAGCTGGTACGGTTCTAAATAGCAGAAGAGGGTGGCTGTTAAGAAGCGGCCCTCTTCTCATGTTCGTATTCTACGTTTGCTCAAGAAATAGATTACGGTTAGAAACCGTCGAAGTCATCCCCAAGATCACTACCGAAGTCGTTACCCGCGTAATCGCCATGCGTGGCGTCGTAGTCACCGGCGTCTCTAGCCGAATCTCCATCGGCACCTATATTGTCTACGCTGTTGTCGTCCTGATATCTCTCGCCTTTACCGTATGTTAGCGGGATGTCTGCTACATGGGGAGGTTGTCCAACTTTTGTCACGCTCTTTGTCGCAGTTCGTGTGTCACAAAATCGTTCCCTTACAGGCTACTATTCTCTACAATGGGACCATCGAGAAGAAACAGACGTGACAGACAAGGCCTTGAGCCTGGATGAGAAGGAAGGTAGATGATCGCAGTGGCCGAGCAAACGGACAATACCGTCAAGAGTGAACAACAGCAGCTTTCACAGCTTTTCCTTATCAGGCTTTGGGCCGAAGAAGGATCAAAAGACGAGCACGGAACCGGAGATAATACGCAACCCTCAAAGTGGCACGGCAAAGCTCAACACGTAGTGACAGGCGAGGCCCACACCTTTACCGACTGGACCGAGCTAGTAAACGTTTTGCAAGCAATGTTGCCGGGGCAGAGCGGGAGAGATAGTGTAGACAAAACGGGCAGCCAGTCTCACCCGCCGGTAATGAGCGTGTAGCAACCTGTAACGGCGCTGTCTGGGTATACTCTCGATCACCACGCTGCCAACTTCCACGAAGGGCAAGCGCGGCCTATTTCACGGCCAGCTGCTCGTTATTTGCTTCGGCATTCTCGTAGAGAGGCTGCAGGATTGGCATCTCGGATAGAGAAGAGCGGCTTTCCCAACCGGTCTTGTTCGCGTCACCTTGCTTACCCGCAGGTCCGGGCAGCAGCCGGGCGTAGATTGCCATGCTCTTGGCGAATAGACCGGGGAAGAGAGTGCTGGCAAGCACAGCTAGCCGCGCTTGAATGGTAATGGTTAGCTCCGGCTCTTTGTGCCGCGAAGCCTCGATGATCTGGCGGGCAGCTACATTGGCGTCAATGGCCGTAAATGGCATGGTATCGAGAAAGGCAAACCACGCGTACTCCCGCTCCCGCTTGCCTTTGAAAAGCGCATTCACCGGCGAGCCTGTCTGCATCAAGCCGGGCGCTACCGTAGTAACGTGGATATTATCCTTTGCGAACTCGGCGCGTAGCGAGTCGGAAAGCCCTACCAGTGCGAACTTGCTCACCGAATACGGGGCGAGATGGGGCACTGCTATCTTGCCGCCGATTGAGGAAATGTTGACTATACGGCTTTCGCCTTGCCGCCGCATGTGCGGGAGTGCCGCCATTATAGTATAAAACGGCCCCCACATGTGAACGTTCATCGCTTGCTCGAAGTCCTCAAGCGACATATGCTCTATGGGTCCAACCTGGATTATACCCGCGTTATTGACGAGCATATCGAGCCGTCCCCAGCGGTCTATTACCTGCTGAACGGCATCCTGTGCCTGCGCTTTGTCGCCCACATCACCTCTGATAGCCAGCACATCGGCACCGCGCGCCCTAAGCTCTTCAGCGGCAAGGTCAAGCTGCGACTGTGTGCGGGCGAGGATCGCCACTTTGGCTCCTTCCTCGGCCAGCAACCGGGCGATAATCAGGCCAAGCCCGCGCGACCCTCCGGTAATGAGCACGGTGCGGTCGTTGAAGGTGTAAACGTCGGGCATTCGCCGCCCGGCTGTCCGAGCGAGAGCCGCTCGGACCCCGGCCAGCATCAGCGGCGCGACTATTGATCTAGCTTTCATTGGTGGCTGCCTGCAATCCTGACTACATGCGCGGCGCGTCGCGCGCTCTGCATATCGAATTCTCCAGGAGGATTGTTTAGCAAGATGAAGGCCAGAAATGCAGCATCGCGCTTGCACAGCCAGCGCCTTATCGCGATTGTATCAAGTAGTTCTGCGCGAATGAGGCGGCATCGTCCAGCCTCATCTGTTCGCCAAGCGACCAGGCTGTAAGGAACGTATGCTCGTCCAGATGAAGATGCGCCTTACGGACATCCACATCGAAATCAGCCAGATCCACTGCCGACATGACTACCTTGAGGTCGTTGCGGCCCTTCGCGACAATGGCGGAAAGGCAGGCTGCATCTTCGAAATCGCCCCGCGCTACTGCCAGGGCTACGATGCCCACGAAACAAAGCAGTGTGCTTGGCCCGTGGCTGGTCTGCTCAATATGGTCAAGGCTTTCCGCGAACCGTATCGAAGCCGTCTTATAGTTGCCAATGCGAAGTGCGGCGTGGCCAAGATTGCGAAGGAGGCCGCCGGTTCGCAGCTGGTCGCCTAGCGCCGTATAGATGCTCAAGCTTCTCTCATAGATAGCGGCAGCCTGATCCCAGCACCCTTCGGAAAGCTCCACATCGCCCAGCCCGCGCAAGACGGTAGCAATATGCCAGCTATCGTTCACCGCCTCATAGACACTCAGCGCCTCGCGGTAGTAGGCGCGCGCCTGTGGATAGGCACGTCGCCGCATGGCCAGGTAGCCGAGGGAGGGCAGATTATGTGCCCCTCCCCAGCTATCCGCCAACTCGTGATAGACACGCAAGCTCTTCTCGTGCAGTTCGCGTGCGGCTTCCCAGTCTTCTTCCGCCTCGTACATGTCGCCCAGCCAGTAGAGGCCATAGCCAAGACCCCACGAGTTGCCCGCTTCCCTGAAAAGCTCAACAGCACTCTGGATAAGCGCCTTGCCCTCCGGAACATTACCGTCATGCGCGAGGCCCGCGCCGAGGTTGGTCATGGCATAGGCAAGCCCAACTTTATCGCCAAGGGCGCGCCAGATCTCCACTGCCCTTGAGAGATGGGTTCTCAGAGCCTCGTAATCAAAATAAAGCAGCGAGAACTTGCCGAGAGATGAGAGGGCTTTGGCCGTGTAGACGTTCACCACCGGGTATTTCGCCGACTCTGCCGCAGCGAGAATGTCAGAGAGCCAGTATTTGCCTTCGTTGATGTAGCCGCGATAATACCAGTACCATTCGAGCGCGCTTGCCAGCCGCAAGCCGCACTCTATCATGCTGCTTTCGGAAGACTCCTTGCACCATGTGAGAGCATCGCGCAGGTTGTCGTGCGAATGATCAAGCTTGTTGAGCCATAACCCGCGGCCCCCGCTCAAGAGGTACGGTGCGGCACGCTCGGCCAACCCGACGTAGTAGAGAGCGTGTCGTCTCTTTATTTGAGCAAACTCGCCACTGGCCGCCAGTTGCTCGCCTGCATACTCGCGGATGGTCCAGAGCATGTAATAGAGGGCAACGCCGCCCCCGTCGTCCAACCTATGTAGGAGGCTCTTGTTGAGCAGCGAGTCGATTATGTCCGCAACATCAAGGTGTACAGTATCATCGTAAGTTGAGCCGCAAACCTGCTCAATCGCTTGCAGGCTGCTGCCGCCTACAAAAACAGACATCCGCCTGAAGACAAGCTGCTCGGCTTCGTCCAATAGATCGCAACTCCAGCCGATAGCGCCCCTCAGGCTCTGCTGCCTGTGCGGAAGGTCGGTAGCTCCGGCTGTAAGTAGCCCCAGCGTGTGCGAGAGACGCGCAAGCATATCGTCAGGGGATAGAGCTTTCCCGCGCGCTGCAGCAAGCTCAATCGCCAGCGGAAGGCCGTCAAGGCGACGGCAAATCTCTGCTACAGCCGTCACGTTGTCGTCCGTCAAGTGGAAATTGCCCGTAGCGGCGAGAGAACGCTGCTCAAAAAAGAGCAAGGCTTCGTAATGTGCGGCATCTGCGGCTGTCACATGCTGTCCAGCCGGGGGCACGCTCAAGCTCGGTACGGTGAACAGGTGCTCGCCATATATACCAAGCGATGTACGGCTGGTAACAAGTATCTTTAGCCCAGGACACGTCTCCAGCAAATCGCCCAGCAACCGGCCTGCCGGAATCAGGTGCTCAAAATTGTCCAGCACCATAAGGAGATGCTTTTCGCGAAAGAATAGTTTCAGCACGTCAATCAGCGGCAGCGTGGTTGCAGGGTTGAGATTGAAGGCCTGCGCAATCGCCCTTAGCACCAGGTGGTGCTTGTCCAGAGCCGCCAACTGGACAAAGACAACACCGTCAGTGAACGTATCGTTTACGCGGTCAGCCACTTGCATACTCAGGCGGGTCTTGCCGATACCCGGAGGGCCGGTAAGTGTGACAAGCCGCACCTCGTTACCGTCCAGCAGATCGATAACGGCGGCGATTGCCTTTTCGCGACCGACAAATGGAGTGCGGGGTGAGGGCATATCGACCGCATGGATAGCTGCGGACGAGTCGGTAGCACCCGTTGCTTCCCGAGCCTGGAAACCACCGCCTGCCTCGTTTATGCCTGTTCGTACGCGTGCCAGCGCTATTAGAGCCTCACGCTCATTCTCGGGCGCACCGAGCACTTCCACCAGGCACTTCGCCATACTACGAGAGGGCTTGCGTACCCCTGCTTCGATTTTGCAGATGGTGCTAAATGAACAGCTTACCAGTTCGGCCAGCGTCTGCTGTGTGATGCCTTTTTGCTCGCGCGCTTGTCTGAGCCATTCGTTAAAAGAACATGACGTGGTTGAAAGCATAACTATTCTTTCCAACGTGCCGAACCAGGGCCGGTGTATAGACACCGGACCGCTGCTGTGAGCCTGTGGCTGCGCCCAGACGGCAGGCTTTGCTAATCACGAATCGAGTGTAATGTAGTGGTAGGACTGACTGTGACAGTTTTTGTGATACTTTTGTGAGAACTATTATACCCGAATCTAGTGCAGAATGGTACTAATCACATGTGTCAAGCCAGGGCAAACGCATCTAAATTGGAATCAGACGAAAACGGGTCAGTTCGGCCCACTACAGCAGCTAGTAAGTCTATCAGGGTTCAGATTTCACCTTACAAATCAGCCTCGACAGTGGTAGAGCGCTATCTTGCAACTGTTTTTCGGCCTCGATCCGCCGCTGATGGGTTGTTCAACTCTTCGAATCTGGCCTTTTGGCCCAAAACGAATTTAGATGCGTTTGCCCTGTGTGTCAAGCCCGCTTGTAGCGCGGGCTTATAAGAAAGGAGCGCATCAACTATGTACTTGCGGCGCAAACACATAGGAGACGTATCGGTGGAGAGTGGCGGATTGATACTGGTAGATCCGTGTTATCTTAAGAAATGGCAGCCCGGCGAGTTTCGGCAGGAAGTGCCGGAGGCCCTCAATCACTATGACGAAGCATGCAAACTGACTATTGACGAGCCCTGGTATGGCCGCATGCTGGAGGACAACGCTGTTGTCGTGGCTCCGGCTGACGGCGACGGCTCTTATCCCGTCTACGGCTATTTCTCGGAGGACGGTTATCTGGTAAAGATTTCTGTTGTGCTGGGTGTCGAGGCGGTAGAGCCGTTCGATATGCCGATGTGGGGCAAGAAGGATGAAGGCTATGTGCTCGATCCAGCCGAGCCGGCAGAAGTATACATAGATGAAAGCTAATTCCCCCTTGAAAAACTAACAGGCAATAAGAGGAACCGCACAGAGCTACAAGTGCGGTTCCTCTTATTGCGTTTGTGGTCGTCTGAGTAGGCCAACCAGCCTTTCTTGTCCAAGCGTTCAGAGTAGGGGTGGGCAACCTCGCTTCTCGGTCAGGGAAGTCCCACCCCTACTCTGAGCATTTACTGCATAGTGTCAATTTGCGTTAAGTGTCGTTGCAGAATATAATCCAGAAAAGATAGTGATTAAAGCCGTGATATATACTCGGCGGTGACGGTACAGGTATAGAGTGGGCTAATACTAGCATTATCCCCGGCTACACATCATCGCATTGCCGTCAGGAGAGAGCTATGAGCACACTTCGTCTTGGATTGGTGGGGGATTTTAGTCCCGAGGTGGTGGCGCACCGTGCCATACCTCTTGCGCTAGGCAGGGCGTCTGAGGTAGTTGGGCGGCGCGTGGAGTTCGTCTGGTTGCCGACCGATACACTCACCGGCAGCATCGCGTTTGCTGAAGAGTACGACGGCCTGTGGTGCGTGCCGGGAAGCCCGTTCGCGAGCTTTGAGGGCGCGCTCAACGCTATAACGTATGCCAGGGAGAGTGGCACTCCTTTTCTGGGTACATGCGGTGGGTTCCAGCACGCTCTTATTGAGTATGCGCGTAATGTGCTTGGCGTCAAGGATGCCGATCATGCTGAGTCGAACCCCGACGCATCGGTGTTGTTTGTTACGCCTCTTACCTGTGCCCTACGTGGGGTAAAAGGCACGGTGAAGCTGAAGCCCGGTTCGATGGCAGCACGCATCTACGGGAAAGAAGAGGTGATTGAGGAATACAATTGCGGCTTCGGGCTTAACCCCGAATACCGGGAGCTTATAGACCAGAGCGGCCTCAAGATAACGGGTGTTGATACAGAGGGCGAAGCTAGAGTGATAGAGTTGGCAGGGCACCCCTTCTTCCTCGGCACACTCTACCAACCTGAGCGTGCCGCCATAGAGGGCGTGATACATCCACTAATCACTGCATTTGTACAGGCGATGCGCGATGCTAAGGAAGGGCGTCTTAGCATAGTGCACATGCCTACTTCACAGCACGCGTAGCAGCACCCACATTCTGCAACAAAAGTGAGCATGATATGACCGACATAACGGATAAACCTGCGACGAACGCCGACCCTCTTGCCGAGGTGTTGGAGTGGGACATAGGCACGGCCTATGAGCTGCTCAACAGCCTCCACACAATATTGCGCCCGAAAGAGCATGGTGTGCCCGCGCCCTGGGCCGCAGGCGTGCGAAAGCGGTTGTCCCAGCAGTCGCAGGTTGATCTAAAGCTCTTCTTCAGCCCGCCCTTCGGCTACCTCGGCTACACTCCAATGCACCTGATTGCCGAAATGGAGAAGCCAAAGGATGTAAAGCACTTCCTCGACATGCTGGAAGCTATTCCTGATGACGAGTTCTCGCACAGGGTACATCTGCCGGTGAGCGATGACAGTGTTGCACGCATTCTTGATAAAGCCGCGACAGGCAGGCCGATTACCGATATTGATATCGAAGAGTACCGGCGACTGAACGCACAGTCCAGCGTGCGCAGCGTTCCAAGCAGCAGTGAAATACGCCGCTTCTTCTCGGAGATGTCCGACCCTGTAAACGCGAAGAAACGTTATTTGTCACTCCTTCGGGAATACCAGACAGTCTTCTTCGCTGAAGAGGAGAAGCGCGAGCGGCCTGTTCTTGAGAAGATGCTGGCCGATGCGCAAAAGCTGGCCCGCAAGACCACGGTGCCCGACCTGATAGAGCGTCTATCCAACGGCTTTACTATCAGCCCTGATATTGACCTGAAGCGGTTGGTGCTTGTTCCGTCCATCTGGGTGCACCCCTTTGTGATCCGCTTTGATCTGGCCGACCGCGAGCTTTTCGTTGCCTGGGGTGCCCACCCGGCCGGTTACAGACTCGTTCCAGGCGAGTTGGTGCCGGATGATGCGCTGCTGGTGCTGCGCGTGATGAGCGACCCCACTCGCTTGCGCCTCTTGCGCCTGTTGAGTGCGGAGCCGCGCTCGCCTCAATCCCTTGCCATTGAGTTGAAGCTGAGCCTGCCCACAGTATCACACCACATGCGAGAATTGCGCGTTGCCGGGCTGGTGCGTGTAGAGCTTGGCGGCAAAGGCCGCGAAAGCAAATACACCGTCAGATGGCCCAGTGCCCAGCGTGCCTTCGAACAGTTGGAAGACTTCGTGCTAGGGAAGCAGGCGTGGGACGTGAAGCGGGGGACATGAGGCGTGAAACGTGAAGCGTAGGAAACGAGAAATGAGAAGTGAGAAATGAGAAGTGAGAAGTGAGTGTTGAGCCGTTGGGTGCTGACCACGTCACTGCTCAAGTGGCGGTCGGCGGTCATACGGAGTACGCAATACGCAGTACGACTCAGTACGCAGTACGAAAAGGTTGAGCATTGGTTAGACGGGTCTTACATTCAGCATCTTCCATTCCGTATATCGCGTTACTGGTAATTGCAATACTCTACATCGCCGGCCTTGCTATAATGCCGCCCGATGGGTTGACCCACCACGACACCGGGGCCAAATATCTACAGGTACGGAATCTGCGCCTGGCACCGTCGGGCCTTGATTACGCCATCAACTATCCCGCCCGTGCGCTCGACCCCGGCCTTGACTACGTACCCTTCCGAGAGAAGCAGCACTACATAGACAGCCAGGGGCATATTTATCTTCAATGGCCTATCTTCCTTGGGCTGCTGACTCGCATACCGTGGAAGGTCATGGGCTTCTGGGGACTATACCTCGTGCCCTTACTGGCGGGGTTGGGCGTCTGCTGGGCTTCCTTTTTGCTGGCTATGGCTACTGGTGTGCCGCGCCGCGTTGCCTGGCTTGCTATCCCCATCGTGGGCCTTGCCACGCCCCTTGCTATCTATTCGCTCCTCTTCTTCGAGCATACACTGGCTGCCATGCTGGTTGCCCTGAGCCTGCTGTTCGCGGTCCGCACTATTGTGCCCGCGTCTCCATCTCCTTCCACATCAAACGACGATGACGCAGGCCACACCACTGATACTCCCACAGCTCGTCCTACCCATTCGCCGCGTTCGCTGGCGGTGAGCGGCGCGCTGCTGGCGCTGGCTGTTTACTTCAGGTCAGACTTGTATGTGCTGGCAATGGTAATGGGACTTGTGTTATTAGTGCTGGCGTGGCGCATCCGGGAGTGGCGGCGGCTCTTTGTTGTGTGGGTCGTCGCTTTTATATTGGCGCTGGTTCCCCTGTGGGGTTTCTATGCCATCACCGAGGGCACACTTCTGCCTCTCCACGCTACGTGGTATTTTGCGGGGAGCGAAGGCGCGACCACTCCCGGTGAGCCTGTGAAGTTCGAGCTACCAGCCCTGCGCTATATAGTGAATGCGGGCTGGGGCATTGTGCCAGACTTCCTGATGGGTCCGCAGAGTTTCCCTCTGTCGCCTGTCTATCCGCTTTGGGTAGGCGCGCTGGGCTTGCTGGGCACGATATTGTGCGGCCTGTCTGCGTTGCTCAGGCTGGTGCGCGGTGCGCTGGGCAATATCAGGCTGCGGCTTGGTTTGCTTGCTGCCGGGCTTGCCTCTATTGCAGTGGCAGCAATCTTTATTCTATTGATGCCACAGCAGTACCATAATCTGCACGGATTCTTGCTGGCGAGTCCGTTCGTGGCACTTGCCCTCTGGCCTCCTAAAGTCATACTGGCGCCCACTGGTCCCACCCGCCAGGGCCTGCTCTATATAGTCACGCTTCTTCATATCGGCTTCCATGCGCTCATTATCAGCGCGTTGAGCGGGCTTGGGCCGATTAGCAGGCATGAATGGGGGCAGCGATACTTGCTCACGGCCTATCCCGGCCTGACTGTGCTGGCGTTGCTGGCTGCGTGGCGGCTCTGGACGGAGTATCGCCCTAATGTGCAACTGCGGAGAGTGCCTACGCTATGCCTGTCGTTGGTGACTGTACTGGTGCTGGTGGGCGTCTCTTTTAGTGCGCGTGGCTACGGTGTGCTTTATACAGAGCGGACACAGGTGAAATCTTGGCTCAATCTGTCGGAGACCCTGTCCGCCCGCGAGCCGTTGGTCACGGACGCCTGGTGGTTGCCCCTCAACCTGGCTGCCGATTTCTACACGCGCCCCATTATGCTGGCCCCAGGCGATGACAAGCTTGCGCAGTGGGCGACCGATATGCGCGGCAAGGGCGTGACACACTTCGGCTTTATGACCGACAAGCCCGCTATATTCACGGGCACATGGGTGTCGCGCGTACCGGGTCTCAGCGCCGACGGCCCTCCTGAACAGGTGCGTGGCATATGGTTGCAACTCTACAAGCTTGATGCGCCGTAGCGTGAGGCGCGAACGATAGATGCACCGCCTGTCATTTATCCTCCATGCCGCGTTGCCATTCTCTTGCTTTGGCGAGCGTTTCCTTAATGAAATCGGTCTTGTCCTCCGCGTAAGCATTGACGTCCGTGTGGCGGGCGGCTAGCTCTCGCTTAAGTTGTTCGTACCGGCGGGCGGCTTCCGGGTGAGAGCGCAGGTAATCGCGGAAGAGAATGTGCGCCTCCCACTCGACGTTGCCCGGTGAGTAGGAATGCACCTGGTGGCTTCGTGGAACGCCCTTGCGGAAGTAGTGCCGCTCGGGGATCCCCAACTCACCCATGTGCTCATAACCGAGCGCCTCAATAGCCGCGATTGCCTCTTCGGGAAGCGGATAGGTATTCAGATCAATGCCGATGTCTATGATAGGCTTTGCCGCCAATCCCGGGACCGAAGTGCTGCCGACATGCTCGATAGTGGCTATATAAGGCCCGATGGCCTGGACTATGTCCGCCATCTCCTTCCGGTACTTCTCAGGCCAGTCTGAATTGTACTCTTCAATAATAATCAAGCTGCACCTCCTCCAGCCGCCAGCCTCCCGGCTAACGGGGCATCAGGCTTCATACTCCGGCATCACCAGGAACGTGCCATCCCGCTCACGCCGGGCTAATTTCTTGTCTACAATAGCATCCCGGTTGAGCGGACCGTAGATGTGCGGGTAGATACGGCCAGGGTCTTCGTACTTGATTTCGCTCTGCACACGCTCTTTGTCAATATATAGCATGTAGAAGTCGCGGGCGTCCTGCCGGTAATGGCGGTTGCCTGTGTTCGCCATATTCTGCGCTCCGTCGGTGCAATGTATGAACCCCTCGCGCTCAAAATCGGGCGGTGTGTAATCTTCGCCAGGATCTCGACTGTCAAAGTATTCGACAGGAGTGTAGTGAAATGTATATCTAGTCATAGCAATACTGCCTGCTGCCTATTCCGCTTGAAGTTCAAAATATGCCCCCAATCTCATTTCTCAATTCGTACACCTCACGTTTCACGCATTACGCTTCCCCGATAATCTTCAGCGTGGTCCGCAGGATCTCAGCGGCGACCATGCCTATTCCTAGCCTGCCGTCGATGGTGATGATGCGGCCTCCGGCTTTGCGATCCTCTTCGATCAGCGCAAGGTAGTTGGCATAGATCGGGCTAAGGCGTTCTTCGGTCTCATACATCTCGATGTAGCCGCCGCGCGTCTTGATGCGCTCCTGGCTTACTTCAGGCGGCACATCTATAAAGAAGGTAATATCAGGCGCGATTGAGTGCTTGTTGAGACCGCGGACCCATTCCTGCCCCATGTTCAGCCCCTGGTATGCATACGATGAGAGGCGGTAGCGGTCGCAGACCACGTGCGTGCCTGCTTCCAGGCGTGGGAGGATGTCGGCGCGAATGTGATCGAGGCGGTCGGCGGCATAGAGAAGCGCCATTACATCATCGCCAAGCTGCCTGTCGGGCGGGTAGACCAGGCGGTGAGACAGAGCCTGCCGTATCACCGAGCCAATCGGCCCATTGGTAGGCTCTTTAGTAGCAATCGCCTTCATGTCGCGGTCCACCAACCCCGCATGGAGTAGCGCCGCCTGCGTGCTGATGCCCGCCCCATCCGGCCCCTCAAGCACAATAAAAAGCCCCCGCCTCGCGGAACTGTCTGACATAGTGCATCTCCTTGTCGTCAACGCGATTATAGCGTGAATGATTTGTAAGCGCCAGATGGGGGTGGGGGAGTAAAACGTGAGATATTGCGTACTGCGTACTCCGTATGGCCGCCGACGGCGGTGCGCCATCGGCCGGGGAAGTTAGGAAAACCTTGGCGTCTTGGCGTCTTGGCGTTTCACGGATCGGGGGGTAGGTTTGCGGGTGTAGTGCCTACTGCTTTATACTCTACTTAGGTGAACTATTGGTAAGGGGTGGCTTTTGCGCCGGGTACAAATACTTGGGGTCGGCATACATAACTGCGACGAGGCGGGTGCGGTTCAGGTTGTAGAGGCATTCTTGCGCGAGGAGCCTGCGCGATTGCACCATGTATGCACTGTCAATCCCGAGTTCGTAATGGAGGCGCGAGACAACAGTGCGTTCCGGCAGCTTCTCAACAGGGTGGACCTGGCAACGCCGGATGGTGTGGGCATCATCGCTGCCGGGAAATTGCTTCGCAAGCCGTTCAAAGGACGCGCCACAGGTGTGGCTCTTGTCGACAGGCTGGCAGAAATCTCGGCGCGCGACGGCTATTCGCTCTTTCTGCTCGGAGCAGCGCCGGGTGTAGCGGGCGAGGCGGCCCAGGTTCTGGAGGGCCGCTATCCGGGGGTGAAGATTACCGGCACTTATTCAGGCTCGCCGCGGCACGAAGATTGGCCGGATATACTGGAGAGATTGGAAGTAGCACAGCCCTCTATTTTGCTGGTGGCCTATGGTGCGCCGAGACAAGACCTGTGGATTGACGAGCACAGGGCTGATTTGCCTGCTAGCATCAGAGTGGCGATGGGGGTGGGCGGTGTTTTTGACTATCTTGCAGGACGTGCACCGTTAGCCCCGCGTCTGGTGCGGCGGGTCGGGCTCGAATGGCTCTACAGGCTGGTAACACAGCCCTGGCGATGGCGGCGCATCTTGAGGGTCTTTGTATTCGGCGCGTTGGTCCTGCGCCAGGCGCTCTTCGGGAAGGCAAAACGATAACAGGGCATCTATCCGGGGCGGGCGCAACGATTTGTGGGCTGTCTCCTAATTAATAAGTAAGTAGTAAGGAATCATGACAACAACCGATTTTACCCGATATGACCCCGAGGTGCCGCTCTATTGCGCTAACCACCCCGACACAGAGACATTCTTGCGCTGCGGCAAGTGTGAGAAGCCTATCTGCGCCCGCTGCCGGGTCAGCACACCTGTCGGCTTCAGGTGCTACGATTGCGCCAATATGCAGGTGCTTCCAACCTATGCGGTCGGCACAGACGTCTATATCAGGGCAGGGGTGGCGGGGCTGCTGGCTGCCGCTATCATGGGCGCACTGATGGGCCTTTTCCCCGCGTTCGAGTTCTGGGCCGCGCTCATCATGGGCATCGTCGTGCCTGAAGCGGTGACTGCGGCGACTAACCAGAAACGCGGTCAGGGCCTGCGTATTATAGCGATGGGCTCGATTGTGTTCGGCTTTATCCTCAGCAGAGTGGTGATGCAGGCGTTCCCGCTGCTCATCACCCTTGGCGGCATAAACCGTCCCGCAGCCGGCGGCATCTCGTTCCTCGACCACCTGCCGATCTACGTAACGCAATACACAATACTCTGGCTGGTAATGGCCCTGGTGCTAGCCTACCAGCGGTTGCGGTAAGCTGCTACGTACTGCGTATGACCGCAGACGGCAGACGGCAGACCGCCGACCGCCGTAATACTGACAACTGACAACTACGCAGTACACAATACGCAGTACGGAGTACAAGACGAACCTGTGAAACAGCCCTACGATAGCGGCGAACAATTGAGGCTTGAAGGCATCATGGCGCGCTTCAGTGCGATCTCGGTGCTGGTGGTGGGCGATCTTGTGCTTGATAAATATACGGTGGGCAAGCCTACCCGCATATCGCGTGAAGCGCCTATCGCTGTGCTGGAGTTCTCCCGCGAATACGCTGTGCCGGGCGGCGGCACAAGCCCTGCCTGCACAGTTGCCTCTCTCGGCAGCCGCTCCTATCTGGCGGGCGTGGTAGGCACGGACGAAGCGGCAGTCGAGCTACTATCCGAGCTAACCGCTTACGGCGTGAACACCGACGGCGTGGTTGCTGACCCCTCGCGACCCACTATAGCCAAGCGGCGAATTGTAGCGCAGGTGACTTCCACTATGCTCCAGCAGGTGGCGCGGATCGACCATATCGACAGGCGGCCTATAAGCGGGCATGTAGAGAGCGCGCTGATCTCGGCAATAGAAGATAGGCTGCCTGATTGTGATGCTGTGCTGTTGAGTAATTACCAGAGCGGAACGCTCACGCCTGCCGTGATAGAGCAAACGCGCAAGCTTGCATCGCGGCTTGGTAAGCTCTCGACGGTCGATTCGCAGGGCGACCTGAGCCGCTTTCACGGCTTCGACATCGTGAAATGCAACCAGCCCGAGGCAGAAGAAGCCTTGCGCAGGCCCCTCAGGAATGATGCCGAGTTCGAGGAAGGCATGGGCGCTCTGCTGGATGAGCTTGATGCGAAAGCCGTGATAGTGACCCGCAGCGCCGAAGGTATGTCGGTGGCTCTACGTGATGGTGGGTACGCGCACATCCCTGTAACGAATACATCCGAGGTGTTCGACGTAACAGGCGCAGGCGATACGGTTATCGCGCTTGTCACCCTCGGCATGGCAGCGGGCGCGGACCTGTTTGATACTGCCCGGCTGGCGAACTACGGCGCGGGAGTGGTGGTACGCAAATGGGGCAACGCCGTCTTGCGCCCGGCAGAGTTGCGAGCCGCCCTGCGCGATTGACCTCGCTGAAGTGTTGCGATGCTTTGCATGAAGCCCGCATATGGTACATACGTTTAATCCCACATGAGGTATATGATCGAACCGAACAATAACTTTGCAAACCCGCAGAAAGGCCCTGGTCTCATAGGACTGTTTTGCCTCTTTGCACTGACCCTTTCTATGCTGCTTGTGGCTTGCGATAGCTCAGGGGCCGCTCTCTCAAATGTACTGGCGTCCACTGACAGCATCGTGCCCGGTTCCACAGGCATCGGCAAGCCCGCAGGCGCTGTCGAGGTACGTTACACGCTCGGCAAGAAGAGCGCGGTCACGGCCACCCTTGACGGCCCTGTTAAATCTACACTTCTCTCCCAGGAGCAAACAGCGGGCGAGCATCTACTACGCTTCGCCGGGGTTGTTGATACCGATGAGGCCACACCCGATTACCGTGTGGTGCGCCGGGTTGTGCCGTCGGGCGACTACAAAATCACCATAAGCACGGGCGATGCTCAAAGCAGTGTCGGCTTCACAGTAGGTGAAGCCAGGCAAGACGTTCCTGCGATAGAGAACTTTGTGCTGCACCCCGACACTATATCTCCCAACAGCGACGCGCTGGATGATGTTGCAGAGGCCACCTTCCGCACCAACCAGACCACTACGCTATCGGTAGACCTGTATGATAGGTCAGGCGGCCGGACCGCTGTGCTTGCGCCCATCAAGCGCGGCCCTGGCGAGCAGAATGTGGTGATAAGCGGACAGGACGATCTCGGCACAGCTCTGCCTGATGGTGTGTATACGGCAACGGTGCGTGCTACCGACAGCGTGGGCAACCGCGTCGAGGCGAGCAAGCCGATCACAGTTGAAGCGGGCGGCGCGCCCAACCTTGATCTGGTCAGCGTTGATTTCTCGCCCAGGCAGATCATCATCGGCACCGAGATCAGCGTGACCGTGCGTGTGAAGAACACGGGCAAAGTGCCTCTCAGGACGCAAGGCCCCGACCCCGGCTATACATATACCACTAACGACACGTACGCCTCGATAGAAGGCAGCAAGTGGACCGATAAGGCGGGTTTGTGGCGCGTTGGCGTCGATTGGGACGGCAACAGCGGGGGCGGGCCGTCGCGCTATCCCTTCCGTTGGGGCTTCGGTAAGACCCTGATGCCGGGTGAAGAGGTAATCACGGGCGGCAAGATACGCATCCTCAAGCAGGAGCGCACCATGTGGTTCTACGCAGGTGTGCTGCAGGAAGGCATAACCATCTTCCTCGACCGCCGGGGCCGCACCGCTATAGGCGTCGACTTCTAACACGCGCTGCAAAGTGGTACTTCTGTACTGAATCGCGTCCGTTGCTACTACAGGCGGCTATAGAGTGTTGTATCATGAGGGTGACATACAGCGCGCAGCTTCGTTATTCCTTATGTAAGCCGTACCCCGGCTCTGTGTCAACTTTATGGCCGATAGAACCCTTCAATCAGGGCGTATACGACGCATTCCAGCACCCGCCACGGCACGAGGCAGGGTAGCTAACCATACGCCTGCTGCGTCCGACACGTTCTCTTCTGCTCCTGCCACCGCTCCACTGGGCGACGAAGCTTTATCTGCTAAGGCCAGGGTCGCGCCGTTCCGTGCTCGCGTACAAGCCGCGCCGGCCACTGGCCCCTTGCTTACCCTTTCTATCCCGGTCTCACGCCCTAAGCGGCCCGGCTCGCACAGCAGGCGGCCTCTCTTTGTGCTGGGAACAGCACGCCGCCGGAGGGCACGCGGTAGCATACGGCGCGGCGGCTATTACGCCCTGGCGTCTGCCCGCAAGCCCCGTGCCCTGCCTCGCCCTGTTACATGGCTGCTGGGATTTACCGGCTTTTCGCTGGCCTTCATGGTTGCTTTCCTGGCGTTTATTGCTGTCAGCGGGTGGATTAGTTACGAATATTTCGCCAAAGATCTCCCCTCAGTAGACAATATCCACTCACTTGAGTTCGAGACATCACGCATTTACGACCGCAACGGCAACCTGCTCTACGAGATGTACGACCCCAACGTGGGCAAGCGCACCTATGTCACGATTGACCGGATGCCGCGCTCGCTCATTGACGCGACTATCGCTGTTGAGGACGCAACCTTCGAGGAGAACAACGGTGTTGACCTCAAGGGCATAGCTCGCGCCGTTTACATCAATCTGACCGACAAGGGGCAATCGGGCGGCTCTACTATCACTCAACAGCTTGTGCGCCGCGTGCTGCTGCCCGAAAAAGACGAGCAGACGTGGCTGCGTAAGATACGCGAAGCCATCCTAGCCACGCGTGTGACAGAGAAATACTCCAAAGACAAAATCCTGGAGATATATCTCAACGAAATCCCCTACGGCTCGCTATCCTATGGCGTGGCTGCCGCCGCTGACACCTATTTCGGCAAGAAAGTGCAGGACCTCAACCTTGCGGAATGCGCGATGCTTGCAGGTCTGCCTCAATCGCCCAGCCTCTACGATCTGAACGTCAACTTCGACCTCGCCAAAGCCCGCCAGCGTATCGTGCTGGACCTGATGGCGAAGAGTGGCAAGATTACCGAAGCAGAGTCTGACGCCGCTTACAACGTGGATGTACACCCCGTAGTGCGGGCGGCTCATCTTGCGACCAATGCGCCCCACTTTGTGGAGTATGTGCGGCATGTGCTTGAGGAAGAATACGGGCCGGAGGTCGCCAACGGTGGCGGCTTGCGCGTGATTACAACCATAGACCTGGGGATGCAGGAACAGGCGCAAAGGATCGCGGCCCAGCAGATAGACAATCTCAAGAAGCAGGGCGCGAGCAACGCGGCTCTCGTAGCGATCAACCCGCGCACAGGCGAGATACTTGCCATGGTCGGCTCGGTGGATTTCAACAACCCTGTGTTTGGTGAAGTCAATGTGGCGACCTCCTTGCGCCAGCCCGGCTCGTCGTTCAAGCCGTTCACTTACGCAACGGCCTTGCAGCGCGGCGACTACAATCCCGCCTCAATCCTGCCTGATCTTCCGGTGAAGTTCCCCGGCGACGGCTCACCCTATATACCACAGAACTATGATGGACGCTTCCGCGGTCCCGTGACTATGCGCTCGGCCCTGGCAAACTCGTATAACATTCCGGCAGTGGAGATGTTGCAGCGAGTAGGTGTGCCTGCTGTGCTCAACATGGCGCACAAGATGGGCATTACCACGCTCAATGACCCTGAGCGCTACGGCCTTGCGCTCACCCTCGGCGGCGGCGAAGTAACACTGCTCGATATGACCTCGGCTTATGGCACATTCGCAAACTATGGCTACCATGTGCCCGCCACGCCCTTCCTGAAGATAGCGGACTCGAAGGGGAAGGTGCTTTTCGAGCTGAACCGCGACAAACCTGAAGGCAACCAGGCGATGGAACGCGGGGTGGCATACCAGATCAGCAAAATGCTTTCCGATAACGAAGCGCGCACCCCGGCTTTCGGCCCGAACAGTGCGCTCAAGATCGACGGTATTGAAGCCGCGGTCAAGACGGGCACAACCAATGACTGGAAAGACTCGTGGACAGTAGGCTACACCCGCGCCCTGGCAGTGGGTGTGTGGGTTGGCAACAACGACAACAAGCCGATGGCGCACGTCGCGGGCGCTATCGGGGCCGCTCCGATCTGGCACAATTTTATCGAACAGGTATACAAGAACGACGAAATGAGGTCGCTGCTGGTTCGCTCGGATGAGACTGATGTTCCGCGCAATTTCTACGTGCCGCCCGGCATGGTGCGCCGTCCTGTATGCGTGCTGTCGGGCATGGTGCCTACGAACGCTTGCACGCAGGTGAAATACGAGTGGTTCACGATTAACAACGCGCCGCAGGAACAGGATACCTGGTACAAATGGATCCCCGTCACACTGCACGACAATGGCGGCAGCATAGCCGGGCCGGGCGTGCCGAAGAGCGACACGATTGAGCGCGTGTACGTCGTGCCGCCTCCGGAGTACAGGGCCTATATTGGAGGCGCGCCACCCTCGAACACGTTGACCATCTCAAACGTTGTGCCCATCATGCCAACGCCGGTGCTAGTTGAACCCCCTCCTGTAGCTGTGCTCGTTACGCCGGTGGCCGGGGCAGGCTCACGCCCGGCAGGATCCCGCGAGCCCGAGCCGCTGGAACCGATAGCAGGGCTTGAGCTTGCCATATCTTCACCGCAGAGCGGTAGCGTGCTCAGCGGGCCTGTGGCTGTGCTTGGCAAGGCTAACGCTGCCAACTTCGCACGCTACCGCCTCGAATATGGGAGGCCGGGCAGTGATACTATGACCAACATTGTCGAGTCGTCCGTGCCGGCGTTCTTCAACGTGCTCGGCGTATGGGATACCAACGGCTTGCCGTCCGGCTCGTATGTGCTGCGGCTAACGGTTGAGACCACAAATGGAGAAGCCGTGCGGCGCGATGTGCCTGTGCGCGTGGGAGTGGGCTTGCCGGGTGTGGCGATAGCTTCGCCTGCTGACGGCTCAACCGTGTACCTGGGGGAGGCCGTTACAATAGATGTAGCAGCCGATGGCGGCGGGGCGGATATAACGGGTGTCGAGATCTATGTAGACGGCAAGCGGCTTGTGTCGCTGCTGGCTGCGCCCTGGTCGGCACAGTGGGCGGTCGAGGCGGGCGCACACGAAATCCGCGCCAAGATGTATACTTCAGCCGGTGAAGAAGCGTCTTCGGGCAGTATCTATGTGAATGCAGAAGGCTTACGCCCAACACCTTCGCCCACAAAGGCAGCTATTCTATGGATCAGTAACCTGACCTGGAACCAGGAGATAGCGCCCGGTGTGCACGATGTGTGGGTGGACGTTGCGCCCGGCTCGCCCGTGCAGCATGTGGACATCTATATAGATGGCATGCCTGCGGGCTACGCCACAGGGCCGGGCTACCGCATCAATCCGAACTGGACACCCACGCCCACCCTCGCGCCCACGCAGCCTCCAACACCGACACTGGATATTAACGCAGCCGCCACGGCCACACAGGTAGCGGCCACTGTAGAGGTGCAAGGCACAATCAGCGCGGCCGCTACGGGAACGAGGGTGGCACGCGCCCAGTCAGCGGCCACAAAACAGGCCGCGAAGGCAGCAGCCACAAAACAAAGCGTTAACGCGACGGCCAGCGTCGCTGCCGCCACCACGTCGCCAACGCCCGCGCCGCCCACATCTAGTCCGCTACCATCGGCCACGCCTACGTTTGTGCGCTACGAGAAGCTCCCCGATCCTATGCTGGGCGACTACATAGCACGCTGCCAGTTCCCCGCAGGCAGGCATCGCGTAGTAGCTATCGGCTATGACAGCAACAATCAGGAAGTGGGCCGGAACGAAGCCTGGGTAGTAGTGAAGTAGACGTTGTGTATCCCCGGAGCGTATATTTGCAGGGCGGGAGCGCGGGCGTGAAACGTGAGGACGAAAACGTAATGCGTAAAACGTGAAACGTAAATACCGGTTCGAACGCCAAGACGCCAAGGTTGTTATGTCTTAACTGTTTCCCTTAGTAGCCCGCGGTCAACTGACAACTGACAACTGACAACCGACAACGCTGTCAGC
This sequence comes from Chloroflexota bacterium, assembly GCA_039932335.1. Lineage (GTDB taxonomy): Bacteria > Chloroflexota > Chloroflexia > QHBQ01 > JADMIH01 > JADMIH01. Next base: position 56,531 of record JBDTQH010000033.1, read on the forward strand.
CGTCGGCCGTCGGCGATCATACGTAGTACGCAGTACGCAATACGAAAAGAGGTATAAATGAGGTTGAAGAGGCAGAAAAGGAAGTCAACATCGTTCTTGCGGTTGGGAATCAGGGTATTGTTGATGCTGGTGGCGCCGGTGGTGGGGTTCGCTCTATTTGGGGGCAACAACACGCAGGCAGCCACTTTTTCTATTGCTATGAAGGATTACGCTTTCCAGAACCCTGTGAAGACATCAGAGGGCAACTCAGTCAATATAGCCGTGGGCGAAACATTGGAGTGGGTCAATCACGACCCTGAGCCGCACAATGTCGCAATACTGGAGGGGCCGCAACTCAATGTATCCCCTGAGCTAGACGACGGGCAAACGTGGACCATGAAGTTCACCAAAGCCGGCAAGTATCACTATTATTGCGAGTTCCACCCCTGGATGGTGGCCGACGTGATTGTGGGCGGCTCAACCAGCACCACGCCGTTGGACCGCGCCGTGCAGACCTTCGAAGAGACAGGCAAAACCGTCCGGGGCCGCTTCCTCGATTACTGGCAGGGTCACGGTGGGGTGACACAGCAGGGCTTCCCCATCTCGGAAGAGATGCAGGAGAAATCGGACACCGACGGCAAAATGTATACCGTCCAATATTTTGAGCGGGCTGTGTTCGAGCAGCACCCGGAGAACGCCGAGCCTAATGATGTGCTGCTCTCGCTGCTCGGTAACTTCCTCTACAAGCAGAAGTACCCCAACGGCGCTCCCGGCCAGCAGCCCAACACCTCGGCGGGTTCGGTGCTCTTCAAAGAGACAGGCAAGCGTGTGGGCGGCAAGTTCCTTGACTACTGGAACAAGAACGGCGGGCTAGCGCAGCAAGGTTTCCCCATCTCTGATGAGTTTACCGAGAAGAGTGACCTCGACGGCAAGACATACCGGGTGCAATATTTCGAGCGCGCCGTATTCGAGATGCACCCGGAGAATGCCGCTCCTTATGATGTGCTGCTCTCGCAACTGGGCAAGTTCAGGCACGATAAGACGGTGAAGATCGCCGCGCCCAACGCGAACGGCATCCAGGTGGTAGGAACGTCCGCAGGGGCTGAGCACTACCCGTTGCTGGCGGGTCCTCATGCCGCGCCCGGTGTGAACGTCTGGATCTACGGCAACGATCCCAAACCGGTGGTTGACTGGACCACCGACCTTGGCGTGAAGTATGTGGTGCACCAGCTATCCTGGTACAATTTCGAGAATAAGAAGGGCGTTTACAGGTGGGATACGCTGGATAAAGCCATAGATGGATTGTCGAAGGCAGGTGTGAAGGTGATTCTCCACCCTGTGCATACCCCTCCCTGGCTGTCCGATGGACAGGGCCAGATGAAGGACACGGGGGAGTTCGAGAAGTTCATGAAGCTTGTGGCCCAGCGGTACAAGGGCAAGGTCATCGGCTATCAGATCTGGAACGAGCCGAACCTGGCGCGTGAAGTAGGCAAGTACGTTATCGCCGCACGCTATGCCGAAATACTCAAGGCGGGGTATAAGGGCGTGAAGGCAGGTGACCCTAACGCTGTCGTCATCACCGCCGCATTGACGCCAACGGGTGTGAACGACCCTGAGAAGGCCGTTGACGATGTCACTTTCCTGCGCAGGCTTTACGCCTACAATGGGGGCGAGCTCAAGCAATACTTCGACGTGCTTGGCGCTCACCCCGGCTCCAACGCCAACCCTCCCGACACACTCTATCCCGAAAAACCGGGAGCAGGACCGGGCTGGAACAACCACCCCAGCTTCTACTTCAGGCGAATCGAGCAAATCCGGCAGGTGATGCTGGAGAATGGCGACGCAGGCAAGCAGATGTGGCTTACTGAGGTTGGCTGGGCGAGCACAACCACGCCCGCTCCCGGCTTCGAGTATGCCGCGCAGACTACAGAGCAGGAGCAAGCGGACTACATAGGCCAGGCTTTCCGCATGGGCCGCGACCAGTACCCCTGGATGGGCCCGATGATGCTCTTCCAGCTAAACCTCGCCTTACCGAACATCTCCACTGATCCCACAGATGAGCGCATAGCCTGGGGCCTCGTCAGGCGAGACGGCAGCAGGCGCCCTGCCTACGATGCGGTAAAGCAGTACGCTAAGGAATGGAACGCCGCGAACAAGTAATGCTCGGTAATACAAAAGGCCGAAGGCTTATAACACCTTCGGCCTTTTGCTTATATCGCTCTATGCGCTACTTGATCACTGCACCCTTCAAGAGGCTGGTGCCGTCTGCTCCCACAACTTCCACTTCATCTGCGGGGCCGGATAGCGGGATAGATGCGGGGCGGTCGGGGTAGGCGTTGAATGGATAGGCGATTGTGCCTCCCGCCGGGTTCTTCACAAGCAGGGTTGCCCCTTCAGTACGGCGGACGGGCAAGACACGGGCGGCACTGCCTTCCACCGACACAGTACCCCACGCGCTTGCCATGCTGACGCCGCCTGTGCGTGCCACGGGCTGCCAGCGTTCGGTCCAGCCAAGGGCGCTGTTTGGTGGGAAGGTGGCGTTGTCCCAGAAGGTGGGCGTAATGCCTCCCCAAAGCTCTGCGTAGGACGAGTCGTCGTCGGTGTAGACGGCGGGGTTGAGGTCGGGGCCCCAGCCGAACATCTTGAGGCCGGGCATCTCCTTGTTGGAGAAGGTCTTGACAAGCCCCTCGTCGGCATCGGGGTTGTAAACAGCCGCGAAGCTGCCTCTGTTGGGCGCGGGCAATGCGAAGCCGCCGAGCCAGCCATTCCAGGTAGAACTATCGGACAACTGGCGGCCGCCATAGTTGGGCCAGCTAACGATGCCGTGCTCTGCGGGCAGGCTCGTATCGCTGGTGCTGTGAATCACCATCTGTGTGGTGGGCATCACGAAGTGTGTCCTGGCCGACACATGATTAGTGCCGCCGGGCGCGACCATGGCGTTAGTCCAGAGCTGCCCGCGCTGCTGCGAGGCTGTGTGGTTCTCCAGCCGTGCCGCCACCGTATACGCACCTTCTTCGGGGCTGAGTGTTACGGCCACTACGACGTTCATGCCCGTCAGCTTATCGGTGGCCGACACCATGACTGTAACACCACCATCGCTGTTACGCACTATGGAAGCGTCCCAGGGGAGATATTCCATCAGGCCGTGCTCCTCTGTGGGGGCGGCCCATTCGGTGCCGCCAACGCCCAGCCACCAGCCCTTGTTTGTAAAGGGCGCAGGCTTCACCACAGGGTTGCGGTATAGCTCATTGTGCCCTGTGGGCTTATAGATTGCTTCGTAGAGACGTCCGCCAAGCTGAGGCATGATGCTCAGGCGGATGTAGCGATTCTCCAGAACGATGAGCCGGTAGGAGCGCATGGCGATTGGACCCATCTTCTGCACATCGACACGTGGGTAGGGAGCTACCGGGTTGGCATCGGGAGTGTAATAGCCCATCTCGTAGCCGTATGTAGGCAGGCTGACTGCGGTCTCTGTTATCTGCACGCGCTGGGCAAGCATGTCGCGCCCTAACAGGCCAAGTTGCACCTCATAAGGTGTGCCCGCCTGGTCGGGGTGTAGCTCGAAGCGGTTGCGCTGAAAGTACTGGACTGTTACGCCGCCTTCGTCAACAGGCTCAGAGATGGGATAGCCAAAGAGAGCCAACCCACCGTTACGCTGCCAGTAGTCGAGGAACTTGCCCGCGACGGTGTGCTTCGTTTCGGGAAAATAGAGGCGCGTGGGCGTGGTGCTGGCGATATCGGGCGATGCCGTGGAGAACTGCCTGCCCGCGGCCTGTATGCTGCCCAGCAGGCCAAGTTGCACTTCATAGGGTGTGCCCCTGTTCTCAGGGTGGTATTCGATTCGCGCTCGCTCCAGGTACTGCACCATGAAGCCGCCTTCGGTCTCAGGCTCCGTTATCGGGAAGCCGAAGAGCGGCACACCACCGTGGCTGTCGTAGAAGGATGTGAACTCTGATGCGAGCGTCTTGCCGGTTTCGGCATAGCGCCTGCCGTTGGCCTGGGCTGACGCTTTGTTAGGGTTGATGTGTGGGCCATTGAGCAGCAGGCTCAATGTCAGGATGGTGAGGCTTGCGCCGATTAGCTTTCTGTTATTGCGTCCTATACTTATCAATGGTATCTGATGTCCTCGGTTCCGTCCGGATTTTCCCAAAAAGAAAGACGGACACCCTGCCCATCATAGCATACCATAACCGGGAGACAGCTCGTTTGGGTTGCACAATGTCGTCTCTGCTAATAGAACGATTCTGCGCTGCTCAGGTTGCGAGAAGGTGCTGGGCGGCATATTGAGCCAGCCTCGGAAGCCCCAATACACAGGCAAGTTAGAGCAGCCCGCGCCAACACAGTCATAACAAGGCAAGTGATCTGTGCCTTAACCGCAGACGGTCTACGGAGCAGGCACGACCGTAAGCGTTCCGCTCCCCGGCACTTGCGCTTTATCCGTGCGCGAACCTGGAGCAAGCGTTGGCGTGGCAAGACCTGGCTCGCCGTTGGGGTACTTACGCTCGAATCGGAACCGGCCCAGTAAGGCCACCTGCACATCATACGGCGGCTGGTTTTCGGGGTGGTACTCGAAGACCGAGCGCTCAAAGTATTGGACGATACGCTCTACGCCGTCTATCTGGCTGCGTTCGATGAAGGCCTCAGAGATCGGGTAGCCGTACTGGAGTGTGCCTCCGTTGTTTAGCCAGTAATCGAGAAAGATGCCTCGCACACCTTTGCCCGTCTGCGGGAAGACTGACCCTCCCTCCGGTTTCATGCCGGCAGGCAGGGAATCGAGGGCTTCCACGCCGTTTGGATATTTCGGGTTGTACTGGATCGTGCCCAGCAGGGAGATCAGCAGGTCGAAAGGCGGCTGGTTTTCCGGGTGGTGCTCAAACACCGCCCTTTCAAAATACTGCACGGTATATCTCTTACCGTCAATCTCGGAAACTTCGGGGAACGCATTGCTGATTGGCAGGCCTTGCCGCTGGACGCCGCCATGCTCGGTCCAGTAGGAGAGGAAAATGCCGCATACAGTCTTGTTCGTCTCGGTAAAGGCCTGGCACTGCGGTTGAGCAGCCGCAGCATCCCTGTTGCCTGCGAGGGGCGTGCGCAGGAACATATAGCCGAGTACGCCAAGGATACCCGTAAGCACCATAATGAGTACGGCGGCAAATATGTAAAAAGCGCGATCCGACATAGTGGCGCTCGATTACGTTATATTCTCCGCAGCCTGGAGTGAAACCAGTAATGAGATAGTATAGCGGATTACGGCTGCCGTCAAGGCGTTTGTATAGAATCCGCTACCGACCGATACGCGTCACGGATAGTCAACTGACAACTACGCTTACTTCTCCGACCACTCCCGGTTCCACTCCACGGCGCGTCGTATGCCTACTTCGAGCGGCACCTTGGGGTCGTAGTTCAGTAGCTCCCTGGCTTTCGTGATGTCGGCTATGTAGTGGGTGACTTCGCCGAGCAGGGGAGGCGCAAGGGTGATCTTCGGCTCTTTGTTGAGAGCCTTACCGATTAGCTCCGCCATTATGACGAGCGTGTTGCCTTTGCCGTAGGCGAGGTTGATGGTCTGGTTCTCAACAAGACCTTCGTGCAGGGCGTCCACGCCGGAGGCTATACCGCTGACACAGTCGTCAATGTAGGTGAAGTCGAGTACCTTGTTTTCGCCGAAGATTGTTATCGGTTGGTCGTTGGCAATGCGGCGTATGAACAGTGGGATAACGCGCTCCATGCGCTCTATGTCATTGTCGTACCGGCCGTAGACATTGGAGAAGCGGAAGACAATATATTTGAGGCCGTAGCAGCGAGCGTAGGAGTATATGAGAGCTTCGCTGGCGATTTTGGAGGCGGAATAGGGGGACTCTGTGTAGGCGAAGTGAGCGGTGCTTTCGCCCATGGTCTCCGGTCTGAGGCTTTCATCCTCGATATAGCGGCGGATGTCGCCATAGACCTCACGGCTGCTGCTGAACACGATAGGCAGGCGTGCCAGGCGGCAGTATTCCAGCACGTTGAACGTCATGTTGATGTTTTCTATGGCGCGGTGCGGGTGGCGCACCAACTCATGTACTTTGGCGTGCGCTGCCAGGTGAACAACGACATCAACCTCCGGGTACTCGACCCCGCCTATGCCACCTTCATAAGGCGGGTAGGGGCTGGAGAGATCTTGCAGCAGATAGCGGAAGCTATCCGTCCAGGTGTTGACGCGCTTGTCCACGCCGAAGACATCATGCCCTTGTGCCATGAGGCGAAGAGCAAGGTTGGTACCGATTTGGCCGGACGATCCGGTGATTAGAATACGCATGATTGGTTTAGGATCCTATGATTGCTCGCTGTCGACGTGTAATATCCTGATGAGACGGCTACTCAGGAAGCAGTCTGGTAGATGACTGGGCGGTAGCGCGGCCTGGGTATCGGCTTGCCCTCGGCCCTGGCTGCTTCCAGCCATGCAGTTCGGGCTTTCTCTAATTCAGCAAGCGCCTCCTGCAGGGTGTTGCCGAAAGCCGAACAGAACTCCAGGTCCGGTATGTCGGCAATGTAGCCGTCATCATCGTTACTGTAGAAGATATTGATGTCATAGTCTCTCAAGTCTCCAGCCTCTCCAGTGCTCGCCGCAAATCTTCCGGCAACGGGCTTACGAATTCGCGCCGCTCGCCTGTTGATGGGAGAGTGAGGGCAAGACGATGGGCGTGCAGGAACTGGCGCTTGAGGTCAACCCTGGCGGCGTCTTTGAGGGTGCGCTTGCCGTAGGTGGCATCGCCCAGCACGGGGTGGCCTATGGATGCCATGTGCACGCGAATCTGGTGGGTGCGGCCTGTGTCAAGGGTTGCCGTGAGAAGTGTGTAGCTGCCAAGGGTGCGTTCAGTCGTGTAGTGGGTGCGGGCGTGGCGGCCTCCCGGCACGATGCCCATGCGCTGGCGGTCGCGAGGGTCACGGGCGATAGGAGCGTCTATAACGCCCTGTGACGGACGTGGGGTGCCCGCGACGACCACCACGTACTCTTTCAGCATCGTGCGCTCCTCCATCTGTCTGGAGAGGTTGTCGTGGGCGGAACGGCGCTTGGCCACCACAATCAGTCCGCTGGTGTCTTTGTCGAGGCGGTGCACTATGCCGGGACGTGCCTCATCGCCCATATCAAGCTCGATGCCGGGCACATGTGCGAGGAGCGCGTTCACTAGAGTGCCGCCACTGTGACCGGGTGCGGGGTGGACCACCATACCCGCAGGCTTGTCTACCACCAGCAGATCGGCGTCCTCGTATACAACCTTGAGAGGAATGTTTTCGGCTTGCAGACCGCTTGGCTGGGGAGCTGGTAGCTCGACAGTAATGAGATCGCCCAACCTGATCTTCTGGCTGGTCCTGGCGGCCATGCCGTTCAGCCTGGCTGCTCCCGCCTCGATAAGCATAGCAGCATACGAGCGCGAGATGTCGGGCGCGTGGGCCGCTATGGCCTTATCAAAGCGCTCGCCTGCCTCATCGGGTGTGACTTCCCATTCTATTGTGGTCGGGGTGGTCATTCGGTCTGTTTGCCTCAGGCACTCGCCCCTGTTTGGATATCACGCCGGAGACGTATCTGCGTGCCTTGTACGCAATGCTCGCTTGCACGCAATATCCCGGATTGGCTTTATTGCCCTAGCGTGCCGCGTGCGTGGGTTCGGCTTCCTGCTCTGCCGGGGCTTGCATATCCGGGTCGCCGGGGGCCAAGGGAGTATCCTGGGCGATCTGTTGCGGGGCGGCATTTCCCTCTGCGGGCTTCTCCTCGGTCTTCGTGAAGAGGATGCCAAAGAGTATCAGCACAACGCCTACTGTTATCGCGCTATCAGCCACGTTGAAGACTGGAAATGTGTAGACGGTGCTGTCGAACTTCAAGTGCGGGTTATATACTTCGACGAAATCAACTACGTAACCGAGGCGGAGACGATCCAGCAGGTTGCCGAGCGCGCCACCTACTACCAGCCCCGCGGCCAGCACGGATAAGCGTGTTGGATTGCCCAGGCGCACGAACGCCACAACGATACCGACTATTACCAGCAGCGAGATTATGCTGAGGATGCCAGTAGAGTCAGCGAAAATGCCGAACGCTGCGCCTTTGTTGTGGGTGAGGCGCAGGCGGGCAAAGCCGGAAAAGACGTCTGTGGCCTGCCCTAGCTCCATGCTGCCGGCAATCCAGAGCTTTGTTATCTGGTCGAGCAGCAAGACAATCAGGGCTGCCGCCGCCATTAAAATGAGACTACGCTTCATACTTCGGCTTGCTAATTACGTGAGGGCCGCGCACGACCCGTAATTAAATCTTTCCTCGATCTGCCAGTTCCTGGCAATCTATACAGTAAATAGAAGAGGGGCGAGCTTCAAGGCGAGCAGGGTTTATGGGCTTGCCGCAGTTGGCGCATGTGCCGTACGTGCCTGCCTCGATGCGCGAAAGAGCCACATTTATCTGGTCAAGCTCGCGCTGCACGCTGCCTTGCAGGGTTAGCTGCGTTTCTTGCTCGGCGGTATCGTTGGCGTCGTCGGCCATGTGGTTGCTGACGCCGCCGCGCTCCGGTACAAGATCGTCGCCGCTCTCGACCATCTGCCGCTCTTTCATTTCGACATCGTGCGTCATTTGCGCTCTCTGTTCTAGCAGGCGCTTCTTTATGTCGTCCATATCGATGGATACTACATCATTGTCGCTATCCATTTACGTCTCCCTTTAGTAGAAGTCAAAGGTTAGAAATCAGGTAGATGTTCAGATTTGGGGTGGTGCAACCTGACATGTTGGTAAGTCAAGGCCCTCCCACGTGTGGGCTTGCAAGGGTGGGTTCTTGTAATCCCAAGAAAAAGCCAATGACGCACCCCTCACCCCCAACCCCCTCTCCCCGCTTCGCGGGGCAAGGGGGCTTTTTATGGTGGGTAGATGGGGGACACCCCCAACCCCGTCATGGGCTTCGCCCTCGCACCCCGTTTTCGTAAACCTGCACCGAAAGCACCCCATACCACAGGACAAGGAAACCCTGCCAACCCCTTCTTGCGGACGAAGGGGAAGCGTGGGAACACCCACATACCCCGGTCATGGGTTGCGCCCCTGCACCCCTTTGCTCTTTGTCTGAACATTTACGAAATTAGCTGTCAGCTTTTGACTAACAGCTAATTTCTAACCTCTGCGTTCTCTAATTATGCTTGCAGTCCCTCGATTATACCATAACTACTTGCAAGGAGAGATATTGAGGCCCAGGAGACCAAGCAGCACTTCGGCGTTGCTGCCTGCGTATTCGGGGTGAAGCTCAAACCTGGCTCGTTCGAGGTATTGCACTGTGTAAGTCTTGCCGTCAATGGAGTTCTTTTCGAGCACAGGCTCTGAGATGGGATAGCCGAACTGACGGACGCCGCCTTTGCTCTGCCAGTACTTGAAGAACGCTCCGTTCAACGAATGGCCCACCTGCGGGAAATAGAGCGTATCCGGGCCGGGTATGAGGTCAAAGGCTTGAGGGAATAGCCGCTGGCCCACCGCCTGCACGCCCAGCAAGCCAAGCTGTACGTTGTTGGGCGCGGCGTTCTCGGGGTGAAGCTCGAAGCGGTTGCGCTCGAAGTATTGCACCCTGTACTGCTTGCCATCGGTGGGGCTTTTCTCCATGAACTCCTCGGTGAGCGGGAAGCCATAGACAGGCAGGCCGCCGTTCTGCTGCCAGTACTTGAGGAACGTGCCGCCCAGGCTGTGTCCCGTTTCGGTGAAATAGATCTTGTCGGGGGTCGTCTTGAATGGCGCGATAACGAAGCAGGCAGCGGGTTTAGGCGCGGGGGTAGCGGTCGCTGTAGGTGGTGGTGTGGCCGTGGCTGTCTGTGTTGGAGGCACGTATGGCGTCGTCGTTGTACCAGGGTCGAAGTATTTGGGTGTGCCTGTGGCGGGCAGCGGCGTGGGCATGGTCGAGATGGTGTTCCAGATAGCGGGGTCTTCCTGCCCGAGCCGCCAGAGCGCGAAGCCTGCCATGCCCCTTCCTGTGACAAGCTCCATCTTGGCATCGAAGCTCTGCTTGTTCTCGTACCACATCTCCCTTAGCTGGCCGTCGCGGGTGTAGCGTGCCCAGGGTGCATGGGCAGTCGTATCGTAGCCGCGTTGTGAGGTAGGTTGCTGGGCTATGGTGTTGGCCTCGGCCCATGTGCGCGATTCCGCCTTGCCGAGCGATTTGCCGTCGAGCCCCTCGGCCCAGTCGTAGCCGTAGACGCCCACGCCCCAGATAACCTGTTGGGCCGGAATCTTCGAGAGGGTGTAAGTGGCGGTGTCGCGCAGCTTGTTCATGGGCGCTATGGGGCCGGGGTCGCCGTTGGCCCAGGCATAATCGTAGGCCATGACGAGCACATAATCGACTACCTTGCCCAAAGCAGGGTAATCATAGGCGGCAGCCCAACCCGTTGTGATGTCCTTTGTTTTGGGCGCAACTACGGCAGTAACAAGCTTGCCTTTGGCGTGAAGCCTGTCGTATACACGGCTCATGAAGATGGTAAGGCGGGTCTTGTCTGCGGGGTTTATCGCCTCGAAGTCGATGGTGATCCCGTCGTATCCGTTGGCGGTGATCAGTGCATCTATGGCGTCAACTATGGACGCTACTTTGGCGTCGTCGCCTATTAGCGCGCTGAATACATCGTTCTCGGCGCTGCTGTTCTTGAGCATGGGGAGGTTCTTGGCGCCCGCGCTCTTGATAATCTGGCTGACGTTCGGCTGGTCGTTGCCTGTGACCTGGCCGTTGGCGTTCAGGTTGAAGAACCAGGGAGACACATAGTTGAGATTGCGCGCGTTGGCCTGAAGCGACTGGAGCGAGTTGGCGTTATAGGTCACGTAGAAGCCCCAGCGCACCGCGGCGGCACCGCTCGCCCGCAGGGGAGCAGCGCCGGCTGTATAGACCACGCAAGCACTTAGCACGAGGACTGCGCCCATTATAAGAAGGAGCGCGGGGGATAGCTTCACTTTACGAGCGGTCATAGTGTCTCCTGTTTAGTTGTCATAACATCCTGGGTCCGATTATAGATGGCGGATGTGCGCGAGTCAAACGCGGGCGGCAGATATTTGTGGATTGCTCTTTGTATGTTCTGTTTACTATGCCTACTTGAGTAACGCACAAGCAGCGGTTTGGTAGCGTGGGGGTGGGGTGTCGGGGGTCAGGGATCAGTTACCATCGCCGATGGCAGACGGCGGACGGCGTTGTCAGTTGTCAGTTGTCAGTAGACGGCCAGCGGATGGGGGTTGGGACGGCAGGAGGTCAAGGCGGTGGGGGCGGTCTTGATTTTGGGTATGCGGCAGCGAGGGTATATAGGGGAATACCGGTGTCCCTGAGCGCT
>JBDTQH010000034.1:0-65318 GCA_039932335.1 Chloroflexota bacterium
TGTCAGTTGTCAGTTGTCAGTTGTCAGTTGTCAGTTGTCAGTTGTCAGTTATGGCGGTCGGCGGTCTGCCGTCGGCGGTCGGCTGGGGTGGAGATTACAGTAGAGGCTTTTGGCCGTGGACCATTAGGCTGACGAAGAGGGCGTATTTGTCGGGGGATGCTTGCAGGGCAATGTGGGCTTTGTGCATGATTTCTAGCTCGGCTGGGGTCATTATGCCGAGGTCCATGGCGGACTTGTAGGCTCCAGGATCCCATTCGTCGGGGAAGAGGACTGATGTGCCTGTCTTGTCGCTATGGACGGGGACGGCTTCAAGATCCATGTTTATGAAACCGGCAGCGCCGAGCATCCGCCAGAGCTGCCTGCCAATGCGCGGGTTGCCGCCGCGCTGCTCCTGTCCCTCGTGGATCTTCAGCTCGATGGCGGTGGCTTCGGGGTCCAGCGGCCCGTAGATTTCGCCAAGGCCAACATCGATGTCCTGGATGACCAGTTTGCCGCCTGGTTTCAGCACGCGAAAGATCTCGTCCATCGCGGCACGAGGATCGCGCAGGTGCTGGAAGATGAGGCGGGCAAACGCGAAGTCAAATCTGTTGGCGGGCAGGTCCGTCTTCATGACATCGCCCTGGACGATGGCGTACCGGCCTGCCAGGCCCTGGCTTTGCAGATAACGCTCGGCGGGAGCGATCAGGTCGGGATCTATCTCCACGCAGGTGATGTGGCTGTGCGGGCAGAGAAGAAGCAGTTGTTCGGTGACGAAGCCGGGACCGCTGCCCGGCTCGAGTATGGACATTCCATCGCGCAGCCCGAACCACCCGAGGTTGCGAGCATCCTTATCCCACGACCACATTAGCTGGCCGCGCAGCCGCTCGATCTCTTTGCTGAGGTCGTCATTCATCTCGCTCGCTTTGTAGGAGACTCTGGTGTCTGTATCTATGTCCGCCATTGTTAGCCCTCCTCCACTCTATGTATTATGCCAAAGTATATCTGCGGGTATAAGCGACTACATCAGTCGCAAAGCTGATCTGCTTACACCAAATCTGTGGTATAATTAACGCAGAGGTGTGATCTCCTATTGATCGGAGTCACACCTTTTTCCTTAGCTGTGGGGCGAGATGGGGTCTGAAGGAAGGCTAATAGGACGACTTGTTCCCAGACGTACTCTATTAGTTCGCCGTGCATATCAGCGGGCTAATAGGGTTATTTCTAACATCCTAAATGAAACCTGGCTTATGAGAACATCCCCAACTTTCTGAGCCGACCCTCGAGCCGTTCAAGGAAGGTCAGGCACCTGGATTTCAACCATAGTCTGCGCGGAGCTGTTAATGGTGATGATTACATTGACCACGTATACGATTATTCTACCCTGGCTCTTGGGCAGGGGGTAAGTAAAATGAAGTGTATCAACATAAGGTTGCACCTGTTCATAGTGCCAACCCTGTGATAGCAGAGTCTCTTTGTAATAGGCACGAACCTTTTCGGCGGCATCGCTTGTAGTGAAGGTTGTGATTTGGCTCGGTAATTGTTCCAGACCAGTGCCCTGGCGGCTTTGTATTTGCTGTGCGTTGGGATACACGATAATGTTGTGGAGATTAGGAACAGGTCTGATATTGGTGTTAGTTATGTCGCAACCGACTAATGGACAGACTAAGAACACCCATAGCAATAAGCACAGGGAAACAGAACATTGCCGTAGTGAGCGCGAATAGGCGTGCATATTGTTTTGGTGCGTTTATCGCGTATGTGAGGCTGTGCGGTTATTTTACAGCGACGGACGTTCGCAGCGGCTTAAGGGCGGCTGTGACGCGTGCTAGCTCATCGAGCATCGGTGTTACTGCTGCTTCCAGGGTGTCGTTTGGCTGGAACCGCTGCTCGTCGTCAAAGAACCTGGCGACGAATGGTATGAGCACGGACTCGAAGACCGGCACCATCTTCAGGGTTGTGACAACCTGCTTGATCATTTGTACAGCGCGGGTTCCGGCAGCAATGCCGCCATAGGCCACGAAGCCTACAGGTTTATATTGCCACTCCTGGTGCAGGTAGTCGATTGCGTTCTTGAGCGGGGCGGTCATCCCGTAGTTGTACTCGGGTGTGACGAAGACGAATGCATCGGCGGCATCCACTTTCGCGCTCCAGTCCTTGGTGTGCTTGTGGATGTACTGTCGCAAGCGGGGATGGTTTGGCTCGTCCATGAACGGCAGTGCTAACTCGGCTAGATCCACCAGCTCAACGTCGAAGGCCCCGTGCGCTACGGCACGTTCGTAAAACCACTGGCCGATTGGCAATCCGACCCGGCCCGGCCGAGTGCTGGCGATGACCACCATGAGTCTGGGTGCCGGCGTGTGCGCGCCGTTTACTGAATTTATGTCCATTTTATATGTTCCTCTTTTTGTTATCCTGGCAGCAGCGTATGGTATGACTTTGCATATGTTGGGCCACCCTCCTACGCGGTGCTAGACTGCGCAGCTATCGTCTTCACAGACGCCGCTCTCCTTGCCGCCTGCCGAGATCTTGATAAGCGGGTGCGCATCGGCCCATGCCTGCTCCAACACCTCTCTGATACCTTCAGCCGGTTGCGCTCCTGATATGCCGTACCGCTCGTCGATGGCGAAGAATGGCACACCGCTGATGCCGAAAGACCGCGCACGCTGGATGTCTGCTCTAACTTCGTTAGCATAGGTGTCACTCGCGAGAACCGCCCGTGCTTCGTCTGCGTCCACTCCTGCTTCGGAGACCAGCTTTATAAGCGTTTCGTAATCGCCCACTGCTGCCGACTCTGTGAAGTAGCCCTTCATCAGCCGCTCCTTCACCACGTCTTGCAGGCCGTGTTTGGCCGCGAGATGTATCAGGCGGTGGGCGTCGAAGGTGTTGCTGTACTTCGCGTTTTCAAGGTGATAATCAAGCCCTTCCTGTGCGGCAAGCTCGCTAACGTGAGCGTTCATGGCTTCGGCTTGCTTCAGGCTGATGCCGAGTTTCCCGGCGAGATGCTCGCTGACTGTTGTGTTGGCGCTCTGCGGTGCGCTGGGATCAAGCTGGAAGCTGCGCCAGACGACTTCTACGTCGTCGCGGTGCTCGAACTCTGCTAGGGCTGATTCAAATCGCCGCTTGCCAATATAGCACCAGGGGCAGACGACGTCGGACCATATTTCTACTTTCATTTCCAATTCCTCCGTTAATCGTTTATGTTTAGACCGTATATATATGAACTATTGGGCTGGAAAAGAGGCATATGCACATAGCAATACGCCGGGTTGCCTAGCCGCCGAGACGGTTGAGCAGCTTCCATAACAGGAGCCGCTCTTCAGGTGTGTAATCGCCTAAGAGACTTCGCTCATACTCGCGCATGATGTCCAGGCCTGCCGCATACCGGTTGCGGCCTTCGCCGGTCAGGCGGGCAGAAACGCTGCGCCTGTCGTCGGGGTCTGTGACGCGGATCAGGAGGCCACCGGCTTCGAGGCGGTCGACAAGCTGGGTCGCGTTAGACCGGGCACACGACAGCATCTCGGCAATCCGGCTCAAAGGCATTTGGTCTCCAGCCTCGGCCAACGAACGCAGCGCGGCCCACCGGGTAGCAGAGAGTCCCACGCCAGCCAGTGCCACATCGAGCGACTCTTCGTCTGCTTTCGTGCTCTTCCGCAAAGTCTCGCTCAGCAGAAGGGGGTCGCAAGTCCTCGCATCAAATTCGTTCACATGTAAACTATACGGTATTGAACTATTTTTGTCAAACGTAGCGGGTTTCTTAAATGTTCAGATTTAGGGTGGAACAACCTGGCATCTCGGTATGGGGAGACCCTCCCCCAACCCCTCCCACGCGTGGGAGGGGAGTCTAAAGAAGAAGGGGAGAATGGGGGACACCCCCATACCCCCGTCATGGGCTTCGCCCCTGCACCTCCTTTGCACCCCTAGTCTGAACACTTACCGGGTTTGCCGGATGCTTGCTACAGCCGCTTTCACATCAAGAGTAGGTAGTTACTGCCCTGTTGTGTAGATGTATGGCGGGTTTGGGGCAGGAACGTAATTCCTGGTAGGCATTTCTGCTGTAACCGTCTTATGGTGTTCGAAACGTCAATAGCCGTTTGTATAGTATAATTGCATCTGGAATATAGTAACGGTCAAATAGGTCTATAACGCTGTTATGTCAGCGCCCATATCCGTGATCCAGATTGGAGGCCCGACATTGGCAATGGCTTTTCCAATAGATTTTGCTACCTGCCTATTTATAGGTGCGTTACTCGCGCTGCTGGCCGTAGCCTACTTCTGGTTCGAGCGCAGTGGGGCTAGCCATTCAACCAGGGAGAAAACCAGGCGGGAGATGCGCTATCGTACGCCCAGATTGAGCCCGAAGGTTGAGGACGATGAGATGCGCCTCAAAACGACGGAGAGACCGGACGACCCCACAAAGGAAAGTGATTGGGAAGATAAGCTATAAGGTGTTAGTTTGTGATCAAACTGACCCCGAACTGCGAAAGTCGCACATAGACATGCGTTGTAAGAGATCCTCTAAACTGTAAGGATGGGTGATGTGTTATGCGTAACATAGTTTTCTTTGCAGACGATTTCGGACGGATATCGAGCAAGGGCGTAAAGCTGGGGAACTATCGGGCAGATGTGGCAGAGATTGAATCCGTGTCGATACAAGCCAACTGGGGCGGGCGATTTTACCTGGCGTCTATCCTGTCAGGCATTTCTATATCTGCTCTAGTTTGGATAATATACCTGCTGCTGGAAGGCGTGAGCGATGCTCCCCTAGCAGGTGTAGAACTAAACGGTCTTGCCGTCGTTTTCTTTGTAATTCCGATTGGCTTATATATCGCACATGAAAACATCAGCTGGTTACCCTTCATGCTAGCTTTCCTGGGTTCTCTGATTATGGGAGATATGGTTATTCTGGACAAAGCCCCTCAAGTCCGCAGTATGATCTATACAGATATATGGGCTGCTATCATGGCGTTGCTGGCTGGAACTTTTCTGCTTATCGCAGTCCCTTCATTGGTTTTCACTTTAGCTGATGGTAAGCGTCCTCTGTTTAGCCTGTACTTGCATGATTCATATGGGAAAACCGCACCGATCATCTCATACGATGAAACGTATTTGGTTTCCCTGAAGGATGCTATATCGATGGCTCTTGGTGCTTCTAAGTCTAGAGCACCCGGAAGCAACGAGGGTCGTGCCCTTGTTCGTCGGGTTGCGGTAAAGAGAGAAGCCTGAACGAAATTCTGTCCTCGCACGTAGGTGAATGGCGTATTAGGGCAGTTGTGTTCTGCCTGGTAGCTTTTCCGCATAGTTGGCCCCGGATACAAGAGGAGGGTTAGGTGTCTGAGCTACAATCGTATGCGGGAGGGTTGATTAAGGTCAGCCGCACAGAGTTCGTATTTGGATCAGCTAATTTTGATCCCGCTGAAATCGACTCCGTGGATATACGTGTCAACTCTGAAGCTCGGATATTGAACAATATCGGTCTTGGCATAGCGGCGGTGGCCGGTCTCATGGTCGTTATGAACATCCTTTCAATATATCCAAGCCCAGTAACTTCGCGGGGTTTCCTCTTCTTTGGTTCAATACTCTTGGTTGGAGTGGCGGTGCTTCTGGCCAAATTGTCTGAGTTGCGCTCAACGTATGGCATCTGGATAGGTTTGCCTACAGGCTCGGTTGAGGTATTCAGATCTCGTAAGATAGCATCAACCCGGGAAATAGCAAGTGCTTTGCGAGAAGCCCTACACCAAAGTAGCTCGTAAGCCTATGCGAAACACCTGGTATGCGATCTTTAGGGCCGCTACGGCGACACACTCGCTCTGCGCCATCATGCGATTATCGTTATCCTAACTACTCATGTCAGGCTAAGAAGAATGCCACAAATGGAAAGACAAGATAACTTGCTGATCGCTCAGTATCGGGGAAGCCTCCCCCGCGTTCAGAAGCGAGTGAGTTACATGGTGTTGTATGGTTGGTTTTATCTGCTCTTGACTTGTTTTCTCTCGGGTTGCTCGTCGGATAATCATGCTGTGAACACGGATCCAAGGCTCGTGAGCAAGTTTGCAGTGTCGGGCGTGTATCCCAGAGCGTTAGCCTGGTCGCCGGATGGTAAGGAGATTGCTGTTGGAATGGGGAATTCGCCTTCTGTACGGCTCTTTAGTTTTCCTAATGGTCAACAGATTGCTTCTTTTGGCGACTATCCGGTGGATACTAATGGTTTAGCGTGGTCACCGAATGGTCAGTACCTTGCAGGTGCCATCTTAAACCCTTCTAACACCTTACAAGTTTGGAATCCGGTTACCACAAAATCATTAGTGCTAACTTCTGCGGGCTCAGGAGGCTTGGGTCTTGCCTGGTCACCCGATAGCAAGTTCCTTGCTGTTATGTCAGAAGGGAAAAGAGACGCTAAGAATCCCACACCAAATGGAGGAGTTGCCCTTTATGAGACTGCTTCATGGACACAAACGTTTTCAATGCCCACAACATCTATCATAACCGGTGCTGCGTGGTCTCCCGATGGCAAACGGCTGGCTTTCGCCGCTAATACTCCAAGGGCGGACAATTCAGACTCTACAGTCCTGCTGCTACTTGATATTGCTGACAATCATATAGAACAGATAGGTGAAGCACAGGACGGCTTCTCCACTATTGTGTCCTGGGCCTCTAGTGGCAATCTGATTGCATTCGAGTTGAATACTCTTGATACAAAACCGGGTGAAGTACTCATCGCTGATATTACTAAGAAGACACTGATCCAAAGAATAAGAGGCGATCTTACCGTTAATACACTAAGTTGGTCACCTTTGGAGGAACGGATTGCCGTAGCAGGATTCTCACGCAACATGCAAGTATGGGAAGCAAGGACCGGCAGATTGGTTGAGAGCTATTATCATGATAGCACGACATCAGATGATATATTTCAGGTCTCTTGGTCGCCGGATGGGCGTTTCATAGCCAGTTTGGTTAGCGATAATACACTTTGGTTCTGGCATGCACCAAAGTAGTTCGTAAGCGAATGCGTAACATCTCACATGTGTTCTTTAGAGCACCTACGTCGACATAGCCGCTCTGTACCCTTAGTAAAGCTACTGGTCTTTATTCTTATCTTCCACTTGTCCCCGTGCACTACCCTTGTGGGCGCGTGCATCGATGAATGCTGCAGTTGCCCACAGAATCATGACAATGACTGATACCTCTTCAAGAAACAGTGTGACCCGGTTGGATAGCTTCCAGGCAGAGGTAGCTCTAGATGGCAGTGAGCGGTACAGGCTCCCACGCTGCGCGGCGTTCGGCACCGATGAAGTCGCTGCTGACACGGCGGGGCACATCGAAGGACATGAAGGCGGGGTCGTCGGGGGTGTAGCGCGGCCAGTGGGGCAGGCTTGAGGTGTTGGGGTCGCCGGAGCGGGAAAAGCTGATGAAGGCATCCTGCATCCGGGCGGCCAACGCCTGCGCATTCTCGGTCCAGTCGGGCGGCAGCAGCGAGTGTTCGGGCGTGTTGAACGTGAAGGCGAGGTCGGTAGTGTGGCCCGCACCGACGGGGGATGCACCGGGATAGTCGAAGCGGTAGGCCCAGACACCCGCACCGGCGGCGGTAATCCCGTTGGCAAGACGCAGGGATGGCACACCGAATAAGGCATCGTTGACGAGGTCGTCGTGCCAGGAACGGTCGCGGCGTTCGGTGGTCATGTAGGTCTGCTCAAGTAGGCGCCAGGTCTCTTCACCTGCGATCCTGCGGACTCGTGCGGGCAAGCCTTCGAGCAGGGCCGTGGAGCCGATCTCCTTGAAGAATGCTATCTCGTTTTCGCAGTAGCCTACCAACGTGGGCAGGGGGCGGAGGTTCTCCAGCGGATGCGTAGGGATGACTACGCCGTCAACGGCGGGGTGGAACGGCTCGCCTGCAACGAGGGCGTCGTTCGAGCTGGCGGCAACTCGCCCGAACACGGCATTTAGCTCGTTGGCGGGCAGGGCCAGCAATTGCTCGGAGTGCTGCACGTTAGCTGCGCGGAGGACGCGCTCCAGCACCAGTGCAGCCTCATCACGCGAGAAGACGGGACGCGCGCCGCCGCTCTGCACGATGGCCCTGTGGAAGAGGCCCTCGGCTTGCGGGACACCGAGGATGCAGCCGATCGACATACCGCCTGCCGATTCGCCCATGACGGTCACATTGTTGGGGTCGCCGCCGAAAGCTGTGATGTTGTCGCGGATCCATTGGAGGGCGGCGATCTGGTCGAGGAGGCCGAGGTTGGAGGCGGCAGGGTCGCGGTCGTTGGGCAGAAAGCCGAAGCCTCCAAGACGGTAGTTAAGGGTGACGTAGACAAGGTTGCCCCGCATTGGATAGAAGGGGCCATTGAAGTAGGGTTCAGAGCCGCTGCCGACGACGAAGGCGCCGCCGTGGATGTAGACTAGCACTGCGCGAGGTTCAGCGGACTCGTGGGGTGGCGTCCATACGTTCAGGTAGAGGCAGTCTTCAGAGCCGTGCAGCGGGGCGCTGGGGTCGCCTGCGAACGATATCTGGACGGCGCTGGAGCCGAACCGGGAGGCGCTGCGCAGGCCATTCCAGGGCAGCGGTGGGCGAGGAGCACGGCCGCGCAATTCGCCGGTGGGTGGCTGGGCGTAGGGAATACCGAGCCAGGCACGCGTGCCGCGGTCGATGATGCCTTCGAGGTCGCCGTACCGGGTCTCGACTATGAGCTTACCGGGGGTGGTGCCGGTGTTCTCCATTAGTTGAGCCTCCTGTGCCCCGGTTGGCGAGTAGGTGCCAGTTCGGGTCATTTAGTGCTCTGATACACAGCCTGCTACGCCCCGGGTTACAGTCAGCGTAAGTCGGGTAACACCCTCTTTGCCAGGAGACTGCCCGCTTTCAATTTCAAGCGTCCAGACCCTCTTTCTATCCACCTGATCCCAGTGTATCAAATCTTTGTGTTCATGTCCTGTGTACCACCACACATAGTCATTGCACTCTGCCCAGCCTGAACGTACCCATTTGTTCTCACTTAGCACATTGCTAAACTCATCGAATGCAGCAGTAGTGGGCGAGCCGAGAAACCCACCTAATCCCTTGTAGGATCGAGCCTCAGTGTTGATCTCCATTACAATGCGTTCCGCTACCCAGTTGCCCTTGTTTATTGGCGGGGCATCATGAGTAACTTTCTCAATAACAGTGGCGCCCGGGTACGGGGGGATGTCGGGAAGCTCATCACTGGCCCCGATCAGGCTGAACTGGCTTTTTCCAAGAATAGAAAAGAGGGCGACTATAAACACCAGCAAGCCTACCCATAAAAGGGGCCTTAAGCTGCTGAAGTCGTTCTTATAGGCAGCCTTTAGCTGAAAGTAATCATTCATGACAGCTACCCATTCCTCCGGAGTGAAAAAGGGCAAGGCAATACACCTGCCCCTTCGTTGCTCACCGCAAACCCTCTACTGTCGGATGCCAAACAATTCGCGCTGCCTCACGCGTAGAACCACCCTTTCCGGTCAGAGTTATTTGCACCGTGGGCTAATACAATCATATCTGGCTGGCACTCGCTGTGAATTTGCTTATAAATCACGGAAGCCCTGTGCGTAGCAAGGCTTCTTTTGGCCCATAAGTGGCGGAAGGTTTTGCCTATAAATTACGGAAAAGCTCTGTAGTTTGCTCATAAATCGCGGGAAAGGTTCGCACCATACTCCGCTCCTTCCCAAGTATATTGTCGCGAATATCTACTCTGCAACTTTTATCATTGACCACTTGCAGGCCTGCTATAGCGATAACAGGTCCCATTGGTCAAGGTAACGGTTCTCGTGGTCGTGAAACTCACGCACGTTCGAAGTACCGTGCGGCCTGCCACCGCGTCCGGGGGTTGCCAGCCAAGCTGCGTGGCCCTCTCTGCAATATATGGATACTACGGAGCTGGCTACGATATGAAATGAGGGCCTGTCCGTAATCCCGTTGAGATTCACGAATACAAAGAAGTGGTTATCGGAGGCGGCTGTCTCTACACTGGCATCGAGCACCCATTTCTTTTTTGCGCCCTGAGATGTTTTGACCTGAATAGTCATGGCTTTCTTGGTAACGACGTGGGTAGCAAGGATATCGACACCGCGTGTGTTGCGCAGCGTGATGGACGCTATGTAGCCATGGCGCGTGAGCTCGGCGGCAACAAAGTATTCCCCAGCGATACCGGATAAGATAGTTGAAAGTCGGGTGTCGTCAGTCATAGCCATGCCCCTATTCTATCAACAATCACATCTTTGTTTCACTTAATTACGGCTGCTTCAGCACATTCGACTTTTAGGAACCATAGTTTGTACGTTGCGGACAAACTATGGTTCCTATCAATAACTTTGCCTATAACGCGCCGTTCACAGCAATCACAGAAATATTCCATGACTTAAGAGCAAAGATCCGTGATTTATAGGCAAATTTCTACTCGCCACTTACAACTTGCTAACAATCAGCTTGCTTATTGTGCGGAGGGTGTCGAATACGCCAACGCCTTTGGCGGCGACCGATTCGTAGGCGGGCACGTGCATAGAATTGAGGTATTTTTCGAGCACGGGCAGAGGGAGTGCGTCGGGCATGTCGCGCTTGTTGTACTGCATGACCATGGGGAATTCGAGGAAGCGCTTGCCTTGCTGCGTGAGGTTGCGGGCAAGCTCCTGGAGCGAGCGGACGTCTTCGCCCAGCTTGGAGCGCTGCGAGTCGGCTGTAAAGACTACACCATCCGCGCCGTTAAGGACCGCCACGCGGGTGCGCTCATAGAGCACCTGGCCCGGCACGGTGTAGAGGTGGAATCTCACCTGGTAGCCGTGTACCTTGCCCAGGTCCAGAGGCAGGAAGTCGAAGAAAAGGGTGCGCTCGGTCTCCGTGTCGATGGAGAGAAGGTCGCCCCTTGCCTGCCCCGGCACGGTCGAATAGATATACTTAAGGTTGGTAGTCTTCCCAGAGAGACCTGGCCCGTAGTATACGAGCTTGCAGTGGATCTCTTTGGTAGCAACGTTTATCAGTGCCATAATTCCCTCTACTTGGTGTTTGGACGCTTGCCTACAACGTACTTGTTATTGCGTATGGTAGCCGATCGTCAATGGTCGGTGGCGCTAATCCTTGAATAGCAAATCAATGGTGTCTTCTACGGAGGTGCGGAACGATGGGTTGAGCCCCGACATATTGCGGCTGCGGCGCTGTACTTGCAGCAGCACAGCCTCCACTTCAGGTGTAATTTGCCGGGTCAAGTCGCGCACAAGCCCTACGTGAGTGCTCTTGCCGAAGATCACCGCTATCAGCCACGATTCGCCTACAAGCTCCGTAAGCGTGTTCTCCTGAGAGCCTTGCTGATATAGCGTGCGAAACTCGTTCTCTTCCCGCATCCGCGCAATCTCGCGTGATGTGGCGAAGGTTCCCGCCAGCAGAGCGCCCATCACGTCAAGGTCTTTCGGAAGCTGCTCGCCGCGCGCCGAGATGACTTCGCCGCTCTTGTCGAGCAGCAAGGTCGTACTGGCCCCCGACTCCATGAGCATACGGTCAAGCTGCTTTCGGATACGCCTGCCGTCGTCCTCACTGATAATGAGGCTGCCATTGGGGCGTGGCTCCAGCGTCTCTTTGTTCTCATTAGTTACGTTGTTCACGTTACTATTAGCTACCATAATCATCCTGATGTTGCCGGTTAGTTGTTGGATGTCGTTCAGGACGCCCTGAGTACCTATATTAGTCAGTTCCAATTCGTCCCCTAATCTCCCGCGAGCCTGACCACTCGCCCTTCTACCTGCAAATGCTGGCTGCCGTAAAGCCTTATCGCCTCCACCAGCAGCCTGTGTTCTTCAGTATGTATACGGTCGGCCAGCGATTCCTCTGTGTCGTCTGTCAGGACGGGCACAGCGGCCTGCGATATTATCGGCCCACAGTCAACTTCGTCTGTGACAAAGTGGACCGTGCACCCTGTTACCTTGACCCCGTAGGCCAGCGCCGCTCTTATCGAGTGCAGGCCGCCCGCGAAGGCCGGTAATAATGACGGGTGAACATTTATTATCCGCCCTCTAAACGCCTCCACGAACTCGTGGGTCAGCACCCTATCCCACCCCGCGCAAACGACCAGGTCGATCTCGGCTTCTGTTAGCCGCCCGGCTATGGCCCTTTGCTGCGCCTTGCGCGATCCGTGTTCCTCTTGCGTATATATCTTGACAGGCACACCCGCCTGTTCCGCCCTCGAAATTGACTGCACACCCCTGTGGTTGCAGGCTACGAATTTTACTTCAGCGTCAAGGTCGCCTCTGCTTATGGCGTCCAGTATAGCCTGGAAGTTGGTGCCGCGACCTGATACGAGTACGCCTAGCCGCAGTCGTGTCACTCTGCCTCAACCTCTAACCCTCTGCCCTTGAACTGCACCCGGCTTCCGTCGCCCTGCTCTATAATCGTGCCTACTCGCAGAATACCGGGCGTCTTCTCTTGCACCATCGCGGCGTGCTGGGGTGCGACCACCACGATCATGCCAAGCCCCATGTTGAACACCCTTGCCATCTCGCTCGCTGCGATGCCGCCTCTTCTCTGTATCATCCTGAAGATAGCCGGCACCTGCCATGTGTCTGTATAGAGTTGGGCCGCGCAACCTTCGGGCAAGATGCGCGGGATATTGTCTAGCAAGCCTCCGCCTGTAATGTGTGCCATGCCCTTTACGGGGCGCTCCGGCAAATCGAGCAGCGGCCCAATCTCCGGCAAATAAGAGCGGTGAGGCTCCGTTAGCGCCTCGCCCAGTGTGCGCCCCAGTTCCGGTTCGTGCCTGTTTAGTCTCTCCTGCACTTCACCGAGTGTGCCGTCCAACCCGAACACTTTGCGCGCCAGCGAGTAGCCGTTAGTATGCAGCCCGTTCGACGGCAGCGCAAGCACAATATCGCCCGGCGCGATGGTGTTGCCCAGCACAAGCCTGTCTCGCGCCACTGTGCCGACGATAAAGCCGGCCACATCATACTCGCCCTCATGGTACATGCCCGGCATCTCGGCTGTCTCGCCACCCAGGAGAGCGCAGCCCGCCGCCTGGCAAGCCTCCGCCATGCCTGTAACCACGTCAGCTATTTGTTCAGGTACAATCTTTCCCGAAGCCACATAGTCGAGAAAGAAAATCGGCCTGGCCCCGCAGACGAGGATATCGTTCGTGCAGTGGTTGACGATGTCCATCCCGGCGTTGCGGTGCGTGCCAAGTGCGAAAACCAGCTTTAGCTTTGTGCCTACGCCGTCCGCGCTCGCCACCAGCACCTGCCCATCAGGGCTGTTGCTCAAGGCGTACAGACCGCCGAAATGACCAAGGTCCGCCAGCACTTCAGGCCCGAACGTTGCGCGAACATGCCGCCGCATGAGCTGAACCGCTCTTGCTCCCGCGTCAATGTCCACTCCGGCCTGACGGTACGCGTCAGCCTCCACAGCGTCTACGGCTCCGGAAATGCCTGCATTACTCCTCATCGCCGCTATTATACAGGAGTATGACTACGCATGCATAGATTATCTACGCGTACTTTTGTACCGCAAGGGAGTAGTACAGTCCCGTTGCGGTCTGCTCCCGGCTTAGCGAATCGGGTGGTCTGAAGGGGTTTGCGGGGCGGCTTCTATGAGTGCGCCCAGGGTGATTGGCTTGACGATGGGGCGGGTAGAAAGTGCGCCAACTTGCTCGGGCGAGCGGTTGCTGAGGGCGGCAGTGATGGCTGTGACGTTGGGGCCGCAAACACGACCCTGGCAGAGACCCATGCCGCAGCGCGTAAGGCTCTTGACCGTCTTTACGTCGCTCGCCCCGAACTGCGTGACTGCTTCCTCTACTTTGCCGTAGCTGACTTCCTCGCAGCGGCAGATGACGGTGTCGGATGTGAGCCATTCTTGCCAGCCGGGCCGCACTCTGTACAGACTGTGCAGGAGAGAAGCAAACGCCTGCTGGTGGCGCAACTGCTTCATATAGGGAGCACTTGCGGCCCGCGTCTGTTCGTCGGTCAAGCGTGTTAGCCAGCGGGCGGCGGTATATCCCGCGATGGTTCCTTGCAGGCGTGCCACGGAAGAGCCGCCTATTCCGGTGATTTCGCCCGCAACGAAGATGCCCTTGCGGCTGCTTGCCATTTGCGTGCTGTGCCGGGCAAAGAAGGCTCCCTGCAGGGAGTCATAGCGGTGCTCGCACCCCAGCAGATAGGACAACTCGGTGGAAGGCACAAAACCGTACCCTATACCTAAAGCGTCCACATCTAGATATTCTTCGCTGTCCGCTCTGGGCGACCAGTCGGCATTGAGCCGGGCTACAGCCACGCGCCGCACCTGCCCATCTCCCTCGGCACGGACCACGGCCCGCCCGAACTTTACCGGCACTCTATGCCTGGCGAGAATGCGCAAATAGGCCTGTGCTTCGAGCAGTTTGTCCCAATGGCCCCATAGTTGCGGCCCGTATTGCGCCTGGCGGCGAGGGTGTGTAGCCTCGTACACAGCGAGCACATCCGCGCCCGCTTCCGCGAGGGCCGCCGCAACAGGCATGAGGAACGGCCCCGACCCCGACAGCACAATGCGGCGGCCCGGCAGCACTCGCTGGCTCTTCACGAGGGTTTGCATCGCGCCTGCGGTCATTACGCCCGGCAGATCCCAGCCGGGAAAGGGTAGGGCGCGGTCGTATGCTCCGGGAGTGAGCACCAGAGTGCGGGCATAAAGCTCGCTGCTGCCTTCCTGGTTGTTCAGGTAGAGTGTGATTTTGTCGCTGGCGGCGTGGGCCGACCATACGCTTGTGCCGCTCAGGATGGTAACTCTGTTGCTCTCCTGCAACTGCGCCATGACTGCTTCGGCTCGCCCGAAGTCGTGATGCAGGGCGTTCGGTGCGCTTGCTTTGAACTGCCGGGGCATTTGCTTGTAGTACTGGCCGCCCGGGCGCGCGTATGCGTCTATGAGTGTGACATGACAGCCCGATCTGGCAGCCGTGATGGCCGCCCACATTCCGGCCGGACCTGCACCGATTACCGCTACTTCAGTATCCGCCGTCATACGCCTCCTCGGCGCTGCCGTGCTGCACGCGTACATTCATGCCTGCTTTTGCCGGTGTGACGCATGCGCGGATGTTGGGGTTGCCGTCTACAATCAGGAGGCAGTCATAGCAGATGCCGATGCCGCAGAAGATGCCGCGCGGCTTGCCATTTTGCCTGGTCGTGCGGAACGTCAGCACTCCCGCCGCGACGAGAGCCGCGCCTATGGTCTCTCCGTCGTATGATTTCACGGGCGTGCCGTCGAAGAGGAACTCGAAGGGAGCTCCTCTGTCTACATGCGCTGCATCATTACCGGCGGTCACACGCAGGTCTGTCACACTGTCTCCCTTACGAAATACCGGCCGCGTTGTCAGTTGTCAGTTGCCAGTTGTCAGTTGTCAGTTACGACGGTAGACCACACGAATGACAACTGAGCCCTGACACCTACGGAGTACGCAGTACGGAGTACGGAGCACGCCATCGCTGCTATTGCCCAATCGCTATCGCGTATGCCTCGGCTACGCTCTGCTTTGTGGCGTCGTTGAGGGGTAGACGTGGGGCGCGGGTTTCGCCGACGGGATTGCCCATTAGCTCGAACGCGTACTTGATGGCCTGCACAAATATCGGCCTGGCGTCGAAGCGGAAGAGCGGCAGCAGACGGCGGTATAGTTCATTTGCTTCGACCACCTTGCCTGCCATGCCAAGCTCGTAGAGATGCACGCTCTCTCGCGGCAGCACGTTGGTGAGTCCTGCTATCCAGCCTGTAGCTCCCGCGAAGATGCTTTCGAGCACAACATCGTCCGCGCCCGCCAGCACTTCCAGCCGCGTATCGGCCAGGATGTGTGGTATGCGGCGCACGTCGCCGGAGAACTCCTTGACCGCTACCACGCTCTCGAACTGCGCGATCTCAGCGATCAGGTCGGGCGTGAGGTCGGTGGAGGTGTCATAGGGATTGTTGTAGGCGATGATGGGGAT
The DNA here is from genome assembly GCA_039932335.1 of Chloroflexota bacterium. Lineage (GTDB taxonomy): Bacteria > Chloroflexota > Chloroflexia > QHBQ01 > JADMIH01 > JADMIH01. The sequence continues at coordinate 15,898 of JBDTQH010000034.1, forward strand.
GCCGACCTCGGACAATGCGCCGTACCAGGCGACCACCTCGCGCCGGTTGGGGCGGTAGTTGATGGGCGGCAACACCATGATGCCCGCCGCGCCCGCCTCTTTAGCATGGTGTGCCCAGCCTATCGCTTTAGCCGTTGACGGCGCGGCGGTTCCCACAACCACAGGCACGCGGCCGGCCGCTGTCTGGATGATCGTCTCTACCACCTGTGCTCGTTCCATGTCGCTCAAGGCGGCATATTCACCACACGAGCCGGTAGGCACAAGGCCGTGCACACCCTCGCCAATTATCCAATCTACATGCTCCTGCAAGCGCGGGTAGTCTACCTCGCCTGAGGCGGTGAAGGGCGTTATGAGCGCAACGTAAATGCCTGGGAATTGGGCCATCTTGGGTCTCCTTTGGGCGGGTTGTCAGTTGTTAGTTATCGCGGTCGGCGGTCGGCCGTCACAGCAGGAATCCCGCTGGGAATGGGTCGTCGGGGTCGAGCACGAACTGTTGGAAGCCGGTGATCCAGGCTCGGCCCTCTATGGTTGGTACTACGGCCTCGATTTCGGGGGTCAGGTTTACCTTCTCCACCAGGCGGCCTGTAAAGCATGTGCCCGCTATGCTTTCGTGCACGAAATCTTCGTTCAGGGCGAGCAGACCACGTGCGTACATCTGGGCCATACGTGCGCTTGTGCCGGTGCCGCAGGGTGAGCGGTCGAGTGTGCCGGGATAGATCATCACGGCGTTCTTGGCGTCCGCGCCCGGTACATCGGCAGGACCAGTGAAGAGGGTGTGCTTTATCTCGGAGATGCGCGACTCCAGCGGGTGCTGCAGCGGAACCTGCTCCTCTACTGCTTCCATTATCCTCATGCCGGTGGCGATTAGATCGGGCACATTCCGCTTCTCCAGCGTAAGTCCGGCTGCCTCGGCGGGCAGGATACCGTAGAAGTTGCCGCCATACGCGATGTCGACCTGTAGCTCGCCCAGCCCCGGCACGTCCACCAGGGCATCCTTGCGGTAGAGGAAGGCGGGCACGTTTCGTATCTTCACTTTCTTTACCCGGCCGTCCTGCACAGTCGCCTCGGCCACCACTCGCCCGGCGGGTGTATCAAGCTTCACTATTGTTACCGGCTCGACGGCGGGTATCAGCCCTGTCTCGATTGCTACAGTTACGGTGCCTATTGTGCCGTGGCCGCACATGGGCAGGCAGCCGCTTACCTCAATGAAGACCACCCCAAGATCGGCCTCGGGGTCGGTGGGCGGCAGCAGGATTGAGCCCGACATGGAGCCGTGCCCGCGAGGCTCGAACATCAGGAGGGTGCGCAGGTGGTCGAGGTGCGTTTCGACGTACACCTTCTTATCGAACATGGTCGCGCCGGGGATGACGCCGAAGCCGCTGGTAACTACCCTTGTGGGCATGCCCTCGGTGTGCGAGTCTACTGCCGTGATTAGTTTGTTGAAGCGCATTGTTGCTCCTGCGAGATGTCTAGCTCAGTGCGTGACGAGGTTATGTACCCACCTGCCGGGCCTGAACGGCTGCATATCAAGCTGCGGAGGCTTGCCCAGTATTAATTCTGTCAGGAGCAGGCTGCTGATGGGGCCCGTGCCGATGCCTGCACCTTCGTGCCCTGTGTTGACATAGAAGCCCGGCACGTCGGGTACTTCGCCTATTATTGGAAGGTGGTCGGGCGAGAAGGGGCGAAATCCGACGTATGCCCTGAGTGCGTGTACTTTTGCCAGGAACGGAAAATAGCGCACCGCCCGCTCAACGATTGCCTGCACTACCGGCACCTCTATCGTGGGGTCGAAGCCTATCAGTTGGCGGCTGCTGCCGAGCAGGATTGTACCGCTGTGCGTGCCTTCCACCACGGAGGCGACCTGGGTGGCGGCATCGTTGCTGTTTACTGCTTCCGTGTAGCTGGCCTCCCACACTTTGTGGTGGACCATCAGCGGCAATGGCTCGGTTACTACTATATGTCCCTTGCGCGGCAGTATGGGCAGATCGTAGCCGACCAGCGCGGCGATCTGCTTGCTCCAGGGGCCTGCCGCATCTATAACCCGCGGCGTGCTGATCGGCCCGGCTGCTGTATCTACGCCGCTGATAGCCCCGGTGGGGCCGCGCCGGATGGCGAGCAGTGCTGTGTGGTCGAGTAGTTTCGCGCCTGCCTGGATTGCTTCCTTCATCAGCGCGGCGCAGGCAAGCATGGGTTGTACCTGCCGGTCCTGCGGGAAGTAGGCAGCCCCGGCCAGGTCGTGTGCCATGTGCGGCTCGGCTTCGCGCATGGCGGCTGTGTCGAGCATTGATACTATCACGCCCTCGGCGTCAAGCTCATCTACTCTGCGGCGCAGGGCGTTGAGATGGCTTTCTGCCTCGGCTACCACTATGCCGCCCTTTTCCTCGTACTCGAAATCGTGCGGGATTTGCTCGGCAAGCTGCTTCCAGACGGCGATGCCGCGCAGAGCAAGGTCTAGTTCGGGACCGGGGTCTTTGTCGGAGACGAGGATGTTGCCCTCGCCTGAGCCTGAGGTTCCGCCCGCTACGCCTGCTCTTTCGACGACGTAGACGCTGAGGCCCGCCCGCGCCAGGAAATAGGCGCACGAGGAGCCGATAATTCCCGCGCCAATGATAACGACATCAGCGTTCATAGGTGCTCTCAGCTGGCAAGATTCTCATCAGTACAAGTTACCATATTATTGGATAGTGCTCAAATGTGTTGGCTGATGGGGCATGTCTGTTAGGGGACACCCGCCCCTCGGCAAGCGTTTCCCTTCGTCTTATTGCTTGAGAAGAATGCTAACACCCCTCACCCCCAACCCCCTCTCCCCGCTCCGCGGTGAAAGGGGGCTTTTATAGATGAGGAGTGTTAGGGGACACCCCTAATACCCCGGACAGGGAGTTCCCTGTCAACCCCTACACATTGGGAAAGGGGACACCCCGCCCCCGCTGCGCTCATACCCCGGACAGGGAGCGCCCTGTCAACCCCGCTTGCTTGTGTGGAGGGCCAAGAGAGTAGGGGACGCCCCAAACGCCAGGACAGGTAGACCCCGCCCCCTCTTCGCTCATCCCCGTCATGGGCTTCGCCCCTGCACCCCGTTTTCGGGAACCTACTCCAACTGACCCCTGACCCCTACGCAGTACAATCGATGGCACACATTGTGCGTGCAATCTGTGTATATCTTCGCGGCTGTCCGTTTTTGCCGGGGGTGCTTGTTGGTAGGCACGGGGAGGATATATTGCCCGGTCATGACGTCATTGTAATCGGTGCCTCTGCGGGTGGCGTGGAGGCTCTTAGCACTATTGTCGGTGGGTTGCCCGCTGATCTGCCTGCTTCGATTTTCGTTGTGCTGCATATCCCGGCGCAGTCACCGAGCTACTTGCCTAATATTCTCAGACGTCGTGGCCGGTTACCGGCTTTGCAAGCCTCAGATGGCCAGAAGATCAAAAAGGGGCATATTTATGTAGCCCCGCCGGATTGCCATCTGTTGGTGAGCGAAGACGTCATACGTGTAGTGCACGGCCCCAAGGAGAACCGCTCCCGTCCTGCCGTTGATCCACTCTTTCGCTCAGCGGCGGAGGCTTTTGGTCCCAGGGCGGTGGGCGTGGTACTTACCGGCTCGCTTGATGATGGTACGTTGGGCCTGCGAGCCATAAAGCTCGGCGGCGGGTTAGCCGTCGTGCAAGACCCCAACGATGCCCTGTTCCCGAGTATGCCCAGCAGTGCCCTGATGCATGTTGACGTCGATTATGTGCTGCCTTTAGAGGGAATTCCGGCACTGCTCACAGAGTTGGCTTATGCCCAGGTGCAGGAAAGGGAGTTCAGCGTGCCAGAGAAGACTAAACTCGAAAACGAAATTGTAGAGAAGGATCTTTCGGATCCCGCTGTGCTGGACCGGCTTGGGACCGCCTCCCACTTTGCGTGCCCTGAATGTCACGGGACGCTCTGGGAAATGCATGATGGCAATCTGCTGCGCTTCAGGTGCAGGGTGGGGCACGCTTATACAGCCGATAGTATGCTGGCCGAGCACAACGAATCGCTGGAGGGCGCGCTGTGGGCTGCGCTGCGTGCGCTTGAAGAGAGCGCATCTCTGTCTCTCCGCATGGCAGAGCGCGCTCGCGACCAGAATCACCGCCATGTCGTCGAGCGCTTCATGGCCAAAGCCAATGAAGCCCAGGCGAACGCCGAACTGGTTCGCAAATTGCTTATGACACAGGATGAGCTTACCGAACAGCCGACCGAATAGCATCTTGCAGCACAGATTATATACCTAACACGTCCAGTTCTGTTATGCGCGGGCCAAAATCGCACACAGTGATGGTTGAGTCACTACTGTGTGCGGTTTTGACCCGTCTTGTCGGAATTTCGGTACTACATAGTGACTGTTCAATTTTAGGGTGGAACAACCCGGCATCTCGGTACGCCAAGATCCACCGCCCCCTCTTCGCTCATGCTCCTCCCAATTATGGGAGGGGAGTAATTAAGAGAATGGAAAGTTAGGGGACACCCATAGCCCCGTCACGGGAGTTTCCCTGCACCCCACTCTGAACACTTACACTACATAATATTGATTGACATATAGTGAGAAATGCTGGTACTATTGGACACTACAACCAGAGCCGGTTGGTAGCAGTGCATACCCGCTTTCACTTGTATACGCCTACAAGTGTGAACCGCCCTGAGCCTCGAAATGGAGCACTTCCATGAGCCGCAGTAAAAAGAGTCAGGAACCGCTCATGCCAGATGAGCAAGACGTTGTTGCCACTGGTAACCCAACCCCCGAGGGCGGCTCGCCCCGCAGGCTTGTGGTGATAGGATCATCCGCAGGCGGCATACAGGCGCTGTCCACTCTTGTCGGGTCGTTGCGTGCCGACTTCGCGGCTCCGGTTGTGCTCGCCCAACATCTTGATCCGGGCCGGCCCAGCAACCTTACTGAGATACTGGAACGGCGCAGCACTCTCCCTATTGTAAAGGTAACAGACAGGGTTAAGCTCGAACCTGGCAAGATTTATGTGGTGCCTTCCAATAACCACGTTATCGTGGCTGACGGCCACCTGGAGCTGGAAAGTGATAACGCCGGCCAGGGCGGTTCAATGCACCCCAGCCCTTCGGTGGATACGCTCCTGAAGACTGCGGCCCAGGTCTACGGTGACTGTCTTATCGCGGTAATCCTGACCGGCACCGGAATGGATGGCGCGGCGGGTGCGGTCGAGGTGAAGAATGCGGGCGGCACGGTAATCATCCAGAATCCGCATACGGCGCGCTTTCCTTCTATGCCTCTGGCCCTTCCTCCTACAGCGGTTGACCATATTGTTGAGCTGGAAAATCTTGGCCAGTTGTTGTCAGACCTTATTTCAGATGTTGAGCTTCCGTCGGCGGAGGGTGACCAGAATAACGCCCTTCAAGCAATACTCGCCATTGTCACTCGCACTGCCAATATTGACTTCCGCCAGTACAAATCCACAACAATATTGAGGCGTATTGGCCGCCGTATGGTTACCACACATTGCAAGACGATGCGTGATTACTCAGATTACCTCATCTATAACCCCGAAGAGGTGCATGAGCTGGTTAAGGCCTTCTTAATCAAAGTCACCGAGTTCTTCCGCGATCCTGAGGCTTTCCAGTACCTGGAAAATAGCATAGTCCCGCAGTTGATTGAGGCCGGCAGGACCAACGACAACACCATACGACTATGGTCAGTAGGCTGCGCCACGGGCGAGGAACCCTATTCGCTTGCCCTGATGCTGGCTGATGTTCTAGGCGCGGAACTTAACGAGTGGAAAATAAAGATCTTTGCCACCGACCTTGATGAAGGGGCTATCGCATTTGCCCGGCGCGGCCTGTACCCGGGGAACGTTCTGAATAATCTACCCAAGGAATATAAGGCTCGATTCTTTGAGCGCGTTGATTCAGGCTACCGGGTGGCGAAGCCGTTGCGCCAGATGGTAATCTTCGGCCAGCAAGACATCAGTCGAGGGGTCCCATTCCCGAACATAAATCTTGTGCTTTGCCGCAACCTACTTATTTATTTCAAGCCTGAGCTACAGCAGCAAGTGCTCGACAAGTTTGCTTTTTCTCTCTACCAGGCGCGCGGTTTTCTCTTCCTGGGCCACGCCGAAACGGTGCGCCCATCGCAAAATAGCTTTGAGCTAATGAGCAAGAAGTGGAAGATATACCAGTGCACGCGCTCGCCCCAGCCCACGCTTGGCAGCACTATAGGGCCGCGTCGCGCACAGCGAAATGGCCAGGAGCCGGGGATAGACCTATCGCTGGCCGTCCAGCCGGCAGCAGGCTCTCCCTCGGACAACCAGCCTTCGGAAGCGCAACCGATCAGCCAGCGCCGCTTCAACGATCTCTTGTTGCGGCTTCTGCCATTCGGCGTAGCGATTATTGACCGGTCATATCGTATTGTGTCGGTAAATGCAGTAGCGCGCCGTCTACTGAATATACGCGACGGCGGCCCTGACCACGATTTCCTTCACGCGGCGCGAGGTATACCCTACGCCGCGATGCGTAGCGCCATCGACAACGTCTTCCGCGAGCGTACCCCTGTTAGCTTGCCCGAGACTGAGCTTGACGAATCGTCCGGCGGCAACGGCCAATTCGTTAACATCTCTGTACTGCCTATCGACTTGGAATCGGGCAAGGTCGAAATGGTGATGATCAGCGTACAAGACGCGACAGACGTGGTCGAGACAAGGCGCGGGCTTCAAACGCTGGAGGCAGAGCAGGCCCAGCTTTTGCAGGAACTACAGATCACTAATCGCCGTCTTAGCGACATGAACAAGGAGTTGCAGGACGCTAACGAGGAGTTGCAGGCTGCCAACGAGGAGTTGATGCTTTCGCAGGAGGAGTTGCAAGCCACCAACGAAGAGTTCGAGGCCACCAACGAAGAGCTACAGGCCACCAACGAAGAGCTTGAGACCAATAACGAAGAGCTACAGGCCACCAACGAGGAGCTTGAGACCACCAATGAGGAGCTTGCCGCCCGCAGCCAGGAGCTTGACGAATTGAGCAGCATTCTACAGCGTGAGCGGTCTCAATTGAGTGAAATGGTAATGCTGGCTCCTCATTACATAATGGTATTGCGTGGTGAGCGGCTTATAGTAGAGGCGTTCAACCCGGTATTCCAGACCCTCATTAGCAAGCAACGTATAGTCGGTCTGCCGGTAGATGATGTTCTCAATGGCTTGGATATGGTGCATGTTCTCAATAGGGTCTGGGCAGCGTACCATGAGAATGAGCCGCAAAACGTCACCAATATTCTCATGCATGTGCATGAGGAGAGCGGCCGCACGATGGAGCGCTATTTCAACTATAACATCGTGCCGATACACGACGAAAATGGCGTGGCCGGGGTGATTATCTATGCCAGTGACGTTACAGAGCAGTTGGCTCACGATGTAGAGCAGCGCCGCGAGCGGCTTCGGTTGATGGTGGAGCACGCTGACCAGGTTGCGCTCGGCCTCTTTGATGCTCAGACCGAGGCATTGCTCTATGCCAGCCCTCGCTATATTGAGCTTTTGCATAACGTTTACAACTACCCGCCGGATACCATAATCGGTAGACCCTGGGGCGAGCTCCTGTTTGGTGGGGATGCCGACGCGGGAGATAATCTCTTCAAGTCGGTGGTCTCTACCGGCGAGCCAAGACGTTTATCGGAAGTGCAGGTCGTAGCGCCGAACTCGGAGGCTCCAACAGTCTGGGACTACAGCCTGACGCCGATACCATCAGACATAGATGGTGGCGAGCCTTCCGGTATCCGGTACGTGGCTGTGTCTGCTATCGAGGTAACAGAGCAGGTGCGCGTGCGCGAGCAGCTTGTGCGCCTAGACGAGATGAAAGATATATTCCTTTCGTCGGCAAGTCACGAGCTGCGAACTCCGCTTGTGCCTCTAATGGGTTATTCGGATTTGCTGGTACGGGCTATCAGCAGGCACCAGGACGAGCCCGGCTGGGACCCTCGCGTCACCGAGTATGCCGGTAAGTTCCGCCGCCAATTGAAGCATCTAAGCCGCCTCGTGAACGATTTGTTTGATGTTGCTCGCCTCGAAAACGGCAAATTGGTTTACGAGTCAAAGCCGGTTGATCTGCGGGCAGTGGTAAAGGACTCTGTAGAAGAAGCACGAATGATAGGTACCGAGCCTAACATTCAATATGAGGAGAGTGTCAAGGAGCCGTTGATTGTAACCGGTGATGCGGGGCGTCTTGTGCAGGTGGTTGTAAATTTGCTCAGCAATTCGATTAAATATGCGTCGGAGAGCAAAGAGATCCGCGTGAAGTTAGTGCACGAGCACGACAAGGCGCTGGGCGATGTGGCAAGAATAGTGGTTGAGGATTTCGGCCCCGGCATATCACCCAAAGAACTGGACCACGTTTTTGCAAGGTTTTATCAGAGCGCGAACAATGGACGGCGCTCGAAAGATGGGCTTGGATTGGGCCTGTATATCAGCAAAATGATCGTCGAAGAGCATAAAGGCATGATTTCTGCTAAGTCAACTGTCGGCAAGGGGACAACTCTTACCATTCTATTGCCGCTGGCAAAGGAAAAAGACTGAGCGCAGGGGTGCAACCCTTGTCGTTACGTGAGCAGATATTCAGGGGAGTACGGCTCGATGCCCGCCCTGGGTTGAACACCTGTGGATCGATAGGCGATTCTTGCGCCTGTGAGGTCGAACAGAAGAATTCGGGGAGCATGATGGATATACACGATGAGCACAGCGGCCATACCGTTGATGGCGCAAGCGGAAAGAAAAGGATTCTCATCGTGGAGGATCATAACGATACAGCCGAGCTGCTGAACATGATTCTCGAAGATGAAGGCTTTGAAGTGAAGCGCGCCTCCAATGCTACGGAGGCCTTTGATATCCTGTCGCGGGATTGTCTCATCCCGGCCCGCTGCCCGCACCTTGTCTTGCTTGACCTCACTATGAGTGGCAAAGACCCGGTAGAAATGGTGTGCGAGCTGGACGCGGCTACGCTGCCTCCAATGCTGGTTGTCTCGGCCAAGCATGACACGCTGGTGGAAAGCGCCGCCAGAAGGATAGGCGCAGCAGGTATAATAAAGAAGCCTTTCGACGTGGATGATCTGATGGCAAGCATACACCACACGCTCGATTACGTGGCGACATGACATAAGGTATTATCGGGGGGCATTATAATGGCTGCACCATTTGCCGTTTCCTCTTTTTATCTTTGCAAGGCATCGGTTAGGATGCCGGGAGGTCGTGCCCTACGTATTCCTCACAGCTATCCACATGCGATGTGCCGGGTAGGGCGACCATGAATAGTTCTATTCAATCGACACTGCCCACGCCAACGCCTGTAGAAAGCCATCCGTACAAGGTCTTGCTTGTCGAGGACCAGGAAGAGGACGCGATCTCACTGCAAAAGGCGTTACATCGTTCTTCCCTGATGCGCCTGGAAGTGCAGCGTGTCGAGTGGCTCAGTGAGGCATTGCATGCGCTCTCGTCCGATGCCTTCGATGTAGTGCTGGTAGATCTCTTCCTGCCCGACAGCTCAGGTATCGAAAGCGTCGCTCTCTTGCATGAGGCGTCGCCCTCAACGCCCATAATCGCCCTCGCCAGGTTAACCACCGAGAGCCTTGCTATGGAGGCGATGCGGGCGGGTGCGGTTGATTACTATGTTAAGGGTGGCACGGATGAGCACTCGCTGGCCCGAGTGGTGCGCTATGCCATAGAGCGCAAGCGGTCTGAGGAGAGGTTACGGCTATTGAGTGAGGCGAGTGTGTTGCTTGCCAGCTCGCTTGATTACGAAAGTACGCTGCGCCGGATAGCATATCTTATAGTGCCCGTATGGGCAGACTCATGTGTGCTGGAGTTGCCTGGTGAGGCCGGCGACATCCGCAGAATCCAGATAAGCAGCGCAACCGACTATGACGGCTCTGTTCTGGGTGGCCAGCCGCATATCGAAAGCCAGGTGGTTACTGATGCTTATTTTGAGGGTTCCCTCAAGGAATTGCTGAGTGCTGACACACCCATTAACACGGCTGCCGATTCTGTCGGCTCCGGCTCTCCTCAGAACGGCCACTCAGAGGGCACTGGAAAGCCTACAGTGGTTACTGTGCCCCTCTATGCGCGCAGCCAGGTTATAGGCACCATTACGTTCACAGCGCTGCCCACGCGGCGATGCTACGATAGCGCGGACCGCACCATGCTCGATGAACTGGCCCAGCGTTGTGCTGTCGCTCTCGACAACGCATACCTCTACCAGAAGATGGAGCGCAGCCTTTACGCTCGCGAACGCTTTATCGCGTCGGTGTCGCATGATCTTCGCACGCCGTTGACCGCGGCTATTGCCGGACTTGGCCTCGTTGAAATGAGTATTGTGGACCGTCTGGACCGCGACGAAGCGCGCCTGGTGGGCAACGTGCGGCGCAACGTTGAGCGGCTCGCCATCTTGATTGACGACCTGATCGCGTTTGGTGAGGTGGAATCGCAGACCCTCTATCTGCAACGTAAACCACTCGACCTGTGCACAGTTATTGAGCGGTCGATCTCTGCCATGGAGCCTATGCTCGACGATAAGCGCCAGGTGCTGGAAGTGGATCTACCGGATACGCTGCCATACCGTGGCGACCGCAAACGCCTGGAGCACCTGATAGTGAATCTGCTGGACAATGCCCATCATCACACGCCATCCGGCACAGTAATACGCATAGAAGCCTTCTCCAGGGAGGACGAATATATCATCACTGTAAGCGACAATGGGCCGGGTATCCCGCCGGGCGAGCGCGAGGCTATCTTCGAGCGGTTCCACGGCAGCCGTGCCCGTAAAGGCGGCGGTTGGGGGCTTGGCCTCGCTATGGCACGCTCGGTGGTCGCGGGACACGGCGGCAGAATCTGGGCTGATGGACAGGAAGGTGAGGGCGCTGCATTTCATGTCGCCCTGCCGAAAGAAAACACAAGTGGGCGGAGTGAAGAGTGACACTGAACTTACTTATAGCAGAAGATTCGCGAGATGTTGCCGATGTGGTAGCCTTTGGTGCGCGCATGAACTGGCCAAACTGCAAAATCACAGTTGCCGCCGATGGCGCGGAAGCCTTGCTATATTTCGAGCAACAACAGCCCGATCTAGTTGTGCTTGACATAAATATGCCGCCGCCGGATGGGTTCGAGGTTTGCCGGCGCATACGTGAAGGCTCGCAGGTGCCAATCCTGGTGCTGACCGCCCGCAACGCTACTCTCGACAAGATCAGGGCGCTCGACCTGGGCGCGGACGACTATATCACCAAGCCATTCGACCACCTTGAGCTGCTTGCTCGCCTCCGTGCCCTTGTCCGCCGCGCCAACAACCTGGCCCTACAGCCCGAAGGAGCGGCTCAAGCAGAGGCCTCCGGTAGTTTGGCGTTGGGCGCGCTCAACATTGACCTGACCAAGCGGCAGGTGTTCATAGATGGTGAGCCTCTGGCGCTTACGTCAACGGAGTACAGGCTCCTGGAAGAGCTTGCACGCCATGCCGGCACTGTATTGCCGCATAACTTCCTGCTGGAGCGCGTGTGGGGCCCGGAGTATGCGGGAGAGGACCATTACCTCAAGGTATTTGTCCGTCGCCTGCGCCGCAAGCTAGGCGACGACGCCGAGCACCCCCGGTACATACAGACGGAGTGGGGAGTAGGTTACAGATTCGTGCCCCAGCGTTAATTGCCTTGGTTGCGGCAGCATACATATGAACATGTCTCCACCGCTAATTCACTATTGTTTACCATTAGTGCTACTATTGTTTACCAATGCTTATGTAAATAATGAGGCAAACTTGGTATTCTAATGGGGAGAACGTTCGCAGGGGTTGGAGTTGCAGCCAACCAACTCCTGCGAATCTCTGTTCTTACTCAGCAATACAGAAGGACGCAGGGCGGAAGCGCATAACTTTCTTCCTCCGTCCTTTTTCATTTGTTGCTAACCCAACATAGTACCAGGAGGAGAACAAAATGCTTGAGAAAATGAACAGACAATCCCAGGAAAGCGGCGGCAGCAGCGGCGGAACAAGCCGGCGCCCTCGCGGTTTCGCTGCCATGAGCGCGAATCGCCAGCGCGAGATAGCGCGCAAGGGCGGGCAGGCTGTCAGCCAGAACCGGAACCACATGGCCGAGATAGGCCGCAAAGGTGGCGAAGCCTCTCGTGGTGGCGGTCGAAGGACCGGCAGCGCGCAGGGCGGCTCCGGCAGATAAAATGTGCTTCACACATACTACCCACGAATAACGAAAGAACCCCGGTGAGGGGTTCTTTTTTTGACTTGCTCCTGTTTATAGTTTTGTTCAGCCCTCAGTAAGGAGGCTATCCAGGCACGGCGGAACCGCGTCTGTGTTGGCAGTGAGACCAGGCAGGAATGATTTGCGAAAAGAATAAATATCATTGCATATGCCGGTCGCCCATGATCTCTCTGATGATTGCTCCAACTTCGGGTGGCTTGTGGGGTGTTCCTCCTTTCAATGATTACTCCGGACTATGTGTCTCTACTTAGCTTTGCAACCAGGTGCGCCATTGGGCCCGGTTACCTCTTTATTCTACATCCGCAGGTGGCAATTCTGAATAGCCCACTGGTCCTGATATTGGCTCAGCAGGCTCCATTACATAGTACTATGAACGGCAATGTGCAGATGGCATACCGGGAAAAGAACAACACCAGCCGGGTATGTTCGGCGGGTGTTGCTTTTAGGTAAAAAGAAAAGAGCCGCCAGAGGCGGCTCTCTTTACTCTTGCACCCTGTTTTAGTTGAGGCCGGAGCCGATCTTGGAGAAGGTGCTGTTAACCTGGCCGCCCAGGAAGGTGAGGATAACGATAACGACGATAGCGATGAGGACGAGGATAAGAGCGTACTCTACCAGGCCCTGGCCTTTCTTCTTCAACTGGTCGATCTTTGTGCGCATTTGAATTGCCTCCGAATATTGTGAATGATTGCTGACGATTATCTCTCGGTGCGATAGCCGCACCGTATAATGACTATATCTTATCAGTCGCTCTGCTTTGTGCGAATAGCCCACTGGTCCTAGTTTGTGGCCCGGAAAGTTATCGTTTGGTACTATACGAGGTCCTAGTACTTTGAAGCTTGGGCCGCCGGTTGGGTGCGCCTCCGGCCTTATGCTGTGGACTGCATGACGTGATCCCACACAGCTCGCAGAAGCCTGAGCGACACTCACCAGCTAACCCAGGAGCTGTTCTGATTGGGCAAAAAGAAGAGAGCTGCCAGAGGCAGCTCTCTTTACAGTTGCACCGTTGCTTACTTGAGGCCGGAGCCGATCTTGGAGAAGGTGCTGTTAACCTGGCCGCCCAGGAAGGTGAGGATAACGATAACGACGATAGCGATGAGGACGAGGATAAGAGCGTACTCTACCAGGCCCTGGCCTTTCTTCTTCAACTGGTCGATCTTTGCGCGCATTTGAATTGCCTCCGAATATTGTGAATAATTGCTGACGATTATCTTGTGGCGCGATAGCCGCGCCGGATTACATTGATATAGTAGCGTGCAAGGCGTGCCACACAAATAGCCCACTAGTCCTGCTTTGCGGCCTCCAAAAGCAACACTTAGTCCTATACCAAGTATTATGACCAACCAGTACCGCCATCGTAATTTGCCGGCCTGGTCATCAGAGTGCCAGGCATCCTCGCGGAGGGTTCGATCTCGCGCCTCGCAATCTTCTCAGTTGCTGTCATGGTGCAGACTATTAGATCTCCAATGCGAGGAGTAACATTTTGCTCAGGTGTGTTGCGTTGGGCAAAGGAAAAGAGCCGCCTCTGGCGGCTCTCATTACAGTTGCACCGTTGCTTACTTGAGGCCGGAGCCGATCTTGGAGAAGGTGCTGTTAACCTGGCCGCCCAGGAAGGTGAGGATAACGATAACGACGATAGCGATGAGGACGAGGATAAGAGCGTACTCTACCAGGCCCTGGCCTTTCTTCTTCAACTGGTCGATCTTTGCGCGCATTTGTTTATTCCTCCTACGGAAACCTTGTGATGGATAATAGCGTAAAAACTTCTCGTGATGCTAAAAGGTGCATCAACTTTCATAGCTATCTTACTGTGCGGCCTGGCGCCGGTGAATAGCCCACTGGTACTAGAGAATGCTCCTAATTTTAGCATCATGGTCCTATCCGAGACGAGGGGACCTTCTGGCTACTACTTTCAAAGCTAGCGCACATCCAGCGACGGGCGCTCGCGGGGGCAACAAAAAGCGAGAGCTGCCATTACTGGCAGCTCTCGCTTTTTCGCTTCGAAGAAAACCTTAATAAAGAATGATTCCTGGATGATAAACCTGTTTGTGTATGTAGAGCAGTTCCCTGCCCGTTTTCGATTAACTCGTGCAGTTCTACCCGCCGGTCGCCATACCACTCGAAATCTTAGAGTACATGTTGCTGAAGACCACCTGCCCGATGTAGGTTAGTATGACGATAATGACGATGGCCACGGTAACCAGAATCAGTGCATATTCTACCAATCCCTGACCGCGTTTGCGTAAGATCTCTTCCCATTTTCGCTTGGGCCTCGTACGAGGCATGCTAGCATTCACTTCGATCCCCCCTTTCTAAGATACACCCGTTCCCGCCGGGTCGCCACGTAGATGTGGTTTCCCATGCTCAGTATATTAGCACAACCGTGAACTGCGCAATAGCGATAGAATAGTATTTCTCACGGTACATAAGTACCCCAGGACCGGGTAGTACATTGGTACTACCGCACGTCTGCAGGCAGGTTGACCAGCACTCTTGTGCCTTTGCCGGGCGTTGTGTCGAGGTTGAGCTGGCCGCCAAACATCTCGACGCGCTGACGCATGGTGGTCAGCCCCCGGAACTTGGGGTCGTTTATCCTTGCGTCGTCAGCGTTGAAGCCGGTGCCATCATCTTCTACGTTAACAGCGATCATATCTCCGTTGACTTCAATGGTTATCTGGGCATGATTGGCATGAGCATGCTTGGCGACGTTCATCAGGGCTTCCTGCACTATGCGGAATATAGCCACCTCAAGCTGGCTGGGCAACCGGCCATTCATACCGTTGATGCTGACCCCTACCTCCACCTTGAACTTGTCCGTGAATTGCTGCACGTAGCGGCGCAGAGTCGGTTCCAGGCCCAGGTCGTCAAGTATCATTGGGCGCAGGTCGAAGATAAAGCGCCGTGTATCCTGGAGGGTTGTATTTACCACGCTCTTCAGACCGGATAGCTCGCTCTTTGCGCGGGTGAGGTCCAAATCGATCAGGCGCTCACAGATCTCAGCCCGCAACACAAGGTTGGTCATTGTCTGTGCCGGCCCATCATGTAGCTGGCGCGATACCCATAGGCGCTCATCTTCCTGCGCCTGTATGACCTGGCTGATCACCTGCTTGTTGTCGGGATTCAGCGCGCCCGAATTGTGGTTGAGCTTGAGGGGGGCCGAGTTCTGACTCTTGCTTACTACCGAGCTTGCGGGGTTGAAGCCGTCAGGGATCGCCTGCAGCACACCTGTGACACGCTGGATACGCTGCTGAA
The DNA here is from genome assembly GCA_039932335.1 of Chloroflexota bacterium. Taxonomy (GTDB): domain Bacteria; phylum Chloroflexota; class Chloroflexia; order QHBQ01; family JADMIH01; genus JADMIH01. The sequence continues at coordinate 31,361 of JBDTQH010000034.1, forward strand.
GGGTCTTCATGCTGTTGCGCTTGCCCTCAAGCTGCTCGACCTGTGCTCTCATCATGAAGAGACGCATCTGTATCTCGTGGGCCGAGTTGTAGATCGTCTTCATATCGGAGCGGCTGTAGTTGTCGAGGTTCAACTCCATATCGCGCACACGATTGGTCATGCCAAGCTCGCGGTTCGCCAGCTTTTCAACCTCGCTGGCGGTCTGGCGAAGCAGCATCTCGATTTCACTGCTTTCACGACCAAGCGCCTCAGACTCGACCCGCAACTCGGCGAGAAGCTGATTCACTTTGGTGGGAAAGTCGTCTGATCCTGAATTGCGCGATGTGTTGTCGCGTACTGCCCCGTCCTGGGCATGCTGGGGTATTGACATTATAGAGTCACCTCTCCTACAAGCCGCGATCCTTGCTGGCCGCGAGCAATCCTAAACTAGCACCTTAATCTTAGCACCCGCCCACACAGGGAACAATGTGCCATTTGTACCCTTACTTGTGGGTGTTTAGTCCTATTGCCGCGAAGATATAAAGAAGACGCTTTATCTTGTGAACACGACTCCTTCTTTATCTTCGTAAACTTTCTTCCACTGCGGAGATGCTTCGACGAAGGGTAAGAGGTCGGCGTGGAACTCTTTCGAGAGGATGAGCGTGCGTATGTTGTAGCTATCCACTGTCTTTTCCCAGTCAGCCCGACCGTTCGAGATGGAGAGGTAGTCGTGCCAGACCTGCACTTGCCGGGCCTCAAATCGCCCGTCTATGAACATCTGGTATTCGGGGTAAAGCTCCCACTCCATGTAGCCGCCCCATTCCATGTAATTGAAGATGGGTGCCGGCACTTTGTTTGTTTTGACGTACTCAACAAGTTTTGATGGAGTGGCAGGCGAGAGTGCCACCTTTGCAGGTACTGGCACAAGCGGATTCACCTGACGCCATAGAGGTGTAAAGAGGAAGGCTCCGCCCAGTAAGATAGCGGCGATGCCCCAGTTGAGCACAGGTTTCTCCGTATTCACCACCACAGGTTGTTGTGTGTCAATGTCGCTAGCAGGCTCGACTGCGGCTTGTTTTCGGGAGGCTCGCCATTCCTGCCATCGCTCGCCGCAGGCCGCGAAGTTCGCAGCCATAATGGGTGCGGTGACCCAGCCCCACCACATTACGTTTCGCAGCGATGTCAGCGCGAGGTAACCGAACGCAAGTACGAGGAAGATCTCGGTTGGCCGCATCTTGCGCCGCCCGAAATATATCGATGCGAGGAAGATCAGCACCTGCACATAGAAGAGCTTGCCGGTGCCGTCGTTCAGCGTGGGGGGTTGCCACTCTACGTTAAGCGAGCGAGCTATAGGGTCACCGGTCGCCACGAAGAAGTAGCGATATATATCGAGCAAGTAAGGGTTGAGCAGCGTGACAGCCCCTGCTGTCACGATCCAGAATGCCTGCCAGAGCGCGGCCTTCGATTTTAGCCATGCGCGCCCTTCGCTGTTACCTAACTTCTCTATGAGGGTGCCAAATGCGTAGATGGCAAGCAACGCTCCGCCCAGGAAGAACGAGCCATGTACATTGACCCAGAAGAGCATTATAGGAACAAGGAGCGGGAGCCAGCGCGGGTAGGCATCTTTTCGTTCAAGCAGGAAGAGGAAGCCAAGAAAAGGCAGGAAGGCGAAAAGCTGCGGCCTCATACCGTAGTTGGTCCAGGCCGCGAAGTATGCCACAAGGGCAGCAAGCGCGCCTGCTCTCAGCGTCTTAGCACGCCATGTGCAGAGCCACAGGAGCAGACCCACCGACGCTGTAATGATAGCCGCGCGCAGGGTGAGGAGCAAATAGGGAGAGATATTGTAGGTCCAGAAGAAGAGTAGCTGCGACCCCCATTGAGGGTTATAGTAAGGTTCGCGCACGGGCGACCAGACAAGCACATCGGTTGAGAGGAACTTGCCTGTTTGCATCATGATTTGACCGCTCTTGACGTTCCACCAGAAGTCGTATGGCTCGATAACGTCAATGCTGGCTGCGAACCAGGCTATGGCAAACGGAATGACCGCCCAGAGGTGGGAGCGCCGCAATCCTCGCTCGCGCACGATAGGCTGTGAGATATGTTGTGCGGATACTACGTCGGCGGGCGCGGAGTCAGAGAGCGAAGTCATGGTACTACTCATGAAGAGATTGTAGCAATTCAGCAGCCCATTGTGAATAAGATTATGGTGTGGTGGATAAGTAGTACCTTTGCGGGTCAGTGTTTTACGGATTCACCGCAGAGGCGCAGAGGGCGCAAAGTTACGCAGAGGTCTTTGAGGGTTTGATTGGTGCTGAAGTAAGAGAATAAGCGGCACAAACGGACAACTGACAACTGGCAACGCGGTCCGCCGTCTGCCGTCTGCGGTCATACGCAGTACGCAGTACGCCCACTACTCAGCCATCATCTCGCGTATCGACGCTGCATCACGGTAGACCAGCCGGAATGCCTTGAACTTGCCTAGCAATGCTGATGCCTGTGTATAGACGTATTGGAGGGCGAGCGCTTTCACTTTATATTCGCCTCTTAGCTGCTTTATCATCAGTTCTTGCCTGCTGTAGATAAGCAGGCTGTAGTTGGAGGCGTTGCGCCCCGATTTGGTGATGCGATCTACTATGTCGGTCAGCGCTTCGATCAGGGTGAGGTATTCGGCCTCGTCGCTGGGGTGGCCGCCCGTATGGTTGATGGTATGCGTGCGGCTGCGGCCGTCCTTAGCCCAGAGCTTGTAATCGCCTATGTGTGGGCCTCGCAAAGGGTGATTGCCTTTCTTCACGTGGGTGTGCAGCACCAGCATATAATCGGCACCATCGAGCCAGCCTGCATTGCTTGTGACTGTGCTCGCGGCAGGTGGGGCGGGTGTAGAGCCCTGTGTTGTTTCCACGGGCGCAGCGAAGGAGGTCTTAGGCGCTATAGGTGCTGCGGCTGCGGAAACGGCTGCCAGCGTGGCCTGGCCGGGCATCTCTTTGCCTGTCGCCTGCTGTGCGGTGCGGTAAGCGGTGTATTGTACCAGGTTGAAGTCGAAGGCGGCCCTCGTCGACAGCTCGTCGGCAGCCTCGTTGTAGCGGTTGCCCGCGTGGCCCTTTACCCATTTCAGGCTGAATTGCGGGGCCCAATCTTCCACTTCGTGCATGGTAGTGTCGAAGATGGGCCAGAGATCAGTGTTCTTCTTTCGCTGCCAGACCCCCGTCGCGCAGTTTACTACGTACTGGCTGTCGCTCCAAACGGTCACGCGCCTGAAGCCGTAGCCTTTTAGCCCAAGCTGCCTCAGCGCCTCGCAGGCAGCCAACACGCCCGCGATCTCAGCCCTGTTGTTGCTTGTCTTTGGCTCGGTCATCCGCTTTGCTATATACCCGCCCAGGTCGAGACGCGCCTGCGGTTCCGGGCGTTGCGGTGTGGCGAGATTGAGGCGCTCGGCAAAGCCCACCACTACAGCGGCGAACCCTGCCTGCCCGCCTGGATTCTTTATCGGTGCCGAGCCGTCTGTGTAGACCTCTATCTCCTGGCAGGTAGCGAAGGCCGACCACTCGTCGGGGCGCTCCTTCAGGCTCTTAGCGATAGCGCGCTGCACAACCTCCCATTCGGGCACCATGAAATTCTCCTCATCAAGTCCCGGCAGCCATTGCTGGCCGGGCGTGGCAAAGCGGCGGTGGGGCATAGTCTGACACTTGACCGTATACGGTGGGGCAGCCACAGGAGCGCGGCGTTTGCTGCCCTCATATTACCTGTCGAATGTACGGACGGAATTGCGAACCGTAGTGGGGTAGTATATCACAAACGCCCGGTGTCGTGGATGGGCTGAGTGCCCGTAAATGTTCCGATTAGGGTGGGGCAACCTGAGATCCAGGTAAGGGAAGACCCACTGCCCCACTTCGCTCATACCCCGTCATGGGCTTCGCCCCTGCACCCCTACACTGGACACTTAGGGATGCGTGTGCTGCTCTTGCTTCGGTATCAGGGGCGGTCTAGAGGAGGTGCTACGGCTGGGCTATGGTCTGCGCCGAACACGTTTGCGGCGGTAGAGGTCGTTGTAATCGTCTACGTCCCATGAGTAGGGCGTGGTGCTCTCGAATCGCGTTCTATCTTCGGTCCAGCCTACGTGGTCGGCCTCGATCTCTTTCATCGCGTCATCAAGATTGCGCCTGCTAACCACGTACATGGCATACTTGTCGTCGTAAACAGGCTTGTTGCCGTCAGGGCTTGTGGACGGCGTAACGGGACTGCCCGCGTTTCTCACGATCTCATAACCGTGGTCTGTGTGGCGGGCCTCACTGACATGCAATCCATCGTTGTCGAGCAGCCACAAGATATGATCGCTTTCCAGCAGGTTTCGGAAGCCGGCGAAGTCTGTGCTTATTCCTTCGGGTATGTCCATGTTGCCCCCTTACTTGTAAAGCAGTACGTGTATTGTACGTTCGCTGTCAAGCTGAGGCAATGGTTGATTCGGCTGTAATTGTTCAGATTTTGGGTGTAGCAATCTAACATTTCGATAAGCCAAGACCCACCGCCCCCCGCTTCGCTCATGCCCCTTCCACGTGTGGCTTTCAAGGGTGGGTTCTTGTAATCCCAAGAAATAGCCAACGAGATACCCCTCACCCCCAACCCCTCTCCCCGTTTCGCGGGGAGAGGGGAGCTTTATAAAGGGAAGAATGGGGGACACCCCCATACCCCCGTCATGGGCTTCGCCCCTGCACCCCGTTCTCATAAACCTACCCTTGAAAACCAAGACTGGGAGGGGAGGCTAAAAAGAAGGGAAGAGTGGGGACACACCGCCCCCCGCTTCGCTCATACCCCGTCAGGGGCAAGGCCCCTGCACCCCTAGTGTGAATATATACGTAATGGTTGGCTTGGCTGCTCGCTGGCCTGTCGACGTCAAGGCATCAACATTCGGCTGGCAAGCAGATTGACTCCTTCAGGCTCACGGACGGTAGCATCTCAACGCGGCCTAAGAGTAGTTCACCCTGGGGTCGGCTACTGCATACAGGATATCGGTGAGCATGTTGGAGAAGGCGACAACGGCGATCAGCATAATCGTTATGACCATTACCACAGGGTAGTCGAGCGGGTTGCCGATGGGTGGTGGGGTTGTGTCTGGGTTGAGGCCGGTGGTGCTGAAAGTGCCTCCGAGAGCGCGATAATAAAGCATACCCAGCCCCTCATAGCTAAACACCTGCTCGACTATTGTGGCTCCTGAGATTAGCCCCGGCAGCAGCAAGCCTATGATTGTGATAAGCGGAATGAGCGCGTTTCTCATTGCGTGCTTGAAGATCACACGCCTGGGCGATACCCCCTTGGAGTGCGCTGTCCTTATGTAGTCCTGAGAGAGCACTTCGATCATAGTCGAGCGAACAAAGCGCGCTATCCATGCCACCTGGATAATGGCAAGGGTAACTGCGGGCAGAATCAGATGATAGAGCCAGTTCATCCAGTTATTGTCTTGCCCGTCGTCGAACGGCTCGGCAGCGGGCAAGTAGGGCATCCACGTCCAACCGGCGGTAGTGTGAAGCTGATAGGGTACGACTGCCAGGAAAAGCACTATTACAACGCCCAGAGCGAAGGGCGGTATAGAGCGTCCGGCAAGGGTCATGAAGGTGAGCACATGGCCGAGCCGAGTGTCCTTCCTGGTGGCCCCGAGGATGCCGACAGGGATGGCTATCAAGAACGACAGCATGAGCGACACGCCCATCAGCAGAAGTGTCCTTCCTGCCCTTCCCTCGATCAATGTGCGCGCATCGGGCCGCTGCGTTGTGCCGATGGATTTGCCGAAATTCCCTGTCAGGATGCCTGACCCCTGGATAGTCCAGCCGCCTATGTCAATATGTATGCCCCTGGCGTGCTGCCGTCCGTTATCGTCTATCTCGGTTGTATCGTTGGGATCGAAGAGCCATGTAAAGAAGTTGAGGGGCCAGGGCTTATCAAGCTTCCATGTCTCGTCCATCTGCGCGATCTCGCCTTTCCATCGCTCCATGATTGTGTTTTCGAACCCCACACGCTCAGGGTCCAACGGCTTTCCATTCTCGTCGGTGCCAAGCTCATGGCTGGCGACAAGTTCGTGATAGGGAGTGACTATCTTATCGTACTGCCATTTGGGGCCTGTAGGCATCCAGATGACGACACCTGTATACACCAGCAAAGACGCAAGCACCACGAAGAGTAAGCTCTGGAAGAAGCGGCGGATACTATAAATTGCCATATTGGACCTCGCGCTTTGCTAAGAATAATAGTGCATTACTTAGATGCTGCTGCGTACTGCGTATTGCGTATGACCGCCACCGCCGTAATATGCAATATGGAATACGCAATACGCAGTACCTTCGGCGATCCGTCGCCGGGCTATGAATAGCTCACCCTCGGGTCGGCTACTGCATACAGGATATCGGCTAGCATGTTCGAGAAGGCGACAACGGCGATCAGCATGATGGTCATTACCATTGCGAGCGAGAAATCTATCGGGAAGCCGATAGGCGCGGGCATAGTGTCGGGGTTGAGGCCTGACGTGGTGAAGCTTCCTCCCAGCGAGCGGTAGTAGAGCATACCAAGGCCCTCGTAGCTGAAAACCTGCTCGACTATTGTGGCTCCTGAGATAAGGCCGGGCAGCAGCAGGCCTATGATTGTGATAAGCGGAATCAGTGCGTTTCTCAGTGCGTGCTTGTATATCACACGCCTGGGAGCCAGTCCTTTGGCGCGTGCGGTTCTGATGTAGTCCTGCGACAGCACATCAAGCAGAGTGGAGCGGACATAGCGGGCGATCCACACAATCTGGATGACCGCCAGGGTTATAGCAGGCAATATCAGGTGGTAGATGCGGTTGAGGAAGTTCCCCTCCTGCCCATCATCGTATGGCTCGCTGGCCGGAAGATAGGGCATCCATGTCCAGCCGGCGGTCTTGTTTAGCTGGTAAGGAACCACGGCCAACACCAGCACCAGAACTAACCCGAGCGCAAAGGGCGGTATCGATCTCCCGGCGAACGAGAAGAACGTTAGCACATGGCTCAGGAGTGAGTTCTTGCGGACCGCTCCCAGCACGCCGATTGGTATCCCTATCAGGAACGAAAGCGCCAGCGACACGCTCACCAGCAGCAGCGTGTTGCCCGCTTTGTCGGCTATCAGCTCGCTTACGGGCGCGCCCCTTGACGCGGATGTTGACGTGCCGAGGTCGCCTGTTAGTATGCCCGACCCCTGGAGATGCCAGCCGAAGATATCGACATTGATTCCCTTTTGCACTTGCTGGAAGTTTTCGTCTTGCTCGATGGTATCGTCAGGGTCGAAGAGCCATGTAAAGAAGTTGAGCGGCCACGGCTTGTCGACCTTCCACATCTTCTCTATGCGGTCAAGGTCGGGGCTTGTTATTGCCACGTTGGGGTCCTGCCCCTGGTTGATTATGAGTTGCTTGTACTGTTCGATAAGCCTATCGTAACGCCACTTGGGGCCGGTCGGCATATAGAGGATGACCCCGGTGTATACAAGCAGCGCGGCGAGCAAAATGAAGAGTAAGCTCTGGAAGAAGCGCCGTACTATATAGATCGTCATCAAATACCTCTTACACTCTAGTACTGCGCGGGTCTAGTGCCTCGCGCATGGTATCGCCGATATAGTTAATGCAAATCACGGTAACGAAAATCATCACGTTGGGCATGAGGAACAGGTATGAGCGAATGTCCTCGAACGGATTGAGGTTGGCGAGGCGCGTTACATACTGTATACCGCCCACCAGCATATTGCCCCATGACGGTACAGGTGGGTCAACTATGCCCTGTATGAAGTAGGCGAGGATAGCTTCCCAGATGATGAAGTCGGCCACGAGAAAAGTAGCCGCGACGAACACCGGCGCAAACGCGTTGGGCAGCAGATGCTTGAAGATAATGCGCCTTGAGCTTGCACCGAGCGCCCTGGACGCTTCTATATAGTCGAGCGTGCGCAAGGTCAGTATAGAGCCCCGTACTAGACGCGCCACGCCCATCCACCCGAATAGCACGAACACAATGAACGTGGTGATAACGCCGCCCATGGTATCCACGAGCAGTTGCCTGGTGTCTGTGGTTGTGACCAGTATGCGGACGCCAAAGATATACATCGGCAGGAGCGGGAGCGCCAGCATGAAATCGGTTGAGCGCATGAGGAGCGTATCAACCCACTTGCCGTAGTAGCCCGCCACCAGGCCGATTAATGTGCCGAATACAACGGCCACAAAGGCCGCCAGCAGCGACACGAACAGGGACGCTCGGCCCGCATAGAAGAGGCGGGTGAAGAAATCTCTGCCCAGGTAATCGGCACCAAAGATATGCACTCTGCTGTCGAGAAAAGCCGTCTTACCTGCCGGAAAAAGGGAGTCGAGCGGGTTCGACTCGTGGACATCGAACGGGGAGAGCATAGGGACGAATATTATGCCCAGCGTCAGCAGCAGCAATATTATGAAGGCCACCATGCCGCCACGGCTCTTGCGGTATCTTTGCCAGGCGAGCGAGAACTGACTGACTTCGACATTTGTAGGTCGCTCGTCTGTCGCTACTATGGTTGTCGGGTTTACTGCATCGGCCAAAGTTGTGCCTCCAAATACGGCAAGTCAACTAAGGTAGCCGCATAGTGCGCGGCTACTGAAGGATCGGATTGGCGAATTAAATGGAAGAATGCCGGGGAAGGCCCGGCATTCTACATGTTAATACAACCAAAGCCGGTTAAAGGTTCATTTTAGCGCCGGATTCGTGTCTAGAACTGGAACTTCTCTTCTTTCTTCTGTTTACCATCCGCCGCAGCCGCCGGCCTATCCTGCGGGCTATCGTCTTGCTCTACGTCGTTCTGGACGTTGACTTCCTTCAATGTCATAGAGTATCCCTCAGGCGGCTTGCTTAAGGCTTCCTCCAGGATATTCTTGAGAAGCGGGCGAGTAGTGGCGATAAAATCGTCTTCTGGAGCCGCATTTGCTTCTATATAAATGAGCGCAGAGAGATAGATGCCCTTTTTCATAGTCTCTTTCGCAGGCTTGTTGACCGCGGCCTGAGGGCTTGCCTCTGCTGCTGCCTGCGGTTGAGCGCCTGGTGCGTTGGGCTGGGCTACAGGCGCTTCGGGAGTCGAAGCACTATCTCCCCAGGTATCTGCTTCCGGCCTGGGTGTTGAGGGCTGGGAAGGTTGCTGTTCTGCCGGTGGCGTGGCCCGGCCGGTGTTTCGCCGCTTATTTTTTGTTGCCATATGCGAACCTCGATACAAGTTGTTTATCAGCGTCGAATAACTCCGCGATATCACCACTATTGGCCCAGATGGCTGATGACGAGCCGAAACTAAAGCCGCCCGATTCGGAGTGCACTTCGTTCGTGTACACGGCTATTACCTGGCCGGGCTGGATGGTGAAGTTCTCCCATTTGTATTCGGTTGCACCCGTAGTATCTTGCAGTTCCCAATCGGTCATGTCTACCGGACGATCGCCCGTGTTGGTGATTTCGACATGCTCGTCCGGTTCGTTGCGTCCGTTCTTACCATCGTAGAAGAGATGTGTTATCTGTACCTTGCTGTTGTCCTGGCGGCCTCTAATTACTATGCTCGGTGTGGTCGCGGTACTCTCAGGTATAACTGTGGGCAGGGTTGAGGAGGAGGTTGTCTCGGAATTATAGCCCGTTGTACCCTTATCGAGCGGCATCCATTGGCCGTTCTTTTGTGTTTCGATCTGCATGATTGGGTGTATCTCCCAGATGCTGCCGCGTGTTTTGCCTATCTGGTCGGGGTGCTCAGGGTCCATCAGCAGCCAGCCGCTGATTCTTATCTTCTCTTTGGTCCTGGCGATTTCGCGGATGCGGGACAGAGTCCAGCCTGTATGATAGCTCATAATGCGCGGTGTGGTTTCTACAACGATCGACTGGGTTCTATCTTTGTTTGGGTCATCTACCAACCATATGTGAAAATCCACGTAGTCAACAGAGTGACAGTTGCACGTTTCGGGGCTCATCTTCTTCACGGTTACAAGGTAGCCTTCGACCTGCACCGGTGTTCCTTCGTGTTCAGCGATCACCTTCCTGTCGGGTGTTGACCACTTGGAACGGGGTTGCTGTTCGATGCCGATGGGCCATGACAGTGCGAGCAAATCTGCCACTGTAGTGGGCTGCCAGGTTGCCTCGTCGAGCCGGTTCTTGAGCGTGTTCAGCACAGGATCGCCACCGTCGCCTGAGGGAGGACAGCCGTTGAAGTAATCCACAACAGGCTTCGGCTTTCCTATGTTCTGGCTGAGGCCGCCTTGCTGGGCCAGTGTCGCGGTTACGCCCACTGTAGCTGTCGGGCTGCCCTCGGCCAACAGGTTATCTTTCGGCCTGCTAACAAAATAAATACCAGCCGCCAGCAAGACAATCACCACCAGCGCCGCTATGCTTATCAAAGTCCACTTGTCGGGTTTCATATAGATGTTCTCCAGGGTAGAGCGTAGGGGGGCGTAGTTGCCAGTTGTCAGTTATGACCGTCGGCGGTCGGCGGTCTGCCGTCAGCGGTCATACGCAGTACGCCTTGCCTCACCCCGCCAGCACAGAATAACATGCTTCCAGCACCGGGTCGGGAGCCAGGCCGGTTAGGCAGGGTCGAGGGCCGCAGCCTTCACGGAGGCCCAGGGAATGGGCGCGGTAGAAACAGGGCATACAGGGCAGGTCACGCGCCACAATTCTGTGCGGTGATGGCTCGCCCGGTGGCGTGTAGGCTCCCCAGGCTTCCTTGTTCGACGGGCCGAAAACGGCTACCACGTGTGTACCTACAGCAGCGGCGATATGCATTGGCCCGCTGTCGTTCCCGACAAACAGGCTGCACTTTTCAATGAGCGCGGCTGTTTCATGTATTGACGTTTGCCCTGCCAGGTTATGTACTGCCGGGCTGCCAACCAGCTTTTCGAGATGTGTAGCGGCGGCTGTTTCGTCAGGCCCGCCAAGTATGATTATGGATGCAGCGGCACCCGATTGTAGCAGCCCTCTAGCCACAGCCGCGAACCGCTCGGCGGGCCATATGCGTGCCCTGCTATACGCGCCCGCGCCCACATGCATAGCTATTACAGGTGTGCTGGCATAATTTATGCCCCTATCCAGTAGTAGCGCCTCGGCAGCGGCACGATGCGCATCCTGAATCGGTATATTGGTGCGCCACCCGCCTGAAGAGTCCGCGCCCAGCATGGAGGCCACGCTGAGCCAGTAGTCTGCCTCGTGCCTGGCCCCAAACCCGTGATCTGTGGCCTTCTGCGTAAGGAACCAGCCCCGCCCGTTGTTCAGGCCGGCGCGTGTATTGGCCCCGCCCGCCAGCGACAACACAGCAAACTTAACGGTTCCCCACCGGTTCGTGAAATGATGGAAGATGGCAAGCGCATCGTATTTCGCCCGCCGCAGCCGCAGCAAGAAGAGCAAAGTATTCAGCACTCTGCCGGGGTTAAGCATTGCGCGCAGGCTATCGAATGGGAATTTATCGAACGTGATGATATTGTTCAGGTAGGGAGCGCCCTGCAAAAGCTGCTCGGAAGACGGTGGCGTGAGCAGATCTATCTTTGCCGTGGGATGTGCCGCGTGGAGTGCTTGCAAGGCGGGTGTAACTGTCAGCAGATCGCCCAGGTCGGCCAGCTTAACCGCAAGTATGCGCCTGTAGATGTGCTGGTTAGTTTGGTTCGTAGGCATAAGCGGCATGAGAATATTATACAATGCGTCGCTAGCGGTGACGACCAGGCATACACAGTGAACTTTTTCGGGAAGGTAACGGAACTTACCAGGCATAGAAATACATACCATGGCCGATTGCGTGGTCACGCGCGTGTATGGTAGAATCGCCGGGGTGTTGATAAGAGGCACACGGCTCGGAGCAAGCAGCGGATGAGAACGGATAGCATACTGGTAATCCCTTTCGCGGATGGTATTGGGGATTTCATCAACGTACAACCATTGTTAGGTGCGCTCAAGCGTGTCTTTCCTGAGGCCGCATTTACTGTGGCGGCATCTGAACACGGCAACTACCTTGTCAACGACCCCGGCATTGAGGTTGTAAAGCCGTCCGGCTTCAACTATGAGCCGGGCCGTCTTGCTATTGCCTTGCGCCCGCTCTTGCCTCAGCGGCTTCTCGCCTGGATGGCAGGCCCAACATTCGACCGCGAGCTTGGCCCGTTCGACCTCGTTATCAACTTCTTCTACGCCTGGGAGAGCGGCATGGACTTCAAGCTCTTCTGGACTCCCCAGGTGCCTGAAGTGCCGGGCGCTCAACACTCTCTCGACTTCCTGGCCGACGAAATCGAGCGACAGCTTGACATAACCATCAGTAAAGAGCAGAGGCAGCCTCGCCTCCTGTTGCGGCCTTCCGCCTTGCGCTGGGCGTCGCGCTTCTGGACCGAGCACGACCTGGAAGGCAAGCAGGTTGTTGCCCTTGTGCCATCGTCCAACATGGTTATTAAGCGGTGGCCCATGCAGAGCTGGCTCAAACTCGATGAGCACCTGCGTGAGATGGGCGTGCAAACCCTCCTCTTCTGCGACAAGCCCGACAGCCCGCAGCAGCGTGCCTTCGAGCGGGCAGGCTCAACAGCCCTGCCGGTTTATACCCCCCTCGACAATGTGGCCGCGGCACTTGCGCGGTGTGATCTGACGGTTGGTGTGGACACAGGGTTGCTGCACATGGCGGGCGCGCTCGACATTCCATGGGTCGGCCTGTTTGGTCCCACAAACCCGAGTGTCACAGGGCCTTACAACGCTGACGGGGGCGTTGGTCTGGTCGCACCGTTCAGGAAAGAGCCTACCTGCGGCGGCTGCTGGAAGCACTTCAAGTATGAAGACGACACTTGCCGCACGCTGGCACACGGCTCGTGCATGCAGCATCTCGAAGAGGCCGATGTGCTGAGCGCCTGCTCCCAACTGCTTCAACGCGAACGCATGCGGCCCTTCTCGCCTATCTACCCACACGGCGAGCCGTATTTCATACCGGAGATGGCATCGGCTTAGGGATTTACGGGACTCACCGCAGAGGCGCAGAAAGCGCACAATAACGCATACAGGAAGAACACAATGCTCGATTTATCAAACGAGAAACATGCTCATATAGACGAGCGGTTGCGCTCTAACGTTATTTTGTGGCTTAGCAGCGTGAAACCGGACGGCACACCGCATATTGTGCCCGTGTGGTTCCTGTGGGATGGCGACACAATCTTGATCTTCAGCAAGCCCGACCAGAAGATTCGCAATCTCAGGCAGAACCGCGCCGTGATGGTTGCGCTCGACGACAGCAAAGATGGGGACGACCCTATCATGCTGGCGGGCGAGGCAACCCTTCTTCCCCGCGACGAGGCCACCGCCGCGGACCCAGCTTATGTGGCGAAATACAAGTCTCAGCTCGATTCGTACAACTGGACAGGCGAATCGATGTCGAAGGAATATAGCGAGCCAATCAGCATCAGGCCCACCAGAGTCTTCGCGTAGTCGTCCGGCTACAGGCAGGCAACCTACAGATTGGGTGGCGGCTGCTGGTCGTCCTCCCAATCGACCTGTATGCCGAGGGAGCGCACGAGCGTGACTGCCTGCACAGGGTCAATCATCGCGCCGCGCAATTCTTCCAGACCAACATGCAGACCGTCTGTCTTGCATCCTCTCAGGTCGGCTCCCGCCAGTTTTGCCTGCGACATCTCGGCGCTGCTAAGGTCGCAGTTGACAAACCGGACCTGCGTCAGATCGGCTCCCTGAAAATCGGCCTCCGAAAGATCACAGTTCTCGAAGCGGACAGCCTTGAAAGTGCTGAACCTGAACTGTGCGAGCCTGCACTTGCACCCGCTGAACAGTACGTCCTGAAAATGCGCTTCGTTTGCCCTGGCTCCTGTTAGCCTGGAATTGTGCATCTCCACCCTGCGCAGCATAACTCCGGGCCACGTTGCATTGGCGAAATCGCAGTCCTCTGCACGCACATCTTTGATTTGCAATCCTTCCAGGTGAGAGCCCCGCAAGATCGCCCTGGTCATGGTGGATTTCTCGAACGTAATGTGCGCCGCATCCAGGTTGATGAAATGGACGTCCGTCATAGCCAGCCCGGAAAACGTCTGGTGGTCCTCAGGCGCTTCTTCGCGGGAGAAGTCCGTATTAAGGGCCCCGGGCAGTTTTGGCGGCTTCAGCGTGACAGTGGACTCTTGTGGGTTGCGGTCCGTCTCGCCTGCTTTTTGGGGCGGTCGTGCTGTCATTACTTCGTGAGCACCGCGAGGGTTTGTCGGGCGCATTTTTCCCATGTGAACTCGGCTGCTCTTGCCAGTCCTCTTTGAGACAGGTCGGCGCGCAGCGTTTGGTCCTCCATGATCTTTTGCACCGCCCTGGCCCATGCGGAGGCATCCGTTGGATCCAGCATGATGGCAGCGTCTCCTGCCACTTCGGGCACAGATGATGCCGTGGACGCCAACACAGGGGTGCCGCACGCCATGGCTTCGAGCACAGGCAGACCGAAACCTTCGTACAGGGAAGGAAATGTCATGGCCACCGCGCCGGAATAGAGCGATGGAAGGTCATCGCGCTCAACATAGTCAGCGAACTTGATCAGGCTGCCCAATCCGCGACTCGCTACCGCTTCAAGCAGGCTATCATACAGCCAACCGCGCTTGCCCGCGAGGAGCAGCATCGGCGGCGTCTCCATCTGCTCCCGCAACATATCCCAGGTTTCTACCAGCAAGCCCAGGTTCTTGCGAGGCTGGAGCGTGCCAACGTGTATGCAGTAGGGCTGCTTGATCCCGTATTTTGCTGCGGTGCTTTCTATCTTCTCGATGTCGGTCACAGGGACAAAGAGGGTGTCGCGGCCGTGATAAACCACGTCGATTTTGGCTGGCGCAACCTTGTAGTGCTTGATAAGGTCGCGCTTGGTCGCTTCGGAGATAGCGATTACCCGGCGTGCTGCCTTCGCGCTGAACCATGTCGAGAGGTGCAGGTATAGCCGCGACAGCCGGGTGTGCGCCTGCGGGTATTCGAGGTAGCCGAGGTCGTGTATGGTGACGACGGTTCGACGCGGGTGCAGGAGAGGCACCACGTGAGAGGGCACGAAGAGCACTCGCGGCGGCCTTGTCAGCATTTCGGCTGACAGCCTGAGATGTGTCCAGAGTCTGCGGAATGGAATGGCAAGCACACGCCACTTCGGCGGCAGCGCAAAGCCAAGCCGTTCTTCCGCCTCGCGTGCGTCCTTGAGGTTGACATAAAGTGCGGTTTCTCGGTCGCGGGCTTCGGGCAGGTCGGCCATCGCCTTTAGCAGGCTAGCCGAGTAGTGCTCGGTGCCCGTGCGTTGCGCGAGGACGGCACGGCTGGCGTCTATGCCGATTGTGGGTTGCTTCATTTGCAATGGCTTCTATTTGGTTAGATGGATAGTGACAGGGGCACCCCTCACGCTACCCCTTATCTGTTTGGGTAGAGCACAAAGACCCCTCACCCCCAACCCCCTCTCCCCGCTGCGGCGGGACGAGGGGGCTTTAAGAGGGGAGTGGTTAGGGGACACCCCTAACACCCCGGCAGGCGTTCCCCCTGCACCCCCTTGTACCATGCTAGCACTAAAGGCAAGACCTCGGACAGGGAGTGCAGTGTCAACTTCCCGTGAATGGGTGGAATGAGAGTACTCAATTTCGGCATGGGAACGCCTGTACTTCTCTACATACCCAGCTTTAGCATGCCGCGCACTGTGGGCACCAGTTCTTCTATGGGGACGCGGACCTGGTCCATTGTGTCGCGGTCGCGGATTGTTACGGCGCGGTCGGCCAGGGTGTCGAAATCGACTGTGACGCAGAGCGGTGTGCCGATTTCGTCCTGCCGCCTGTAGCGCTTGCCGATGGAGCCTGTGTCGTCGTACTGGCTCATCCAGTGCGGTCTGATGAGGGCATGGACCTTCTTTGCTTCCTCGG
Organism: Chloroflexota bacterium; assembly: GCA_039932335.1. Taxonomy (GTDB): domain Bacteria; phylum Chloroflexota; class Chloroflexia; order QHBQ01; family JADMIH01; genus JADMIH01. Next base: position 47,199 of record JBDTQH010000034.1, read on the forward strand.
CTAGCTTCTTTGAGAGGGGAAGAACCGCAACTTTGATTGGAGCAACTTCCGGGTGGAACCGCATCACCACGCGGGTTTCGTCCTTGTCTGGCTCTTCATGATAGGCGTTCAGCAGCAGCACAAGGGTAATCCTGTCCGCGCCCACGGCAGGCTCAACGACATAGGGAGTTATATGCTCGCCTGTTTCGTCGTCGAAGTAGGTGAGGTCTTTGTTGCTGGCTTGCGAGTGCTTGCTGAGGTCGAAGTTGGTGCGGCTCGCGATGCCCTCAAGCTCTCCCCAGCCCCACGGAAACTTGTACTCGATATCGGTAGTGCCGTTCGCATAGTGGGCTAGCTCGGCTTGCTCATGCTCTCGCAGGCGCAGGTCGTCGGGATTCACACCGTACTTGAGGTACCAGTTATACCTCGTATCGACCCACTCGCGATACCACACAAGCTCGGTGCCGGGCCTGACGAAGTACTCCATCTCCATCTGCTCAAACTCTCGCGTCCTGAATATGAAGTTGCCGGGCGTGATTTCGTTCCTGAACGCCTTGCCCTGCTGGGCTATACCGAACGGGAGTTTGCGCCTCATCGATTGCTGTACGTTGAAGAAGTTGACGAAGATGCCCTGGGCAGTTTCGGGCCGCAGGTAGGCTACATTGGCTTCCTCTTCAACAGGGCCGACGAACGTCTTGAACATGAGGTTGAAGCGCCGCTCTTCGGTTAGCTCGCCGCCGCAGTCAGGGCACTTATTACCCTCCACCTGGTCGGCACGGAACCTGTGGCGGCACACTTTGCAGTCTACCAGCGGGTCTGTGAACTCCGTGATGTGCCCGGATGCCTGCCAGATCAAAGGCGACATCAGGATGGCCGAGTCCAGCCCCACGATATCATCCCGCAATTGCACCATATCGCGCCACCAGAGGTTCTTTACATTGCGCTTTAGCTCTACTCCAAGTGGCCCGTAATCCCATGTAGACGAGAAGCCGCCGTATATCTCGCTGGAAGGAAAGACGAAGCCTCTCCGCTTCGCCAGCGATACAATAGTGTCCATCGAAACATCTGCCATTGTTTGTTTCCTCCGTAGACCGCGTTGTCAGTCGTCAGTTACGACGGCCGACGGCAGACCGCCGACCGCGTTGTCAGTTGTCAGTTGACGGCATGTGACGCATAATTACTTCCCTCAGCACTCACTAAACCTCAAAAACCTCTGCGTAACTTTGCGCTCTCTGCGCCTCTGCGGTGAGTCCGTACATTACTGCTCCCTGACACCCGATACCCGACACCCGACACCTGATCCCTCCGTAACGGAATGAGGGCACAAAAAATCCCCCCATCCCTGCGTCTAAGCATAGGGACGAGAGGCATCTCCCGCGGTTCCACCCTACTTGGTACGGTCTAGTATCCGCCGTACCCCCTCTTGGCGTGGTCGTTACTGCTCCGGAGCGCCTTTTCACCGTTTAGCAGGCGGTGGCTTGCACCCTCCCGTATGGGAGGCCCCGCTCTCTGTCTGCATAGGCGGCTACCATTCTCCTTCAACGCCGCATCCGACCCGCATTAAGTCTGTAATAGAACGTATTTGGTTGTGCCAATCATTATAGGTAAAAGGATATCATTTGGCAAGGTCTGCCATCCATGTAAATGTTCAGATTTAGGGTGGAACAACCTGGCATCTCGGTCAGGGGAGACCCACCCCCAACCCCTCCCACGCGTGGGAGGGGAGTCTAAAGAAGAAGGGAAGAGTGGGGGACACCCCCATACCCACGTCGTGGGCTTCGCCCCTGCACCCCCTTTGCACCCCCAGTCTGAACACTTACCCATCCATATTGCGATGAATAAGGGCGTTCTCGCCCCATCTGGTTCATGCTCCTTGAGGCGTTGACAGTGGCGAGGGCTAGGGTGCTAGCTCGAATACTGCCATGGTGTCCGGCTCGGCGTATTGCAGGAGTTCTGGTTGGGCGTCCAGGACCGCCGGGTCTACATCCCAGGTGCGGTGCTCCTGGAAGTCGCCCACGAACTTCAATCGGGGTAAAGTCTTCAGGAAGTCACTTGTGCCCGGCCAGTCGGCACCGTATGCGTTTGAGCTAACCACCAGATAGCGCACGCCCCAGCGCTGCAGTACATCGAGTGAAGCAGGGTCGGGAAAGCTCTCCAGTGCGGGCCGTTCGGCCTTCCACCCGGTAGGCTCAAATGTATCGTATCCGTATGCTATGGGCTTGCCGTAATAGGTGCCCTGGTACAAGAGCGGTCCTGATTGCGAAGCCGCCAGCGGCATCTGCATTACCGCGCCGGGTGCCTGCATAGCGATGTACATCGCTGTCTGGGACGCCTCGACCTGGCTTGTGCCCCATGCATAAGTATAGGGTGATGTCCAGAAGTCTGCCATAATCGCGCAGATCGCCACCAGAGTCAGCCATCTGGCGTTCTTTGCCAGCCAGGGGCGTTTGCTCTCGATGATATACGTCCAGCCCATGCCCATTAACACGATGAGGGCCAGCGCCGCAATCACGCCGAACCGTGCATATGCGCGCATGGACGAGTAGAAGGGGAGCCAATCGAATAATAATTGGCCGGGAAGGGGGATTGGCCCCGGCAGTTGCCCGGATAAGCCGTGCAGTGTCAGCCCCAGCGACAGTATGATCGCGCCCACGAAAAGCCCAAGCCACGCGCGACCCGCTTTGATAGGCGCTAACCTGGCTCGCCTGCCGACGACCCAGCCCGCGATGGCGATTGCTACCACAACAACGCCCAGGTATAGATTGGTTTCGAGCAGGTTCTCCTCGGCGTGCGCCCTCATGGAAGGCTCGCCCCATACCGGCTGCAACTGGTTGGGTATGATGTAGTCCAGCGGCGACGCTGAATGCTCATCGGCGGCCTTGGCACTGTGGGTCAGCCCACCCTGGCTCCACAGCCTGATGGATGGTATGGCTGCAACTCCGCCTAATAGAAGAAATACCACCCCTGCCGCTATCGCAGGCTTGACCAGATTGCGCCAGGGCAGTTCCTTACGCAGCATCCATACCCTTGCCAGTGCGTACGCGCCAAGCGCAAGCCCTACCATGTAGGCGTAATACCAGGCTGAAAGGGCAGTAAGCGCCAGAGATAGACCGAGCAGCGCACCATCGCGCCATGACCTCGTTTTGACCGTCCTCTCCAGGAAATAGAACGTGAATGCTATCCAGCCTGTTCCCATTAGCTGGATATGGCCCGCCATCTGGGCCATCCTGTAGGGGCAGAACGCGAATGCAACCGCTCCGAGCAGGCCTGCTTGCTTGCTGCCCGTTAGCTCTCTCACCAGCAGGTATGCGCCCAGGCCCGACACCACAAACGACAGGAGCATCAGAATATTGTAAGCGGCAACATCATTGGAGAGCGTACCGATAAATATGCCGGGCAGCGTGTTTACCAGCGTCGGTTCGCCCTGCCCCAGGTCGAAGCCGAAAGGTGCATAGCTGTTAGGGTCGAATAAGGGCCACTGCTGGCGTTCGACCACCGCGGTTCGGAACCACCACAGCTTGTACAGGAACGCGAAGTTGTCCATGGGCCAGCCTGGCATCGTCCTGCCAAAGCGCAATACAAGAGGCCAGGTCATTACAACTGACAGGACGCCCGTCAGCGCAGCGACAGCAGGCAGTTCCCAGCGTGAGCGTCCGATCGCCGCAAGCCGATTGAAGAATCCTGTGCCGGTTCTGGACCACTCATACCCGGCACGCAAGAAACCGGCAAATGCCGCGATACCTGCCACCCATGCAGCAGATGGCAAAGCTACGGGCGCGGGCAAGAGCAGACTCCATATCGTGGGCACCAGGGCAAAGATAGGCCCTACTAACTGCCAGTATTCGCCCCGGCGCGGTTTGACCAGGAAATAAGCCAGAATAGGGCTGAGCGCGGCTATCACGAGCCAGAGAGTTGGAGGGAGCGTTAGCCCGGCTCGTCCCTCACGTGCCGATGTGGAAATCTCTTTGACTGCCATCCCCAGTTTGCGTCTATCGTCAACGCCCGGGAAGAATGTATCGCTGTCGATTACGAGCCGAACGTCGGGGCTGAGGCCCGGCCCGACAGTGGTGGTATAGGTCTGCAACCCAGGCACAGCCTGAAAACTGCCCAGGCTTTGTATGCCCACAGACAGGCGGAAATAAGGGGGCGGGCTGTTGGGGGGTCTTGCCGGGTCGAGAGTGATGCTCACAACCTGGCTGGTTGCCAGCGCGGGAAGAGAGACGGCCGAGGTTGTGCGGCTCCATCGAAACGCAAACGCATCGGACTGCTCTATGTCGTAGAAGTGTGCTGCCTGGGTGGATGGATCGCCCAGCACAACGCGGGTGATACCCTGTGGCGCAACCTGCCACCTGAGCACGACAAACACGACCGAGATCAGGGCGAATGTGAGCGATATCGCCGTTAGTACGAGGGGACGCCTCTGGATACGGGGTCTCAATATGGGAGGCCGTTCGAGTTAAACATTGAAGGTCGCAGATCGCAAGAATCGGTCATATAGCAGACAACACAAAGTGGCGGACAACCTACAATGGTGCTGACGCGCAGTATATGGCAGGCTGCTGTGGTTGTCAAGAAAAGGGTGTGGAAAAGTATTGACTCGGGCATCCGTTTCTGGTATATTCCGTCCACCACGCGATGTGTATATACGCTAAAGTGGGGCGTGTATTTGTGTGGTGTTATTAATTGTGCTACCGTGTGTCTAATGGGCGCGCGAGCTTCATGATATTCAGTAGGCAGGGGAAATGCAAGCACCGTCGGCTCGTCCTGTTGAGGTAACGATTATTGCAGTGCTGGCGATAATCGGCGGTATCTTTGGGATCCTCGATGGATTGGCAATAATTGGACTAGGTGGGACCGGTGCTGCCGTTGGCGCGGCTTCTGAGGGCATAAGCGCTGTGATCGTCGGTCTCCTGACGCTTGCGTTGGCCATCGGCTCGCTTGCTTTTGGCGTTGGAGCCTGGACACTCAAGCCATGGGCCTGGACACTGGGCGTGGCTGTGTTCGCAGGCTCGATTGTCATTGCGCTCATCAGCGGGTTGCTTTTCAACAACCTGGGCGGCCAGGCACTCAGCATCGTCATTGATGCTATTATCATTTACTACCTCTTCACCCCACCGGTAAAGGCAGCATTCGGCAGAGCTTAATCCCTTTCCTGCTAACAAGGGCTGCAAAAGAAGACCACCTCCCGGAGGAGATGGTCTTCTTTTTGATTGAGGGTTTATTCGTCCCAGGCTCTTATTTGAATGGTTTCCCATTCTTCATCGGTTGTGGCTAGCTTCGCCATGACCGATGCGAAGTATTCCCCATATTTGGAGTGCAGTGCTTGCACGGCTGCCTCAGCTTCCCGGCCTTCCACTACGCGGCCAAGGCCGAGTATGCTCTTTCCGGGCGGTGTACCGTCTTCCATGGTAGGCTGTACGAGTACGCGCCCCGTTGCCGTGATACGCCTCGTTTTGCCTGCGCTCTTCGGCGTCTGCACGTAAACGTGGTCGCCTATGACAGCGAACAGCACGGTGGTTTGCACAGCAGAGCTGTCTTTGCGGAAGGTCGTGAGGTGTATATACGAGTATCCCACAAGCTCCGAGAACTCACCCTGGTGCTCTGTATCCATGCTCCTGTGCCCTCCTGTATGGAAGAGATAATGCGCCGCTCCGTTAGATAGCCTCGCTTACGAGTGAATAGCGGAATGACCACCTGTGTGGGGTGGTCATTCTCCGGTTGCATGTTGTTTACGCGAAAAGGCGACTAGCGGGGAGGTGTGTTGCCGTTCTGGCTGACAGTGCCATCGTCTTCGTCAATGTCATCCTCTGCGAGTACTTCCTCATCTTCTTCGTAATCGTCGTCCTCGTCGTCCCCATCCTCGTCGTCTTCTTCGTCCTCATACTCCTCGTAGTCGTCCTCGAAATCTTCGCTCATGGCTTCGATGAAATCATCGGTGAGCGCGGCTACTTGATCGGGACTCTGGGAGAGGGCATGAACATCGTCTTCGGTACCGACGTCGATGCGAAGCATATCTTCTTCGCCTTCGGCGGGCCACATAGTGACGGCGTACTGGCCATCCTCGTCGGACACACCGGCAAAGAACCAGTCATTCTGGGCGAGGTCATCGGCCCCCAGGTAAGAATCGCGCTCCTCACCCTTCAGGCCTGTTGATAGGTTGGTCACCACCTGCTGCAGCGCGGCGATCAGTTCCTCTCGTGTTACCTCAAATTCCTCGTCGTCCTCCATTGCATCGGCGTTATCACCAACCGGAATATCGGGCGTCTGGCTATCCATCTCCTCTGATCCTCCTATATGGGGTACGAAGTTGGGCGGGCTAGTTAGTTACGACACCGCCTTCTGTTTGCGCTGGGCCGCGTTGCCTTTAGTTCCAGCTTTGCTTTCACTCCGCTTGTCCTGCTCTTCGGTTTGACCTATTCGAGCGTAAACCTGCGTAGTGGAAATATTAGCGTGTCCCAGAATTTGTTGCAAGTCACGCATGTCGGTGCCGCTGTTCAGCTTCTGTGCTGCGAACGAGTGGCGCAGGGTGTGAGGACTGATCGTCTCCAATCCAGCCAACTTTGCATATCGCTTTAGAATAAGCCAGAATCCCTGTCGCGTCAACCTCTGGCCGCGGTGATTAAGAAATAGGGCGCGGCTGTCGTCGGTTTCTTCGGAGGAGCCTGCATCCTCGCCTGCTGTTCGCGCCAGCACGGGCCTGCCCCGTTCGAGGTAGTCGGCGAGCGCGCTGAGGGCCGCCCCCGCTCCGATGGGCACGTTGCGCGTTTTGCCGCGGCCTGTTGTCGCAACGCTGTTGGCGGCGGTATCTACATCGCTCATGTTGAGGGCGACGGTTTCGCCGACGCGCAGTCCTGTGGAATAGAGGAGCTGCATCATGGCGCGATCACGCAGCACTTCGGGGCTTTCGTGCGCGGCGAATATTTCGTGCAGCAGCCGGTCTACTTCACTTGCATTAATTGTCTGGGGCAACGCGCGATCTACATGAGGGGATGCGAGGTTTTCGATGGGGCTGGAGGTAACGGTTCCACGGGAGGTGAGGAACTTAAAGAAGGACTTGATGGCGGCCTGCTTGCGTGCCACCGTTGTGGCTGCATACTGTCGCTCTTTGAGATAAAGGAGGAAGGAGACGATGTTGTCGCGCGTGACGCTCGCCCAGCTACCTGCCTGTGTACCCTGCTCTTTATCGAGATAATCGGCGAACTGGGTGAGATCGTTGCGGTAAGCAGCAAGTGTGTTGCCGGAGAAGCCCTTTTGCGCACTTAGCGAACCGAGAAACTGCTCAATGGGCTGCCGGTCGAGCATGAAGTGTCTCCTGTGCGGCAAGATTCGGTCTGGCCGGTGCCGCCGAAACCATGGTTCCACATCCCTCAACAAAAGGCCACCTGTTAATTAGTGCGAGCCTGAGGGTCCTACTATTCTAGCATTGACATAGGCTTATGTCAACAAGCAATTTAGGTATAAATGGATTAGGCAGGGGAGTAGGATAGACGACCGCCGACGGCCGACGGCTAGGGGTCAGGTGTCAGGGGTCAGGGATTTTACGGGTTCACCGCAGAGGCGCAGAGGGCGCTGAGTTACGCAGAGGTTTTGAGGGTCGCATTGTGTTGCGGCAAGAGAGTAGGCAGCCCAGGCCGTCAACTGACAACTGACAACGCGGTCGGCGGTCTGCCGTCGGCGTGCATCACTTCAGGTTCTTATCGAAGAAGTCGCCTACGCGCGTGAGGTATTCTTGTTTGTTCACATCGAACGAGCCTACATGTGCTGCGCCGGGCACTATCCAGAGCGTGAAGTTGGGGTCGCCGGATGCTGCTTTCTGTAGCTCATAGGCCTGGGCTACAGGTACAAGCTGGTCGGCGTCGCCGTGTATGAGGAAGATTGGCCTCTCTTTTAGCTCTGCTATCTGGCGCACGGGCTTCGTGTCGAGCAGGTTCAGGCCGAAGACTAGCTGCCCCATAAGCAGTATGCCGGGGTTGAAGAACCCGGGAAGGCCACTCGCCCTGGGTAGCTCTTTGTCAAGAAGCGCGGGTAGATCAGAGAAAGGCGAGTCTAGCACGAGGGCGGTCATCTCGGGGTGGTCGGGGGCGGATAGTATTTCGGTCGCCGCACCCATGGAGTAGGCCAGCGCGCCTACATGGTCCACGCCGTGCCCTTTGAGCCATGCCAGCGCGCCCGCGACGTCGCGTGTCTCCCATGGGCCGAGCGAATACCTGTCGCCACCCGAATCCCCGTGGGCACGGAAATCGAAGGTGAAGATGTCGTAGCCGCGTGCAGTCAGGCCCTGCATGACCTCCATGTCGATGCGGTTGTCCTTGGTGCTGTTGCGGCCATGCATCACCAACAGCGTGCGTGTTGTGCCTGGAGTGTCGATGAACCAGCCTTTGAGGGGCACGTTGTCCACCGTGCTGCTAAAGTCTACGTTTTCGTACTGCATGCCATACTTTGATGGGTCGGTTGTGAGAGACTTGCGGGTAGGGTGCGAGAGTTTGTCTGCCACGTATACGCTAATGCCCAGATAGGCAACTATGAGCACTACCAGCGCCACTGCCAGAACCTTTGCCCAGATTCGCCGCTTCCTTGTTGCTGTTTGCATTTGTCTGATGTACCTCGTGTTGGGGTTGGGATATTATAACCGAGTACCGAGTACCGAGTACCGAGTACCGAGTACCGAGTTGTCAGTTGTCAGTTGAGGGCTTGTGCCGCTTAATCTCTCCCCATAGTACAATGCAAACCTCAACGAACCTCTCCGTAACTTTGCCCCTATGCGCCTCTGCGGCGAATCGCGGCAGCCCATCTATTTATTGACACCTGCTATGCCCTAAGGTATAATCAAAGTACCCTAACAAGCGTTTGTTTTACAGCCAACATACACGAAATACGCAGTACGAAGTACGCAATACGAAGTAGACCTCATGGCAATAGACCGCAAAGAACAGATATATTCCACCGCCCGCTCACTTTTCCGCGAGCGCGGCTATCCTGCTACCACTGTGCGCGATATTGCTCGCGAGATGAATATGCAGGCGGGTTCATTATATGCTCACATCGACTCCAAAGAGGACGTTCTCTGGGAGATTGTGAGCAAAGCTGCTGACCAGTTTCTGGCTGCTGCTGAACCGATCGCGGCGTCAGACTTGATGCCCACGGAGAAGCTTCGCGAGCTTGTGCGCGCTCACGTGCGTATGCTTTCGGATAACCTGGCTGAGGCGACGATCTTCCTCCATGAGTGGAAGTTCCTGTCGGAAGCGCGCCGCCACGTCATAGCCGAACGGCGAGACAGGTACGAAAGCCTCTACAGGCGTGTGGTAGAAGAGGGTATAGCGTCGGGCGAGTTCGCGCCGACCGACCCGAAAATAGCCACACTGCTGGTTCTGTCGGCGGTCAACTGGATGCCCCAGTGGTACAACCCCAACGGCCCCCTCTCTCCAGGCGCGGTCGCTGACAGCTTTAGCGACCTGGTCCTGCGGGGATTGGAGCCGAGAAGCGTGGTGCGTGGTGCGTGGGACGTGGGACGTCGAACGTAAAACGTAAAACGTGAGGACGGAAACGCCAAGACACCAAGTAATTATGGGTTTAGCTAGTAGCTTTGACTGACAACTGACAACGCCGTCAGCGGTCCGCCGTCGTCTGTCATACGCAATACGCAATACGCAGTACGACGTAGCAAAGGAGGAACAATGGACGATCCTAATCGTGTGGAAGAGTTTACGCAGTTTGTGCAGAAGGGCGGCAAGGTCGAGGCGGGCGATTGGATGCCTGAGGAGTACCGGGGGCATATCCTTAAGTTCGTTGAGATGCACGCCAACTCCGAGTTGATGGGTGTGCTGCCTGAGCGCGAATGGATCAACAAGGCTCCCACGCTAAAGCGTAAGCTTGCTCTGACCGCCAAGGTGCAGGACGAGGTGGGCCACGCTCAACTGCTCTACAGAGTAGCCGAGGACCTGGGCAAGAGCCGCGAAGCCATGCTGGCCGATCTGCTTGCAGGCAAGACCAAGTTCCATAACGTCTTCCACTACCCTACATTCAACTGGGGCGATGCGGCCGTTATCGCGTGGCTTGTGGACGCCGCTGCCATACAGTCGCAGAAGGCCCTACTCGATTCGTCCTACGCACCGTATGCGCGCACTATGCAGAAGATCTGCTGGGAAGAGAGCTTCCACATCAAGCACGGCTACGACATGATCGTCACGATGATGAACGGGTCGAAGGTACAGCGCGAGATGGTGCAGGATGCGCTTGACCGCTGGTGGTCGCCGCTGGTGATGTTCCACGGCCCGCCCACCCCTGTCGAGAAGGACCGCGATCTTTATTTCCGCATCAAGGCGAAGCATAATGGTGTACTGCGGCAGGAGTTCTTCTCCAAATATATCCCCAAGATCCTTGAACTGGGTCTCACCATCCCTGATCCCGGCCTGCACTTCGACACCGAGGCCAACCAGTGGCGCTACACCGAGCCTGACTGGAACGAACTCAAGATGGTTGTCACCGGCCACGGCCCCCGTAGCCAGGAGCGCCTCGACCTTCGCCGCGTAGCCTACGCCGACACCCAGTGGGTGCGCGATGTAGTGCTCGCCGACCGCGCAGCATAGGAGGAGGGAGACGCGAGAAATGAGACGTAAAACGTAAAACGTAAGTGCGGTACTGAAACACCAGGCCGCAAAAGTATCATGGTCTTACGTTTTACGCATTACGTTTTACGTTTCTTCTCGCTTCTTCCTGAATGAATTTGCCTGTATTCGAAGTATTCACCCAGGCCCGAGAGGGCAAGCCGTTTGAGCAGGGCGGCAGCATTGTTGCTCCCGACGCTGAGATGGCCATATTGTATGCCCGCGAGTTTTACGGGCGTCGACAGGAGAGCCACCGGATCTGGATCGTGCCTCGCGAGTCTATCGTGGAGATAAACGACCCCGATCTGTTGCACCCGCCGGCGGTCGATCGCTCATACCGCACCGTGGGCGGCTATTCGGTGCGCGACACATTGCGTGCTACGCGCGGCGCGGTGGCGGGCAGCACGCAACCTGATTAAGCGCCGGAGACCGCCAGGCTGTTTACTCATAAGTGAACGGTAAAGAAGACCCTATGCTTGAAAAATTGACTCTTACACCCTTACATACCCTCCTGCTGGCCCTGGCCGACGACGAGTTTATACTGGGCTACCGCAATTCGGAGTGGACCGGCATCGCTCCCATGCTGGAGGAGGATGTTGCTTTCTCCAGCATGGCGCAAGACGAGATCGGCCACGCTCGCCTCATGTACGAGATGCTGGCTGCTGAGACCGGAATCTCCGCCGACAAGATTGCGTATGCCCGCCAGCCTGAGGAGTTCCTTTCGTGCCGCCTTATGGAGCACCGCAAGCTAGATTGGGCGCACGCTATCGCTCGCCAGTTCCTGTATGACACGGCAGACCATGTACGCCTTGATGCCCTGTCGCGCTCGGCCTATACGCCGCTGGCTAACGCCTCGGAGAAGATTCTGCGCGAAGAGAAGTACCACCTGATGCACGGCGACATGTGGCTTAACCGCCTGGCAACGCTTAGCACGGACTCTCGGAAGCGCCTGCTCGACGCCCTTGATGTACTGTGGCCCGATGCGCTCGGCGTGTTTGAGGAGCTTCCCGGCGAGGCTGAGCTGGTGGATGCGGGTATCCTGCCCGAGCCGTCGTCTGCGCTGCAAGCGGAATGGCTCTCCCAGCTTGCGCCTTACTTCGAGCGGTTCGACCTGCCGTTTCCTGCTGAGATGGACGAGCAAACAGGTCTCTACCGGCCTACTATGGAGCCTGTGTATGGCGGCAGGCGTGGCAAGCACACGGAAGAGTTCACAGAGCTGTGGGAAGAGATGACTTCTGTTTACAGGCTCGATCCCGAGGCTGTCTGGTAGATGATCTCGCCAGCGTTGAGCGCCGCCGAGTTCAGCCGCCGCCTGCTTATGGTCGCGACAGGTATCTTCGTTGTGAGCGTGATGCTTGGCTCGATTATCGGCACAGAGGCGTTTCTGGTGGGCGGACTGATCCTGTTGCCGGTGTGGGTGTCGTGCCTCGTCACGGCATTGATCGCACTCTACCAGTCGAGCAATTCTGACCTGGGCAGGCGAACGCGCAAGATGGCGCTCGAGACCCTGGTTGCGCTGGGTTTGATACTTGCGGCCGAGATAGTGATTGGCCTCCTTACCAATATGCTGAATGTGCGTGTGGGTGTTTCGTAGGGTAGCGGATAAAGATATTGTATGGATGACATTGCAGCCGACCCCCCTATAACCGGACCCCGGCCAGCCGACAAAGCAGCCACCTCGGCCCTGATTGCGGCTTGCGCTTCGCTTGTGTTTGCAGGTCTGGGGGCGGGCCTCGCGGTTAATCTTGGGTTCGGCATTTTGCCGCTCTTGCTTGGGATGCTGGGCTGGATTATTGCCTGGACGGTTGGCATGGGGCTGGCGATCGGCGCTCTCCGGAACGCCTATAGCAGCGCAAATGCGGTGATGCTCAAGCGAAAAGCGTGGGGCGCGATAGGGGTCTGCGCTTTCAGCCTGGTGCTTGTGATAACCTATATATTTGCATTAGTAATAGCCGCACAGCGGTTGGTAGAAAGCCAGTAGCATTTGCGCGAAATCGATTTTCGCCGTTTGCCATAAAGAAAGGGAATATTATGAACGCAACACCTGTATTGACCGAAGCAGAAGTCCGCAAAGCTCTCACCGAGGTCATGGACCCCGAGATACCCAACCTCTCTATAGTTGACCTTGGCATACTTCGCAGCGTCACCCTATCTGACGCTTCAATAGAAGTCGAGCTAATGCCAACGTTCGTGGGGTGTCCGGCTCTCGATGTGATGAAGGAGAGCGTTCGTGAGCGTCTGGGCAAGCTTGCACCGGGGATGCCTGTCGAGATCAAGGTGACGCTTGATGAGCCGTGGACATCCGACCGTATCTCCGAGCATGGGCGCGCCGTTTTGAAGCAGTCGGGTTTCGCGCCACCACCGCCGATGCGTGAAATGCCCACCCGCCGCAACATGATCCAGCTAATGCCGGTGGTGGAATGCCCCTACTGCAACTCGCGCAACACGGCCATGGAGAACGCGTTCGGGCCTACCTTATGTCGGGCGATCTATTACTGCCGCAATTGCCGCCAGCCATTTGAGCAGTTCAAGCAGATTTAGCATTCCCCTGCAGCAAGAGATAATACAAAGAGAACTCCCCTACCAGTAAAGGCAGGGGAGTTCTCTTTGCTGCTCTAATATCGTTATTGAGGTCTAATTATCAACGTCATGCCGTCGAAGTAGTGCCACCGGCGCAGGAACGATTCCCAGTCGGTGTAGACAAACGACCCGCTGCCGACGTCCATTGAATAGATACCTTCACTATCGTATCCATAGGCCACTATAGCGTGCTCGTAAGGCACCAGCTTGAAGGACTCTCCTTCGTATTCACGCCAGTATGCCGGCCGGCTTTCGTATCTTCCTGTAGTTAGCCAGACCACTGCCGGGTTGCCCGCCGCGATGTTTGCTTTCAATCGTTTTACATCATTGCCATAAAAGACTGTTGCATCATATCCATGTTCTTCCACCACTTTGGCGAGGGGTTCGACGTAGATGCCGTAGTCTACGATCCCGCCGTGCGATCCGTTTATGTCGCCCCTGAAACCAATGTGGGGGTTCGGGTTAACAGGTATTTCTCGAATGAAGTCTCTCTGTGAGACCAGATTGCCCCAGTACAATGTTACGGCTGCTGCTGCAGCGTACTCGCAGCTGAGGTTATACCACTGGGCGACGGAGGGGAAGCCATGGATCATGACCGTATCTGTTTGCGCTTCTGTTCTGGTAGGTCCAACCAGGAACGCTGAAAGAGCGACCACCGTTAGCAGGAAAATTCTGCCCCCTTTTCCCTGGTGTTTCATCGTTATGATCCTCCACGAATTTCGCTGTTCAATTGTCTGATCTGGGACCCTCCGCTTTATGCCTATCATGCAAAGTGTATGCCACCATCTTGCTGCTTCCAGGGCGGTTGCAACAGACGTGTTGACGGTGTCGTGCGGCCTTTTCTGCGGCCTGAATGTGCTGTCCACAGGCCGCCCGCAGTCTATACTACCATACTACGCACTACGCGGTATGGTTACGCGGCACGAAGTATAGGGTATGCCGGGCTTTGCCAAAGTCAGGCACATTCCTTGTTATTCTCGGCACCGAGCAACCTGGAATCTGTCTCGCAGCGTTCCACCAGGCGATGTCATTATGGTTACTACACCAACAACATAATGTCAGTGCCGCCGCCTCCCCTCGCCATTGTTATTCTCCGCTTCGCTTAGAATCTCGCGAAGCAGGATGATGTTCCCTTCATGGGCAATCCCAAGGGAAAAGAATGGGACGAGATTCTTTACTGCGTTCAGAATGACAATGGCGAGAGGGCGCGGCGACACTGACATTGTTGTATTGGTACAGTGTCATGAGTGAAGAACCCCGACCCTTCACGCATGGAACCCACTTTGCATAGCCCTGAGTATAGGGCAGGGCAAACGCATCTAAATTGGAATCAGCCGAAAACGGGTCAGTTCGGCCCACTACAGCAGCTAGTAAGTCTATCAGGGTTCAGATTTCACCTTACAAATCAGCCTCGACAGTGGTAGAGCGCTATCTTGCAACTGTTTTTCGGCCTCGATCCGCCGCTGATGGGTTGTTCAACTCTTCGAATCTGGCCTTTTGGCCCAAAACGAATTTAGATGCGTTTGCCCTGGAGTATAGGGTCGCATTACTTGACGCTGTGCCTTTGGCATCATTATAATGTAGGCGCAGGCCGTCGCGGCCTCTTATTCGCGAGCGGCTGTATGGGCAGCCTGTTTATTTCCTCATTGGCGCGCATAATATGGACTTCCTTACGTCACCATACTTTTTGCTCTTCGCTCGACTCTGTGTGGGCGGTGTGTTTGTTGTTTCGGGCATTGGCAAGTGGCTTGATAAGCCCGGCACAGAAGCGAGCATGAGCAAGTACCTCTTCTTGCCGAGGGGGTCCGGTCGCTTTATCGCCAATGTCTTTCCCTTCCTTGAGCTTTTGATTGGGCTCGCCCTTATCTTTGGGTTGCTGACCCGCGTAGCCTCTGCCGGCGCTTTCCTGCTCTTTGTCCTCTTTACCGGCCTGATAGTCTACGACCTTTCGCGGGGCAAGAACCAGTCGTGTCATTGCTTCGGCAAGCTGTCCGACGACAAGCTTACGCCGATGGCCGTTGTGCGCAACCTCTTTCTCATGGCGCTTTCACTTCTGGTGCTCTTCGCCTTTGACGGGTGGCTTTCGCTTGACTGGCTGGTACGGTCCAGCACAACGGTATTCGCCGAGGGTAGCTGGGGCTGGCTAATCGCCCCCACCGGCAATTCCTCCGGTGCCGCCCCCGACCCTGCTACTGCCATACCGCTTGTGCTGCTCTCGCTCTTCACAGTGGCGGTCGTGGTCTTCGGCGGCCAGGCAGTCTCAATGGTCCGCAACACCCTGCGGGGGCTAGGCTTCAGGTAGCGTGGTATTGCGTACTGCGTAGTCGCTAATCTCTACTCAGTACGACACACAGCAGCAAATCTATGTCCGGGAGAAACACACTTGGCGAATAGCGTCATAGATCAGGCGAATGGCTCTGGCGCGAGCACTAAGGTTCGGCTCTGGGTATTCGGGGTACTGGCTACGGCATCTTTGATGCTGGTGGCGGGCACTTTGCTTGCCGCTACCATCGACGGCACGCCCCGCCCCTGGACCGGGCTTACTTTCGTGATCGCGATGGGTCTCGCGCTGGTAGTGGGGTTGTCAAAGACATCATCTGCCTGAGGACTCAACATGATCTTCGTGATCGTGCCCCTCGGGAAGGCGGCTCCGCAAGTAATCAATTGGCTCTGGCGGGTATTCATGTACACCGCCGGTTCGACCGTGGGCGCGGCTCTGCTGGCATTGCTGCTTGGCTATGTGGGACTGGGCCTTCACAGGGTCCTGCCCTGGTTCACAAACACCTGGGCTGTGGTTGTGCTGGGCGTTGCAGCTCTAATCTTCGCACTCAAAGAGCTGAACATCGTCAAGCTGCCTGCCTTGCAAATCGGCTGGCAAGTTCCGGCTAGCTGGATGCGCCCCAGTCGCGTCCTGGGCAATACGCTCTATGGTATCGTACTGGGCGCGGGTATCTTCACCTTTATACCCTTCGCCAGCTTCTATCTGCTGCTTATGTGGGAGATAGCGGCGGGCGCTGTGTCGCTTCAGTCCGCTGTGCTGCTCGGCATGATCTACGGTGCAGCCCGCGGTGCGACGGCTATCCTGGGCGGCATTTCGGTCCTACGCGGCGCGTATCCCGTCGACCTGAGCCAGTGGCTAATCGGCCACCTCGGCTGGTGGCACGCAGTAAACGCATTCGTCCTGCTGCTAATAGCAGGGCTACTGCTAGGCTCGTTCATTATCTAGTAGTCAGTAGTCAGTTGACGACCGCAGACGGCAGACCGCCGACCGCCGTATTACTGACTACTGGCAACTGACAACTGACTATTGGTTCCGCCCTACTCCTGTTCGTTGTGCGCCCGGGCATCGCTCATGAACTGCTTCGACTCTTCTACTTCTTTATCGCCGATAAGCCCTGCCTTAAGCAGCACGTCGAGCACCTGTTCCATGGTTGCTGCGGCGTGGCAGCGTAGGCCGTGGCGCTCCATCAAGGCGGGTCCACCCTGGCCCCTATCTACCAGCACAACGATGTCTTGCACCTTAAGGCCGGCGTCTTGCAGATAGCCTATCACGTCGAGCTTGCTTGCTCCGTCGGATACAACGTCGTCCACGAGCACGGCAGTTGCGCCCTGCGACCATGCCCCTTCAACCATTTGCTTCGTGCCGTGAGCTTTTGCCTCGCTGCGCACGTAGCCTCCGGGTATGCCCGTTACCTGCGAGAGCGCCACTCCCAACGGTATACCGGCAAGAGCGATGCCGATCACGATGTCAGGCTTCACACCCGCCTCTTCCATTGTGCAGGCCATGAGCCTCGCGACTTTGCGGAGCAATTCCGGGTATGACGAGAGCAGTCGCAGATTGTTGTAGTAAGGCGACACCAGGCCGGATTTGAGCGTCACAGGCTTGAACTGGATCGCCCCGATGTTGAACATGCCGATGACAACCTCTTCCAATGCAGATTGGTAAGCCTGCTGTTTGGCCCCTTCTACGCGGTCTAACGATGAGATGCGTGCGGCTTCGAGGGCATCTCGCCATTCTCGCGCGGCTTTGCCGGGGTCGGGGGCTTCCATGATGGCGCGCGACACGTTGATGAGCAGTCCTGCGCCGTTGGGGTCTAGCCCTGCGGCCACTGCTTCGTTGAGGTCTCCACCCTGCGCGCCCACTCCAGGGCAGAGGATTGGCAGATAAGGCGCGGCCTGCCTTACGGCTGCCAGCACGCGCGGGTCCGTGGCGGGTGCTACCAATCCGACGCTGCCTGTGTCGTCCCAGCCCTCGGCTATCTTGCGCGTGATGGCTATGTAGAGCGGCTCACCGCCGGCTGTCTCGATATCCTGTAGCTCATCCGCGCCGGGATTGGACGTTCTGACCACCAGGAAACAACCCTTGCTCCGGCGAGAAATAAGCGGAGCCAGGGCCTGTTTTCCGGGCGCGGGCATGGCAGTCACAGCGTCCACGCCCAGCATGTCGAACGCCTCGACCGCGCACCGCTCCAGCACATGCCCGATGTCGGCGTACTTGGCATCGAGGATGACGGGGATGTGAGGGTAGGTTTCTTTGATGTAGGTGCATGTCCGGCGCAGCGCAGTAATGCCTGCCTCGCCCTCAGCCGAGTAGCACTTATACTGGGGCTTGAACGCGGCGGCGAAAGGAGCAGCGCCGTCGATTATGCTCTTGTTGTAAGCAAACATATCCCCGGCCACATCCCCGGTCTTATGCTGTGCGGGCATCTTCTCATAGATGGGGTCGAGGCCGACGCACAGTATGCTCTGCTGGCTGACGATAGCCTCGTGTACCCGCTCTGCCCAGGTTATGGTCTGGCTTGTTGTAGCGATGTTCATAGAATGCTTGCTCCTTTTCGTGCTGCGTATTGCGTACTACGTATGACCGCCGACCGCCGACCGCCGACGGCAGACCGTTATAACTGACAACTCGGTACTCGGTACTCGGTACTCGGTACTCGGTACTCGGTACTCGGTA
>JBDTQH010000035.1:0-63773 GCA_039932335.1 Chloroflexota bacterium
CTATCGGGCTATTCCTGATGATGTACCCCGCTATGACCAATGTGCGCCTGAATGAGGTAGGCAAAGCGTTCCGCTCGCCCAGGCAGCTTGCAGTAGTCGCCTTTTTCAACTTTATGATAGCGCCCTTCTTCATGCTGTTGCTGGCCAACATCTTTGTGTCCGACCCCGAGCTGCACACGGGGCTTGTGCTGTACGGCCTTGCCCCCTGCATCGCGATGGTGATCATATTCACCTACCTTGCCAAAGGCAACACTCCTATGGCGTTGGTCTTCGTGGCCCTCAACTCGGTGCTGCAGATGATCCTCATCCCTATGTACGCCCGCCTGCTCCTGGGCAACGTCAACTTCGACGTGTGGGTCGTGGCCGAGAGCGTGGTCCTCTATCTGGGGCTGCCGCTGGTGGCCGGTGTAGCTACCCGCCAACTGGTTACCAGGCGCGGAGGCGAGGTGGCGATGGATCGGGTAAAACCCGCCCTCAACGCGCTCTCTATTCTGGGGCTCCTCTTTACCCTGATTGTGATGTTCTCCCTCAAAGGTGACCTCATCCTCTCGCGCCCGATGATCGTGCTTGAGATGGCAGTCCCTATGGCGATCTTCTTCGGGGTGATGTTCTTCGTGGTCTTCTTCGTGGGGTCACGCCTGGGCTTTAGCTATAAGGACGCCGTTGCGGTGGCTTTCAACTCTACGGGACGCGACTTTGAAATCGCAATTGCAATCGCCATCACTGCCTTCTCGCCCACGGTAGCCCTCGCCACCGTAGTCGGACCGTTGATTGAGGTGCCGGTAATGCTGGCACTTGTATGGGGTGCAATGAGGCTGGAGGGGCGACTCTTTGGCACACGCACAGCCCAGGGTGCGCAGAGTGGAGAGCCAGCCACACGAGACAAGGTCGCAGTGGCAACACCTGTACAAACAGAGGCTTAGATATGGGCGCACAAACACCAAGAACACCAACCATGACCATCTCTATCTCCATAGTTGGTGCGCCGGTCGCCTGCTCTGAGGGAGTGAAGGATGCCTGGCGGGATATCGCGGCATGGGTGGCGGGACAACTACACGGCAGGTTCGGGGAGGCTATCTCCGTTTGCTACTTTGATTTGTTCGACCAGTATTGCCCCCCTCTGCCCCCGGGCGCTCAACTGCCGTACGTCCTGGTAAACGGCGAGGAATTCAGCAGCGGAGGGAAAATATCTGTTGCGGGGCTTCGTGCTCGAGTGGAGGCTCTCGTGCTCGATGCGATAGAAACGCAGGAAAGCGGCCAGATAGTGGTCATGCAATAGCCCGTACTGGCTAAGCTGTACTGCTTACGGTTGGCCAACGATAACATGGGTAATCAGAGGCTGTGTAGGCACACTCAAAATATTAGATATCGTGTGACCCGACAGCCCTGTGGCGTGGACGTAAGTGTCTATCTGACATGGTGAGAGGCAAAATAGCTGTCGCCGATATGGCAGCGAGCGCCCAGAGCACTGTTGCATAACCGCTGCTTACCGTGGCACCAGGGCCGACCACTACCGGTGCCAGTGCCCGAGACACGGTAATCGCAAACGCAACGACGCCGTTGATGCTACCGTAAGCAAGGGGACCGTAGCGCTCAACTACCATGGCAGCACGTGCTGGTGTCAGTACACCAAATCCTGCCCCAAACAACGCTACAAACAGCTAGCTAAAGAGTGCGTGTCCACTTTCAAGCGCCACGCGCTGGTTGGTGGTATTGGTTTGGCAATAGGCTTCCTGCTTGGGTTGGCTGCTCCATATTTTGGGGTGGCTCTGGGTCTAGGAACTCTTCTCGCTTTGCTCTTGCGCCTGGCACCATGCCTGGTCCCACTCCTATTGCTCCGCAAAGCCAACAGCAAGAAAGCTGATGTTGAGGCGGCCCCCGCGGCAACGGTATCTCCGTTGGGTTCTATGGAAGGAAGGGGTCGGCCATAGCGGCAGTGTGCGTACAGCAATCCTGTATACTTGTTATTGCTCACTGAGCGTTCGTTGTAGAGTAAGATGAGGTACAAGCGGCATCTTGCTCCTGAACAGAGGTTTGTTACCAGCAGGAAATATCACGTGGAAGCGTCGGGTAAATAGCATGGAAATCATAAAGTCAATATCGTTGTTTGCACTTGCGGGTTTTGCTGAAATAGGGGGTGGTTACCTTATATGGCTATGGCTGCGCGAAGGTCGTCCCTGGTGGGTGGGCATAATTGGCGCAATCGTTGTTGTCCTCTACGGCATTATTCCAACTTTTCAGTCTGCTCATTTGGATTTTGGAAAAGTGTACGCTGCTTATGGTGGGGCATTTATTGTGCTTTCTCTTTTATGGGGATGGCTGGTCGATGGGGTAAAACCAGACGGCCCTAGCCTATGGGGTGGTGGAATTGCTCTTATTGGTGCCGGAGTGATAGTCTACTGGCCTCGCGGCTGAATAGGTCTAGAAATATAGTGACAAAGATCGACATACTGCATAAACTAACAGCATGAATACAGGCGACAAGACTAATCTTATTAAACTCGAAGTATACGGCCAGGGCTGCTGTGATCCTGTGCCGCTACGGATACCGGCAGGCACAACCGAGCAGGTCAAGCCCCTTGCTGCCATGGCCGATCCAACCCGGCTGCAAATTGTCGCTATGCTTGCAGGTCACGATGAGGCGTTGTGTGTAGCCCTGGGACCAGGCGGTTTTTCTATGCGCTATTTTAGCCACGATTGTGGCACTCCGAAAGCTACAGAGGAGACAATCACGTGTCAGACTTAGATGATTCTGCCCTGGCAGTACTGAATGGGCGGCACGTCGCCACGCTGGCAACCCTGAGCGGTGACGGGTCTATCCATCTCACAGTGGTGTGGTACATGTATCGAGATGGCGATCTCTTTGTGCCCACAAACTCGAAGAGCCGCAAATTTCGCAACGTCGAGTCCCGCCCTACGGCATCTTTGATGATAGACACACGTAAGCCGGGCTTTGAATATGGGTTGACTGCCGCCGGAACAGCCGGCACCATCAAGGGCGATGAGGCTAAAGAGCTTGCCAAGCAAATCCACGCCCGCTATCTCACCGAAAAGGCACTGAGCGACCCTCAGATTGGCGGTTTCTTTGTCTCCTCCGACGATGTGGTGATTCGCTTGTCGCCCCGGTCGTGGGTATCGTGGGACCTGGGGCAGCCAAACACTCAGTTCTTCGGCGGCAGGCTAAGCACCGAAACAGGCTACTTATATCCTCTGGACAGCGACTGAGAATCACCAACCGGGGTTTGCCGTCAAAATCGAGGAAATTGCCCACCAAAGGGCACAAAAGCTGCCAGCCACCCGGTGCAACGCCAGATGTCAGGCAGCAACTTCACTCAACCGGCCCGTCTTGACATCATAAATGAAGCCGCGAGCTGTAATAGTGGCCGGAATCCACGGGTGAGACTTCACCGCCTGGATCTGAGCGCGCACGTTCTGTTCCAGGTCCGAGAACGCGTAGAAGTGTTCCGGTGTCGATGCAGCGACACCTGTTGCCTCACGCAGTTGCGCGCGCATCTCATCATCTTTGAACGACAGCAGTCCGCATTCGGTGTGGTTGATAATCATCACCTCGCGGGCGGCGAGCAGATGGTACGCCACAATGACGGAGCGCATCACATCATCCGTGACGATTCCGCCTGCGTTGCGGAGGATCAGGGCATCACCCGGTTTCAGCCCCAGCATCCCAAAGATCGCTTGTCTGGCGTCCATGCAGGCGACAATTACAAGCCCTCGCGCAGGAGGCGTAGGCAGATGGCCAAGCGCGAAATGCTCCGCGTAAATACCGTTGGCTGCAACCACTTCGTCGATTACACTCATCGGGCACCCCCCGATCTGTGTCTCAGGGTTCCCAATCCACATTCCAAAAGCAGCACCCCTCGCCTGGTGGTGTCGTTTTCTTGTACCGTTACTCGGTTGAGCTTATGCGGCTCCTTCATCTTTCATCACTCCATTGATATTCGCTCTGGTAAGCCCCACTATTAATACCATATTCCGTAATTATATGAGCGCGTCTGTGCGGCCGCCTGGGGCGCGCCTATCTGATACATCTGTGTTCATACAGCACTCAGGATACACATTTCTCATAAAGAATCCAGCCACACCAAATCAGCATTTCCTTCACCACCAGTGAATTCGTGCAGATGAAGTTACGTAGAAATACGCCGCTCGATGCGGTTGCTGATCTACCCGCGTTGGAGCACTGTACCCGGCTCTGTAGCGTGCGCGGTTCTCGAATACCAGGGCAAAGTTGATCAGTTCCGTCCGCTCCCGGAACACTACGCCCAGGTAGACGCCGGGCGCGAGCTCGCGGATTCGTCCCTGATCCAGTGAGCAATGAGCGAAGTATCCGAGTGGTCGCGAGCTATACACTCGTTGCCGTCGAAGCGGCTCTCGTCCTTGTACACCTTGGCGGTGATCCCCTGAATGCGGAACGGCAGTAGCTCGTTGCACAGCTCACCCTTCACCGGATCGAACATTTTGCCGTGCCAAGCCACTAGGTGGACCAGCTTCGCCGCGATCTCTGACAGTTCAGCCCCGGCAAAGCTATAGTACCCGGCGAACTTGATCGGTCCGGCTGTGGTCACGTACTCATACTTCTACTGCGGCTCATAAGTAACCACGCGCATCTTGCTGGTAAAGCGGCGGCCCATGAGCATGTCCATCTGTGTGAAAGTGGTCCCCACCCCTACCGGTCCGGCAGAGATCTTACGCGACTCCTTGACCAGCGACCCGGCCCAGCGCGGAAAGCTGGCCGGATCAGTTACATATGCAAAGACCTCGGCCACGGGGCGATTGATCTTCACTGTAACACGAGTGATGATCATAGCGGGCTCCTCTATTTTCTCCTGCCTTGCCTCCGCCTCAATCTGATCGTAATGCCGGATCCTTGTGCATATTATACCCGCTGAATGCAACGACCGAAGAGGGCATCTGCGGTGACTATGAGACCGGGCAGTTATTGCGGGGCGCTCTGTTCGCCTTGTTCAGTCATCAACTGCGTACAGAATTGTTGACCTTTGGTTACCAACCATTCACCGCTTCGGCCCCTCGCCTGGCACCCACTTTGCCTTACTTCTCCGCAACAACGTCGACATCTTGCATTGAAGAAAGGAAGGAAACCGAACCATGACTTCTCCGGAGAACCACAAGCAGCGCCTACAGGACAAAGGCAAAACTCTTGCCTTGTCCCTCATTCTGCCAACCATCCTGCTTGCGATCCTGTCGTTCGTAGCAGCGGCTAGCCCTGCGTCTGCCTCTACTCCATCTAATCCCGCTTTACAGGACGCAACTCCTGCCGCCACAGCAGGCACCGATAGTACAGGCGGTACGGGCGGTACCGGGGTCACCGACAGCACAGACACCGGCGGAACGGGTAGCAGCGACAGTACCGGTGGCACAACGGGCGGCTCGGATACTGCAAACGGCACTACTGGAGCAACCAGCGCTGCCACATCCGACAACAGTGGCAGCAGCTTCCCGTGGTGGATCCTCATACTGGCAGTGATCCTGATTGCTCTCGCCTTCCTTCTTATGCGCCGCCGCTCCCCCGACGTGACCGTCCAGAGCACAACGACCACACAGAGTCGCACAGATCGCGATAATCTCGGCCGCTAATTAACAGCTAACAATCCCCCTCCTCCAACGGCAGCTATTCCGACCCGCAGGGATAGCTGCCGTTGTATATCCTCTGGCAATTTGCCTTTGCTGCCCATACATCCCATGCTGAATTGCACCATCAGTAGCGGCACGATAACCTCGCCTTTTACCGGACACTTCACGTCCCACGTGCAAATGTTCAGGATAGGAGTAGAACAATCATGCATCGTGGAAAGGGAAGACCCACCCCCAACCCCTCCCGCACGCGGGAGGGGAGTCTATAAAGGAGAGAAAAGTATGGGGGACACCCCCATACCCCCGTCATGGGCTTCGCCCCTGCACCCCTATTCTGAACACTTACTCCCACGTCAAACCACGCGCTTCTCCCGGGCGTACAAACATGGGTTGGCTTACACTATCTATTGGGCCACAAAATATACGGGAGGAACCACCACTTGGAAAAAAAGGTCGTGATTATAACAGGGGCATCCAGCGGTATCGGCTGGGCAGTCGCACGCCTCGCCGCTCGCAAGGGCTACCGCGTAGTGCTCAATGCTCGGAGGGACGATCGTCTCCAGGATCTCGCTGATACGATAAAGCGGGCCGGCGGCGATGTGCTGACAGTGCAAGGCGACATCGCTCTCCTCGAAACACAGGAGCAACTTATCGAAGCGACCATCAACCGCTACGGCCGGCTGGATGTGCTGGTCAACAATGCGGGCCTGCCGTTGCCTGCTCCATTCAGCGAATGCGTGCCTGAAGACTTGCGCCGCCAGTGGGACGTAAACGTAACCACCCTCTCAACGCTCACCCGCATGGCTTTGCCCCATCTCGTGAAGTCGGGTGGCACGGTCATAAATATCGGCTCGTCCATCAGTCGGTTTCCCGTTCCAAGCATGGGCAACTATGCGCCGACCAAGATCGCTGTGGCTGCCCTCAGCAACGCCCTGCTCATAGAGCTTGCACCCAAAGGCGTGAAAGTCTGCCTGGTTGAGCCTGGTCCAATCACAACGGAGTTCACCGAGCGCGCCGGAGGTAAACCGGGCAGCTCAATGTCGATCAGCACCTCAGCAGACGACGCTGCCACAGCCATAGTGCGCCTCTTCGAGCATCCTCACCGCCGCCTTGTCATACCCGGCTGGCTGGCACCTGTGCTGTCGATAGGCGGCTTCCTCACAAAAGTCTCGATGCCGCTGATTGACGCCGCTCTCCTGACCATCGCCCGGCTCAGGTCACGGCGCAAAGCCTAGCAGCGGCCATGTCCGTAGCGTTGCTACTGCGTGAGCGTAACCTTGCGCAATGTTCGCGGCTTCTCGGTATCCAGCCCTTTGGCACGCGTTAGATGGTAGCAGAAAAGCTGTGCGGGAACGATATTGACGATGGGAGTTAGCCATTCCGGCAAATTATCTGGCAAGAGCAATCCCGAGTGCGCCAGAGCCACCGCCTCAGGGCTATCCGAAATCACCACAAGCTCTGCTTTGTAATCGTCGCGCAGCCGGGCGAGCACCCCAAGCTGGTCGGCAAACACCGCTCCTTGTGACGCCACCGCCAGCACCGGAAACCCTGGGTCGAGGATAGCGATTGGCCCGTGCTGGAAGTCGGCTGTGGAATAAACGTCCGTAAAGACGTATGCAAGCTCTTTGAGCTTCAAGGCCCATTCCTGCGCTGTGGCATAGTTATAGCCGCGCCCGAGCACCACACACTGCTCCATATCGCTCTGCTTCCGCGCAATTTGCTCGACCTCGCCTTCCAGCCGCAGCGCGGTCTCTATTGCCCCCGGCACTCTCGCCAACGCCTCGACGTCCTGTTGCCTGTTGCCCGCTAGCGCCACTGAGAGGGCCGCCAGCGCCATAAGTTCCGCTGTGTAGGTCTTCGTAGCTGCTACAGCCTTTTCCGGTCCCGCCTGCACATCCAGCTTTAATTCAGCTTGCTGCGCCAGCGGCGACTCGCTGTCGTTGGTGATGGAGAGTGTAATTGCCCCCTGCCGACGTCCCTCCGCGATAACGCTAACTATATCGGGCGACTGTCCCGACTGCGATATGCCTATTACCAGCGCATTCTTCAGCCTGGGCGACTCATCGTACATTGTGAAGAGCGAAGGCGCGGCCAGGGCCACAGGCAGGCGATTGCGCGTCCCCAGCAGGTATTGCGCGTACACCCCGGCGTGGTCCGAAGTACCCCGCGCCGCCAGGAACACATACTCTATATTGCGTTCCTGTATGGTGCGGGCGATCTCGCGTACCGTCTCCATCCGGCTTTCCAACCAACCCTGCAACACCGCAGGTTGCTCCAATATCTCGTCATGAAGCGCCATGTGTCACCTTTCGGGAGCTATCAACTACCCCGGTGCAGAGTACACTATTTGCCCGCCCACTATTGTCGTTACCACTTCCAGCTCCGGCGTCAGCAGCACCAGGTCGGCCTGCAGCCCCGGCGCGATATGGCCTCGCTGCTCCTCTATTCCGAGCAGGGCGGCAGGCACAGCCGTCACTGTCAGCAACGCCTCGGCGGGTTCGCACCCCGTGAAGCCCACAAGGTTGAGCACTGCCTGGTCAAGGCTGAGCAGGCTTCCCGCCAGCCGTCCATCCGGGAGCCGTGCGGCCGCGCCATCCACGGTGACGTCCCAATCGCCAAGCCTGTATTGCCCGGGTGGCATACCTAGCGCCGCCATCGCGTCGGTCACAAGGCTGAAGCGTGCTGCTCCTTTAGCTTTCCAGCTGAGCGCCACCACATCAGGATGCAGGTGGATCCCGTCGGCAATCAACCCCACCGTTACATCATTGCTTGCGAGCAGCGCACCCGCGAGGCCCGGTGCTCTGTGGTCGAGCGGCGGCATGGCATTAAACAGGTGCGTACCATAGCTTATGCCACCTGCAAAGCCCGCCTCTGCCTCATCTGCTGTCGCCATGGAATGCCCCGCGCTCACAACCACCCCCCGCTCTACCAGCGCGCCTATGGTGGCGAGCGCACCCGGTAGCTCAGGAGCAAGCGTCACCAGCAGCACTCCCGTCTCCGGCGACCACCCGGCCACAGCCTCAGGAGTGGGCAGCCGTAGATATGCCGGGTTATGAGCACCCCGCTTCTCCGGGCTGAGGAACGGCCCCTCAAGGTGCAAACCGAGCGGTATCGCGCCCCTGAAGTCTGCGGGTGGCCCGATCTGCATTACTTCCCGGGCTGCCTCCATAGTCTCGGCAGGCGACGTTATGATTGTGGGCAGGAACGCTGTCACGCCGTACCTGGGCAATTGGGCGGCAACTTCCCACACACTGTCGGGTGCAGCCGTGAAGTCGCTGCCAAATCCGCCATTGATTTGCAGGTCGATAAACCCCGGCACAAGCAGCATATCGTCAGCGATAATCTCTTTGCAGCCCTCTGGCTTCTCTATTTCAGCGTCCGGCCCCACCGCGACGATCCTGTCGCCTTCAACCAGCACTATCTCACCCTCGATTGTGCGGCCTTCCCTCACTATCGCACGGGGTCTTATGTAGAGAAAATTGCTCATAGATCAGGAACCGTCACCGGTAACTGCCCGACGAACGGTATCTTGCCCCACAGGGCATCCGCGAGAGCGTCCATCGAAGGGGGTTGTATACCATATGTGCAAACATATGTGGGCGCTGTAGGGTAGGCGGCTATGTCATACGGCAGTCGCAAGGCAACCGCTACGACATTGCTGTTTGTTTCAAGCAGAGCCTTGACCAGCTTGCCCGCCCCTGCATAGTCCGCAGCATTGATCGTGCCTACCACAATCACATTGTAGTTTCGCGCTTGCTGCCGTACGGTCTCAATCTCTGTTTCATTGGGATTCAGCGGAACCACTACCTCATCGACATACGGATGATGCCTCCTTAAAGCCTCGGCGAGCGGCGGCAGGTCGTAAGATGAAGTGTCGGCAGGCGTCAGGTCCTGCGGCTGCGGCACAATAGCGAGCACCTTTTCATTGGGGGTAACGTGCAGCGGCAGCAAGCCTGCCCGATTACGCACCAGCGTGGTTGCTTGCGCAGCGATCTCATAAGCCAGGTCATTGTGCTCGGCACAGTTAACCACTTCCAGTCCAGGCTGTTCCTGCTCGCTCAGCCACGACTTCAGCGCCAGCACCCGCCCCGCTGATTCCATCACCCCGGGTTCTGCAAGTAATCCGCGTTGCGCTGCCTGAAGCACCACATCATAGAGCATTTCCAGCCTCTCAAGGTCGTCAATAAACATCAGCAGGTCTACCCCGGCAGCCGCGGCAGCGATTGTATCCACCACAAGCCCCTGCCCCTGCTTTATGGCCCCCATGTTCATGGCGTCGCTGACTATCACGCCGTCGAAGCCCATCTCGCCGCGCAACAACCCCTGCAAGATAGCAGGCGAGAGCGTAGCCGGTATCTCCACTCCATTAGTGATAGCAGGCAGGGCGATGTGGGCGGTCATGATTAGTTTGGTGCCTGCCTTTATGGCGGCTTCAAAGGGCGGCAACTCTACTCGATGCAGCCGTTCCGTATCGAAGTGCAGCACAGGCGTACCGTAATGCGAGTCGGTTGAAGTATCGCCGTGGCCGGGGAAGTGCTTGGCGGTCGCGGCAACACCCGCTTCCTGCAATCCCTCCACCATCGCGCTCGCCAGCAGCGCCACCAACGATGGATCTTCCCCGAATGAGCGCGGCCCGATAACGGGGTTCTTTGGGTTCATTTGCACGTCGCAAACAGGCGCATAGTTGACGTTGATGCCCATTGCCGCCAGCTCACGCCCGATAGCAACACCAGTTCTGCGAGCAAGCTCAGGCGAACGCGTTGCCCCAAGCGCCATGTTGCCCGGAAACCGCGTAGTGCCTGAAAGCGCCAGCAGTGTGCCGCCCTCCTGGTCCGCACCCACCAGTATAGACGGCTGCCCACCCTCTGCCGCTGACTGCTGCAAAGCAGCAGTCAGTGCGCGCACCTGGGCCGGGCTTTGTACATTCTGCCCGCGGAACAGCGTAACCCCGCCGGTATGCCTATGCCGCAGCATAGCCGCGAACTCCTCCGGCACCTCGTACCCCACAAAAGAGACAAGCATCCTCTGCCCGATAGCCTGCTCCAACGTCAATCCATCACGCCCGTTGTCCATGCGAGTTCTCCTGTTTGTACTGTGTACTGCGTAGTTGTCAGTTGTCAGTTGTCAGTTGTCAGTTGTCAGTTGTCAGTTGTCAGTATTATGACGGGCGCCGTGTGTGGTCATACGGAGTACGGAGTACGCAGTACGAACCACCAAGCCCCTACCCTCTTGCCAGCATGACGCCGCCCCATGGGCCTGCTTCGTAGTTGGGTGGCAGCAGGCGTATCATGTCAGGCTGAATCATCTCGGTAGTTAGCGCCGAGTTCTCCCGCAAATGTGCAAGCTCCGACAGAATGGGCTGCAAGAAAGCCTCTCCGGCCCTGGATACTCCACCGCCCAGCACGATACATTCCATATCATACGCTACAATCAACTGCTGCAAAGCCAGCGCGAGGTAGCATCCGACACTTCGCGTGATCTCCTGAGCTGCGGCGTCTCCATCCCTCGCGGCGCTGTAAACAGCTTCCGTCGTAACCGGCCCGTAGTCGCGTAGAATGGTTGGTGTGCCGCTCGCGGCGGCTTCCGCGCCAAGTGCCGCGATAGCAGGCCCTGCCGCCACCGTTTCCAGGCAGCCTCTTGCCCCGCATGGGCAGCGCTTACCGTCGCGATTGATAATCATATGGCCGATCTCGCCTGCCAGCCCATGTGCTCCCCGGTAGATATGGCCGTCTAGAATCATGCCTGCTGCTATACCGGTGCCAATGCTCACATATGCTATGTTCCGGTTGGCGCTGCTCCCCATGTACCGCTGCACGCCTATGGCGGCCATACGCACATCGTTCTCGAGGAAGCATGGAACACCCAGCCGCGCCGAAATCGCCTCTCCAACCGGCATCTCCCGCCAGCCCAGGTTCACCGCGCTGCGCACAACGCCTGTCTCCGTGTCAACCCGCCCCGGCACTCCTACACCCACGGCGGCAACATCGCTTATGTCGGCCCCTGCCCGCCCCACAGCCTCCTGCACAGCCGCAACGATCCCCGCGAGCGTGCTCTCCGGCCCGTTCAGTATGGTAGGCACAGTCAGCCTGCTGCACACATTGTCGTGGTCATCCACAATCAGCACAGCGACCTTCGTACCGCCTACGTCCACACCCGCGACCAGTCTTTCCGGTCCATTACCTCTATCCATCAGGCAGGCATCCTTCCCGTAAACCCCGCGAATACAGAATAATCGTCTAGATACAGCCCGACGGCAGATTATCCGAAGTGACAAGGGCGCATCTATCGAGCCTACAAAGTCTATCACCCAGCATTTCGCCTGTCAACGCACTTGCCGAAAGTAAATGTTCAGATTTAGGGTGCAGCAACCTGGCATCCAGGTAAGCCAAGACCCTCCCCCAACCCCTCCCACGTATGGGAGGGGAGTTTTATAAAGGGAAGAATGGGGGACACCCCCATACCCCGTCATGGGCTTCGCCCCTGCACCCCCTTTGCATCTCAAGTCTGAACACTTACAGCAGAAAGCCCAACAGCGCACGATTGTGGTATACCATACAGATAAGGTTGTATCACTGTGGCAAAGAGGAGGCATCACGATATGGACAATGCAGAATTTGAGGAAAAAACGAGGCGCGTTCGAGATTTGCTCGACCGGCGCGGGCTCGATGCGCTGCTGCTGAACCGCTCGGCCAACGCTGCCTGGTTAAGCTGCGGTGGGCGCACCTACATCAATACGGCCACCGACACAGGCGTTGGCTCCCTCCTTGTCACCCCAACGGGCCACTATCTTCTCACCGACAACATAGAGGCTGATCGCCTCCGCGATGAAGAAGGCTTCGACAGTAACGATTGGGAAATAGTAGCCGAACCGTGGTACGAACCCGGCCGAAAGCTTGCCGAGCTAACATCCAGCCTGCGTGTTGGCACAGATCTTCCTCGCGACGGCTTTGTGGACGTATCTGCCGATGTCGCACAAATGCGATGGCTGCTCACTCCCGCTGAAGTAGAGCGCTTCCGGGCTTTGGGGGCCGACGCGGGCGCGGCTCTCGGCGAGGCAGCAACCCAGGTGCGCCCCGGCATGACCGAGGATGCGATTGCCGGATTGCTGGCCGAAGCCGTTCATCGTCACGGCGCTGTGCCTGTCGTGGTGCTCGTCGCCTCCGACGACCGTCTGCGCCGGCGGAGGCACCCTCTCCCCACCGGCAAGCCTCTGGAGCATACCGCTATGCTCGTGATTTGCGCCCGCAGACATGGCCTCGTCGCCAGCGCGACCCGCTTCGTCCACTTTGGAGAGCTATCAGAGGAGCAGCGGCGAGGTACTCAGGCAGTGGCAACCGTCGAGGCAACAACGCTGCTCGCCACAAAACCGGGCGTCAAAGCGAATAGCATTTTCAGGGTGATACAGGACGCCTACAGACAGAACGGCTACCCCGGCGAGTGGGAGAACCACCACCAGGGCGGAGCCGCCGGTTATGAAGCACGCGACTACGTTGCCACTCCATACACAGAGCATGTAGTCCAGGCAGTGCAGGCTTTCGCCTGGAACCCCAGTGTGCCCGGCGCCAAATCGGAAGACACCTACCTGATAACGGACGGCCTACCCGAGCTACTTACAGCCACTCCCGGCTGGCCTCAGCAGCAGATCGAGGTCGGCGGCGTCGTCATGCAGCGCCCAGACATACTCATCGCGGGCTAACCCGGCCAGCGCGTCAACGGCACGCTTTTTGCCTCTCTTACTGCTGGAGAAACATGGGTTATCATAACCCACACCAAGGAGGCTCTATTATGGACAGCGATAGGACAAACGAACAGCACGAGGACAACCCTGAGAACGACGCCAGTGAAGAACATGTGGCCCCATCAGGACTGCTCGCGGGGGGTATAGCAGCATCAAATATGGGCAGCGGTATGGTTGGTGGACTGGGCGCCGGCGGCGGTGGCGCTTTGGGTGCGATTGCGGCTGCTGAAGCTGCCAATAGCGAGGAAACCGGCGAAGGCCTGCTCCCCATGGACATGGATGCCCTGGGAGCAATGGGCAGAAAGAACCGAGATACAGGCGATGAGGGCGTTTCTGCCAATCAACGCGACCTCGAAGCTGACGAGATGAACGGCTAATTCTCTATGAAGCAAAACAAGCCGGTGACAGTAATGCCTGTCACCGGCTTGTTTTGCTTATACAGCTTGTTTGGTTAATTTGTTCCCAAGTGTCTTCGAGGCGAACAGCACCAGCGAACAACCCGCCGGAAAGATTAGCTCGTTCACGACCCACACCGCCATGCTTGTTGCCGACGCTGTGATTGCCGGGTTGAGCACCAGCAGCACGCTGCCGAATGCCAGGCCTGTTAGCAAGCCGGCTCCAATGTAAGGGAAGAGCGATGTACGTAGGCGGCGGCTCAGCCAGAACAACGCAAAGCCAAGGACCATATACTCCACGCCCCGGATAGCGCCCACCAGCAGCGGTGATATGGCCTCTGCGGGCGGTGGGGCGGCAAGCAGCTCAGCAGTGCCCTTATGCAGGCCGCGCGCTCCTGTGAATGCCACCGGCGCTCCTGCGAGTCCGGCCATACCCAACCAGAAGGGTTTTTCGTCTGTAAGAGCATCTCCTATAGCCAGCCCAGTACATACCAGAAAAGACCATGATACCCTGTTCACTAGCTCGGCCATAGCTGAATCTGTTGCGAACGCCCCCAGCCGAGAAGCTATAAGCAGACCTTCAATCACCAAACCCAATACGATAGACAACCACGCCACCTGTGTTAGATTGGCGCGCAGTCGTGAAGGTGGCGCAGCCTTTGAGGTTGCCTTCTTCGCTACCTGAACTCTCTGAATTTTCGCTCTTCGCGTAAATTGTCGTGCTTCATCCACTCTTCCATCCCCATGCTTTCGTACAACTATTCAATTACTCTTTGCCGTTCGACCACCGCTCTATACAGCGCAGTATATCTTATGTGTCGTAAAGGAATGAGGTGTAGGGAAGTGCGGGTATAGGCAGCCTGTGTACTGCATCCGACGATGTATCTCCGGTACTCGCCACCGGTGGCCTGCTATACAGATCCGCCGTATTTGCCGGCCAGCTTATTTGTGTACTATACTCCATAACCCCGCCCGGATGATGGGCGAGATGGACTAACACGCGAGGGGTCTATGGTCCTAGACCCGCTAGAGATATCGGCCTACTACCGGCAATACCGCGAGCCTGCTCATAGTCGGCAGCACGACTCCGCCTCCCGACTCATCCATCAAGCAGGGAAATACGCTACACTGGAAAGAGCCGGCTACGCACAGCCCAACTTCATGCCGGATAGACCATCATGCCCGCCAGTGATTTGCCACTTTATATCTTCACCAATACGCGGCTTCCACTCGCGGTGCAGTTCGCCAAGTGGGTTCAGGCGTCGCCTAGCTTCCGCGCGTTCGCCGAAACCTACCGCGATAAAATTCGCAAGAAAGTGCGCGGAATCACCGAGCTAGAGGGCTATAGCGACCTGCAAGCCGAGTTGGCAACGGCCTATTTCCTTGTGCAGGAACGCCGGTTCCTCGTCGAATACGAGAAGTACGGCCAGGGTAAACAGCGCGGCCCCGACTTCTCTGTCACCTACAAAACGCATATTCGCTTCGATGTGGAGGTCACGCGACTGCGTGGGGGCCAGGCAGGGGCAGGTTGGGAGCCGGGCAAGCTGGTCAATACGCTCTGTGCTAAGCTGGTGCAGCTCCCCCCAAGCATGATCAATCTCCTTGTCCTCGCCGCGGATGATGCGCCCTACAATGCCGACGATCTGGAAAGCGGCCTTCAAAGCGCGACAACGCTGCTGCAAGAGCGAGCCGAGCGCAAAGACGACGACTTCTTTACCCGGCGCGGCTTCCTCGGAGCGCGCGACTTTCTCAGGCACTACAGCCGCCTCAGCGCCATTCGTATTGTCCCGCCAGATGCACCACCCATCCTTTGGCTCCAGCCTCAGGCTCGCCACCCTCTGCCGCCCGACCTCGCCAACCTCCTGCGCCGGTAGGCGTTCGTATTGCGTAGGTGTGGGGGTCAGTTGACGACCGCCGACCGCCGACCGCCGACCGCCATTCCCAACGTAACCATCACCACTCTATTAGCCCCGTAGGGGCGTAAGAGAGTAGCCCCATGCGTAAGCGTGGGGTAACAGCCACCCAAACCTCAAGCCCCGTAGGGCGACACAAAACTGAGTGTAATGCTGCCTTACGTCTGTCGCCCCTACGGGGCTTTCGATAAAGAGGACGTCTCTCCCCACGCTTACGCATGGGGCTACTTTCTACCGCCCCTACGGGGCTGACGATTGTTGTGGCCATCACGCTACAGCGTGGCCAGGGGGCTACCCTCTTGCGTCCACTTGGTGGGTTGAAAAGAACGCCGAACCGAATTACTCCGCACCAAATTACTCTACGGCCGCCTGAATGCTGACGCGCACCCAACGGACTGATCCCTGATCCCTGACACCTACGCAATACGCAGTACGCAGTACGCAGCATGCCATTGCTCCCTTATGTCGCTGCTGGTATTATGGACTTTCCGGACTTAGTCATCTTCCAGGCAGGCATCTTTAACCATGAACAGCGAGCACCCACACCACACCGGACAACCGGCCGGCAGCCCCGCCCCTAGAGCAGCACCCATAGACCGCCTGCGCGACGATGTGCGGCTGCTGGGCGCGCTCGTGGGCGACGTGCTCAGCGAGCAAGGCGGTGTTGGGCTATTCAACGCGGTGGAGCACCTGCGAACCGCTACTATCGCCCTCCGCACAGGTAGCGAAGCGACCCCCGCCCAGTATCAGGCGCTGTTGCAATGGGTTCAGAAGCAATCGAACAACCGCCTCATGCA
The DNA here is from genome assembly GCA_039932335.1 of Chloroflexota bacterium. Lineage (GTDB taxonomy): Bacteria > Chloroflexota > Chloroflexia > QHBQ01 > JADMIH01 > JADMIH01. Next base: position 16,454 of record JBDTQH010000035.1, read on the forward strand.
ACTGGTGCGTGCTTTCAGCGTCTACTTTCACCTGATCAATCTGGCCGAGCAATCACACCGCGTCCGCACCCTCTCCGAACGCGAGCAAACCGAGCGCCCCTTGCAGGAGTCGGTGGCTGCGGCGGTCGCGGCCTGCGAGGAGCACGGTATTAACCTCGCAGATTTGCTGGCCGGACTGCGAAAGCTGGAAGTTTGGCCCGTATTCACAGCACACCCCTCCGAAGCCCGCAGGCGTACTCTGCTGCAGCATCTCCAGCGGGCCTCCAGCTTGATAGAAGAACTTGACAACCCGCAGGCGTCTCCAAGCGCACGTGAGATGATCCTGGACGATCTGCTCACGCGCATAACGTTGATCTGGCAGACGGCAGAGGCCCGCATGGAACGCCCTACCGTACTGGACGAAGTACGCAGCGTGCTCTATTTTCTCTCAGGCACGCTCTACGATGTCGCGCCTAATGTCCAGCGTTCTGTCGAGAAAGCCGTAGACGCCTACTATTCATCCAAAGGAACCAGGCCTGCAGAGAAAGCCGCACTACCGCCTGTGCTCCGCTTTGGTACGTGGGTGGGCGGCGACCGCGACGGCAATCCCACTGTTACCGCCGAGGTAACCCGCGCTTCAGCACGCATGGCCCGCTCTGCGATCCTGCGGCGCTACCGGCAAGACATCCAGTCGCTGGGACGCGATCTGAGCGTGTCGGTTCGACTTGGCGGCGTCTCTTCTCGCATGATGGACACTATCACCCACGATCTGGATGAGCTAGGCCAGCAGCCTATACGCAAGTGGAGCGATGAGCCGTACAGGAGAAAGCTCGGTTTGATAGGTGAGCGTCTGCGCCGGACCGAAACAGGTGAGCCCGGCTCGTATAGCCGTTCTACCGACTTTCTAGCCGATCTGAGACAGGTGGAGCAAAGCCTCTCCGGGCACAACGGGGGGCGCATAGCTCGTGGTCCGCTGCGCGATCTTATCTGGCGGGTAGAGATCTTTGGCTTTCACCTGGCCGAGCTTGAAATCAGGCAGCACGCCGACCGGCATACCTCCGCTGTGGCCGAACTGCTCGGGTTGGAAGGTCTATCGGGCTTTGAGTCGCTCGATCCTCAATCCAGAATGCGCCATCTTGAAGAGATACTGGCCGGGCCGCCCCTTGATGTCTCGCCCGATGCGCTGTCGGCTCCCACACGTGAGGTGCTGGATACCTTCAGAGCCATGTCCGATATCCAGCAGCTAGCAGGCGCGGAAGCCTGCCGCACCTACGTCGTATCGATGACACGCTCCCCGGCCGATGTGCTCGCTGTGCTCTTCCTTGCCCGTCAGGCGGGGCTATACACATGGCCCGGTGGCGAAGCCAGAGCCATCTCGCGGCTTGATATCGTGCCCCTGTTCGAGCAAGTAAAGGAGCTTCGCACTTGCGACGATATCCTCGCACAGTTGCTCGAAAGTCCCGCTTATCGTGACGCCCTGGCTTCGCGTGGCAATCGACAGCAGGTGATGATCGGCTACTCCGACAGCAACAAGGACGGTGGCTATCTCGCCTCAACCTGGCAGACCTATCAGGCCCAGCAGCTAATCGCACAGGTGGCAGCAGCACACAACGTAGAGTTGGTGGTGTTTCACGGCCGAGGAGGAGCTATCGGGCGCGGCGGCGGGCCGATGGGCCGAGCCATATTCGCGCGTCCGCCCGGTGCGCGGCTGCCGAATCTCAAAGTCACCGAACAGGGCGAGGTGATCTTCTCTCGCTATGGGCACCCCGCCATTGCCCAGCGCCATTTCGAGCAGATGGCCCACGCTCTGCTTCTCTCATCGCTTGACAGCGCAGAGGGGGCAGAAAGCCCAACCCCTGAATGGATAGCCACGATGGAGCGTCTGGCCGGTGCTTCGATGGAGCGTTATGAGACTCTCGTTAAGCGCTCGCCCGCTTGCCTGGACTTCTTCCGCCGTGTCACCCCCTTCCCCGAATTGGGTACGCTCAATATCGCCTCACGCCCGGTCACTCGGCAAAAGAGCGGGGCGGGTGCGGCTGCTATCAAACTGGACGATTTGCGCGCCATCCCATGGGTGTTCAGTTGGACACAGGCTCGCATAAACTTGCCCGGTTGGTATGGGCTTGGAACCGCACTTGAGGCCGAAATAGAGGCCGGCGGCCTGGAAACACTACGCACCATGTACCGAGAGTGGAACTTCTTCGGCATGGCGCTGAACAATGCACAGCGCAGCCTGGGCACCGCCGATATGCAGGTCGCACGCCTTTATTCGTCTCTCGCGGGAGACGATGGCGGCGCTGTGCTGGCGGAACTCCGAGAGGAATACGACCGCAGCGTTCAGACTGTATTACAGGTGACACAGCAAGAAGAATTGCTGGCGGATTCGCCGATTCTGGCGCGCTCAATAAAGCTCCGCAATCCCTATGTAGACGCCCTCCACATGGCCCAGATAGCCTTATTACAGCGTTACAGGGCCCTCTCCGATGATGCGCCCGAAGCTGAACGTGCCGCCCTTCTAGACGCCATCCACCACAGCATCAACGGCATTGCCGCCGGCCTCCAAACAACAGGCTGATCTCACCGTACAGGCAAGCACGAAGGCCATCGGACCTGTGTTCGATGGCCTTTACTCAATATCAATGCGACCCTATCTTTATGAGGGATCGCGCGTAAGCGGATCTATTTTCGCTCTCCAGCCGGTTCTTCCTCTTTTATGGCTTGCTGCTGTTCCTTTGCCAACAATGGGCGCGGTGCAGGAGAGCCTGCGGTCAGGGCGGCTTCGGCCTCTTCCTGCGTGATATATCGCTTGCTGCGCCCATTCTGGGGGCTGCCTGTGTTCGTGTCTGGGACAGCTACACGGCCTGCCGTGCGGCGGTGGCGGCTGCGGTAAAGGCCGAAGCTCGCGATCAAAATGACCGCCATGCCTATGCCAAATATGGCCTGCGCGTATCCGAGCCAGTCGCCAAGCGCACCTGCGAAGAAGACGGGCACAATCAGGATAGCATTAGAGATAGTAAAGAACGCGCTGAACACACGCGCCCGTATCTGTTCGGGCGAACGCTCCTGTAAAGCCGTTTGCGCGGGCACTGATATGAAGCTGTTGAAGAAGCCTAGCAGCAGCGTAAGTATGCCCAGGAAGGCCAGCACCAATGTCTCGGGTGGTTCGCTCTTGCCCAGCGCGGTATACGCCCATCTCAACACGGGGTAGAGCAACGCGAATAACACCAGCGCCGCGCCCGCGGCCAGCAAGCTGATATTGATCATTGCTTCGCGGTTATCGGGCCTGGCAATTCTGCCCACAACCAGCACACCCAGCACCAGACCAACGCCACCCGGCAACAGTATGTAGAACAACTTCGACTGTTCGATGCCGATATTAGTAAGGAATGTCGGGCCGATTGTGCCCAGCATCATAAAGACCGCGATCGCTATCGACCAGTAAATGATGGCGCTCATTATGACGGGGTCGCGCCTGATGAAGTTCCAGCCTTCGGCAAGCTCATGTCCCGCCTCACGATACCCTTTTCTGGCAATCTCCGTGGCCCCTGCCGCTACTTCTCCCACGCCCACCTTCTCGCCCTTCTTCCGCCGCTCGGCAGCGGTCGCGTCGGGCCTGTCCTGCGGCAAGAAGTAAGTAATACCGGCTGCTGCAAGACAGAGAATGAAGATCACTATGTAGAGGCCATTGTAGTTGTTATGGAATACCGTGCTAAGCAGCAGCGGGCCAAGCACAACGAAGCCGCCAAGCTGTGCTGCGGGCAGCGTCAGATTGAATAGAGAATTGGCGGGCACCAGTTCTTCTCGCGATACTACCAGCGGGATCATCGAGGCCTCGGCCGGATTGAAGAACTGGCTCACTGCCGAGAATAGCAGCGTGATTATGTAGAATATGGGCAAAACTGCGCCCACACCCCATTCGGGATTGGTGAAAAGATAGCCAAGCACCATTATGCCGCGCGCCAGGTTGGTCAGCGTTAGCATGGTCTTCTTCGAGTTGCGCTCGACAAAGACCCCCGCGATTGCCGCGAAGAGGATGGCAGGCACAGTAAACGCGATGATAATACCCGACACGGCCGTGCTGGAGTTGGTCAGGTTCGCCACTTGCAGAACCAGCGCGTAATTCACTATCTGCTGGGCTGTCTGCGAAAGTATTTGTGCCGCCCAGAGCTTGACGAAATTGGGATTTCGCAAGACGTCGCGTATCGTTGCTACGTTTTGCTGCGTCTGTGGCTGCGGCGCGATAGCTGTTTGTTGTTCGATCATAGTTCTATTGCGTACTACGAAGTGCGCCCCGTGCACGTTTCACTATATGAGGATTACCATTCGGTGATGCATTTATAGCATCCTCATCTGCATGTTCGCCGTGAAATCCCCGAACATGCTCCATGAGGTTTCCTATAAGCCCTCGTCCCGGCTAACCATCTTCTTCACACGCCGTTCAAACTCAGGGCGTGCAAGCATTACCTTGTGGTCGCAACCAACGCAGCGCATACCAATATCGGCCCCAACGCGCACAACACGCCAATCGTAACTGCCGCACGGGTGAGGCTTACGCAGCGTGTAAACGTCTCCAATCCTGATATCCATTGGTTGCATAATTCGTGCCCTAATCCCTCCATCTTCAACCCAGGCCCACACCGGAGGGCAGGAACCATTATAACATGGGGGTATTGCGTACTGCGTACTCCGTATGACCGCCGACGGCAGACGGCTGACCGCGTTGTCAGTTGTCAGTTGTCAGTTGACGGCCAAAGCGACTATTTTCTACGCATAGCACTCACTAAACCTCGAAAACCTCTGCGTAACTCTGCGCTCCTACGGTGAATCCGTAGTAATACGTCGCTAACAAAGAAGTGTCAGGTAAGCGTGCGTCTTTACCTTGTCATTCTGAATAGAGTGAAGAATCAACCTCCATACTAATTTCTATCCAGACGGATTCTTCGCTACGCTCAGAATGACACTGCCTCATGGGGTGAGCTTGCCTGCTACATCTTTGTTAGTACGGCAATAAACTGACAACTGACACCCGATCCCTGACCCCTCACCCCAGGTTGACACCCTTCCGACCTGCGTGCTATCATCCTTCGGTTACAACTGTTTTCTGCTTAGGAGCAAAATTGCATGAAGATCGGGCCTGATGATCTGGTATTAGATGTGGGGAGCGGGCATAATCCCAACCCTCGCAGTGACATTCTTTGCGACCGCTATATCGAAGACAACACCGAGCGCGGAGGCTCTATCAAAGTGGACCGCCCCTTGATAGTCGCTGATGGGCACAACCTCCCGTTCAAGGACAAGGCGTTTGACTATGTAATCGCCTCGCATATTATCGAGCATATGGACGACCCGGCTCGCTTTTGCTCCGAGCTACAGCGTGTCTCAAAGCGCGGCTTCATCGCATCACCCACCGAGCTTGCCGAGCACATGTTCTACTGGTCTTTCCACAAGTGGTACGTCAACAAGATCAACAACCGCCTCATTCTTCACCCCAAAGTGAACGTGCCGAACATCTTTGGCGACCTGTTCGATTATCTTTACGAGTACAACCCATGGTTTGCGCGCTTCCACCGCTCCCTGCCCGACATGTTCTGGATGGAATACGAGTGGGATGGCGTAATCGAGATAGATATACGCGATCATTCCCCCCTCAACCTTGACGACCCCCGCGCCCTCAAGCGCATGGTCATCCCACGCGAATCGCCGATTACCTCACTCAAGCGAACAGGCATCACCCTGGCCGATACCTTCCTGCCGCGCTCAGCCAAGAACATGATCACAAAAGCTCGCCGCAAGAAGCGCACCCCCGCTCGCAACGTAAACCTGGAGACCATCCTGGCTTGCCCCGCGTGTGGCGGCGACGTCAAAATGCTGAAGGACGCCGTAAAGTGCACGCGCTGCAACAACGTCTACCCCATAGAGCATGGCTTCCCAATGATGCTCCTCGATCAGGACATGCGAAACCGCCCTCAGGACGCGGCAACCGTGGCAGTAGGTGATCGGACGTAAAGCGTAAAACGTGAGGACGGTAACGCCAAGACGCCAAGACGCCAAGATTATTATGGGTTTAACTAGTCGCCTTGACGGTCAACTGACAACTGACAACGCGGTCGGCCGCCATACGCAGGACAGACCGACCTTAGTAGGGCAATAATAAAGATACGGTGGCAACGCTGATGCACCTTCTGTTGTCACCCTGGGTACTCTACGCGCATTCTTCGGTGTGCGTCGCCGCCTCCCCTCCGCATTGTCATTCTGAACGAAGTGAAGAATCTCGTCCCCTTCTTTTCTCTTGGGATTGGTACTCAAGGGAACATAGTCCTGCTTTGCGAGATTCTTCGCTACGCTCAGAATGACAAGGGAGAGTACGTGGCGGCACTGACATTGTTTTGTTGGTGTAGTACTTGGAATGTCACCACAGGGTGGGGGCGACACTTACCTCGTAACTTTGTTAGCATCGCGCTAACCCCATACCATCCATAATCGCGCAGGAAAGCCGTCCTCACTGGGGTGGTTTTCCTGCTTTTTGCGTCCCAAACAGGTCCTAAGTACTTCTATCCATCCTGTTGTGTGCGCTTTGTACTAGCGCAAAGTCTTGCGCGGGCGATGCCTCTCCTTGTATCAGTAACACTGGGGCTACGCATTCCTGTCGCCTCATATTATCGGCGCTGGCCGCTATTTAGCGGGCCAAACTATCCTGAGGCTTGCTTCAGACCAGATAAACCACAACTATTCTTGGGAGGATTAGATGAACAAAAATATCTTTAGCCCGGCCGTGGCGCTTATGGCCCGGCTCAAGTTTCCGCAGAGGTTCGCACTTATTACAGTTCTTTTCCTCCTGCCTCTCGGTATGGCTCTCTTCATGCTCGTGTCGAAGATGAACCACGATATCGACGTTGCACAGCGCGAAGTACAGGGCGCCAACTATCTGCGTCCAGTCAATGCGCTGCTCGGCCACACCCTGAACGACTGGCTGCTGAGCCAGCAAGCCATGCGCGGCCTCGACGTAAACAACGATGCTCTTGCCGAGAACAAGGCAAAGATCGACAAGGACTTTCAAGATCTTGCCGCCGCTGATGCTCAATACGGTAAGGCACTTGGCACTACAGAGAAGATGACCAAGCTGAAGCTTGACTGGGATGCCATGAGCGCCCTTCCCCAGACAATCGACCGCCAGATACTCTACAGGCCGTTCATCGCTTCAGTACGTGATTTGATTGCCTACACAGGCGACCAGTCCAGCCTCATTCTCGACCCGCAGCTCGACACCTACTACATGATGGATTCGGTGGTGGTCGACTTACCCGATATCCAGAACTCCATAGCCGAGCTTGGAGTGCTTGCCGATACTGTAGTTGGCAGCCGCAATATTCTCGACGAAGAACGGGCCGAGTTGACCGTTATAAGCAGGCAGGTTACCGAAGGCTTTGCAGCTATGCAGCGCAAGGCGGGAGTAGCCTTCGCCAACAACCCAGTTGGCAACCTGAAAACCAGCGTCGAAGGCCCTCTTGCCAACGCTGAGGCCGCCTCGAAGACGCTAACCTCGATGTTCGAAACGGAAATCTCGACGGCTCCCCAGATCATGTTGTCCCTCGACACCTGGATGGCCACGGTAACAGAGGCGCTGGACTCCAGTGCAACGCTGTGGGACGCGCAGGCCAGCCAACTTACCTATCTTCTCCAGACCAGAAGTGCCACCGATGCCCGTGGTAGAAATGTTGCCCTATTAATAACAGCGACCACATTGCTGCTTGTGGTCTACATGTGGGTCGGCTTCTACCTTGCTGTTATGCGCACAGTCACAGGTCTTGAAGATGCAAGCAGGATGCTGGCAAGCGGCAACATAGATGGCGCGCTCGATCTGGGCAATCAGGACGAGCTTAGCAAGCGCACCGCCGCGGCCTTTACCACAATGGCAAGCGCCACCAACTCTCTCAACAGCGCAATGAACGCCCGCACAAACGAGCTTACCGAAGTCGCACTGTTGCTCGCCCACATGCATGATGGTGTGGTTATCACCGACCCACAGGGCGTTGTGAAGGTGCTGAATGGCGCGGCCAGCAGGATGCTTGGGGTCAAGTATGAAGACGTGGTGAACAACTCCCTGGTCGAGCTTACCCGCCAGCCTCGCCTGCAAGAGACAATGGCTTCGGCTCTCGCGAACCCCACCCAGCACTACATGGTAGATATAGCTCTCAATAACCGCGTCATATCAAGCACAGTGACCTTCGCCCCACTCTCAGACGGCACAGTAAGCGGATTGGTGATGCTGCAAGACGTGACAGAGCTTCGCACGCTCCAGATGCTGCAACAACAACAGCAAACAAATAGGCTTGCTGCTGTAGCACGCTAACAAAGCACTCTCAGCAACAATAAAAGATACCAGCGTCGATAAAGGCGCTGGTATCTTTTATTATCGGCTAATGTTTCTATTCTCCCCAGGTCTTACGGAGCACGCGCACCCAGTTGCCATGCGTTATTTTGCGCAGCGTGTCGTCATCGTATCCGGCCTCGCGGAATGCGTCTACCACCCTGCGCAGACCCGAAACGTCGCCCAGGTGCTTCGACATTGTCGCACCATCGAAGTCCGACCCGAAGCCCACCCTGTCAATGCCGATGCGCTCCGCAAGATAGTCAACATGGCGCACAATCTCCGTTAGCGGCGTGTCTGTCTCGCTCTTGCCGTCGGCCCGCAGGTCGCGCACGTTGAAGTTCACGCCTACCATGCCGTCCGACCCTTTAATGGCGTCAAGCTGCCTGTCGGTCAGGTTGCGTGTGGAAGGTGAGAGGGCGTGCGCGGCAGTGTGCGTTGCCACCAGGGGTGCATCCGAGAGCGCGGCCACATCCCAGAAGCCCTTTTCGTTCAGGTGTGCCAGGTCGATCATAACCCGCAGGTGATTACATGCACTCACCAGCTTCTTGCCGAGGTCGGTTAGTCCGGGCCCTGTATCGGGAGCGTGCGGGAAGCGGAAGGGAACACCCTGAGCGAATATATTCGGACGGCTCCAGACAAGCCCAAGCGAGCGGAGGCCCGCCCTGTGGAAGACGTAAAGCGCGTCGAGGTCGGGGTCGATTGGCTCGGCTCCCTCAAAATGCAGCACCGCAGCCAGCGTGCCGTTGTCGAGGCACATCTGTAGCTCGTCCGCCGTCCGCACAACTTTGACCTGCCCCTTCGACTCGTCCTCGATGCGGAAGAGTGACGCGGTTATAGCCATTGCTGTGCTCTGGGCGTAAGTCTGGTCGAGTTCGAGGGCCATCGGCGTTTCATACCCAAGCTCGGTATGTACCGTCTCGAAGCCGGGCATACGATGCTGAGCCGGAGTAGCAGGCACATACACGGCGAAGAACCCCCCGCCAAAGCCCCCCTCCCGCGCCCGAGGCAAATCGATATGCCCCCGCTCGGCCCGCGTAAAGAAATTACGTCCACCTCCTCGCTCACGATCATATAGATCAAGAAGGACGTCGTTGTGCCCGTCGAATACCGGGAACTCTGTTGTGGTCATTGGTTGTGCCCTCTTTTCTAGTGGGGCGTAAAACGTAAAACGTAAAACGTAACGACTATAATCGTCCAGTCGTACTTTGCATCTTGTCGCTTCGTACTTACGTTTTACGTTTTACGTTTTACGCAAAATACCGGTCTTCCAGCGGATCGCTTTCGTTGCGCGGCGGTTTGCTTGTGTTGAGGTAGCTCTGCAGGATTACGGCCGCGGCTACTGCATCTATTTGCTGGCGGGCCTTTTTCGGCGGCACGCCGGAGTCCTGCAGTATGCGCTGGGCCTCAACCGTTGTGAGCCGCTCGTCGCAGTAGTCCACCGGAAGGCCCGACACCTCGGCCAGCATGTCCCCGAACTTGTGCACCCGGTTTGACATCGTGCCGGGGTCGCCGTTCATATGGATTGGGTCGCCCACCACGATTAGCTCGGCCTCAAGCCCACGGGCTATCTGGGTGATACGCTCCACATCGATGTTGAGCGACACGCTTTGCACAGTCTCAACGGGCCGCGCTATCATACCCAGCGGGTCGCTGACCGCCACTCCGATGCGCCTTTTGCCCAGATCAATTGCCAGCGTTCTCATTGCTTCCTACCAAACGATACGATATGCCGCCTGAAGCGTGCCGTCACGTTCCTGCGTCCTCGTCCTGGTGGCCCTCCCGAGCGTTGTATCCCACCCATTCTATGTCGGCTACCCCGGCGAAGCGGCGGGCCATCACCTGTAGGGCCTGCTCATTATTATCTACAAGGATAAAGCGTCTGCCCAGGTTAAGGCAAACCTGGCCCGTTGTGCCGCTTCCCGCGAAGAAATCGAGCACAACATCGCCTGGATTGGAGGACGCAGCAATGATCCTCTTCAGCACCCTGACGGGCTTCTGTGTGGGGTAGCCTGTCTTCTCACGGCTGTTGGTCGGCACTATGGTGAGAAACCATGTGTCGGTTGGCAGCTTGCCCCGCCGCGCTTTCTCCGGCCCTACCAGCCCCGGCGCCATGTATGGTATGCGGTCTACAGCGTCGGCGTTGAACGTGTAGTTGGACGGGTCTTTCACGTACACAAGGATGTTGTCGTGCTTCGCGGGCCACTTTCGGCGCGTGCGCCCCCCGTAATCATACGCCCAGATGACCTCGTTCAAGAACGACTCTCGCCCAAAGATGGTGTCGAGCAGCACTTTGCAGTAGTGCACTTCCCTGTAGTCGATGTGAAAATAGAGCGTGCCATGTTGAGCAAGCACGCGGCGTGCCTCGCGCAGCCGCGGCTCAAGGAAGGCAAGGTAATCATCGAAGCTATCGCCGTAGCCTTTGGTGCCCAGCTTCACCGTGCTGTATCGCTTGCCCGCGAAGCCGGTTCTGTCCCCCTCGCCATTCTCGGAGCGTATCGTTTGTATTGCTGTGCGGCTCTGCTCTCTGCCCGTATTGAATGGAGGGTCTATGTAAATGAGGTCAACACAAGCATCCGGCAAGCTCTGCAGCACAGGCAGGTTATCCCCGAAGTAGACGCTGTTGCCGCTCTGCTTGCCGGTGGGCACGGGTGTTTGGTTCGGGTCAGTCAACCGGTCCATCTACCGCTGAGAGGGTCGGGCGTTCGTGGTGGGAGGGTTAGAGCCGCTATCGCCTGTGGTCGCAGTTACCTGTGAGCCAGCCCCACCGCCAAGCTCCACAACAATATGCGTGGGATCATCCGGCAGTTTGCTGATGTTAAACCAGAGCACCTTGGCCTGGATCGGCTGCGCGGCGAGGATGCCCTGATAGGTCTGCTCAATTAGCTCCTGCGCCTTCGCCACATCCTGTCCCTTCACCAGGTCACGTATCTGGCGGGCCAGTTCGGGCGTGAGGGTGCGCTTCACAAGAGCGTCAGCGTTGGTTGTATACGTCACATGACCCGTCACCTCGTCCACAGACGCCATTACGGGCGCATCATGCTTGATACTGCCCATATCGAGCACAGGCCCGCCGTCCCTGCGCACGTTGCCTGACTTGAAAACATAGTCCGTAATAGCCTGCGACACCGACTCGTCCATCTTCTCTTCGCTATACGTGAACGCCCTTGCGGTGCCTGTGACAGTTACCGTCACGGTCTCGCCATCCTCGCCTGCCTTGCGGTCCGACACATAGGCGGTGTTTGTCAGGCTGATAGTGTGCGTTATCAGTTGCTCCCCGTTCTGTACTTTAAGAGCGACAGCGCCCGCCGCTTCTCCCTGTATCTTGCTGTTGAGGCTCGAAACAAGCGCGTCAATGTCTGCCTGCGTAATCACCTTGAGGGTCGCAATCGAGCCGCCTGTCAGTGCGCTATTCTCGTATTCAAGCGCACCGCCGTATATGCCTGTGATTTGTCCTGCGCCAATATTGCCGTCCGGGCCATCCACTGTCGCCTCTACCGGCACTTCGGCGCGCCCAATTGTCCCGGCAAGGAGGTTGGTGGCCGGGACCGTAGCCCCCTGCGTGGTCTGCACAATAATCCCGTTGGCCGCCTTGAACTGGGTTCCGCTGGGCACGAACTTCGCAGCGCCTGTCTGGTTGGCGAACCGAATGCTGCCCTGTCCTCTGCCTGTTGCTATCTGGCGGCTGCCTGTGGCCGGGGCTGTGGCCTGCTCGGAAAGTGCTGACTCTATGGCAATGGCGGTGATTGTCGGCCCGCTGAGAGGTGCCGCGCCTTCCCGGGTGCCGTTTGCGCTGCCGTCCGGCTGTTGGCCGTTACCACTACCTGGCTCCGTTACTACAACCACTTCCACAGGCAAGCCCTGTATCGGCATATCGAGCGGCCTGACAACAATAGTGCCTTGCGGCAGGTAAACATAGGCGTAAGCTGAGCCTGCTATCAAAGCAGCCACCAGCAGCACAGCGAGAGCCGCGAAGATACGGCTCCAGCGCATTGTTCGGACACCACCGTTATACCGCCAACCTCTATGGTTCTTGTACGCTTTGGCGTCGATAGCGGCGCGGCGGGCCTTGGCATCGCCGTCCTCTGTCTTCGGGTCAAGCGCCGGGTCTTTCATAGGCGTGAGGGGCGGGGCGTCAGCAATACTGGTAAGCAGCAGCACGCCCGTCTGCCTCGGCCTGGTACGCGGTGGCGGCACACCCGCTCGTGGCGCGGGCTGCGGTGCGGCTGATCCCCGCTGCGGACTATCACCCGGCATATTTAGCCAGGTGGATGTGGTGAGGCTGCTCGAAGGCGTGCCGAATGCGGGCACAGCAGGCGAGATAACCCATTCCGGCTTGCCTCCGAGGGGCAGCGGCGCGGTGGGCTGCTCAACATCCGCATTATGGGCATTCGCCTGGTCCGATGAGGGGTCGTCGGCAATAGAAGGGTGGCCCACGGGTGCATCAACGATATGGAAGCCGAGCACGCGTGCCAGCCCTGCTATCGTGGGGTCGGGCGAAGCCACCGCAACACGCACCTCACCCGTCCACTGCAGTTTGCCGAGCGCAAGAAAATCCTGTGTGCTGTGGAACGCCTGCGAGCCGCGCGGTATGATAAGGACCACGTTGGGAGTGCGGCGCAAAGCCTCCGCCACGCGGTCGAGGATTGAGGATAAAGTCTCGTCTTGTTCGACCGCTACGAACTCGGCACTGAACTCAGTTGGGTCAAACTCTGTCTCGATAGGTCCCATGCGGTTTTGTAGCCTACTGTGGGTACGGCCAATGAACCCCGCTGGCTCTTCGGCGGCCTATTGCATTATATAACGCAAAGCATTATGCGGCAGTGATATCCACATTAGCGCTATTATTGGAAAGCCTGTTCGCAAATCCGCCATTCCCCAAAATATACCCAACCAACACAAGCAAGCAAAAGGGGCACACACCCGTGCACCCCTTCCATATTCACGCAATAAACCCGCCTGCTATTCCCACCTCGCAAGCCATTCTACAATGGTCAATCACGTTTCACGGCTCACGCGTTACTTCTCATTTCTCATTTCTCATTTCTCATTTCTCATTTCTCATTTCTCGTCACGTTTCACATTCCCCAGCTTGCCGCCAACAAAATCGCCCACCATATCGAGCGCCTTATCCAGCCCGCCGGCGTCCGTGCCTCCGCCCTGGGCCATGTTGGGGCGACCGCCACCGCGACCACCAACGGCTGGGCTGATCTCCTTGATTATATCGCCTGCGCTGATGCCCTTAGCGATCACATCCTGTGTCACCATCGCCACCAGCTTTGGCTCGCCTTCAAGCAGTGTACCCAGCACCACCACGCCCGAACCAAGCTTATCGCGCAGGTGGTCGGCTGCTTCCTTGAGAGTATCCATGCTTGTAGCGCTGGTCTTGCCCGTCAGCACCTGCACGCCGTCAATATTGCGCACCTGCTGGCTGAGGTTGCCTGTCTCACCCCTGGCGATCTGTCTCTCAAGAGCCTCTACCCGCTTCTGGCTCTCCCGTAATTGCTCTTGCAAGGCGGTTACGCCTTCTGTTACGCGCTCAGGCGTCGTGTGCAGGCGAGAGGCCAAACTGCCCAGCAGATCACGCCTGCCCTCGGCATACTCCACGGCTCCTGACCCTGTAACGGCCTCGATGCGCCGGATGCCCGAACCGATTGAGCCTTCATATGTGATGAAGAAAGCGCCTATCTGCCCTGTCCGCTCAACGTGTGTGCCGCCGCAAAGCTCCTTGCTCTCGAACCCCGGTATGCGCACGAGCCGCACAACCGAGCCGTACTTCTCGCCAAACAGGGCCATAGCGCCCTCTTGCACGGCTGTTTTGTAGTCGGTCTCCTGCGTCAGCACGGGATAATCGCCGCGTATCTGGTCGTTCACGATTCGCTCGATGCGCGTAATCTCTTCGTGGGTCAGTTGCTGGTTGTGATGGAAGTCGAAGCGCAGCCTGCCCGGCTCGACCACCGACCCGGCCTGGTGAACGTGTGTGCCCAGCACATCGCGCAGTGCCTTGTGCACAAGGTGGGTAGCGGTGTGGTTGCGCATGGTCTCCCAGCGCAGATTCCCCGGCACTACAGCCTCAACTTCAGCGCCTGACCGCAATGTGCCGTCCAGTATCACGCCTCTGTGCACAATTATGCCGCCGACAGGCCTGCGTGTGTCCTGCACCTCCATGCGCCCGCCATCCCAGAGTAGATAGCCTTTGTCGCCAACCTGCCCGCCGCTCTCAGCGTAGAAGGGAGTGCGGTCGAGCACCACCTCAACCTGCGTGCCCTGCGGAGCAATATCAACGGTCTCTTTGTTCAGGACAATGCCAAGCACCTTGGCCGTCACGGCTCCATGCTCGCCATCCGGCGATAGCGTAGCGTAATCATAGCCCAGGAACGTTGTCGGCTCAGGCGATATCTTCTGGTATACATCGAGGTTCTCGCGCTCTTTCGGCCCGAAGTTCCCGGCCTCTTGACCCCGGCGGCGCTGCTCTTCCATTGCCTGGTCATAGCCTTCCAGGTCTACTTCCAGTCCTTTCGAATAGGCCATATCTATAACAAGCTCTTTGGAGAGGCCAAACGTGTCGTATAGCTTGAACATGTCGCGGCCTGGCAGCACATCACCCTGTTTCAGCCCAAGCGAGCGCACCGTCTGGTTGAAGCGGCTCGTGCCTTCCAGCAGCGTCTGCTCAAAGCTCTCTTCTTCCTGCAAGATGGCCTTGAGAATAAACTCGCGTCGCTGCACTATATCCGGGTAGACATCGCCCATGATCTCCATAACAACCCCGGCAACCTCACCCAGGAACGGCTTATCGAGCCCAAGCTTGCGCCCATGCACCATGGCCCGGCGCATAACCCTGCGAAGCACATAGCTGCGGCCTTCATTGCCCGGTTGCACACCCTCTCCGATAAGGAACGTGGTAGCGCGGCTGTGGTCAGCGATTACCCTGTAGGACGTGATTAGCCTCTCCATTTCCTTCTCGGAGTGGCCCGTAAGTTCGCGAATCTTCTCCATGATCGGGCTGAACAGATCGGTCTCGTAGTTGCTGTGGACCCCCTGGAGCACCACAGACACCCGCTCAAGGCCCATTCCCGTATCAACGCCCGGCTTCTTCAGCGGCACCATCGAGCCGTCGCCCGGCTGGTCGAACTGCATAAAGACCAGGTTCCAGATCTCGAAGAAGCGGTCCTCGTCGGTGGCAGGGTTGTCTCCGTTCTCGCCTAGCTCGGGGCTGAAATCCCAGTATATCTCGCTATTGGGGCCACACGGTCCCGTATCGCCCATGGCCCAGAAGTTGTCTTCCTTCCCTCTGCGGGTGATTCTTTGCGGCGGTATACCGGCTATCTCCTGCCATAGCTGGAACGACTCGTCGTCGTCCAGGTAAATAGTGGGCCAGAGCCTGTTCTTATCCAGCCCAAAGCCCTCGGTGAGCAATTCCCATGCGAATATGATGGCATCACGCTTGAAATAATCCCCGAACGAAAAGTTGCCGAGCATCTCAAAGAATGTGTGATGGCGGATCGACGGCCCAACATTCTCAAGGTCGTTATGCTTGCCCCCGGCCCTCATGCACTTCTGCGATGACGTGGCGCGCTTGTATGGGCGTGTCTCGTTGCCCAGGAACACGTCCTTGAACTGCACCATACCCGCCGTGGTGAACAGGAGCGTTGGATCATTTGTGGGAACGAGCGAGGACGAAGGCACAATCTCGTGCCCCTTTTGCTCGAAGAATTCAAGGTAGCGCCTGCGTGTATCGCGGCTGGACATATATTCCATTAGACGGGCCTCCGGCGACTGGTACGTAATGCCTGGAATGCAGCACGTAGAAAGGTGAGAATTCGACTCAAATAAAGATTAGAGTACAGACTATTGTACAAATCTGCACAAGCGAGCGTCAAGGTGCGCAGGTCGTAGCCTCGTTTCGTGCTCCGGAAGTGCATGCCATGCGCCTCAGGTCGGGTTGTTTGTCCACGTACGAACAAAACTATATCTTGCACCAATCCATGATAAAATAGTTTGCGTACTAATAATTAGCGCACGTAAAACATTACGAAAGGGCATCAACGTGACAGACCATGTAAATCTCAATAGAGAGCAAGCCGACAATTTATATAGCTCCAACATAG
Source organism: Chloroflexota bacterium (assembly GCA_039932335.1). Classification (GTDB taxonomy): domain Bacteria; phylum Chloroflexota; class Chloroflexia; order QHBQ01; family JADMIH01; genus JADMIH01. Next base: position 32,909 of record JBDTQH010000035.1, read on the forward strand.
GCCAACGCCTCGATACGGGTGACATCCAGGCAATCGCATTCGAAATCCGCGTGCTGTTCGCGATAGTCACCAAACTCGCAAAGCGCGAACTTGAGGTAAGCATGGCCCAGCACGGTGTCGGTGTTAGCGCGCTTCAGTACGGCATCATGCGTTTGCTGCACCACAAACAGCATACACTGACCGAGCTGAGCAACACACTCTTGCTGAAGCCCGCCACCCTAGTCCCGGTTATAGATGCGCTTGAGCGGCACGGCTATGCTCTCCGCAAGCACGACCCCCTCGACAGGCGTCGTGTGCCCCTAACGCTCACCGAGAAAGGGGTTGAGATGATAACAACCGTTCCTTATGTGAATGAAGAAGACTCGCTGATGGGCAGTCTCAAAGCGATGGGCGGTGAGAAGAGCGCGCAGTTACTGGAGCTTGTGCGCGAGCTTGTTCTTGGTTTACCGGAGGGCGAGGAAATCGTGCTGGGCGTCCATGCCTCGGCACAGGTAAGAAATGACATGATCCTGGAGGAAACATAGAAGATGCAGAATAAAAATGTACAGACACAGAATGTGCAGGCACAGGGTGTTACAGCCGCGCAGGCTGACGCCCCGCCAACACGCAAAGATTGGCTCGCACTCGTCATGCTGGGTCTCGCCCTTTCCATCGTCATCATAGACGCCACTATAGTGAACGTAACCCTGCCGTCTATACGCAAGGAGTTCGGCGCTTCACTGCGCGACATTGAGTGGATCAGCGCCCTTTATGCCCTCGTCTATGCAGCCCTCATTATTACCTTCGGCCGCCTTGGTGACGAAGTTGGCCGCAAGCGAATCTTCATGGTAGGTGTGATAACCTTCGTGGTAGGCTCACTACTGGTCGGTATCGCATCTAACATCCCGCTGATTCTTGTGGGCCGTGTGGTGCAAGGCGTGGGTGGCGCGATGATCTCACCTGCCACTCTCTCAATCCTCTCGGCAACATTCAGGGGCAAATCGCGTGGCGTGGCCTTTGGTGTCTGGGGTGCGGTCGCGGGCGCTTCGGCGGCTCTCGGCCCGCTGCTTGGTGGTTTCCTCACAACAAGCCTGAATTGGCGGTGGGCCTTCCTGGTCAACCTGCCCATCGGCATAATCGTGGTAATAGGCGCAATCGTCTATGTGACCGAATCGAAAGGCCGCGCGCGAACAGGCGGGTTCGATTTCATAGGCGTGTTGTTGGTTACGCTGGGCCTCTCGACGCTGGTCTTTGGCCTCATTGAGGGACAGGGCTACGGCTGGTGGACCCCCAAAGAGCAGTTCTCGGTCTTCGGCTGGAACTGGCCTCTCGATAACCTGGCTGTTACACCCATTATGTTCCTGCTCGCCGCTATCTTCCTGACCGCATTTGTTGTGTACGCCCTGGCTGTAAAGCGACGGGGCGGCGACCCTCTCTTCGACTTTAGCTTGCTGAAATACCGCGGCTTTCGCTTCGGTCTCATCACAGTGCTGATTGTGGCACTGGGCGAGTTCGGCGTGCTCTTTGTGCTTTCAATATATCTACAGACGGTGCGTGGGCTTTCCGCTTTCGATACCGGCCTCCTGCTGCTCCCACTCGCAATTGCTACCTTCTTCGCAGCACCTACAGCAGGAGCGCTGTCGTCCCGCTTTGGCCCCAAGGGCGTTGTCTCCGCGGGAATGTTGATCGAAGCAGTCTCTATCTTCCTGCTCGGCTTCGTGCTGTCGGTAGATGTCTCCCTCATGACTCTTATACCCGTGCTTGTGCTCTATGGTATAGGCGTGGGCCTCGCCATCGCGCAGCTTACTAACATTACGTTGAGCGACATACCAATGCAATATGCCGGTGTGGCCTCAGGCGCAAACAACACCGTGCGGCAGGTAGGCGCTGCCATCGGCGTAGCTGTCCTCGGCGCGATCTTCTCTGCCCAGATAGCATCTACCGGCAAATCGGAGCTAGCCGCAAGTAACGCTATCCCCGCACCAATTAAGTCAGCCATAGAAACCGCACTGGACAATGGCTCGGCAACCGATACGTCGCAGTATTCGGGTGATGCCGCCAACTCTCCTCTCGGCACGGCAATCTCCGGCATTGTCAACGACGCGATAACCGCCGGCACACGCGATGCAGCCTTTGCTGCCGGCTTCTTTGTTCTGATGGGTGCGCTTAGCTCACTGCTAATTCCCAACCCGAAGAAAGATAGGGAACCGGAAGTCGAAACCGCGTCCAACGCTGCTGAAGCTGAGACACCTGCCCACGCCTGAGTTTACGTTTACTGCGCAAAGAAATATGCACAATAGAAGGCAAAGGCCACCCCAAGTACAGGAGTGGCCTTTGTCTTCTATTGCACTTCCCAGCAGCTAGCTGGAGAGCATATAGACCGCGAACGACGCGAGCCAGTGCTCGCCCATGTAGTCGCCGCTCGCCACGTGCGGTAAGGATGCGGCGGCATGGCGTTCTGCTGCCTCCAGCAACACAGGGCCGAGGCTGTGGCCCTCTGGAAGAGCCTCGGCTACCCCCTGCATACACCAGGCTCGGCTCAGGTTGAGCCCATCAAGATGCACAATCTGCGGGTCGGTGCGGTCGGCCACAGTTGCGGGTTGCAGCAGCGTTTCGGGCTTTCCCTCTGCCAGATCAGGCAGAAATCGCCCGAACCACTCCGCGAAGCCATCTGCGGGCAGCACGCGCCGCATCAAATCGGCCTCTATGAGCGAAGGCGAGAGGAAATCGTTGCCGCTCGGCTCCCATGCGGCAGGGTAACCTTCATCGCTTCCAAAGTAATCGCGGCTGCGGCTAACAATCAGGCTTCTCAGGTCGCTACGCCCCACTGTGCGCGCATAATCGAGCGCAAAGGTAAGCCCGAAGGCTGTGTTGGGGTGCGTACCGCCCCGAATCGGGTAGGTCTGCTTTGGCAGGAAGTCGAGGTAACGCTGCACAAAAGTCTCAGCCAGCGGCTCCAGGTTGGCTCGCCATTGCCGCCCATCTGCGTCGTCCCAGCCGTGCAATTCCTCAGCCAGCTTGAGCAGCCATGCCCAACCGTATGTACGCTCGAACGACCTGCGGTTAGGCTGCTGTAGATATGCGTTCTCGGCCTGTATGTTCTCGGGGCTCAGGTTCGCCCCGACATCCCGGCGTATCTCTGCCGCTTCAGGCATGTCGGGAAAGAGCCTCAGCAACCGCACCAGCATCCAGTGGCTGTGCACCGCTGAGTGCCAGTCAAAGCAGCCGTAAAACGCTGGGTGCAACTCTCTAGGGCTGCGAAACTCGCCCGGCCCGTTCAATACCACACCCGGAGCGTTAGGATACTCCCTCGATATACCGTCAAGCGCCAGCCGAGCAAAATGCGAAGCCTGCTCAATTGTAAGTTGGTTAGTAGCCATACAGGTTCCTACCTTTCGGTGACCGCCGACGGCAGACGGCGGACCGCGTTGTCAGTTGTCAGTTACGACCGCGGACGACAGACCGCCGACCGCCCATGTTATGTGCTGCATAGTCGGTGCCCTCAGCACCATGCAAACCTCAAAGAACCTCTGCGTGACTCTGCGCACTCTGCGCCTCTGCGGTGAATCCAGGACAAACTGACACCTGACACCTGACACCTGACCCCTCTCAACCTATTCTGCGCAGCGACGTATAAGCCGGCTCTATGACGGTGGTGCGCATATAGTTCAGACGTGCCAGTAGATGGGGGCGTTGTTCTACAATAGTGGTGGGCCAGAGCACCGCGAAGCGCCATGCGCGGGCGGCGTCCATACCCATATCAAAGATGTAGCGGTCGACCCTGTATCCCAGGTGCTCGTTCAGGCAAGCCAGGTAGTGGTTGCGCATCTCCACTAGAGAAATGGGCAGGCGGCCGAACCACCACCGCGATGACGAATGGAAGCACGCAAGGTCATATGCGGCAGGCCCGACACCGACCTGCTGCCAATCAAACACTGCCGGGCCGTCCGGCTTCATTGCGATGTTGCCCGGCCAGTAGTCACCGTGTATCAGCGTCTGCGGTATGCCCGACAAAATATCCAGCAGGCAGGCTGGGTCGTCCAGCACGTCCCGCCAGGCGCGCAATTCATCCACCGAGAAGAACTTCTCACGCCAGGGCGCGCTCTCGATCTCAAGCATCGCCGCACGAGCATCTTCAAGCAATGCCTGCGTATGCGCCCCGGTAGGCATCCATACCCACGGGTAATCTTTCGTACTGGGTGGGTGCTCCCACCACTTAGCGTGCATCTCTGCCAGCGCGGACAACGCGGCCCGGTAATGCTCGGCTGTCCAGAATGCGCGGGGCCACATACCCTCCTGCGGAAGCGCCTCCATCAACACCCAGTCGCGGTCGCCTGTCCGCTGCTCCCAACCCTTGGCGATCCCACTGGATGCGCCAACCACCAGCGGCATGGTCGGCTCGCCCGTTATGTCGTCGGCTGTCATCAACAGGCGCGGAGTGTGCACCGGCAGTTGGGAAGCAAGCGTGCTGTAAAAGCTTGCCTCACGCCGGGCAGCGCCTGCCAGGTGTGCCCCTGCGCGCTGCGTGCCGCGCTTCAGCACAACACTCAGCTTGCTGTCGCCCACGAACGCGCTGTGCCCGCTATCATACTGCACATCAAGCCTGTAGACAGGGCTGCCCGAAGCGCCCCCGCCCATCCTGGAGGGCACTACATCGCCCACCGAAAGCGAGGGGCTAGAGAGGTGCCTCTGTAAGGCATCCTGCAAAGCCTCCTGGCTAAACGGCAAAGTTATAGTAGTCATGGGCGGGCCTCATCTTGTGCTGCGCGAACGGAAATATGTCCAACGCACTCGGCTGAGGATAGCCGCCTCCATAAAGGAGTGCGGCGTTGGAGGAGTATTCTACCACAAGCCACTGACCTCTTCAACCGGCGGCGTAAATGTTCAGATTTAGGGTGGAACAACCTGGCATCTCGGTAGGGGAAGACCCTCCCCCAACCCCTCCCACGCGTGGGAGGGGAGTCTAAGAAGATAAGAATGGGGGACACCTCCATACCCCCGTCATGGGCTTCGCCCCTGCACCCCTAGTCTGAACACTTACCCGGCGGCGAGGGGTCCAGGGTCGGGTATAAGGGGTCAGAGGTCGGTTGGCCGCCGACGGCAGACCGCGGACCGCCGTAATACTGACAACTGACAACTGACAACGCGGTCCGCTCGCCTTTCCTCTCTGGAATTACACCCTCTCTGCCGTAGAATTAAGCATCATCAATAGCACCATGCTGGTACAAATCGCGCTGCTGGCCTATATCTTCCTCGGGGAAAGCATCGACGCCCAGGACATGGCGGGTACGGCGCTGGTAGTTACAGGTATGCTAATGGTACAGGTCAGGAGAGCAAAGCGGCAGGCGTAAGTACGAAGCGCATCACACTATTCTTCCGCCCTCAGTAACCAACCACTTAGCCGTGGCCCAGTCGTCGGGGGTGCCGTCGCCTTTATAGGTGAGGTCGATGCGCATACCAAGCCCGTCCCAGGGCGAATAGACGTACACAGTCCTGAAGATGTCACCGAGGTCAGGGAAGGCGGTAGCGTATGGCTCCGGCAATAGCTCTTCGAGTTGGGAGCGTGTAAGATCCGTCTGCAAGTTAATCTGTATCAGGGGATCGGCGGCCCAGGAGTCGTAAACAAGCTCAAACTTCGGCTGGCGGCCCGCTACGAAGCTGCTAATATCGCCATCGAACTCACTATCCGTCGAAGGCACAATAAATGGCCAGTCCTCGCCCGTAGGATACCTGTAGACGTTGGCGCTCTTAGCAAGGCTGCCGATTAATCCATTCCACGCCGCGCTCGATACCTTGCCGGTCGGCAGGTTGACGCCCAGGTGATCTATTCCCGTCACATGGCCGCGCAATCTCTTTGCAAGCTCACCCATCTCCAACACAAAGCGTGGGTCAGCACCCGTCTGCACGCGCATGTATGGGCCAAAGCGGTCCTGGAGCATAGTAACATCCTGCCGGCCTGTGGGCGCTCTCTGTCTGCTGCTTGCCTGCCCCGCGCTAACTGTGCTCACCAGCAGGAAGCGGTCTACCGGCAGATAGATATCCTCTTCGGTCTCGAACAGAATGCGTGGGTAATCTACCTCCGCCAGCTCCAGCGAAGTCACAGGCAGCGCTCCTCGCGGGTTAGCCGGGTAGAGAGCTATCCCGCCCGGACCCGTCTCGCTGTTCCCTACATCTCCCACTATTTCCGCCAGGCTGTCCAGAAACAGGCTAGATGCTTCGTCAGCCTCCGGAAAGAGCAGCGATATACCGCTCAACCGCCTCAATGTCGGGTTCTTCCACATTTCTCTCACCCATCCCTCAGGCGTTCCGCACTACCTCGGCTGCCTTGCTGCCTGCCACGCCCCTGTGGCTGATGAGGTTCTTCTCATCGGGCGATAGCTCCGACATCCGCCTGCCGTTCGCAAGCACGAAGAGGGGGTCGTACCCGAAGCCTCCGTCCCCTTTCGGCTCGTGCGCGATCGCTCCTTCCACCGCGCCCTCCAGAATGGTTTCCTCGCCCGACGGATTGATGAGAGCCACCACGCACTTAAAGCGTGCTGTTCGTTCTGCGTCGAGCACATCGCGCAGACGCTCGAGCAACGCTTCGTTACGCTGCTGTGCCGTTGTGCCCGGCCCCGCCCAGCGATTGCTATGCACGCCGGGCGCGCCGCCAAGTGCGTCCACTTCCAGCCCGCTGTCGTCGCCCAGCACCCATATCCGTTCGGCGCGGGCCTCATCAGGCAAGGCGTTGTAGAGTGCGCGAGCCTTGAGCAGCGCATTCTCTTCGAAGGTGTCGCCCGTTTCGGCTACCTCAACCCAGACCTCAATGTCGTTCGGGGAAACAACCTGCACGCCGGGCACGCTCTCAAAAAGGTGCCTGTATTCGCGCAACTTGCCTGGATTGGTGGTTGCTATCAGCACTATCGGCATATAATGTACTCCTGTAGATGGGTGAGAAGAATTATGAATTACGTGTAGATTGTAACTGAGCCTCCGCCAACGAACAAGGCTAGCACCTAACACCTGGCACCTGACACCTGAGAACGCCCATGCAGATAATCGAGATAGCAGACGAGCTTCGCGCTCTCGCCACGAATGGCTTGCACTGGTCTTCCAACGAGTATGACCACGCGCGCTACGACCGCCTGCTGCAGCTTGCCTCGCAACTCCTGAGCATGGCCGACACTCGCGATCCAGCCGAGATCGAGCGCATCTTTCGTGGCGACCTGGGCGTGCGCTCGCCCCTGACAGGGGTCACTGCCGCCGTCTTTGACGATGATGGCAAGATACTTCTCACTCAGCGTAAGGATAACGGCAAGTGGTGTATGCCCGGCGGACTGGCCGATGTCGGCGAGCCTCCCTCCGCTGTGGCGGTGCGCGAGATGCGTGAAGAGACAGGGCTGCTCGTGGTGCCGAAGCGGCTCATAGGCGTGTTTGATTCTCGGCTCTCCGGCTCGCTCATTCCCATCCATCTCTACCACCTCGACTTCCTCTGCGAGCAGGTCGGCGGCGAATTGACCTCCACCAACGAGACCATAGCATACGGCTACTTCTCCGAGGAAGAGACCCATACCCTCGAGATGCACGGCAGTCACGCCAGCCGATTACCCCATGCTTTCCAGGCTCACCGCAGCAAGCACTGGGAAGCTCTATTTCAATAAAGCTATTCTCGTAAAAACGACCGCCGACGGCCGACCGCCGTAATACTGACAACTGACAACTCTGTCCTCGGCACTCCGCACCGGCAGGGAGATGACATGGAAGATTGGCATAACAGCGAGTTTGCGCGAAAGTGGGACTCCGACACGGTTAGCTACAATCCCACCCGGCTTGCGCAGCTTGACATCCTACTTACCATCCTGGCCGACGAATATAGAGAAGGCACCACAATCCTCGATGTTGGGATGGGGTCAGGCAGGGTCGAGGAAATGCTGTTCGAGCGTATCCCCAACGCAACCCTTGTCGGCACAGATTTCTCCGAGCCGATGCTGGAGCTTGCGGGTAAACGGCTGCAAAGCTACCGGGGCCGATATGAAACCGTAAGGCAAGACCTCACGCGGGCGTCCGAGGCGATATTGCCGCAGCGTGAATACGCGATTGCCTTCAGCGTGCAGGTGATACACAATGTGCCCCACCCTCACAAGAAGGAGACTTTCGCCTTCATTAAGCGAGCGCTTGCTCCGGGCGGACTCTTCCTTCTGCTCGACCGTATCCGAATATCTACGCCCGGCCTCTTTCCGGCCTACTCCAGCATGTGGCGCAGGCTAGACCGTGCGAGCGGCAACAACTCGACCGTGCATCGGCGCGAAGGCGACACCTTCGAGGCCCACGAGCGTTCGGTCAGCACAAGAGGAGACCAACCCGCCACCCTCGAAGAGCACCTACAATGGCTCCGAGAAGCGGGCTTCGCCGAAGCAGCCTGCCTGGACCTGCACGGCAACAGGGCGCTGTTTGCGGCGCGAAAACGGGGGCGTGAGTGGTGAGGCGTGAAACGTGAAGTGTGAGCTACTGCGTACTACGTACTGCGTATGACCGCCGACGGCAGACCGCAGACCGCCGCAATACTGACAACTGACAACTACGGAGTACGGAGTACGGAGTACGCAGCAATTCACGTTTCACGTTCCACCCCTGAGTTGCTCTCTCAACATGTTGATTGCCACCAACTCACCGCTCGTGGTGTCGCGGTAGAACCAGTGATCCCAGCCATTGAGGGTTGGCACGTTGAGGAGGCGCGCTCCTACTGAGTGGATTGAGCCTGTCAAATTGCCTGAGTGGATAGTGCCATCTGCGACGACACGGGCGGTGTGGCCGTTCTTATTTAGATACAGGGTGTCGCCGGGCTGCAGTAGCCCCTCTTCCAGCAACCTGCCGAATGGTATGCGTGGAGCAGTTCGCCTGGTTGGCGTAGTGAAAAGCGCCTGGTCATACGGTACGGGCACGATGGCGTCTATCCGCACGCGGGCAACCTTCACATAGTCCGGGTCACGCTCGATGCCGATCCAATGCCGGTGCAACTTCTTAGCCACTGCACCCGTGGTTCCCGTTCCAAAGAAAGGATCAAGCACCACATCGCCGGGGTTGGAACTCGACATGATGACACGATAGAGCAAAGCCTCAGGCTTCTGCGTAGTGTGGGCCTTCTCGCCGTCCACACGGATGCGCTCGGAACCTGTGCAGAGCGGTATCTCCCAGTCGGAGCGCATCTGCTTCTCTTCATTCAGATTGCGCATCGCCGCATAGTTGAACGTATACCGCTTCTGCTCCTTCGATTTCTTGGCCCAGATCATGGTTTCATGAGCGTTGGTAAAGCGCACTCCCCTGAAGTTAGGCATGGGGTTGGCCTTCTCCCACACAATATCGTTCAATATCCAGTAGCCCAGGTCCATCATAATCTTCCCGACGCGGTAGATATTATGGTAGCTCCCGATTACCCAGATAGTGCCCTCGTCCTTCAGCACGCGGCGGCACGCTGTCAGCCACTGCTCGGTATACCTGTCATACGCCTCGAAATCGTTGAACTGATCCCACTCGTCGTCAACAGCGTCTACTTTGGTGTTGTTTGGACGCCAGAGGTCGCCCTGCAACTGAAGGTTATACGGAGGATCGGCAAAGATGAGATCCACACTCCGCTCAGGGAGATCGTTGAGCATGGTGAGATTATCGCCGTGAAGGATGCTATCAAGCGGGAGTTGGCCCATAGGCCGATTATAGCACGCAAAAAGAAGGGGCAACAGCGTGCATTTGTGCCAGCAGTTAAGCCTCTCCCATCTCCTCAAGCACCCGCGACAACACTTCTTGCCACTTGTTGCCCGCCCTGGCGCGGTCGATGCGTACCTGGTGCGGGCTTACCTTTACATAGTCGCGGAACTTGCGCTGCAACCGCATCCTGAGCGACTCCGGCATGGGCTGCTCCTGCGGCGTGTGTATGGCGAATTCACTCGCCAGCGCGCGTATGCTCTCAACGCCTGCCTGGATCGCCAGCCCCTTCAGCGTCAGCACTTCCAGCAGGTTAGACGCCGGTTCAGGCAGCGGGCCGAAGCGGTCTTCCAGCTCTTTGCGGAGGTCGCGTATCTGCGGAGGGGTCATGCTGGCCGCCATGCGCTGGTACATTCGCAGCCGTATCGCGTCGTCGGGCACGTATTCTTCCGGCAAATACGCCGTGATGGGCAAATCGAGCGACACCGTAGGCGGCTCTTCAAGGTCGGGGTTGGCGGGAAGCCGCGAAGCATGTGCCGGCTGCAAAGCGTCCTCGCCGTCTCCCGCCGCTTTCTGCTTGTTCCCTCGCTCTGTTCGTGCCTTCTCGACCGCCGTAGCCAGCAGCCGCGTATACAGGTCCAACCCGACCGCTGCCACCTGCCCGCTCTGTTCCGGGCCCAACAGGTTGCCCGCACCCCTGATTTCGAGGTCTTTCAGAGCGATGCGGAAGCCGGCACCCAACTCTGTCGCCTGCTCAATGGTGGACAACCGCTCACGCGCGGTCTCCGTTACTTTGCGGCCCGCGTGGTACAGGAAGTACGCATAAGCACGGTTCGCACCCCGGCCCACCCGCCCGCGTAGCTGATATAGCTGCGCCAGTCCGAGCTTGTCGGCGTGGTCTACTATAAGGGTGTTGGCGTTCGGAATGTCCAGCCCCGACTCGATTATGGTCGTACAGAGTAGCACATCCGCCCGGTGCGCCACGAAATCGGCCATCACCTTCTCAAGATGGTCTTCCGGCATCTGGCCGTGCCCCACGATAAATCGTGCCTCGGGAACAAGCAACTCCATCTCAAACAGCAGCTTGTGTATCGTCTCCACACGGTTGTGTACGAAGAAGACCTGCCCGCCGCGCTCCAACTCACGCAGGATTACCTCGCGCACCAGTTGCGGGCGGAACGCGGTCACATACGTCTTGATGGGCAGCCGGGCCTCAGGCGGGGTCTCAATCAGCGAGAGGTCGCGCACACCCGACACGGCCATATAGAGGGTGCGCGGTATCGGCGTGGCCGACAGCGTAATCACATCTACTTCGGCGCGCAGTTGCTTGAGACGTTCCTTGTGCCTCACGCCAAATCGCTGCTCCTCGTCTATAACCACCATGCCCAGGTTCTTGAACTGCACGTTCTTCGACAGAAGCATATGTGTGCCCACGATAATGTCGATCTTGCCGTCGGCTAGCTCTTTTATTATGGTGGCTTGCTCGCTTTTGGAGCGGAAGCGCGACAGCATAGACACCGTCACAGGGAAGGCGGCCAGCCGCTCTGAAAACGTGTTGTAGTGCTGCTGCGCCAGTACAGTTGTCGGCACCAACACTGCCACCTGCCTGCCGTCCATGACCGCTTTGAAGGCGGCCCGCAACGCTACTTCGGTCTTACCGTACCCGACATCGCCGCAAATCAGGCGGTCCATCGGGCGCGGCTGCTCCATATCTGCCTTTACGTCGTTGATGGCGCGTATCTGGTCGGGCGTCTCAATATAGGGGAAGCTTTCCTCAAGCTCTTCCTGCCAGGGCGTATCTTCCGGGTAAGCATGACCCGGCGCGGTCTCGCGGGCGGCATAGAGCAGGAGCAGCTCTTTGGCGAGCAACTCGGCTCCCTCTCGCACCTTCTTCTTGGTGCGAGACCATTCCTGTGTGCCCAGGCGGTGCAGGTGCGGCGGCGGTCCCGCGCCGATATATGGGGCCACGCGGTCGGTCTGGTCGGCGGGCACGTAGAGACGGTCGTTCTCGGCGTAGAGCAGGAGCATATATTCCCGCTCGGTCCCTTCGCGCTCCATGCGCACCAGGCCGCCGTACTTCGCTATGCCGTGCTCGACGTGTACCACGTAATCGCCGGGCTGCAATTCGAGCAGCATTTTCTCGCGCAGGATGGCTGCCGCATCGGCTGAAGATCGCCTGCTGGGACCGGGAGCCTGCCGCCGCGCTATCTGGCTGCGCCCGAAAAGTTCCGCATCGGTCAGCACAACCACGTCAGGAGCTGCGAACTGCCGCAAAAGCCAGCCGGCCAGCAGCGTGCCTTGCAGCAGGTTCACCGATCCGGGCGGTGGCGGCGACAGCAGCGACTCTACTATCCCCTTGCCCCCAGCAGAGAGCGCCACCTGCTCCACGCCCACAATCCTGGCTTGCGCCCCCGTGCTTGCTCTTCGCTTGTCGTCCGTTGTCGCGGCCTTGCGCAGCGTGGGATATACGTCTTCGTCCTCCAGCAATTCGCGCAGCCGCGCCGCCTGCTGAGACACAATCACTATGCGCGCTTTCGACTCAAGCATCGCCTTGATATCTTCGACGGCTGTCGCGATGTTGCCCGCATAGAGATGCGGCCCGACGAAGCCCGGCACTTCGATTGCGCCCTCTGCCCCTCCACCCATTGCAAGCACAGGCAGGCCGCGCCCATGCGCCGAAACTTCCTCCCAGGTGAGGTAGGGGCGCATCAAGCCGGGCGGCAATTCGCCGTTGTCCACGAAGCCTTTGTATAGCTCCGCTGCCTGCCGCTCGATTTCCGCTGCTTCCAGCCTGATAAGCTCGGGATCGTCCAGCACAAGCAGCGGGCCTGTATGCGTGCCGTCATGCAACTGCTGCAGATAATCGGCAAGGCTGGCGAGAGGCTGCGTATAATATGGAGCGAACAACTCCATCCCCTCGAAGCACTCGCCCATCTCAGTCCTTTGTAGCTGCGCCTGCCACTCTTCCAGCACTTCTTCACGTAAATTATCGGTGCTGATCTGCCGCAACTGTTCAGCCGACTGCTCGCGCCTCCACAACGGCATCTCGCACGAGGGTGTGATGATAAGCCCGTCCGCTTGCCCTTCGGAACGCTGCGTGAGCGGATTGAACAGCCTCAGCGAGTCCAGTTCGTCACCGAACAGCTCTATGCGTATCGGCAGGTTGGAGGTGGGCGGGTAGAGGTCCACTATGCCGCCGCGCTTGCTGAACTGCCCCGGCTCTTCGACCATCGCGACAGGCTCATACCCCAGGTCTACCAGGTGGCGAAGCAATTCTTGCAGGTCAACAGTGTCGCCTTTGCGTAGCAGTCTCATGGCGTGCGCCATGTCGGCGGGAGCCATAGTAGGCTGCATGAGCGCGAGCACAGACGTAACGATGATGGCCGGTGGGCCTGCTGCTTTGTCGTCCCTGGTCTGCTGCCCATCATAACTGGTGAGCGAGGCGAGCACTCGCAACCTCTCCCCCACAATGGTCGGGTCGGGCGCGATACGCTCGTATGGCAGCAGATCAGGAGCAGGAAAGTATAGGATGGGCGTGCCGGGAGGCGAATAAGCCAGCATGCCCTCGTAAAGCTGGCGGGCGCGATCAGATCGCGGCGCGACAATAATCATCGTGCGACCTTGCCCGGACGTCACATCGGCGTGCAAAGCCGACAGCAAGTAGGGCCGCGCCGGGTCGAAGGGCGCTTCACTCCACGTGTTCTCGCCCGACGCCACTCCGCGCGCGAGCGCCCCGTAGCCTGGCTGGTCGTAAAGTAACGGTAGTAGACCCGATAAGCTCATATTAGGTGCCGTTTATGCTCACTTGGTTTCTTCTTTGCGCTGCATGATGCGGTCTATTCGCTGACGCAGCGTGTCCATAGACAGGTCATTCTTGTCGGCTCGCGGAGCAACCTTTACCTCTTCAGCAGGCTTCGCGCCACCGTCACTAGCGGCGGCAGGGCGCTCTATCGGCCTTGACTTGCGGCTCTCTTCCTTTGTGGAGGCAGGCCCTGTGTTGTAGGTGTTCATCGTCCGTTCCATGCCTATCCGCAAGATCGATTCAGCCGCTTCCGTAGCCCTCTGTACCGATTCTTCGAACATGGGCTGCTCTTCCTTCGTAAAGCGGCCCAGCACCCAGTCTACCTGGTTGTGGCGTGGGTCAGCGGGACGGTCTACCCCTACCCTGATGCGCGCTATCTTCTCTGTGCCCATCTGCTGTATGACACTCTTCACACCGTTGTGCCCCGCCGATGAGCCTTTTTCGCGGATCCTTAGCGTGCCCACGGGTAGCGCGATGTCATCGTAAATAATCAGGATGCGCTCGCTGGGTATCTTGTAGAAGTTGGCAATGCCGCGCACGGCCTGCCCGCTCAGGTTCATAAAAGTCTGCGGCTTGATCAGAATAACCTTCGTGCCCGCGATTTCACCGCGCGCTACCTCGGCGTTGGCCTGCTTCGTGGAGAAGCGCATCCCGTGCCTGCGCGCCAGCTCCTCCACCGCCATAAAGCCCGCGTTGTGCCTGGTGTTAGCATATCGTGAGCCTGGATTCCCCAGCCCCACTATTAAATACGGCATATCGCCCGAAGGATTCTGTGACATAGCCTCTAATTATACAGGCGTGCAGGGCAGACTGTCTAACTCTGGTGTACGAGTAAATGTTCAGAGTTATGGTGGAGCAATCTTACATCCAGGTAAGCCAAGACCCACCCCCAGCCCCTCCCACGCGTGGGAGGGGAGTCTAAGAAGAAGGAAAGAGTGGGGGGCACCCCACACCCCCGTCATGGGCTTCGCCCCTGCACCCCGCTACCCCTATTCTGAACATTTACGTGTACGACCGCCGACGGCAGACCGCTGGGGTCCGGTTGTCAGTTGTCAGTTGACGGCTCGTGCCGCTTACTCTGTTCCTTCAGCACTCAGCAAACCTTATAGAAATCTCTGCGAAACTCAGCGCCCTCAGCGCCTCTGCGGTGAACCCGTAAAATCCTGACAACTGACAACTGACAACTGACCCCTGCCCCCTCGGCCGACCATTTTGGTAAAATATAGCTGGAACCATAGGAGGCTTGATTATGCTCGATCTGGAAAGGCTCTACGCGGAGCGCGTTGTCTACAGCGTGCCCGATATGGATAGAGGCGGAGTGCGCGAAGACTTGGTTTACAGGACTTTAGAGGACCAGGAACTCAAGCTTGATGTCTATTACCCGCGTGACTATGTGCTGGGTGAGAAGCGCCCGGCTGTTGTGCTTGTTCACGGCGAGTGGCCGCCCCATATCATTCGCCACTCAAAAGATCTTGGCGTTTACATCACCTGGGCACAGCTTATTGTCTCTACAGGGGTGATCGCGGTCAACTTCAACCACAGAGCCACTGAGCGGCTTACAAAGGTGCGTGACGCCGCGAGCGATGTCGCCAACCTGATCGCTTACCTGCGATATAACGCCGACGACCTCGGCATCGACGAGACCCGCCTCTGCGTTTGGGCGTTCTCGGCAGGGATGCCTCTCGGCATGTGGGCCGCGCTTAAGGACGATCCCGACTATGTGCGCTGTATTGTCGCTTACTACGGCGTGATGGATCTCCAGCAATCCCGCGATCTGCTGCCCGACGATGTATCAAGCGACACCCTGCGCGACTTCTCAGCGCTCTACTATCTGCAGAAATACGCCGACAAGATCGCTCCCACTTTCATCGCCAAAGCAGGGCTGGACAACGCCCATCTTAACTCTACCATCGACAGCTTCGTTGCAGAGGCACAGCGCGTTGGTGCGCGTGTCGAGATGATGCTGCACTCTGAAGGGCACCACGGCTTCGATGTGCTTGATGACAACGATCGCTCCCGCGACATCATCCGGCGCACACTGGCGTTTGTCCGCGATACGCTCAACGGCTAGCAGAAGCGTGTCGCCCTGCCGCTTAGTTGTCCGGCAGTGTATAGCTGCTGATTACGTGGTTGAAGATCGCATCGTACCTGTCGGATTGCTCTTCGGCTGCCGATGTTGCCAGCAACAGCATATATAGCTGCGATTGGCGGCCCTCAACAAACGTCTGCCCCACCCACTTCACGCCCTCTAGCGTAAAGCTGAAGTCTATCCGGTAGCTGCCGTCATTCTGCTTTTCCTGCCCGGTTTCCTCGTAGGTATCCCCGAACGATTCCTTGAACTGGTCACTGGCCAGCTTGACGAGGTCCTCATTCGTGTTTGTGCTGTCCATAGCAGAGCTTGTGATCTGCATGAAAGCCTCGCCCGACGGCTCTAGAAACTGAGTATTCGGGTCATCTTCTGTCAGCTGCCAATCATTCGGGTAATCCAGGCTCCAGTCGCCCTGTTTGCCAAAATATGTCTCATATACAACATCGGCATCGGCAGGAGTCGGTTCATCGGCCACTACTTCAGCGGTTGGCTCATCGACAACCACCTCAGGAGTAGGCTCATCGGCCACAACCTCAGCGGTTGGCTCTTCAACCACAACGTCAGGAGTAGGCTCGTCCGCAATCACTTCAGCGGTCGGCTCATCTGCTATTACTTCTGCCGTGGGTTGATCTGCAACCACCTCAACTGTTGGATCCTCCACCGCGATCTCTTCCGTCGTGGGCGTGGCGCGAGGTCTCAGCCTGTGCGGATTTACGGCCTCTGTAGTGGCGGTAGGACGTGCCGGGGCTGCGGTAGGAATGACAGGCCCACCGCCCGAGTCGCAGGCTGCCAGCGAAAGCATAGTAAGTACAGCAATCAATGCAAGAATAGCGCCCCGTACAGGCTTGTCCATATCTATAAGCTCCTTATGCCGTCGCGTGTGTAATCCCGCACGCTATGTCGCAACATTACTTTGTGTCTTCTATATTTCCCCTACTGATCATTCTATAAGTTCGAGTTTATAGGCTTCCAGATGCCGTGTCAATAGCTTTTTGGGGTAGGCTCTGCTCATACCTTTAGAGTATCACGCCCGCTGCCATCATGATCTGCACAGTAGGAAAAGACCACCGCACCGGGGTGGTCTTTCTTGCTTGCGTTGTTAGATGGCCATGATTAGGGGATCGGTGTGGGGAACACTATACCCGGCATCGGCGTCGGCTTTTGCCTCGGTTGGTTGTCGGGCTTTGTGGAAGGGGCCGAATGAAGCTGCTTGTTCGTGTCCTTGTATGTTGTGCAGCCCTTCGGAGGCGCTTCCTTCAGGAAGAGATCGTTTATGTCGCCCTTTGCCGAGCAAGCCCACGTCTTAATCAGGCCGTCCGGCTGCACAAACTCCTTGTGTGTCTTGCCGTCAGGGCCTCGAAGCAACTCCACGAACTGCGGGCTAGCATAGAACGTTTCCATCATCTTGTTCCAGATGACCGCCGCGCCAATCGCGCCTGTTACCTTGAGCATCTCGTCGTTGTTGCTGTTGCCAACCCACACGCCTACTGTCAGGTCAGGTGTATAGCCCATGGTCCAACTGTCGCGGTTGTCATCGGTCGTGCCTGTCTTGGCCGCTGCCGGGAAGCTGAGCTTGAGCGGGTTATTCGCGCCGAAGGCTGCTGAGCGTGCCTTGTTATCCGACAGGATGGACGTGATCATGTAGCTAATTCGCGGGTCAAGCGCCTGAGTACCAATCGGGTCGCTGTCCAGCTGGTAGATCGTGCGATTCTGTGCGTCCTCTATCTTCATAATTGGGCTGGCATCTACTTCAACACCGCCGTTCGCGAACGTGGAGTAGGCGTTGGTCATATCAAGCAGAGTAACTTCGCCGCCGCCCAGCGTCAGCGAGAGGCCATACCAATCGGTGCCGCGATTAAGACCCTTGATGCCCATATCGTGAGCGGTGTCAATTGTGTTCTGCACGCCCGCGAACTGCAACGCTTTGACTGCGGGTATGTTTAGCGAGTTGCCGAGCGACTCTCGCACTGTAACCCAGCCGTGGTCACGGCCATCATAGTTCTTCGGTACATAGTCTTTCTGGCCGGGATTTGAGAACCCTGTAAGCGTATCAAGCACCACAGTACCGGGCGTCCAGCCTTTCTTGAAAGCAGTCGCATATGTTATCGGCTTGAACGAGGAACCCGGCTGGCGCTCTGCTATAGCCACGTTTACCTGTCCATCTATTGCTGTGTTGTTGTAGTCAACCGACCCGACCATGGCCAGTATCTCGCCCGTGTGCGGCTTCATAATCACGATAGCCGCGTTGGTGGCCTTCTCTTTCTTCAGCTGGTCGATGCGGTCGCGCGCCACTTTCTCTGCTGCCGATTGCACATCCAGGTCAAGCGTGGTGTACACTTTCAATCCGGCTTCGCTAACGTCCGCGCCGTATTTTTGCTCAAGATACTGCTTCACATAATAGACGAAGTGCGGGGCCTTCAGGTCCACGCTATACTCCGTGAACCGTATGGCGACCGTTTCGTTCTTTGCGGCGATGGTCTGCTCAGGCGTTATCATGCCTTGCTTCTCCATCTGGTCCAACACATACGCCTGCCTTCTTATCGCGGCGTCCCTATTCACGAAGGGATCGTATTCGGTAGGGGCTTGCGGCAAGCCCGCGAGCAGCGCAGCCTCGGGCAATGTAAGCTCATCAGCAGGCTTACCGAAATAAGTTAGTGCTGCTCCGGCGATACCGTATGCCCTGTGGCCGTAGAATGTCTGGTTCAGGTAGAGCGACATGATATCGTCTTTGGAGTAGTTTTGCGTTAACTGAATAGCAAGGACGGCTTCTTTGATCTTACGGTCAGGCGAGGTCGATTGTCTCTCCTCCCTTGACATAAAGATGTTACGCGCTAACTGCTGAGTAATAGTAGACGCACCCGACGACCCTTCGCCACTCAGATTGATGCGCACAGCCCGCAAGATGGCGAAGAGGTCCACACCGGGGTTGTTGTAGAAGTTGGCGTCTTCCGCGGCAATAGTCGCGCTGATAACCAGCGGGGAAATCTTGCTCAAGGGGAGTTCTTCACGCCGCCCGGTGGCTTCGTCCACGAAGTCATAAAGCAGATTGCCGTTGCGGTCATATATCTTTGTGGTCTGGGACGAGATGCCGTTTGTATTGATCGCTTCCGCCAGGTGGCTGGGATCAACGGGCGGCAGCTTGCTCACATAATATGCAGCGCCGCCAATTCCCGCACCGAAGCCCGCTGCCGTGGCAAGGAAGCTGAATATAAACATCACGATAACGAGGCGGGCGATCCACGCCACAGGCCCGCTCTGCCCATGCTTGCGAGCCGCCATACGCTGGCGTGTATGTCCCACCCTCGAAGTCGCCCGCATACTGCGGTGGCGCATCATGAAGTACGGTAGTTCACGCCTGTGTGCTTTCCGGCGGCCGCCTGACGATGCGAGGGGCCACTCTTCCGCCTTCAGGCGCAGCCGCAACTCTGCCAGGTCGCTGTCGCGCAGCCTGGAGGTCGTGCTGCCTGCAGTATCTATCGTCTGAGTATCGTGGCTGCTCACACGCGCCTTGACAACAGGCGCGTCAAGCACGCTATTAGGCGCGGTATCACGGCTGCCGTTAGCAGCGCCGTTCCCGTTCCCAACGTGCGATTCAAGCAGGAGGCGACCGTTGCTGACGCGCGCCTTTACAGGCCGGATCGTCTTGACGTGGCCGTTCCCGTTGCTATGGCCGTTGCCGTTGGCGTGCTCAGGCGAATCTGTGTCTGTTATGGGGATCGGAGCAGTAAGGTGTGCCGTTACATCGCTGCTGCCGTTGACCTTATGCCCGTTCCCGGTGTGCTGCCCTTTGGCAGAGCTTTTCGCGTTCTTAGACATCGTTACCTATAGTATATCCCATAAGATGCGCACGTAATGGGGCGTGCATAACTCTCTATATATCAATAACCATACCTTCAACAACATCGTCTACGGCTAATACAGTATACGATATCATCGCATCAAACGGTGCGTCAAGGGTTGCGCGGTGCGTAAAACGTGAAACGTAAGTGCGTACTGCGTATGATCGCCGACGGCAGACCGCTGACCGCTGGGCAAACAACTAAACCCATAATGAACATGGCGACTTGACGTTCCAAAACCCGCACTTACGTTTCACGTTTTACGCATTACGTTTTCTCGTCTCACGTCTCACGTTTCACGCACCCCCCCATTTTGACACCTCATCCCCTGTATGCTATTCTTCTGGCGAACATTGTCGCAAATTAGGAGGGTATGTGAAGGGACTGATTCTTAGCGGTGGTAAGGGTACGCGACTCCGCCCGATTACCTATACAAGTGCCAAACAACTCGTGCCTGTGGCCAACAAGCCCGTACTGTTCTATACCATAGAAGACCTGGTGGCCGCTGGCATCACCGACATAGGCATTGTAGTAGGCGACACCCGTGCCGAGATCAAGCAAGCGGTGGGCACAGGCGACCGCTGGAACGCCAAAATCACCTATATCGAGCAGTCCGAACCGCTTGGCCTCGCCCATGCGGTGATGGTTGCCGAAGATTTCCTGGGCAAGTCGTCCTTCGTGATGTACCTCGGCGACAATATGCTGGAAGACCGCATCGCGCCCTTCGTCAAGGAATACGAAGAAAGCAACTGGGACTGCCAGGTGCTGCTGAAGAGAGTACGCAACCCCCAGCAATACGGTGTTGCCGAACTGGCCGATGACGGCCGCGTGCAACGCCTCGTTGAGAAACCACAAGAGTTCGTCAGCGATCTGGCGCTGGTTGGCATCTACATGTTCAACCACCATATCTTCGAGGCGGTCCACAACATCAAGCCATCCTGGCGCAACGAGTTCGAGATCACCGACGCCATACAGTACTTGCTTGACCACGATTATCACGTCCACCCGCGCGTGCTGGACGGCTGGTGGATAGATACAGGCAAGCTCGAAGATATGCTCGAAGTCAACCATCTCGTGCTGGACAAGCTTACCCCACGAATTGACGGCTTTGTCGATAGCGACAGCGAGATCAAAGGCAAGGTCGTCATAGAAAAGGGTGCTGAGATCATCAATTCTGTTGTACGAGGCCCCGTCGTTATCGGCACAGGAACTCGCATTGTCAATTCCTATGTCGGCCCATACACCGCCATCAACTACGGCTGCACAATCACCAACAGTGAAATTGAGCACTCGATTATCCTTGAGAATAGCAAAGTACTGGATCTTCCCGGGCGTCTGGAAGATAGCCTTGTGGGCCGCAATGTGGAGATAACGCGCTCCCCTATCAAGCCCAAGGCATACAAGATGCTCCTGGGAGATAATAGCAAAGCAGGCGTTTTGTAAGACGTTCCCCAATTCTCTTGCTATAATCATCGCGGGGCGTCTTCGATTTATGCATGGGAGGTAATATGGATGACCTTACCGAAAGCATAGTTGCCAGAGAAACCGCACTCGCCAATTTCGATCACGCCCGCGATGATTTTGAGACCGCATTTGCCCGCGTCCCCGACGAGGCGCTTGAATGGAAGCCGGAAGGTGACGATTACACTCTCGGCTACCTCGTCCCGCATGTCCTCTCCAGCATAGCCACCTACTCAACCGTGCTCGACCGCATGGCGGCGGCAGGTTATGGCCCTGTTCCTCCTGGGTGGGAGGCCGACGAAGCCATGAAGGACTACAACGCCGAGATGATGGCTATCTATGCGGCAGGCGCGGGTCGCGCTCCCATCATAGATGAGCTTGATGCCGCCCACGACCGTCTCGCCTCGCGCCTGCGTGAGCTTGCCTACGAAGACTACAGCCGCCCTTCTCCAGTGCACTATCCCGGCGGCGCAGAGCCTTTCCCCACCCGCGCACAGGATATACTAGCCTGGCTTACAGACCACTATACCGAGCACATTGTCCAGATAGATCAGATGCTCAAAGAGTGGGAGAAAAGCAAGTAAGTCGCCAACTTTAACGAGGCGGCAAGCCCCATCGGCCCCATCCCGCCCGCCAAAGCTGGCCGTGTCAAGCCACTACAAAACCTCCGATACACCTCCCGTGAACGCCTTCTTTCTGCGAAAACTCTGGATGACATATGGTAATCCTTAATCTGAGGTGCTGCTTGTGAACGACCCACTTATCATCGGCGGAGTGATTGCGCTGCTCATCTTGGTGGGCCTCGCCAGCGCCGTGCTCAACAACCGCTCACATACCGAGCAGTCATCCACCTACCCGTATCAGCGACGGGACTACCTGCTCAGTAAGGCAGAGCGTTCCTTCTACGAGGTGCTGTATCGCGCTGTAGGGCCAGACTTCCATGTCTTCCCAAAAGTGCGGCTTGCTGATGTGGTTCAGGTCAAGCGCGGCACGGAGAAGTGGCAATCTCACTTCAACCGAATCAATTCAAAGCATGTGGACTTTCTGCTTTGCTCAACTGATACGCTGACGCCGACACTGGTGATCGAACTTGATGACAGCTCACACTCATCCGCTACCGCCGAAGCAGCCGATGCCTTCCGCAATAATGTCTTTAACGCTGCCGGGCTGCCAATACTAAGGGTTCCTGCCCGCTCAACTTATAACTCGCGCGATCTTGCCGATCAGGTTTACGCCAGCCTGTCGCATGTATAAGGGAGACGAGGTGTAAGGAATTCCATCACAATATGAGCTTCCCAACCGCGCTTATCTATTCGATCAATTCATACGGCTGTGCGTGGGCAAGATTTTCCACAGTCCAAACTATGGGGAGTCATGGAAACCGTTTAAGAATCTGAATAGGATACATGCGGGCAATCACGCATGCATCTGCTTGCAACCCTTTGCCATCCTATTCCGTTTGAAAGATAGCGCGACTAATGGTAAATTGTGTATGGTTTGCGCCTGTACTGAATCACAAAAGTAGTCTGTAATTGGTGCCAGGCCGCATTACTCACTAGAACAAGGAGATATAGTTGCAAAATCTCATGGTTACCGGAGGGGCGGGCTTCATTGGCAGCAATTTCGCCCGCATGATACTCAACAAGTACCCCAGCTATCATGTGCTCGTTTACGACAAGATGACCTATGCGGGCAATCCCGACAATCTGCTTGATTTGCAGGACGATGCTCGTTTCAACTTTATAAAAGGCGATATCACCGACCAGGAGAAGGTCGATGAGACTGTAAAGAAATACGGCATTGACACTATCGTGAACTTCGCCGCCGAATCGCACGTTGACCGCTCCATCGAAAGACCGGGCGATTTTATCCAGACCGATGTGTTCGGCGTGTACGTGCTGCTGGATGCCACCCGCAAGTTCGGCCTTGAGCGGTTCCTTCAGGTGTCCACCGATGAAGTCTACGGCTCTGTGCCCGAAGGCTCCTCTCTCGAAACCGATCCGCTCCGGCCCCGCTCACCCTATTCCTCGTCAAAGGCGGGCGGTGAGCTTCTGGCGCAGGCCTATTTCGTCACCTACGGCACGCCCACCCTCGTCACACGCGGCTCCAACACCTACGGCCCCTACCAGTACCCTGAGAAGATGCTGCCTCTCTTCATCACAAATGCGATTGAGGAGAAGCCTGTGCCCATGTACGGTGATGGGCGGCAGGAACGAGACTGGATGTATGTGCTGGACCATAGCGAAGGCATCGACACAGTTCTTCACAACGGGGAGCTTGGCGAGGCATATAACATCGGCGGCGGCAACGAGCGGCACAACATAGACGTCACCTACCAGTTGCTTGAACAGCTAGGCAAGCCGCGGTCCATAATCAATTACGTGCAGGACAGGCCCGGCCACGACCTGCGCTACTCCGTTGACACCACCAAAGCTCGCGCGCTCGGCTGGGCTCCCAAAAAGAGCTTCGAGGACGGGCTGCGCGAAACGGTCGATTGGTATGTCAGCAATCGCTGGTGGTGGGAAAAGATAAAATCGGGCGAATTTGCGGAGTATTACGCGCGCATGTACGAACAGCGCAAGGTGCTGGCAAAGCACGAGTAAAGTGGTAAAATGTGCCGCCGCTTTGTCTTGGCACGGAATATGAGAGGGCGTAGAATAAAGACGAAGCATGTTACGCAGCATGGTACGCAGCAATATTGATATGGGCTGCTACAAAATCGGGCAGCTACATCTAAAACCAGAGGACCCACCCAATGGCCCTGTTTGACTTCCTGAAGAAGGATGATGGCAACTTCTTCCAGTGGTTTGAGGATGCGGCAAATAACTCGTTGCAAGCCGCACTTGCTCTCCGTGATCTTTGCTATAATTTCGATCATGTAGACGAAAAAGTTGAACGACTTCATGAATACGAGCACCGCGGCGACGAGATAGGCCACCGCATTTATGAACAGCTCAATAAATCCTTTATCACTCCCCTCGACCGCGAGGACATCATCAGCCTATACAGCGCCATAGATGATGTTACCGACTATGTGCACTCTGCAGGCGATCTGATGGCCGTGTACAAAGTTGGTAGTATTCCCCTCATTGCCAAGCAGCTATCCGACTGCATAGTCGGCTGCACAGAGGAAGTGGTCAAGGCCGTTCCTCACCTCCGCAAGAGGAACGAGATCAGCCAGATTCTACCCTCGGTAATCCAGATAAACAGCCTTGAAAATAAGGCCGACGACCTCAAGCGCGACGGCCTGGTGGAACTGTTTACTCACCCCGAAGACGTGGTGCATCTTATCAAGTGGCGCGACATCTACGAGGAAATGGAGCAGGCTACCGACAAGGCTGAGGACATAGCCGATGTGCTGCGTGGCCTGGCAATAAAGCATGCCTGATATTAGCTTCGGTGGTTGGGTATTGGTATCTATGGTCGTAGTGCTGGCAGTAGCATTCGACTTTATCAACGGCTTTCACGATACTGCAAACGCTATAGCGACCGTGGTATCCACACGCGTTCTGAGCGCGGGCGCAGCCATCATGATGTCGGCAACACTTAACTTCGTGGGCGCGCTCACAGGGCAGGCGGTAGCCAAAACTATCACTTCGGGTTTGCTGGACCCGGCAGCATTGAAGGGCCTGGATTTCGCCCCGGCGCAGCTGCTGGTGATCGGGGCTTTGATTGGCGCGATCATTTGGAACCTCATTACGTGGTACTTCGGCATACCTTCATCGTCAAGCCACGCGCTTATAGGCGGGGTGATCGGCGCTGGTGCGGCGGCCATGACCACTAACAGCGTTCTGTGGGGCGGCATTCTTAACAAGGTTGTGCTGCCTCTCGTGATCTCGCCAGTGATCGGTTTTATTGTGTCCGCTCTCTTCATGCGATTTCTCTACCGGCTCGTCGGCAGGGCAACGCCACAGAAGGTGGGTAATACGTTCAGGCATTTGCAGATAGTATCTGCTGCCTTCATGGCGTTCAGCCACGGCTCAAACGACGCTCAGAAGACGATGGGCGTCATTACGCTGGCGCTCTTCTCGGCTGGGTTCCACCTCTCGCTCGACGCGCAGGGCGTGCCCAATATTCCGTTGTGGGTCATTATCGTAGCAGCTAGCGCCATGGCGGCAGGCACAGCAGCAGGCGGATGGCGCATCATACGCACAATGGGTCAGCGCATCGTTCACCTGGAGCCCATACACGGCTTCGCCGCCGAAACCACCGCCGCCACCATTATCGAAACGGCATCACGCCTCGGCTTCCCTCTCAGCACCACGCACGTCATCTCGTCCTGCATCCTGGGTGTGGGAGCCGCCCGCCGCGTCTCAGCAGTGCGCTGGGGTGTAGCCTTCAACATAGTGAAGGCCTGGGTCTTCACGCTACCCGTCTGCGCTACTCTTGGCTTCGTAGCCTATAAGCTCCTCGACCTGGTGCTGTGAGGCGGTTCGTACTGCGTACTCCGTACTGCGTAGGGATCAGGTGTCAGGGGTCAGGGATCAGGGGTCAGTATATTACGGAACTCACCGCAGAGGCGCAGAGGGCGCTGAGTTACGCAGAGATCCGTAAGGTTTGCTGAGTGCTATGGTAAGTGCATAAGCGGCACTCGGCCGTCAACTGACAACTGTCAACGCGGTCGGCGGTCGTCTACTGACCCCTAACCCCTAACCCCTGACACCTGACCCCTCGTCCCCTACGGCACCTCAAAGCGCCCGTGCACAATACAGTGGTCGCTGCCGCGTGGGGTGCAGTCAACGGAGGTAGCCAGCGGCAGTACGTTAGGACTGCTGAACATATAGTCGATGCGCAAGATAGCCAGGTTCTTGTCCATCAAAGACGCCGGCCGCCATGTGAGGCCCGTATCCGTGCCTGCTGATAGCTGGGAATCGACCAGGCCTGCCGACAGATCAGTATACGCAGGCTCGCGCTCTGTCACATTGAAGTCGCCAAGCAGCAACAGAGAGTCGCCGCTCTTCACAAAAGGCTGAACGAATGCGTTGATAGCCGCGAGGCGCTTGTCTCGCAAGGTCGTATCATAGCATCTGTTGGGGAAAGTTGATCTACCGCAGAAGCGCCCCGGCGGTGGGTGGGCCACCACGACGATGACGTTGCGCCCAAGCCCAACGTCCAGCCGTGCCCAGATAACGCGCGGCGCACCCCACAGCCCAGGCATCTCGTCCAGGACACCCTCTTCGATAATCGGGTACGTGCTCAGCAAAGCCTGGCCGGAGACCGGACCGCTTTTCTCATCGCCAAACCGATACGGGTAGAGCGCGCCGACTTCGTAGTCAGTCGAGAGCCTGATCCAGTCGGCCTCAACCATACTCACAATACTTGCAGGCTTGGTACGCAGCACTTCTATCATCTTATCGTAGTTGCCGCCCAGCATGACATTCCAGTGCATCGCGCTCAACTGGATCGCGCCGGGGGTGGCTTGCGGTACGGATGCCACTAGCTTGGGCGGAAAACGCACGCAGAATAGTACCACACAAACCAGCAACGCTACGCGCAACAGCCAGGCTTTGCGCATCAACGCGAAAGGCGCGATCAGCAAGAGCGGCATAAACAAATATGGCGCGAAAACCTCGGTGAGCGCCAGCAGACCCGTTCTCCTGGGCTGCAACGTATTCACCAGCGACAGCACAACCAACAGCGCAGGGTAGAGGGTGAGCAGCAAAATGAGCAGCCGCTTACCCCACGGCGTCCCGCGCAGCGGTCTATTTGTCGTTCTATTGATTCGGAACAATTTTGCTCCGCAATCGTCACAGTACCTATTGCCTGCCGGGCCTGCAAACCCGCAGTTCGCACAGACCATATTACCTTCCACACTAAACAGACGAATTTGACCCTAACTTGGTTACAAAGTTGCCCCAGGCCCATCCTTGCTCTACAATACAAATAAACCGGCTACAAACACAAGCACTCAGGTAATCGATACAGATTGCTGTCACGACCGCCGACGACCGACCGCCGACCGCGTTGTCAGTTGTCAGTTGTTAGTGACGACCAAAGTCATGCCATTACGTTTTACGCTTTACGTTTTACGTTTGACCGCCGACATCATCAACCGTAGCATAATACAAGCCAGATACGCTGTAAACGGACGACTGACAACTGACAACTGACAACGACTAACGACCACCCCATATGCTAGACATCCAACTGGCAGTTGCCAAGACAAACAAATATGCCAGCCGCGAGAGTGGCGATACCGTCGAGGTCGTGGAGAGACCGCACGGGGGGTTCTCTGTGGTGCTTGCTGATGGACAGGGTAGCGGGCACTCAGCCAAGAATGTATCGCATCTCGTCACGAGTAAGGCGATCACCATGATAAAGGACGGAGCGCGCGATGGCGCTGTTGCCCGCTCCGCCCACGACTACCTCTACACCTACAAGAGCGGTAAGGTCTCGGCAACGCTGGTCATCGTCACGGTAGATCTCGCGACTCAAACCCTCGTGCTCTCCCGTAACAGCCACTGTCCCATCCTCTTATCGCTTCCCGGTAGCCCTGATCTACGCGTGCTTGATGAACAATGTAGCGCAATCGGCATCTACGTCATGACCAAGCCCGTGATAACAGAGCTACCCATCGAGGCGACCACCTATGTAGTGACATACTCGGACGGTCTTATGGACGCAGGCGAGCGCGACAACCGCCAGATTGACGCAGCATCACTATTCAAGCAAGCTCTGAGCAGCGGTATCACCTCGGCAAGTGGTATCGCAGACTATCTGCTCGCGAAGGCGCTTGAGGCCGACGCCAACCGTCCCGCCGATGATATGTCGGTGATTGCCCTCGCCATCCAACCCTCGCCCCAACCCGAAAGCAACCGCGTCACCCCCCAGGTCAGGCGGCTGGTAATGGAGATGCCTCTGTGAACGTATTGCGTATTGCGTATTGCGTAGTTGTCAGTTGACGACCGCCGACGGCAGACCGCCGACCGCGTTGTCAGGAATCAGTTGTCAGTTACCGTGACGGTCTGCCGTCGGCGGTCATACGCAGTACGCAATATGCAGTACGAATCATCAATCAGGAGTTGCACATAATGCGTCTATCCAGGCGTGGATTTCTTGCCCTTGGCGGGCAGGTGGCGGCCCTCAGTATGGGCGCGTTGCTTACTCGCTCCGCATCGTCAGCACCCCTAAGCCAACCTTTATCGCCCGAAGAAGAGACCCTCGACTATAAGATAGGGCAAATGCTTATGATGGGGTTCCGCGGCTCCGTGCTCACTCCGGACAACCCTGTCGTGGCCGACATCCGTGACAGGCATATCGGCGGCGTGGTTCTCTTCGACAGCCAGGGCGCAGGCTCCTCCAATATCACGTCGGCTGCCCAGCTAAAACGCCTCACAGCCGATTTGCAGGCAATCGCTCCTACGCCTCTCCTCATATCGGTCGATCAGGAAGGTGGGAGCGTGGCACGTCTCAAGCCGCAGTACGGCTTCGCGCAAACAGTGTCCCAGCAGTACCTGGGCAACCTGAACGATGCCTCCACCACCTACCGCTACGCCGATGAGACTGCCGGCACCCTGCGCTCCACGGGCATTAACATGAACCTAGCGCCCGTAGTCGACCTGAATACCAACCCCAGCAATCCCGTTATCGGCGTATATGGCCGCAGCTTCTCTGCCGACCCACTGACCGTCACCACCCACTCGGAGCAGGTGATAAACGCCCACCGTGAGCACGGCATTTTCTGCACCCTCAAGCATTTCCCCGGCCACGGCAGTTCCCGTGCCGATTCCCATCTTGGTTTCACGGATGTCACCGCCACATGGTCTCCGGTAGAGCTTGAGCCTTACATGGACATAATCCGTGCGGGTCTATGCGATGTTGTTATGACTGCCCACATCTTCAACGCGAACCTCGACCCCGACCTGCCCGCCACTCTTTCCCGAAAGACCATCACAGGACTCCTGCGCGACGACTTCGGCTTCGATGGCGTGGTCATGACCGACGATATGCAGATGAGAGCCATAACCGACAACTACTCGTTCGAGACAGCCCTGCGACTGGCGATACTGGCGGGCGTTGACATCATCACAATCGGCAACAACATGCTCTACGGCCCAGGCACCACCGCCCTCGCTATCTCCACAATCAAGCAGCTGGTCGCCAACGACCTCATTCCCATCGAGCGCATAGACCAATCCTACCAGCGCATAAAGCTGCTAAAAAGCTGGATACCATAACCTAACCACAAATGAAAAAGGGTGGGAGCAACTTACATGCTCCCACCCTTTTTCATTTACGCTTATACCGACCGCCGACGGCCGACGGCCGACCGCAATAACTGACAACTCGGTACTCGGTACTCGGTACTCGGTACTCGGTACTCGGTACTCAGTACTCAGTACTCAGTACTCAGTACTCGCCCCTAGTTCTCCACCTTAGCAATAGCCTCTGTGGGCGATGCGCCTCCATAGATTACCGACATGACGCCGGGAAGATACTTGTCCATGACGCTTACATTATCATATACAAGGCGCTTCATCAGCCCGAAGTCGAGCTTGCTTCCCTCAACATCTATGCTCGTCTTGAATCGAACCTCACCGTCGTTGTAATCCATCTCAAAGTTGCCGATATAGAGGCCGTAATTGGCGCGGGTAAGAAAATCGCCAAGGATAGGGCGCTTGTCCTCAGGAGCTTTCATGGGACAATAAGAGTAGAAGACGACAATCTCCTTCTCCTCTTCCACGCGAGCGTAGCACGCCCATCTGCCATTCTGACCCTGGAAGTTGGTGCTCAGGGCATTCTGATTCTCTACCCTGGTTGACGGCCATTCGTCCTTCTTAAAGAAATCTTCCACTACATCGTAAAGTGCACCCATATATTCGCTCCTTCTATTATGTTGGTATTAATATGTTGGTATTAAGCTAAAGACGATGAAGAGGCATTACGCGCCTCCATCTCGCGAAATCACTCGATTGTTGGCTTGATCTCATGCTCGCAGCGTGGGTCAAGCCCACTGTAGGCCGGCATGCCTCCCACCACCTCGCGCAGGGCGGCGATCACATAGCGGTCGCACTCTTCGCATTGCAGGTACGCAAGCAAAGGGTCCAGCGGGAAAAGCGGAACACGCTCGGCTCGCAGGTTGGGCCTTACAGTATAGTCGGGCGGCTCGCCCGGTGGGTAGAGTAATATCGTGGCGGTGGCATCGCCCGGCGCGGTCATCGGCGGCATGGGGGTGGTCGCCTTGGCTCCCATCAGGAGCTGCCGCTGCTGGGGTGCAAAGAGCACATAGCTGCTCATAAAGTCGGCATCGCTCATCATGGCACGCAGACCCGACAGGAGCGCGCCAGCGACCTCCCGCACAGTCTCGTCCGAAATAGCACCCGATGCGGCCTTGCTGCGCCGGATGCGATACTGGTCAACCATCTCCAGCAACACGCGGGGCGACACGCTTTCCCGCTGGCCGTACTCGCCTGTGTACTCCAGGTCATCGACCATTACGCGCCGCAAAGTCTCGTAAGCGGCATTCACCTCGCTGCCTGATGGGCTGGTATACCAGCTATATATCCCCTCGACGGGACCGTTGGGTGTGCTTTGCAAACCGCGTGCAGCCCACACCAGCCACTGGCCGGGCAGAATGCGGCGCAGGCTGCGTAAGCTCCTGTTGAGTGTGGGGTCCGCCTCGATCTCGCCCGTGTAAAGAGCCTGCGAGTACTGCGCGACCGCTACCGCGCCCAGGTAGTAGGCAATAGCATCTGCCAACCGCAAGACCTCATCGTGACACGCAGCCGCGCTATCCGCCCCACAGGCCGTTTCAGCCGACTGTAAAGCCTGCGTAATATGCAGCGGCAACAGCGGCCCAGCGTTCTTATCCATACTGGCATTTTAGCATTGTAGGCTAGAGGCGTCAAAGACGACGTAGTTGGTAAGTGTTCAGAGTTGTGGTGGAGCAACCTGGCATCCAGGTAAGGAAAGACCCCCCCCAACCCCTTCCAAGTGTGGGAGGGGAGTCTAAGAAGGAGTGAAGAATGGGGGACACCCTGCTCAGTTGCAAAGATAATTAGTGAAGAACAGAATAAA